>CALUSQ010000001.1 GCA_944323475.1 Candidatus Gastranaerophilales bacterium
AGCATGATTATATTAGATCTGTATTTTTGTAAAATTCTGAAACGTTGTGTTACTTTTTCTGTTTTCTTATGTTACTTTACAACAATTTACCTTTTCAATTTGCTTTTGCACAATATTATTAAAGTAAAATTTCAAATATAAGATAATCTATTTTAAATAGAAATTATTAAAAAATAATTAATTTTCGTATTTTTTTTCAAATTATAAATAATAATAATAATAATAATAATAATATAAAATATACTTTTTCAATTAAATATTTTTATTACTTAATTTGTATTGTTTTCTAATAATATTGTTTAAATTAAATTTATAAAATTAAATAAAAATGAGATACCCCGAATCTCAATCATTAATCTAAGCTTTGATAAGTTGTTAATTAAAATATTATAACTTTCAAAGTCTTATAGAATGTAATTTTGAGAAAAGTAGTTGATGGTTAGATATTTAGACTTGGTTGAGGAGATAAAAATGGAAGACAAAAAGGAATACCATATATTAAGTTTAAGTGGTGGAAAAGATTCTACTGCTTTAGCATTTTTTATGAAAGAAAATATGCCTGAAATCTTTGAAAAACTCGAGCTCGTTTTTTGTGACACAGAATGTGAACTACCTGAAACTTATGACTATCTAAACAAAATAGAAGTATTTTTAAATAAGAAAATACATGTAGTTAAGCCAGAAAAAAGTTTTGAGCACTTGATTCAGATATATAAAAATCTACCTGCCCCACATAGACGATGGTGCACTGTGGAAATGAAAACTAAGCCTTTTAGTAAATATCTCCATTCGATTCATGCATCGGTAGTAAAAAATTTGTATGTAGGTATTAGAGCAGACGAAGCTCATAGAGCAAAACCAGAAAACTTTCAAGGAAAAAATATCAAGCAGCTATATCCGTTTATTGAATATAGTATTAATAAACAAGATGTTGAAGAAATTTTAAAGAAATCAGGAATAGGAATCCCAGCTTATTATTCTTGGAGTGGTCGTTCCGGTTGCTATTTCTGCTTTTACCAACCGAAAATAAGTTGGCTTCGACTACATGAAAAGTATCCATATCTATTTAAAAAGGCTATGGAATATGAAATAGATGATGGAGTAAATAAAATTGGTTGGAATATGGATATGCTTTTAAGGGAACTTATTTTGCCTCAAAATATTGAAAAAATTAAAACAAGTTACCTGAAAAATAACAACAAGAAACAAAATAAAAACGAGTGTCACTGCAATCTTATACAGTGTTATTCTGACCATCTAAGTCGATAAGCTTTAAAATAGTCAAACCCTGCACAATCAGGATCTTGAGCATCATATTTCCAATCGTGATCATTGTCTAATCCATCATTACAAGAATTGCCTGAATCTGGGCTTTCTGCTTTTGGTGTGCCTGTCAACCACTTATCAGGAATATCATTCCATAATGTTTCAAAAATTTCTCTTGCTTGTGCTGCGTGTTTGTTACTTTCTATAAAAACAATATTCTCATCATTCTTTTCTGATGCTGTTTTGGTTGCATTCATTGAACCTACGGTTACTAATTTATCATCAATAATAATTGTTTTCATATGCATTTTACCAGTCCAATTCTCAACTTTTAGAGGAATACCCATTTCTCTTATTTTTGTATGTTTAGAGTATTTTTCATTAGCAGCAGATGCACATGTAATAACTTTTACATCTACGCCCCTTTGTTTTGCCTTTGAAAGTGCTTCGATAACTCTATCGTGAGTTAGAAAAAACATTGACACATAGACGTACTTTTCAGCAGAATCTATCTTATATACCAACTCATCGATAATATCAGGATTAGGACAAAAATATACAGACAGAATAGAACCATCATCCAATTTTACATTTTTGATATGATAAGGGACTTTTGTGTAATGAAATTTCCCTGTGTACATCTGTTTGGCTTCTTGAATATATGCATAAGTAATTTCAGGAGAAACAATTAAGACATTTAGGTTGCAATTTAATCCGCCTGTACCAGAAGAACTCAAATTTGTAGATCCTGTCCATACTCTGTTTTTACCAAGAGTAACAAATTTATTGTGCATTATATTGCCATTGTAAGTTCCCCTTTCAGCACTCCTCCCTGCTGCTGTATCTTTAATAATTCTATCAGCGATAGCTCTATCTACTGCATAATCAGTTTTCCAACTTCCAAAATCTCTCATTGCATAAAATGTATCTTTATAAACACTTCTATTATAGATATCAACATCTGCAATACCAAAGATTTTGTTCTTACGCTTTTGTGCTTTTATAAAAGCGTTAACTATTTCAGGTTGTTCTGCTATACCATAAGTCGCAAGGTAAATATCCTCACCTTTCAATTTATTCAATTCATCAATTAAAACCCTACCTGATATAGTTCTGGTTTTGTCTGAGGGAAACATATTGTATTGAATCGGGCTGTTGAATAGCAACATTACACTTGTTTTTATTTTTTGTTTTTTATTTGCATCAATATTAGGAACTATTTCTATCGAATGCTTATAAGGAGTTTGGTATATGTCAAAATCTTCTTTAAGTTCCTGGCTAATAGCATTTTTTTCACTATCTTTGCATTCAAAACAGCAACAGGATGGTTTGTACTTTTTACTCCAAAAATTAGGTTGCTGAACTAATTCTGCTTTACTTGCCATCCAAGCATATTCACAAGTAGTTTTGTGATACTTGCCTGTTTTTTTATTTAATACAACCAAATTAAGCTTATGTGATTTTTTTGCATAGGCTTTTATTTTATCTATATTCTCATAAGGCTTTAATTGGTCAGCAATATTTGATTGTTGGTATACAGTTGCAAGACCTGCTTTCAAAACCTCTTGCTCATAGTTTTTGCATTTACCGTTTCTGCTGCAGTCATAATAAATCGACATCAGATGTCTGTTATTTTTATCAAACTTTTCTTTTGCTGTATATTCTGCTTTTACGTATTTATTCAATAATTCTTTTTTTGCGAACTCTTTCCCATAATACCCAAGCCCTAAAGCTTCATCTTGAGTCAGGTTATAGTTTTTAATTTGATAATCTAAAAAAGCACCTGTTTTAGTTTCAAATGTATCAATGCCATTGATTCTTACTTTTTCGTTTTGCTCAGGTATTTCGTTGTCGTTAAAGTCAACGTATACAGTGTCGCCATCTATAATTTTGATTACCTTATGAGAAAGTGTTTGTGCAGTGGTTACGTTATGACTTATTATGAATATAAATAATAGTAAGATTATTCTTTTTTTCATTCTTTTCATTATACATTAAAATGAATTATCAAATGCTTTCTTGAAATCTGTTCTTTTTTTTCAAAATTGTTAACCAAGACAATCTAGGTTGGAACAATTCCATAACAAGAAGCTCAAAAAGCTCTCTATCTTCATATTTTGGAATGCCACATTCTTCATCATGATATTTTATGTATATTTCGGAGTTTTCATCAACCCAGCTACATCTATACAAAAAATAACCTTATCTTATAAAATTTGTTTTTATTTTGGCATCTTGTTCAGGATGAGAAAGCCCGGATTTTTTTGCAATATCAATGCACTTTAAAATCCAAGCCATATTTTCGCCAAGATGTCGCATAATCTGCATTCCTTCTAAGTCTTGTACAACTTGTTCAGGAGTATTTCCATGCACCATGTTCCAATAAGATGAAGAAACAACAGGCATGTTGGCTATTGTTAAATACTTCATAATCACATCCAAGGATGCAGTTGTACCGGCACGTCTAGCAGAAACAACAACAGAAGCCGGTTTAAAAGCAAAATTTTTCTTACCTGCATAAAAAGCCCTGTCCATTAATGAAAGCAATCTTCCTGACGGGTGAGCAAAATATACCGGTGAACCGAAAACGAATCCATCAAAATCAGCGGCTTTAGCTATAAGTTCATTAACTATATCATCAAAAACACATCTGCCATCAAGTTTTGTGCATTCCAAACATCCGCAGCAATCTCTAATTTCAGGATTTCCGACTTGAAAAATTTCTGTTTCTACTCCATTTTCATTGAGTGCTTTTGCGACCTCACACAATGCAGTGTAAGTACAACCATTTTTGCGAGAACTTCCGTTTACCAAAAGAACTTTCATAATAACTCCTTAAATATATTATTTATTTTTAGAATTAAGATTAATAAATGGAATAGAATTACCCATCATATATTCAGGCAATTTGCCGTCCCATTTTTGAACAGCTTCATATTCAACCAAAGCTTTATTTCTTGATAAAGCATTTGCCCTAATTGACATAGATTTTGCTTCAGCCTCAGCTGAAATCAATTTTTGTTTTGCTTCTTCTTCAATTTGTACTGTTTTATTTTTTGCTTTTAAAGCTTCTTGTTGAGCTGTAACTTTGCTTTCGATTGCTCTTTCGAAAACAGCAGAATAATTTATTGCAGTCATTTGAAAATCAGTAACATTAATATAATTATCAACTAAGTGTTTTTGCAATTTTGTTAGAATTTCTCTAGTAGCTATTTCTCTATTTGCAACTAAATCCTGCGCATTCCATTTACCGATAACATCTTTTATTGTACCTTCTACAACAGGCATCAATATAGTATCTTCATAGTGCATTCCAACTTCTCTATACATTTTATGAGCATTATCAGGTTGCAAATTATAATTTATTACATATGTGATTTTCGCTTGTTGAATATCTTTTGTATAAACAGAAGTTTCTATAAATCTTTTTTGTGTTTTCACATCCATATTTTTTATTTTAGAAATAAATGGAGTAATCAAATGTATGCCTTCACCATAGCTTTCAGGTGATACTTTACCTAGGGTAACTTTCACCCCTCTTTCACCAACACCTACCATAGCAATAGGATTACAAATAATTATAAAAACAACAAGTAAAACAACAATCAATACAGGAATCGCTAAATCCTTATTTTGAAAATTAAAAGGTGCAGACATATTTTTCTCCATTTTCTATACTAATCCAACTATAGCTAATATTGCATAAACTACTGCAACTGTTAATGCAAAAATACCAAAGCCATTTAAAATAGCTTTGCCATGAGTTTTGTACAAATTCACATTAAATATAAAACTAACAGCAAGTATAATAATATTTGCAAGAATAGTTAAAGATAAAAGTAATAACAAAACTCTAAGTGCCATTTTTTATTCTTTCTGCTTTGATAATACTTAATGTTATCTTTATGAGTTATTTTTTGTCAAGATAAAAGTGTATTATAAAAAACTTGTCATAATGATTTTTTTGTATAAAATAAGCATATATAAGAAAAGGAGATTTATATATGAAAAATGGTGTTAAATACCTTGCATTGACTTTAAGTGCATTCGTAATTGGTATGACAGTTAGCAACTATGCGATCTCAAATGTACCTTCAAAAATTGCTGTAGTTGACGTACAAAAAGTAGTAGCATCTTCAGCACAAGTAAAAACACTTAAAGCTGATAGAGAAGCTAAAATCAAAGATCTTGCAAACTTTGTTAAAACAGCAAGAGCAAATGTAGCAAAAGAAACAAATGCTACAAAGAAAAAAGCATTAGAAGACAAATATAACAAAGAACTAAATCAAAAAAGAAATGCTATTCAAAAAGACTATACATCAAAGCTTGCTGCTATAGACAAAAGCATATCTAACGTAATTGCACAAAAAGCAAAAGCTGCTAACTATGATATAGTTATAGCAAAAGGTGTTGTTCTTTACGGCGGAACAGATATTACTTCTGAAATTACAAAATCAGTAAAATAAAAATAAACCTTATAAAAATTATTAAGAATAAAAGATTCTGCAATTTGCAGGGTCTTTTATTCTTATGTATAATAAGAAAAATTATTTAGGAGAAATTTATGAAAAAACTCATCATAGTACTAACAATTTTCTTATTTTCCAATATAGTTTTTGCTTACGAATACAAAGCACCATTGATAAATGACATAAAAGACTCTCAATCAGTTGTGTATAATAAAGAAACACAATCATGGACAAAAGCTGCTATTGATATAAAGCAAGAAAATTTAAATGAAAATGAAATTCTGTTTACAAAATACACAACAAAAGGATCAGGCGGATACAGTGAATATGATTCTACTGACAAACAATATGACACTAATTCAACATACGAATTTTTAGATGAGAATAATCTCATTGCGTACAATGCTCACTCGCTTAAATTCTACAAATTGAATTTTAATGGCGAAAAAATCACAACCCAAGAGTTAACCCCATCAGAAATTCAAAAATATTTTCCAGATGTTGAACTGGTAAAAATATCTGAATTTAAAAATAATAAAATTGAACTAAAAAAACCTTGGTTTAAACAAAAAACTTTTATGCTTGTAAATGACACCAAAACTGATTTTTATAAATATCAGTTTGAAAATATAAAATCTTATCAAATAATAAAAGGGATATTTGAAACGCAAAAAAATCAAATTTTCCCTCAAACTATTATATATTCTCATTTCCAATCCAGAGATAAGATGTTCCCTATTCTTGAGATAAAAATAAAAAATAGCTTGTAAAATAATTAAAAAAATTACTAGCCAGATTGATCTTTTTTATATAAAAAAATAAAATATTAATTTTTTGTTTATTTTTTAATTTTTCCTTGAAATCGATGGTATAAATTATATAGAAAAAATAACATGACAATATTAATTTCAAAGGAGAAATAAAACTATGGCAAAAACAATTGGTATTGACTTAGGTACAACAAACTCCGTTGTTGCAGTAATGGAAGGTGGTAAACCAACAGTTATTGCAAACGCAGAAGGTTCTCGTACTACCCCGTCAATCGTAGGATTTTCAAAAACAGGTGAAAAACTTGTAGGTCAATTAGCAAAACGTCAGGCTATCTTAAACCCTGATAAAACCGTTATCTCTATCAAAAGAGAAATGGGTACTGACTACAAGAAAAACATAAACGGTAAAGATTACACACCTCAAGAAATTTCTGCAATGATTTTAAGAAAACTTGCCGATGATGCGTCTGCATATTTGGGCGAAAAAGTTACATCGGCAGTTATTACAGTTCCCGCATATTTCAACGATGCTCAAAGACAAGCAACAAAAGATGCAGGGAAAATTGCAGGTTTAGATGTTTTACGTATCGTAAACGAACCAACTGCAGCAGCTTTGGCATACGGTCTTGAAAAAGATAAACCAGAAAAAGTTCTTGTATTCGACTTAGGTGGTGGTACATTCGATGTATCAGTTCTTGAAATCGGCGATGGTGTACATGAAGTACTTTCAACATCAGGTGATACACATCTTGGTGGTGATGACTTTGACCAAAAAATTATGGATTGGCTTGTTGAAGAATTTAAAAAACAAGAAGGCATTGATCTTAGAAACGATAAACAAGCTATGCAACGTTTAAAAGAAGCAGCTGAAAAAGCAAAATGCGAATTGTCTTCAGTGGTTGAAACAAACATCAACCTTCCGTTTATTACAGCTGATGCTAACGGTCCAAAACACCTTGATATGCAATTAACAAGAGCAAAATTTGAAGAACTTTCTCACGATTTGTTGGAAAGATGTAAAAAACCTGTTGCTGATGCATTGCAAGAAGCAGGACTTTCTAAAGGTGATATCGACGAAGTTGTACTTGTTGGTGGTTCTACACGTATCCCAGCTGTACAAGCTCTTGTAAAAGAATATACAGGCAAAGATCCTAACCAATCAGTTAACCCTGATGAAGTAGTTGCTGTAGGTGCAGCTGTTCAAGCCGGTGTATTAGCTGGTGAAGTTAAAGACATTGTATTGTTAGATGTAACGCCGTTAACACTTGGTATTGAAACATTGGGTGGAGTAATGACACCATTGGTTCCAAGAAACACAACAATACCTGTTTCTAAGTCACAAGTATTCTCAACTGCTGAAAATAACCAAACTGCTGTTGATGTACACGTACTTCAAGGTGAAAGACCTATGGCTAAAGATAATAAATCATTAGGTATGTTCAGACTTGATGGTATTCCACCGGCAATGAGAGGTTTGCCTCAAATCGAAGTTACATTCGATATCGATGCCAACGGTATTGTTAATGTATCAGCTAAAGATAAAGCAACTAACAAAGAACAAAAAATCACTATCACAAACTCTTCAAATCTTTCTGAAGCTGATATTGACAGAATGGTTAAAGAAGCTGAAGCAAATGCTGCTGAAGATAAAAAACACAAAGAAGAAGCAGAAATTAAAAATAATGCTAACAGCCTAATTTCTTCAGCTGAAAGAATAGTAAAAGATTTTGAAGGAAAAATCTCTGATGCTGATAAATCTAAACTTGAAGAACAAAGAAAAACTCTTGAAGAAGCATTGAAAAATAACAAACCAGCTGACGAAATCAAAAAAATGTCAGAAGATTTGCAACAAACAATGTATGGTATTTCTCAAGCTGCATACTCTCAAGTTCAACAAGAATCAGCAGCTAGTGATGCTGGTGCTGAAGGAACAGCAGATTCATCATCAGACTCAACAAATAATTCTGATGATGACGTAATTGATGCTGAATATACTAAAGAGTAAAACAACTTACCCTATAAAAAAGCCCTCAAAAATTTGAGGGCTTTTTATTTTAATAAAAACTGTAAACAGACAATTTATTAACTATTAATTAAAATACATTTGTTTTAGCAATATTTTTAAATTTAGTAATTGCACCTTGGAATAACAAGTCAATCGAACCCACAGAGCCATTTCTGTGTTTTGCAATAATAACTTCAGCTTTACCACGATTTTCAGTATCTTCTTTGTTATAATATTCATCACGATAAATAAACATTACAATATCAGCGTCCTGCTCAATCGCTCCTGATTCTCTCAAATCAGAAAGCATAGGACGTTTATCGGTACGCTGTTCTACCGCACGTGAAAGCTGAGACAAAGCAATAACAGGAACACTTAGTTCTCTTGCCAGCATTTTTAATCCTCTTGAAATACCAGAAATCTGCTGGTTTCTATCGTCTTTATTGCCTGTCCCTTCCATTAATTGCAAATAATCAATTACAACAAGTCCAAGATTTTTTTCTTCCATCGCTAATCTTCTGCACTTAGCGCGAATATCCATAACAGTTGCACCAGCAGCATCATCAATGTATATTGGAGCATCAGCAAAAAGATTCATAGCGTTAGTAAGCTTTTCCCAGTCTTTTGATTGCATATTACCTGTTTTTAATTTTTGACTATCAACCTCAGCTTCAGAGCATAGCATACGTTGAATAAGCTGTTCCTTCGGCATTTCAAGTGAAAATATAGCCACTGCTTTGTTTGCTCTAAGACCGACATTTTGAGCAATATTAAGAGCAAAAGCTGTTTTACCCATTGATGGACGAGCTGCCAAAACAATCAAATCTGATTTTTGCAGACCGGATGTCATTGCATCTAAATCATAAAATCCTGTAGGGACTCCAATAAGTTCTTCACGGTGCTCATATCTGTATGAAATTTGCTCATAACTTGTGATAACTAAATCTTTGACTGAAATCAAATCAGTTGAAGCTTTTTTCTGTGCAATATTAAAAATCAATTTTTCAGCATTATCAAGTGTAGCCTCTGTTGTTTGATTATCATATGCCATTTCTACAATTTCTGAGCCCGCATTAATTAGTTCTCTTTTAATCGCTTTTTCTTGAACTATTTTGGCATAATATTCAACGTTTGCTGTTGTAATTACATTGAGGACTAAATCATTTATGTATGCCCTTCCGCCAACAAGTTCTAATTTATTATCTTCATTTAATTTTTCAGATACAGTAACAATATCTATAGCTTGATTTCTTGAAAAAAGATCTATAATTGCAGAATATATTTGTTTGTTAGCAGGTTTATAAAAGCTTTCCGGACGGATAATATCAGCAATTTTGTTCAGACAAACCGGATTTGACAATACAGCTCCAAGAATAGCTTCTTCCGCATCTATATTTTGCGGTGGTAACTTTTGTATTTTTCCTTCAGATGATTTTACCAGACTGTTTGCCAATTTTCATTCCTTCCTGAAAAACATTATATGTGAATAAAAAATTTTATTCATCAATTTTTATAAATATCTATCGATAACTTTACAAAAAATTAAACACACGGGTGTTGAAAAATATTAAAAACACATAAAAAATTATTATAAGTAAAAAACAAGGAGTAATATGTTTAAAAAAATTATTAATCCTATTGAGGAACTAAATTACAGACAAGATGGAATTGATAATAAATATCTAATAAATGATGGACATAGAGCAATAGGATTATTCGCTGCAATAGCAGGAATGATTGTACCTTCACAAATATCTCCACAAGATGTATTATTTTATGTATTAGAAGGTAAAATAGAAATATCTATGGAAGACAAAGTATTTGAACTTAAAAAAGAAGAATTAATTTTAATTCCAAAAACCAGCGCATTTTCAATAAATTTTATTGAAAATTCAAAAATATTTACTACTAGATTATAATCTAGCAAAAAATCATAAATTTAGCCCAATACTCCATTAAATGAGGAGCAAATGGAAGATGTTTCTTGTGTCTTTTAAATATTTTTTTAAGCAATACATTCAGTCTCATGATTTAAGCCTCTCTCTTTTAATTGAACAAATTGAGCGAATAAATCTGTATAAACCAGATAAACATAGAAAGATATAAAAGGTATTAATAATGCAAAAATTTGAGCATTAATTAATATACCTGTTAAAATCAAATGTATTATCGCCAAAAATAAACAATTCACAACAAGAAGTACAAAATTTGAAATATTATCTTTCAAATGAAAACATGCTCTTTTAAAATCAAAGAATGAACTCATTTTCAAATCTACAACAAAATTAAGTGCTACCATTATATATAAAAACGTATAAATAATATGCATAATAACAAGAACAATTAGAAATGGTATTATTTCTTTACTTAAAGTCATAGGAGTAAAAAGCAACAATAATAAACCAAAACACAAAAATGGCAAAGAAAGCACAATACCACCAATATATGCATTTAATCCAACCTTGAGGTATTTGTCAAAATGCAGCCAATCCGGTAATCCTTCTTTATCATGAATAACTCTGTTATGAATCGTTTTAAAAAAGTAACCTGTTACGGCAACAGAAACAACTATTGTAAACATTACAAATAAAGCCAATAAAAAATAATTTACAGGATCAAAAATCATTCTTCTAATACCTGGGAAAACATAAGCAAATGTTGGACAAAACAAAAGGAGCCCGCCTATTAATAATGTTCTAATCCATTTGTCATTTTTTGGCACAAAAAACATTGCCTGCTTCAGACTAATACCCATTAGCATGCTCCTAAACAATTCTAAATAATAAACACACTATCATTGTAGCACTTTTTTATATAAAATGATAGTGTGTTTTATATGTTTTTTTAAATAAAATTTTAATTTATAAATCTGATAATTAAATCTGTGATTTAATCTCTTCTAACTTTGGTGCTTCAGCAGCAAACTGACCAACCAGATTGTATACTGTCAGCAACAAAGCATAAGAAATAAATGGAAGTAATACAACTGTCACAATCAAAAGACAAGAAATAGCGAATAAAACAGCATAAACAATATATATTATAACCATATTGATAATTAAAGAAATTGTACCTGCTGTATTATCTTTAAATAATTTAATCAATCTTGAAAAATCAACCATTGATAATATTTTTTCATCCATTGCAAAACTTGCCAACATAATCATTCCTAAAAATCCTGCAAGAACTTCTATTACAAGAATCAAAAATGAGAGCAAAGCACCGGATTTGCTTAAACATAAAGTTAATGCAAATACTAAAATTACAAAAGGTAAAGCAAACAATATTGAACCAACAAAAAGCTTAAACCCAAGAACAAATAAAGAACCCATATCATTGTATTCCGGTAATTTATCTTCCTTGTTAATAAAATTTTGCAAAGCTTTAACTAAATAACCTAATGTAATAAAGTTTGCGAAAGGAATACAAAATAAAATTGCACCAATAATCAACTTTACAACCCAATTTTGAGCCAAAGTAGGTGCCTTAAGTGCTTTAACTAAATCTAAACTCATACAAAAACTCCTAATATAACTACTTTTTGCTAATATTAAATTTTTATATAAGTTTTGTCAAGTTAGCCATTTCTATAGCAGTTTTTGCCGCTTCTGAACCTTTGTTTCCTGCTTTTGTTCCTGCACGTTCAATAGCTTGTTCTAAATTATCAGTAGTTAAAACACCAAAAATAACAGGAATTTCTGTTTCCAATGATACGTGAGCTATACCTTTTGAAACCTCAGCAGCAACAAATTCATAATGATCTGTCGAACCTTTTATAACAGCACCTAGTGTAATTATCGCATTGTATTTGCCTGTTTTTGCTGCTTTCTTAGCAATTACAGGAATTTCAAAAGCACCCGGAGTCCATATGACATCGATGGTTTCTTCTTTTACGCCGTGTCTTACAAGTTCATCAACAGCTCCAGATAGCAATTTTGAGCCAATAAATTCATTAAATCTGGAAACAATTATGCAAAATTTTTCTCCACTTGTAGTGAAATTACCTTGTATTACATTAGTCATAATATACTCCTATAAAATTATCTTTACTAAATCTTACAATATAAATAATTGTATTTAAAGAAATATTACCTCTTTTTTACAAATTGCCCCAAATTTATTCAATCGGGTAATTTGATTGTTCAAAGATTCATAACAAAATTGAAAATGTAAAAATCATCTATTGGAGAAAAAATGAAACATCTACAGAGAAACCCAAGGTTTTTTCTTAGTGCTGCATATATGTCTTTAATTTACTGTATTCTTGTAGCTTGTGTAACAAAAATCTTATAATTGCCTACAATTTATTCTTCTCAAAAAATTCTAATGCAAAATTTTCATCTCTTACCAATTGTGACTTTAAATCAGGTAAAGATGCAAACTTTTGCTCATCCCTAATTTTTTTTATAAATGAAATTTTTATGTCTTTATCGTAAATATTTTCATTAAAATCAATTAAATAAGTTTCAAGCAAAAGAGAATGTTCTGTGTCAATTGTAGGTCTAAACCCAAGATTCACAATAGAATGATAAGTTTTTCCATCAATTTCTGTATATGCAGCATATACACCTTTAGATAATTTTATAATATCTTTAGGATATTTAATATTTGCTGTAGGAAATGAAAGAGTCCTGCCTATGCGGTTTCCAGTTATTACTCTGCCTTTAATATAAAAATATGAACCTAATAAATCCGGCAACAATTCTGTTTCACCAACAGAAATCATCTGCCTGATTTTAGTACTACTAATTAATGTATTATTAAAAGTTATAGGAGGTATTTCATAAAATTTATACCCAAATTCATCCTGATAAAAACGCAAAAAAGAAGCATCTCCCTGCTTGTTTGCACCAAAATAATGATTGAAACCTGTCGTTATAAATTGGGGACTAAAATTCTTTATAATTATATTTTTCAAATAATCAATGGCAATTATATCTGCAATATTTTCGTCAAAATCCAGCACATAAACATAATCAATACCTTGCTGTTCAAACATTTTTAATCTGTCTTCAAACGAAATAATGTACTGTGGTGTTCTATTTTGAAGATAACAAAGAGGATGTTCTTTAAATGTTATCACAGCAGATTTAATAGAATTTTGCTTTGCTAAATTAACAGCATTTTTCAAAACAACTTTGTGACCTTGATGTACCCCGTCAAAAAAGCCAAGGCACAAAGATAAATTAGGGTTATTATTCAACTCGAAAAATACTTGCATAGTCATATATTATTTAATTTTAAGTATATTTTCAATATTTTTTTATATTGTTACAATCAAATAATTTATTATTATAAAAAAAACATTATAATAAGTATAAAACAGTAAATATAATTAGCAAAAAATTTTATATTCATGTTTAAAATAAATTAGTCACTATATTTAGACAAGGAGAGATAAAAAATGCAGCTAAACTCAGTTAATTTGATGGATGTTATGAAACAAAAACATCCAATGACTACAAATGAAAATAAAAAATCTATAACTGAAAACAAGCCGGCTGTTTCAACAAACAACAAATCAAAACTTCCATATGTAACCGGTGCTGTTATTTTAGCTGGACTTGGTATATGGGGCGGTAACAAATTATACAAATCTATAAAAAACACTAAACTAGCAAAAAATACACAACAAGAATTTACGGAAAATATTGATAATATTTCTCAAAATATAAAAGAAAACATAGAACAAGTAAAAGAAACTATAAAAAGTGAAATAGAAAATACTATTTCTAAAGGAACTGATAAGAAAAAAATTAACGCACAAGTCAGAGAAAGACTTCTAAATATTACTGATGCACTTGAAAAAGCAGGTAACAGAAGAAAAGATTTTTATGCAATGTATGATTTTGGAATTGGCAGCGAAGGACTTAGAATTATAGAAGAAAATACCCACAATGGTTTTGTGAATGTTCCTGTACTTGAAAAAGTTGCGAGAGATTTTATTGCAGACAAAAACAGGAATAACTCAATAATCCAAGCTTGCTCCTTATTAGAAGAAACTTATACAAGAGCCTACGACAATATAATCAATAACTATGCAGTAGGAGGATTGGGCAACATTTACAATCGTATTACAAAAGAATCAACAGCTCTTTTTGAAGTATATGAAAAGCTTCCTCGAGAAGAAGCTCTATTCAGAATTTTTAATTTTAGTAATAGAAAATTAGGTTCTGACTCTCTCACAAGAATAGGAATGCAGGCAGAAGAATTTAGAGCAAAAACAGTTGCTGCTTTTAAAGAATATCTGCAAAAAAAGCATGGTTAAAAAGTAGCAAACTTCAAATTGATTGTTTTTTAAGTATTAACGCAAATACTTACTAATATTGAATTTTTGGGGATTTAATTTGCTTAATATTCATTAACAAATCAGCAGATATATTTGCATAATATTAAAAAAAGTGTTATAATTATAATGTTATTAATGTTTCGGCTAGTGTAAAAACCTTACGAGGGTTGGGATGTAAAATCGAAAGAGATTACAAAACCCCTCGTTTTTTTTGTCTTATTCTATGTCAAATTTATTTTAAATTTTCTGTTGCTAAAACACAAAAAATTTCTTATAATATAGTAGAAAGGTTATTAATTTAAGTATCTCATAATTAAGTTTGAGGTACTTTTTTTATTTTAAACAATAATTTTTATCATAAAATTTACCTTTTAATGATTTACAATTGTTGTATTTTAGCTAATAATAATTAAATGTACAAACATTGCCAACTATTTCTAATTTTTATATTGTTTTCTATTTGTCCTCCTGTATTTGCACAACAAACAATAATTTCTGTACCATCATCAGATATTCTGCCTGCTGGAGAAGTAATCTTAAAACAATCAAATAAATTTTCACCTTTTGGTAACGGATTTGTTTCATTAACCCCTCAAGCAATTATTGGGACAGGGAAAGGTACAGAAATATCAGTTGGAGCCGGAACAACAATTGAAGACCAAACAAATGTAAAACTAAATCTTACAGCAAAAAAAGTTTTTAAACTTGGAAAAGCAACAAGATTTACAGTCGGAGGAACTTTAACACCTTCTTTAACAGAAGGTAAAAATCCAGACAGCATGATATATGCACACAGCTCATTCCTTATTAAAGAAACAAGGACAACAATTACCGCAGGAGGCTTTGTCGGAGGTAAAGGAGAAATGCCATCATTGACAGGTGTAATGCTTGGTATTGACCAAACAATAATACCAAACAAATTACGTATAGTTGCTGATTGGATATCAAGAGATGAATCTTGGGGTGCTTTTGCTGCCGGCTTCAAAATAAGACCGGAGCCAACAACATCTATAACCACTGCGGTAATTGTCCCAAATAACAATGAAGATAGGGTTGCGTTTTCTATATCTTTATCTAAATATATAGGAAAAGTTATACCAGAAAGAATTAAAGAAGATCAAAGTGATAGCTTATAATGAAGATTGGAGTTTAATATGAAAAAGATTTTGATTTCATTAACAATTCTATTTTCCACAATTTTAATGTCTTACTATGCATATGCAGAAAATTGTAAATTTGATCCAAATAAAAAAGACTATTCTGGAGCAGATTTAGAAGAATATGATTTCTCTGGAATGAATCTTGAAGGTTTTAACTTTGAAAATGCAAAACTTGATGATACAAACTTTAAAAATGCGAATTTAAAAAATGCAAATTTTAAAGGAGCCGATATTGAAAAAGCTAATTTTGAAAATGCAAATTTAGAAAATGCATCATTTGAAAATGCAGACTTAGAAGAATCTTCACTTAAAAACGCAAATATAAAAAATACTTGCTTCAAAAACACAGAACTGGAATATGCAATCTGGGTAAACGGTAAAGTATGCGGAGCCGGTTCTGTAGGTTCCTGCTGGTAGCACAGCTGTTTTTATGCATTCAATTTTATATATTTTGCACTTCCAATACCATCAATTGAAGATATTAAAGCGAGAGTATTATCGTCTACTTTACTTCCTGTATTTATAATCATGATAGAAATGTTGTCCTCACTAGATCTGTTTTGAGCAACATTCATTCTTGTAATATTAATATTTTTATCACCAAGCACTGTTGCTACTTTGGCAACCATGGCAGGTTTGTTTTCGTGAGGTACAAGCAACATATGTTTTTCCGGTTCTATACTAGCGTTATATCCATTAATTTTAACAATTCTTGGCATATCTTTTGCAATCAAAGCACCTGAAACTGTATTTGTTTGTGTATCAGTAACAAGTTTAAGAGTTATTGAACCAATATAATCAGTAGAAGTATTAGACTTTGTGGTTGATACATTTAAACCTTTATTTTTTGCAATTATAGGTGCATTAACATAGTTTACATCATTTACAAAAGATGAAAGAACACCTTTCACTACAGCAGTTTCCAAAGGTGAAACATCCAAATCAGCTAATGAGCCTTTAACTGTAATATAAATACCTTTTAAACTGCCTGTGGACATTTGCATAGCCAATTCACCAATATTTTCAGCCAACTGCATATAATCTTTTACTGGCTCAAGTTTTTCTGGTTTTAAAGAAGGGATATTAACAGCAGAACGAGCACTACCACCTAAAAGAACATCCTTAATTTGTTCAGCAACATCAATTGCAACATTCAACTGGGCTTCTTCTGTGCTTGCACCAAGATGAGGCGTTAAAAGAATATCTCCTTTTGTATTAACCAAAACAGAATCTTTTATATCAGGTTCATTCTCAAACACATCGACAGCAGCCTGAGCTACTTGTCCTGATTCCAATGCTTCAGCCAAAGCATTTTCTTCAATTATACCACCTCTTGCACAGTTTATAAGACGAACACCTTTTTTCATCTTTGCAATAGTCTCTTTGTTAATCATATGCAAAGTATCTTTTGTCTTAGGTACATGAACTGTAATATAATCACACAATGGCCATAACTCATCCAAAGATTCAATATATTTTGCACCAAATTTTTCAACAACTTCTTTTGTAGTATAAGGATCATAAACAAAAATCTTCATACCCAATGCTTTTGCAGCTTCTGCTACGTGATGACCAATTTTTCCAAAACCAATAACTCCAAGAGTTTTACCAAAAACCTCATGTCCCGTAAATTTTGAACGTTCCCAAAGCCCCTGTTTTGTTGAAGCAGCAGCTTTAGCAATATTCCTTGACATAGCGAGCATTAAAGCAACTGTATGTTCTGCTGCAGCATTAGTATTTCCATCTGGAGAATTTACTACAATAATCCCATTAGCAGTAGCAGCGTCCAAATCGATATTGTCAACTCCGACACCTGCCCTACCAATAATTTTAAGATTTTTACCTGCTTCAATTACCTTTTTTGTAACTTTTGTCTGACTTCTTACCATCAATGCATCATAATCTACAATTGTCTTGCACAATGTTTCTTCATCCATCGTAGGTAAAATATCAGCCTGTGCAGCCTCTGCAACAATATTTTTTGCTTTTTCATTTATTTTATCAGTAATTAAAACCTTCATAAAATCTCCCCTTAAATAAAATATTGTCTATTATTATACACCTGATTACTAAATTTGTACAAATAATCCGGCAGCAAATAATATATGAAGCATTAAAAACAAACATACAAAGTTATTTTAAATAAATTTCTTCAATATTATGTATAACTCCACCCAACTCTGTAGGATGAACATTTCCAAATTTGTTTCTTATTGCTGAAATTCTTATTGGAGAATACAAGTATATGATTGGCTTTATATCATATACCAGTTGTTGATATTTTTCATAAAGTGCTTTTCTTTTATTAAAATCAAGTTCTAAAGAAGCTTCGTCAAATATCTTATTTAACTGTTTTTCCCAATCATAAATATCATTATTATCCTCTGGTCTCATTCTCATGTTAAATACATGAAGAGTACCATTTGAGTACCAAACATTTTTACCGCCATACGGTTCAAGAGGACTACCCGTAAATCCCATAATTACAGCATCAAAGTCATTTGTATTAACAAGCTTACTTACCAATGTATTAAACTCAATTGGTTTAAAATTAACAGTCATACCAAGTTCTTCTAAGTCCTGTTTTACCATTACACCAATTGATTCTCTTTCTGTATTGCCTGCATTTGTATACAAATCAAATTCAACTTTATTGCCATCTTTATCATAAAGCTTTTTATTCTTCCAATAAAAACCTGATTTTTTCAAAAGTTCTTTTGCTTTCTGTATATCTTGAGGATGTCCTTTAGAAATTTTTTCATTCAAATATATTGAAGACAAAGGCTCTGGAGTAAACAAAGGAGCAGCAACACCGCTTGCAATATTAAAAACCATATTTTCTCTATCTAACGCATAGTCTGTAGCTTTTCTAAAATTTATATCGTTAAACCACTTCTGTTTTTTAGGATTGACATAAAATTTACCTTTATCATTTTTTCTTGTGTTGAGATTATATGCAAAATACATAGTACCTGTATCAGGACCCAGATTGTATATTTTATAATCAGAGAATTTTTCCTTCTCTTTGAAAAGTGTAACATTCGAACCTCGAAGACCAACGGTATCAAGCTCTTTTGATTTAAATTTCAAAAGTTCATTGTTTAAATCGCCGACTATTAAAATAATATATTTATCTAAATAAGGTAATTTTTGACATTTCTCATCCATTACATAATAATTAGGATTTCTTTCATAAACTAGCCTTTGCGCAGGAACATACTCTTTTAGTTTAAAAGCTCCGCTTGTAACAAAGTCCTTAGGATTAGTATTAGAACTCCAAAAAGAAGCAAAAGCTCTTTTTCCTTGCTTTGTAACAGGTTCAAGAACATGTTTTGGCGCAATTGGCACTGAAAGCTGTCTTAAAAAAGGAGAAAAAGGTTTAGGTGTTGTAAATTTTACTGTATATTTATCAACTTTTTCTATTTTAGGCAAGTCTTTACCAATATACATTGCATCTCTGGTACTTGTATTTCCAAACCCACCAAAAACTATTGTATTCCATGTAAAGTAGACATCATCTGCGGTAATTTCTTTGCCATCTGACCATTTTAAACCATGTCGAAGCTCAATAATATATGTTTTATTATCAGGTAAAATTTTTATACTTTTAGCCAGTTTAGGTATAACTTCTCCCGTATAGGCATCTGTGGTAACTAAACCATCAAACATTATATCAGCTGCTAATGAAGATGTGGCATCCATCGAGTTCCAAGAGTTAAAAGTTTTGGGACCTTCTCCAATTGTACTGGCAACTAAAATTCCACCGGATTTTCCAGCTGGAGAACGAGACAGCAGATAATCTACACCATTTATCGTTTTTGTTTTAAGCGGATATGGTTTGTATTCATCAGTAGAATATGAAGATATAGTTTTTTGAGTTGTAATATCATCTGGTCTGTCAACTCTAATACAACTTGTCAATAAAACAAAAACAAAAAGTAATATAGAAATAATAAAAATAACTTTTTTCTTCATATCAACAATTTAGCATAAATTTTAAAAAATTTTATACTGTCTTACAGACTAATAAAATTAAAAGCTACACAAAAAATCAATTAAAAACGAAAATCTCTTTCGCCCTGTTCAATTTTTATTAAATCCTCTGCTACAGCAGACTTTATTTTTTCTCCGCTTTCAAGAATATCCATTTCATGTTGTATAAATTTTTCACCAAGTACTTTTGTTTCAGATGAAGCATAATCTTCAAGATATTCTTTTAATGTAATGATAGCATTTGGATGACAGAAGTTGTGAATTTGTTGTTGTTTACAAACTTCCATAAATCTTTCACCTGTTCTACCTGCACGATAACAAGCAGTACAAAAACTTGGAAGATACCCAAGCTCCATAAGCCATTTTATAACTTCATCAAGAGGACGTCTGTCAGAAACATCAAACTGAGCAGAATCTTCATTATCAGGCATTGGTTTATAGTAGCCGCCTACACTAGTTTTTGAACCTCCAGACATCTGTGAAATTCCTAATTTTAAAAGACGTTCACGACAAGCTTCTGATTCTCTAGTTGAAATAATCATGCCTGTATAAGGTGTTGCTATACGAATACAGGCAACAATCTTTGCAAAAGTGTCATCGTCAATGCCGTTGTCAAAAGCTGAAGGATCAATATCATCAGCTTTTTTAATACGTGGAACACTTATTGCATGAGGACCAACCCCAAAAGTAGCTTCAAGGTGTTCTGCATGCATCATCAAAGCAGCAAATTCATATCTGTATAATTCAAGACCGAATAATACACCTAAGCTTACATCATCAATACCAGCTTCCATAGCTCTATCCATAGCTTCTGTATGATAAGCGTAATTGTGTTTCGGACCTGTTGGATGAAGTCTTTCATAGGTTTCTTTGTTATATGTTTCTTGAAATAATACATAGGTGCCTATGCCTGCTTCATGCAATTTTTTGTAGTTTTCAACAGATGTAGCAGCAATATTGACATTTACACGACGTATTGCCCCATTTTTATGTTTAACAGAATAAATTGTCTTCAAAGACTCTAAAATATACTCAATAGGATTATTAACAGGATCTTCTCCGGCTTCTATAGCTAGTCTTTTATGACCCATATCTTGGAGTGCAATTACTTCATTTTTTATTTCTTCTTGTGTTAATTTTTTACGAGGAATATGTTTGTTTTGATGATGGTATGGACAATATACACAACCATTCACACAGTAGTTTGATAAATATAAAGGTGCAAAAAGAACTATTCTGTTGCCGTAATAATCCTGCTTAATTTCCATTGCGAGATCAAAAATTTCTTTATTTTTTTCCTCTATCTCACAGTCAAGTAATACCGCAGCTTCTTTATGAGTCAAACCTTTTTTTAGTTTTGCTTTTGCAAGAATTTTATCAATTACTTCAATATTATTTTTATTTTTTTCTGCATACTCTAAAGTAGCTAAAACTTCCTCATGGCAAATAAATTCTTCAGCCTTATGTGATTTTGGGTTGTACATAATAAACCTCTCTCCTCTTAACAACATTATATCACGTAGTTTTCTTATGACACATTAAAAATCCAAATTCAAAAAAAATAAACTAGATATACATAATTAGCCAACAAAGGTAGTTTTTTCATTTTCAAACAAGCTTTAGTATTTTAACTATGAAAAAAGTTATTTATATTATTTTAACAATATTAGTTATTATTTTTATTAGCATTCGTGTGTACAAATCACTAACATACACACATATTAATGCAAAATTTAAAGAATTAAGACCTTCACATGAAAAATTACCTATTTATTACAAAGGTATTAAAATAGGAGATGCAAAAGAAAAAAAACACACAGATGATTATCAACATACATTAATAAAAATGGTTTTATATCCCAAAGACATAAATTTACCTGAAAACGTAAAAGTACTTTTGAAAAGCGAAAAAAGAAATGGCTTTGACAAAGATTATTTAGAAATAATTTATCCCAAAGAACCATCTAGGAACATACTAAAAAATGGAGCTATCATAGAAGGAAAATCAACTGTGGATTTAAATAACTATTTGAATAATCAAAATCCAGATGATTTAGAAACTATCAGAGTAAATCTAACAGAAAGTTCGGAAAATCTAAACAATGCATTGGAAGGACTTGTTATAGTATTTGATTCTTTAAATGACATCCTAAAAGAAAATCAAAAAAATATTTATACTTCTTCTGACAATTTAGCTACAACAACAAGAAATTTAAAACAAATTACAACAAAATTTGATAATGCAATAAAACAAAAAAATCTTAATTCAACAATGAATGATATAAATATTTCAGCTGATAATATAAAAGCAACAACACAAACATTGGAAAAACTAACAGAAAATTTTAATAATACCGCAACAAATATAAACTCCGGAACAATGCCACAAGTACAATCAACTTTGTACCGAACAGAATGTCTTATTGCAAACGCAAATGAGATAACATGCGGAATTAAAAAGACATTAAAAAAACGATTTGGAGGTTTACGACTTCTGTTCGGTAAAGTGATTAATAATAATGATGTAAACACAAACCATTCTGAATGTTGCGAATAACTTTTTATGATATATCATAAAAACATACAGCAATGAGGTAAAATGTTTTTATGAAAATTAATGCTATCCCCTCTTTTAAAAATGCATCTGTTACAACAACTTCTCATAAAAAGCAAAGCTGGCTTGAAAAATTCCATACTGCAACAAAAAACTCTGCAGATATGACAGACACAATTGTTGTTCCAAGAACAATCTTTAAAGGATACCTTGGCATAATGAGCGGCACAACTCTTGCAACTATAGGAACTTTGCTTGCAGCAAAAATGCAAAAAACAGCAAAAATACTTTCTATATCCGGACTGTTATTATCTTTATACGGTACATATGCATTTGTTCGACCGTTTATAATAAAAGATGCACCGGGTGTTGATAAAACCAAATAATTTAAAAAGGAGAGGTGTCCGAGTGGCTTAAGGTGCGGATCTCGAAAGTCTGTGTGCAGCAATGCACCGTGGGTTCAAATCCCACCCTCTCCGCCATATCTGTGCTATTAAATAATAAATAAAAAAGAGTTAAATATGACAAATATAATCAATTTAAAAGATATTGAATATCTTGATAACACAAATAAAAAACTTATATTTGATAATGAACAAAGCTCATTAACCTTAATATCTTTTAAAGCAGGCTCTCAAAGAGCTATCCATACAGATGAAAAAGATGAAGTTGCGCAAATTATTGAAGGACTTGCAGATATAACTGTTGGAAAAAATTCATATCGTTTGAAAACAGGAGAAATGATTATAATGCCAGCAAAAATACCTCATGGTTTAAAAGCTATTGAAAACACAAAAATGTTACTTCTCCGGCCCAAACACGTACATTAATAAAATAAAAACAAATAGCTTTTTGTTATATTTATATAGTAAAATAAAATCTGTAATAACAGGTTTTTACTTATGGTTAAAGATAGAACAAAAGATATGACAATTGGAGAGCCGATGAAGCTCATCTTTTGGTTTTCTCTGCCTTTGCTAATCGGTAATATATTCCAACAATTATATAATATTGCAGATATTGTTATTGTTGGAAGGACATTAGGAATGAAAGCATTAGCCGCAGTCGGTGCAACATCTCCCATATTTTTCTTTTTAATGTTTGTGATTGTTGGCTTGACAAACGGTTTTTCAGTTATAACAGGTCAAAGGTTTGGCGCAAAGGATATTGTAGGAGTAAAACGTTCAACAACTGTTTCTACGGTGTTGAGTACAGTTTTTACTCTGGCATTTTCTCTTATCCTTTTGTTTTTTATGAATGTATTTTTAAAATACATGAATGTTCCACAAGACATATACAAAGATGCATACATATACATACAGATTGTTTGTGCAGGATTAATTGTTACCAATATTTATAACCTTATTGCAAATATAGTTAGAGCACTTGGTGATAGTAAAACACCTCTTTATTTCTTAATTTTTGCATCTATATTGAATATATTTCTTGCATTACTGTTTATTTTAAAATTCCATTGGGGTATACCTGGATCAGCAGCAGCCGTAGTAATTTCACAAGCAGTTTCTGCTATACTTTGTCTTATATACGTAAAAAAGAAATTTCCTATTTTACATCTAAAAAAAGAAGACTGGTTTTTTGCAATAAGAAAAGAATCTATACCATTTGCTATTGAACATTTAAAAGTAGGTATTCCAATGTCATTACAATCTTCTGTACTGGGTATTGGAATATTAATAATTCAAAGTGTATGCAATTCATTTGGTGCTGACATAATTGCCGCATTTACTGCGGCCTTGAGAATAGAACAAATTGCAACACTGCCAATGATTTCATTTGGTATTGCATTAGCTGCATATACAGCCCAAAACTATGGAGCACTTAATTTCTCAAGAATAAGAGCTGGGGTTAATAAATGTTCTTTGATAAATATTACATTAAGTATAATAATGGCAATTATTATACATTTTTGGGGAAGCGATATTGTAGGTCTATTCATAGGTAAAAAAGAAACACATATAATATCAATAGCCAGAAGTTACCTTTGGATTAGTACAATTTTTTACTTCTTCCTAGGGCAAATATTTATTTTTAGAAATGCTCTACAAGGCATGGGAGAAGCCTTGCTTCCACTCATTGCAAGCATAGGTGAGCTTTTGGTTCGTTCATTTGCAGCTATATACCTAGCTGTAAGATTTAGTTATTTTGGAATATTTTATGCAGGTCCAATTGCATGGATATTAGCTTCTACTATTATGGCAACAGGATATTATACAAAGTTTTTCAGTATTATGAAAAAAGCTCATAATAAAATTAGACAATCAAAAACTTATAAAAAATAAATCTAATATTGTATTTTTGTCTAATGTCAAATTTAATATATTTTTCTATATTCAATTTATGGAAAAAGAAATATCAAACTGCGTAAATAAACTTTTAAAAATTAAAGAAAATTCTATAATTCTAAATCCGGATAATTGGACTAAAGCATCTAAAATAAACGGAAAAAATAATGCGAATTTAAAACAATGGATTTCAAATATACTACCTTATGAATTATTAGAAAGAAGTTTAAAACAAAGCATTGAATCAATAGTCACATTATGCGAATGCACAAAGTTTTATAACATATTTCCTGATAATATAAAAACACCAGATTATGGAGATAAATGGGGACGTTTAGCCAATTATATAGAAATAAATAATAGAGCAATAGCAGAAATGTATCAGAATAAATGCAAAAATGGTATATATAGTGCTATAAAAATACTACCAGCCATACCACCTTCTGCAAAAAGTTGGGCTAATTGCATAATACTATCACAAATTTGGCCCAATATATATGGTGATGGCTATAATAAAGATGTAAACGAAGAAAATTCAATTTATGGAATAAAGCTAGGCATAGGCTATAGTCGAAACATAATTGACTACGATATATCAGATAAAATTTCGCCTACAGAACAATTTAAGGCATTTAATGACCTAGCTCATTTCAGAGGTATCAAAACAGGATTTAGAACAATAATTTCTGAAGATCAATTAAAAATTTCACAGCCATACAAAGAAGATACAAACTTTAGATGGGATAATCCAGAACATGTTGAATTATATATTAGAGAAATGGTGAAAATTGTAAATACAGGATTTGAAGCAATTTTTGTTGATTCTGCAAAACATATAGGAGGATATGACATAGGAAATTATACAGGAGTAGGCGCACTGCCAGAATATTCACAAATGCAATACATTACTCAAGAAATAAGAAAAAGGACAGGATGTACAACATTGTGCTTTGTTGGAGAGAAAAGTACTGATGATTTCAATAGATATAAAATGATGGGACTAAATGCAGGTACAGGTTTTATTTCATCGGATAATATAGAAGATATAAAGTATTGGTCTAATAAACTAAAATATTCACGAGAATATGCACCTGGAGTAGAAGTATCGAATGATAATACAGAAGGAGGAATTACGTACGAAAAGCGCTTAAATAGAATTTATAACTGTCTTTCAGGATTTGAATACGCAAGCGATAAATTGCCTAGCTTTATGCAAATGGATGATATATTTCCTTTAAGATATGACACAAACACGCATCATCTTATGATGACAAATCCTTCATATTCCCAAGATGGTACAGCATTAAGTCATTGGAAAGAACTTTTTACAAAAGATGATGGGCAAGATTACAATAAAAAAGTTAGCGAAATTTTTGCAAAATTAATTTTTTTATAAAATTAAATCCGCTCCGAAGAAACTGAAGCGGATTTTTATTTGGGTTGCATAATACGTAAAATGTAAGTTTTTAAAAGCCTTTGTTATTTATTATGAAAATACTTTGAATGTTCTTTCAATGTTCTTTTCCATTACTTTTTTAACAGAGTCAATTTCTGTATCGCAAGCTTTTTGTTGTGTTTCAACTTGTTGCAAATCCATTTGGAGTCTTTTTTCTTTAATTTGAATTGCAGCTGTTTTGCTTCTGTATTCTGCATCAGCTTTAGCATCATCTGCTGTATTGTATGCTACTGAAAAACCTGTTCCGTTGATTGCATCAACTTCTTGACCTGATGCTGTTACTATTCTCATTGTTCCGCCATTGATACCTTCAAGTATTTCTGGACCTGTGTAGTTATTTGTATAACTAATGTAATGTTTTCTGTAATTTCCTTGGTCTTCTTTAGAAAGACATTTCCATTCTTGATCTGTGATGCCGCCTTCTTTTTTAAGTTCTGGATCATCACCTCTATATTCATATCCATCTGTTTCTCCATTTGGAGTCCAATCCATCCAAACTGGATTACCATTTTCATCTTTACCACAGTATATTTGTAATTTCATACCTGTAGCAGAAAGGTCATATAAATTTGCTGCAGTGATTTCGATTTCTGTTGAATCAGAAGCATTGATATATTTCAAAGTTTGGTTAGAGAGTTTGTTTGAATATTCTCTTGCAACTTCTTCTGTTTGCATAGCTAAAATCATTTCACTGTTTGTGATTTGTTGTGCTCTGTATTCCAAATCTGATTTTCTTGCTGTTAATAATAATAATCTTGCTTGTGATGCTGCTAAACCCATTTTCGGCTCCTTACTTACTTTTTACTTACACATATATAAAAACAAAATATTATTTCGATATTCAGTATATACGTTTTTTGTTACAATTCTTAATATATGTCCCTAAAAACCAATATTTTCATACATTTATACTTTTTAAAAATATATGTTGATGCTAAAATAAAGTTGTTATTCAAGGAGAAAAATATTTTATGACTACAGCCAATCAATCAATAAAACCTATCACAACAAAAATAAATAAAGAAGGAAACCTTGAAATAGGCGGTTGCGACTTAGTAGAGCTTGCACAAAAATATGGCACACCATTGTATGTTTTTGATGAAGCAACAATAAGAACAATTGCAAAAGAATATAAAAAAGCTTTTGAAAAATATCCTAAAGTTAGTATGTTATACGCATCTAAAGCTTTTATGACAAAAGCTATAGTTAGAATATTAGATGAAGAAGGCTTCGGTTTTGATATGGTATCTGGCGGAGAGATTTATACCGCATCAACAGCTGGAGCTGATATGAAAAAATGTTTGTTTAACGGCAATAATAAATCTTATAGTGAATTACAAATGGCTGTTGAACTTGGTATTGGATTGATATCTGTTGACAATTTTTTGGAATTAGCTCTTCTTGACAATGCAGCTAAAGCAGCAAACAAAACTGTAGATATTCTATTAAGGGTAACACCAGGTATAGAGTGCCACACTCATGAATATATACAAACAGGACACCTTGATTCAAAATTCGGATTCGATTTGACACAAACTGATGAAGCAATAGAACAGCTTCTTGATGAATATAAAAATTTAAATCTTGTTGGTCTACATGCACATATCGGATCTCAAATATTTGAAACATCAATATATTATGATGAAGTAGAAGTACTATTAAAAGAAATGAGTAGAATTAAAGAAAAATATGGACTGAATTTATCACACATAAATCTTGGTGGTGGTCTCGGTATAAAATATACAGAACAAGATTGTCCGCCATCAATAAATGAAATTGCCGAAAAAATAATTACTTCAGTAAAAGAAAATTCAAAAAAATACAATTTAGAAGAACCTGAAATACACATAGAACCAGGCAGAAGCATAATAGGCACATCCGGTGTAACACTATATACAGTAGGCAGTTCAAAACAAGTTCCCAAAGGCAAAAAGTATGTTGCTGTTGACGGAGGAATGGCAGACAATCCACGGCCGAGCCTATATCAAGCAGTATACACTGCGCAAGTAGCAAACAAACCAGAAGAACCACCTGTTGAAACAGTAACTATTGCAGGCAGATTTTGTGAGTCCGGGGATATTTTAATACAAGAAACAAAATTACCTGAACTTTTACCTGGTGACATTCTTTGTTTTTATGACACAGGAGCATATGGATATTCTATGTCAAGCAACTATAATAGAGTTGAAAAACCTGCTGCGGTACTTGTAAATAATGCACAATCTGATATTATTATAAATAGAGAAAATTATGAACATTTGGTTTCTCTTGATGTAATTCCTGATAGATTTAAAAAAGAACAAGGTTATTAGTGATTGGAGAAATAAAGGAAAGTTTAATAGCACAATTGAGTGCACTGCAATTGACATTTTCGTGGGTCAATATTATTGAAGTGCTTATAATTGTTATATTTTTACTTTTGCTTTATCAAAAATTTATTAAAGGAACTCAATCAGAAAAACTGGTCAAAGGTATTTTTATACTTTTACTTGCTTGGTTATTTTCTGAAATGCTTATTAAATTAAATCTTCTGATTCTTGGTGCTTTTTTAAAAACAATGGTAAGCATTATAATGTTTGGTGCTGTGATTATTTTCCAACCTGAAATTAGAAAATTTTTAGGATATTTAGGACAGTCCAATTTCTTTCATGCACATTTTAACCTTAGAAGAAAAAATCTACAAGAAGAACAAAAAGTCAACGTAATAAAAGAACTTATTGAGTCAGTTAAATACCTTTCTAAAACAAGAACCGGCGCATTAATTGTTTTAGAAAGAGGTGATGATGTACATATATATTCTGATGTAGGAACACAACTAGATGCAATATTATCTACTGAACTTTTATTAACTATTTTCCATCCCAACACACCTCTTCATGATGGAGCAGTAGTTATTTCAGGAGATTCTATAAAATCAGCAGGAGTATTATTGCCACTTACAGAAGACCCTAAACTTAGCTGGAAGTATGGAACAAGACACAGAGCAGCAATAGGGATGAGTGAAACTTCTGATTCAGCGTGTTTAGTTGTTTCTGAAGAGACAGGCGATGTATCAATTGCACTTGATGGAACGCTTAAAAAATATGATGATATAACAAAATTAAAAAAAGATCTTGAAATTCTTCTTGGATATGAAGACGAAGATATTATAGAAGAAAATAAAACTGTTTTTAATTTCATAAAAATAAAAACAAAAAAACAAATTGACCCAAAAAACGATAAGATGTCTAAATAATGAATCCAATACAAGCCATTTATAAAAATAAAATAGTAGCTGTTATAAGAGCAGAAGAAGCTAATGAAGCCATAGAAAAAGCGAATGCATTATTTAACGGTGGTATTAATGTATTTGAAATAACTGTAGAAAAGAGCAGTTTAATGCCTGCAATAGAAGAACTTAGTAAAAATAAAAATATAACAGTTATGGCAGGAGGAATAATAACATCTATGATGGCTCAAGAAGCAATTAATTTTGGTGCACAAACAATTATCTCACCTGTTTTTCAAGGCAGTTTACTAAAATTTTGTTTGGGCAAAAAAATACCTCATATTGCTACTGTTTCAACTCCAAATGAAGCCTACAATGCTTGGAAATCCAGAATACCTATAATAAAGATTTTTCCAGCAAAGCAAATGGGTCAAGTAGAATATATAGAAGATATGCTTAGACCAATGCCATTTTTAAATCTTATGCCTTCTGGCGGAATAACAATAGAAGATTTTATGCAATACTTAAAAGCTGGTGCAACAGCTGTAGGTATTGGCAGAAGTTTCTACAAAAACGCAATGCTTAAAGAAATAACTGAAAGAGCAAAATTTGCAACATCTCAAATAAATATTTAACCTATTATTGCCGCAATACTTTTTGCACGATCAGACCATTTGTGTTTTTCTTTAACTATTTTAGAAGCATTTAAAGCCATTTGTTGTCTTTCATCATCATGTGAAAGATAATAATTTGCTTTTTCTGCAATATCTTCATATGTAACAGGATTGCAATAGCCAAAGACATCACCAAATTCTATTTTTAAAGTAGGATTATCTCCAGTCAAAATCATTGTTTCTATAGCAGAAGTGTTTAAAATTTTACTGCTTATTCCACCGGATTGATGGAAAGGTTGAGAATGTAGAACAATTTTTGCTTTATTAATAATATCTACCCTGTCTTCAAAATTACTGTTTCGGATGACTTTAATATTACCCATAGCATACTTATCCCATGGACCATCTCCTATTACTGTAACATTAAAATCTTTTAATGCCTGTATCATTTTTACTCTTTGTTTATATGTAATGATATAAGAAATACTCCTTGCCATTAAAACATATTGAGAAGCATCAAACTCTAGTCCTAATTGTTTTTTAAAGAACAAATAGATATCCCACAAAGACAAAACAGGATGAGATAAAGCAACCTCACAAAATTGCATCATTAGATTAAATACTAATTCCGGCATAATTTCTTTAAGCTTTTGTATTTGTGACTCATAATCATCAATTGCACCAAAGAAAACAATATCATATTCTTTTTTTAAATCTTTTTTCTTCCAAAAATCCAAATCTACACCAACCGGGATATAACCTTGTACAAGTTCAGGAATATACTGTTTAATTGGCTCAGTATCATTAGGACAAGAATTAAACAAAACAAAATTTTTGAAAGAATGAAATTGTTTCACAATATCATAGTTTTGATAAAATATTGAATCAATTCCCCACATAATGTTCGTAATACTTTTATTCAAATATTTTTGCCATATAGGCAGACCAAAAGTGTCAAAAGCTATTGCAATGTTTGGATAAATATCTCTAGCATGACATTCTCTTGTAGAAAAACATTTAATACCTATTTCATTAAAACCTTTAATTAAACCATTAGAAAAATTGGTAAATAAATCATGGTTAAAAACATTTTTGTCATTATTGCTATGAACAGCAACTAGTATATTTTCCTTCTCCATCAAAGCCTCTATTGATTACCTCTTAAAATAATAATTATACAAATTTTTTTATTTGTCTAATTGGCAATGTTTTTTAATATTTTAAGCAGATTTTAATAATTTTAAACGTCTATATATAATTGGTCGTTTTTTAGTAACAAAATCAGCCTCATCTAAATATATGTCAGCATAAGCATCGTATTTAGAGATAAAGAGCATTAGATATGCATCATTTGTCAAATTATAAAGAGAAATTTTATTTATAGACGCAGCATCTTTTAAAAAGTCCAAAAAATCATGCTTTAAGGTTTTTACATCCCCTAGATTCAAACCAATACGCTTTTTATTAGACCTTTCTTTAAAAAGATTCTTTAAATCTTTCAAGCTTGCCGTTGATATAGAATCCTCTTCAACATCAACAATGCAAACACCGTTTACATCCTTGGTTTTCATTTTCATCCCTGACTATAATATATGTTTTCCCTAACATTTATATGATATCAGTTTGAAATTTTATTTTAACTATATAAAAGTAGACAATATTTAAAACTTTAGTTTGAGATATTTTTGCCTTCTGAATTATACATTTTAGACCTAATCTCAGACAAAGACTTAATCTCTTCAATATAAGCATCATCTGTCAAAAGAGTTCTTGTCTGTTCAATTAACTCAATTAATGAAGAAGATATATTTACACTGTTCATTCTTATCATATCATTAGCCATTTGGACATTTGACATAGCCAGTCTTGTCATATCACGAAATCCACTAGATGCAACTTTCATAACATCAGGATGTTCAATAACTGTTTTCATCAGTGCCTGAGAAATAAGCATTGGCATATGACTAACTAAAGCAACAGCTTTATCATGAGATATTGGGTCCATTTTCAAAGTTTTCGCACCCATTATTGATATAATATCTGTCAATTTACTAATATCGGTTTTAGAGCAATCATTTGAAGGTGTCAAAATCCATTTTACATCCTGAAATAAATCAGAAAAAGAAGCATCAAAACCACTTTTCTCTGTACCAGCCATAGGGTGTGAACCAATAAAAGAGTAAGGTCTTTTTTTCTTCATGACAAATTCTTTTAAACTACAAACGTCAGCAACTATAGTTTGTTTCGGTACAATATTTTCTAACTTATCAAGGATTTCAATAGTTTTGCTCATTGGAGAACAAACAAAAATAACATCACAACATTTTAAAGATGTCATATCATTAAAAACATTATTTGTATATTTTTTTGCTTTATTTATTGTATCTTCATTTCTTGTAACAGCATACAAATTATAAGATTTTTCAAAGCTCAAAGATTTTAATATTGAACCACCAATCAATCCAAGAGACACAATACCAATATTTATTTGTTCCATAGAAACTCCAATTATATTTGTTCTCAAAATTATAATAATTAATTATACAACAAGTTAACATTTGTTTATAAATTTGCACACTATAAGAAAAATTGTAATAATTAAGTATATTAATAGTCTAACCATTCCTTTCTTGACTTATGCGACTTTTGAAAAAAGTCGCATTATTTTTATCTTTGTTATTGTTTTATCCTTAATTATGGTAGTATTATAAAAGAGATATGGGGCACACTTGGAGTTGATAAAAAATGAATATATTATCTTGGCTATTTAAAAAAAGAAGAAACAATGATGCACTAGGATATTACCCAGATGCAGTTCTTGTTATTTCTTTATCCGGTGAAATTTTATATGCAAATGAAAGATTATTAAACCTATTTAGACTTTCTGAAGATCAACTTTTTGAGATGGAGCTTCTTGACTTGTTTGATGGAGGATATAGCCTAATCAGCAATCTTGCAAAATCTGATGATTCAGCAGTTGTTCGCTCAAAATTGAATCTCGGAGAAGATTTGTTTTTTGAAATTAAAGCTTCTGAGTTTGAAGATATTGAAGACAAAATTATCATAACTATAAGAGATGTTTCAAACAGTCAAAAAATGCTTAACAAACTACTATTTGAACATGAATATCTCAATAAAATTACAAAAAACAGAAATACATTCTTGTCTAAAATTTCAGGTGAGATAACCTCACCAATACACTCTATTAACGGTTTTTCTCAAGCAATTTTAGAAGGTCTTGGTGGGGATGTAAACGAAAAACAAGAAAAATACCTAAAAATTATAAATAAAAATTCAACTCAACTTTTAGAGCTAATTACGTCACTTATTGAGTATTCAAAGCTTGAATCAGGTATGTGGGATTACGAATTTAAGAATTTTGATTTTGTAAATCTCATGACAGGTTTATTCAATGAATATAAACCGAAAGCAGAAGAGAAAAAGCTTATACTTAATTTTGATTTGAACAGCTTGGGAAAAAGAACTGTATACAGTGATGAAGCATCACTGAAGCGTATTATAGCGACCCTTGTACAAAACGCTATTAACGCTACAGAATCCGGTTCGATTCAAGTTGTTGTAAGTCATCCTGACAATGAGTTTCTTGAAGTAGCAGGTTTCAATGTACCGGAAAACATGCCTGAAAAAGCATACTTGATGATAAAAGTTAATGATACAGGCGCTGGTATTTCTGAAGCAGATTTAAACAATATATTTGAACCATATTCCAATATTGAGAGATATATTGCTAAAAAGACAGTTACAAAAAGTTTAGAATTAGGCATTATTTATAATCTTACAAAAATACTTAAAGGTAGAATGTGGGCTGAAACAGAAAGCCTAAAAGGCAGTACATTTGGCTTTATTATACCAATCGAAAGATTTACTATTTAAGGGGAAAAGATGGCAAACGTCACTTTAAAAAATGTTGTCAAAAAATATGACACAAAAACAATAATCAATAATATATCTCTTGACATAAAAGACAAAGAATTTCTTGTTCTTGTTGGTTCTTCAGGTTGTGGGAAATCAACAATATTGAGAATGATAGCAGGTCTTGAAGATATTACCTCCGGTGAAATATACATCGATGACAAATGTGTAAATAACGTACATCCCAAAGACAGAGATATAGCTTTTGTTTTTCAAAGTTATGCATTATACCCTCACATGACAGTGTATGAAAATATAGCATTTCCTCTAAAAATGAGAGGTCTAAAAAAATCAGAAATTGACCAAAAAGTAAAAGAAGCTGCAGAAATACTTAATCTAACAGAATATTTAAACAGAAAACCTAAACAGCTCTCCGGAGGTCAAAGACAGCGTGTAGCACTTGGACGTGCAATAGTTAGAAGCCCTAAAGTGTTTTTAATGGACGAACCATTATCAAATTTGGATGCAAAATTGCGTGTACAAATGCGTTCTGAAATAAAGAAACTGCACGAAAAATTACAAACAACATTTATTTATGTAACCCATGACCAAACAGAAGCTCTAACAATGGGAGATAGAATTGTTGTGTTAGATAAAGGAGTGATTCAACAGGTTGATGAACCGGAAAAAATATATTACCAACCTGCAAATACTTTTGTAGGTGGTTTTTTAGGCGCACCTTCAATGAATTTTGTGGATTGTGATATTTTTGATAAAAAAATTAAATTTAATGAAACAGAAATAGAACTAAGCCAAGAACAATTAGGTTTAATTGGTGACAGAAAAAAAGTTATTGTTGGCATTAGGCCGGAAAAAATGGACAGCCTAAATCCAAATTTTGAATTTAGTGTAAAAGTTGATATTTCAGAAATGCTTGGAAGTGAAAAAATTGTCTATTTTGATATAAACAATTTAAAATGCTCTGCTAAGATAGATGCGCAAAAAGGTTTTAACGATACAATTACACTAAAAATTAATACTAATGACTTTTTGTTTTTTGATATAGAAAAAAAAGAACGATTATAAACCTAAAAAATATGGATAAAATTGATACAAATAAAAAAAGCAAAGTTGCTGTTGCCCTATCCGGAGGTCTAGATAGTAGTGTTGCTTGTTGGCTATTAAAACAACAAAACTATGATGTAATAGCTGTAACAGCAAAAATGTTAAATGACCAGAAATTTGAACAAATTACAGAAAATGCAAAAAATGTTGCTCAAAAAATAGGCATTGCTCACTACGTTATAGATTTAAGCAAAGAATTTAAAAAAGATGTAATAGACTATTTTGAGGAATCATACAAAACAGGAAAAACACCAAACCCATGTATAATGTGCAATCGCACAATTAAATGGGGCAAACTGTTTGATTATGCAATAAATGAACTAAAATGTGATTTTGTTGCATCAGGACACTATGCCAAAATAGTTGATGACAATGGCATAAAAAAACTTTATCCAGCAAAAGATATTTTAAAAGATCAACAATATTACCTTTTTGAATTACAACAAAAACAGCTTAATAAAATTATTTTCCCTCTTTCTGAATATACAAAAGATGACATACGCAAAATTGCAATAGAAAATGATTTACCTTCAAAATCATCAAAAGAAAGTCAAGATATATGTTTTATAACAAAGCCAATGACGACAAAAAAATATATTTCACAAAAATTACAACCTAAAAATGGTAATTTTATATTATCAACAACAGGAGAAAAGATTGGCACCCATAATGGTTTTTTTCAATATACAATAGGACAAAGAAAAGGTATCGGAATAGCACACAGTGAGCCGTTGTATGTAACAAAGCTCGATGCAAAAAACAATATAGTTTATGTAGGGACAAAAGATGAATTATATACAGATAGTCTTGTTTTTAATGATTTGTCTCTTCAATATCCATTTAAAAAAAATGAATTTGATGCAAATGTAAAAATCAGATATAACATGTCAGCCAAAAAAGCAAAAGTGATTTTAGACAGAAAAAATAATTGTGGAGAAATAAAGTTTTATGAACCTGTTTCTGCTATAACAGCAGGTCAAGCAGTTGTTTTTTACAGCTTAGATGACAATCATCTTGTCGGCGGAGGTTGGATAAAATAAAATTAAGCTACAAAGTCTTTTTCTGCTTGACGAATAAAATTCTTAAATTGTTCTATAGTGTTTGGGTTTTTAAGAGTTGACTCAATAGCAAATTTTGTACCATTTGCCAAAACTACAGATATTCCGCCACCCAGTTCTTCTGACTCTGCAATCATAGACAAAACTCTTGAACGATAATCATCTTTAATGCGAGGACTTTCTATCTTCAACTTTGCTTCAGAAATTTTTGAATCTTTTAACGGATTAAGTATTTTTACAATAATAGGTTCATCTATACGTCCAATTTCATTAGTTTTTTCAAACATATTCAAAATCTTTTTCACAGCTTCTGCAAATTTATCTTTAACTAATTTTGAAGATTGAACTTTTCCAGAAATCCTGCTCGCAGACATTAATGGGTTAAAAACAGTTCTCATACTTATTTCTCCAATTTATTCCTTTCATAGTAACGTTTTTTAATTTCATTAGCTTTTTCATCAATTCTTCTTAAAGAATCAAAACTTAATAGTCTCCAGTATTCTTCAAGCCCATATTCATGTAATCTCGGTTTGGGGTATTTTCTGCTATTATCTGTTTGGGTTTCTTTGTTTCTTACCCAATAATACATAGCTCTTTCGTAATTAAAATAATTCTGCTCTTTTTTCTTATCATTAAAAAGCTCTTTAACTGCTTTTTCTATACCTATTTTATCATAATATTCTTTTAATTCAGGTATACCTTTTGAAATATCTTTTTTCTGCAAAATATCGTAAATTAAATGTTCTACATCGCCAATGTAATTTAACTCTTGAGTTCTAATTTGAAACTCCCCAAGCAAATCTTTTATTCCATTTTTTGTACTTATTTTATGAACAATATTGATTTGTGTAGTTGTATAACCATTTTTCTTTCTTACTTCAGCAGTTTCAACAACTTTCAAACCGGGTATAATTTGTTTCCAAAGTTTTGCAGTATCGTGTTTAATATATGGCAGTATATGGTTAGCATGGTAATTACTTACACGAGTCGGTAACAATTCTCCTTTTTTTATAGCTTTATCCAAATATTTTTCAACAAGTTCCAGCTCTTTTTTATCCCCTTTAGGCAAAATTAATCTTGTACCTACCAGATCCTTAATCCAATTTATTGACTCTATATGATCTCGACTGGTATGTTTAAATACTTGCACCATTTTTTGATAATCTTTAGAATCAAGTTTAATCTCACCATCTTTAATATAAAGTTTTAAAAGCTCTTTATCATCCTTGTCCAAATCATCCATTGAACAGCCAAAAACTTTATTAGAAATAACAGACATTAAATCCGTATTAATCTTATTATCATTAAACTCTTTGATTAACTTGTCATATATTGATCTTCTGCCTTTTACACGGTATGTAATATATTTCCCCAGTCCTTTTTCTCCGCCAAAAACATCTACCATTTGATCTGCACAAGTTTTTCCGTATTTTTTAGCATCTGTCTCAAGAGAAATAGCCAAATTTTTAAAATGAACAGCTTTTTTCATTGCAGCATCTATAACATTAGCTTGGCTGGGTGTAAAAATTTCTCTACCTTTTGCATCAATCTTAGGCTTTAAAAAATACAAAATATGCTCTGGTAAGATATTAGTCTTTTTTAATAAATTAAAAGTATTTGAAACAAACTGCATTTCTTGTTGGCTTAATTTACTTTTTTTTGTATTTATATAATTGCATTTTATAGCCAAAGAATCTTTAGATGGAGTACGTTCCAATTTATTGTCAGACTGTTGAGATAAACCAAAAGAAGGTATTGTCTGTTTAGGAAAAGAAATATAATTTTTTAAATTAATAGCGCTAATCATTTTTTATTCCAATAACTTACTACTTAATCAAAACCATAAACAAAAAAATTTGTCATCAACCTATTTAATAACTGCAAAAATGAAATATTTTGTTACAAGCTTGTGTTTTAATTTCGTGTTAAAATTTCTTTATGCAAAAAAGAAAAATAGCATACATAGTTATACTTTCTTTGATAGTTTTTGGCTGTTTGTGGGCTTTTATTTCAGCTGGTATAATAACTAAAAATTTTAAAAAAGATGCCTTAAATAGTGCTGGTGAAAAACAAAAACTGGATATCAAAGATTTATTAATTACAGAAACAAAAGACGATAAAAAATATTGGGAATTATATGCTGATTCAGGCTACTATGACAGCCAAAACAAAGTCGTTATTTTATACAATATCATTGGTAATTTTTACAACAATGATGAAGTTGTACTTAGTATGGAATCAACAAAAGGAACATTTAACGAAGAGTCAAAAAGAGTTGTTTTATACGAAAATACTTATATAATTTATAAAGATGGAACTAATGTTAGAGCCAATAGATTCACATGGCAAGGCAATGACAAAGATATAGTTGCACAAGGTAATGTAATTATACAAAGAAATGGTGAAATAAAAACATTCAGCAATGAAGCCTATCTTGGCAATAGTATGAAAAATGTCAGAATAAAAGGACGTTCAAAAACAGAACTTTACAGCAAGGGGAATTTTAATGAAAAATTTTAAAAATTTATTTTTTATAACAGTTTTACTCATTTCAACTATAGGAATAGCTATAGCTGCTGATTTGTCAATTGAATCAGACAAACAAACCTTCAAAATGGAAGAAAATAAAGCAAAATTTGAGGGTAATGTCAGAGTAAAAATGGATGATATAAAAGCTACATCCCCGAGAGCTGAAGTTTATATTGACCCAAAAACAAAACAACTTACTGATGCTGTAATGTATGACAAACCATATGTTGTCCAAGTTCAACAAGCAAAAACTAATGAAATAAAAGCCAATATATTGAAAATGTCTCTATTAAAGAAAACTCTTAAAGGAGAAGGAGACACTCAAACAACAGTAACAGAAACAGGGGCTTTAAAGCCAACTGTTGTTATAACCGCTGATGAACAAGAATATGATACAAATACAAAAACATTAACAGCAAAAGGAAATGTTATCATATACTACAAAGATGTTGAAACTTTCTCAAATATAGCCATAGCAAATCTTAACCAAAAAGGTGACTTACAAAAAATAACACTGATTGGTAATGGAAGACTAAAACAAAAAGACAGTGTAATAACAGCAAATAGATTTATTTATGACGCAGTAAAAGAAGTAGCCTATGCGTTAGGTTCAGCACACAGTGATGTTGATATGGATGGAACCAGAATCAATGTATGGTCAAATAGACAAGAATATTATAAAAAAACTAACATAATCCAAGCATCAGAAAGAGTCCATGTAACATACAAAGACTATGATGCAAGAGGACCTAAAGCTACTGTATACCCAGATCCTAAAACCAACAAACCGAATGAAATTGTTTTCTTGGGTCGTTCAACAATTACAGAGCAAATGAGATCTATTGAAGCTGATAGAATAAAAATGTTTATAAATCCTAAAAACTTTTTTGCTGAAGGTAATGTAAAAACTGTTATCAGAAATTTACAACAAAATAAAAATTAAAGCTTTAAAGATAAATTACAAACTGCATTGGATTTGTATGATGCTTATAGAAAATACAAAAACAATCAAACAAATCAAACACAGCCAATAAATCTTAGCACAACTGTATAAATAACAAATTAAACAACTTCGACCCTAAATGTAGGTGTTTCTTTAAGACGTTGTTCCATCTTTGCAAAAGACAAAAATCCTTCCTGTGCTCCAAAATGAGAAACAACTGATGCAGCATTTACTGATGCAAGCATCAAAGATTTTTCAATATTCCAATTTGTATATTCCAAAGCAGCAGTAAAAGTTGAAGACAAAGCATCACCTGCTCCGAGAGTGCTTACCACTTTAGCAGGGAATTCCGGACATCTGTAGTATTTTTTACCATCATAGGCATAAACACCATTTTTACCATCTGTAATAATAACGACCTTGGCATCTGTTGATTTTAATTTATCCAACATTGATTTTATATCAGGATGTATAGTTTCAGAAGAAAAACATTCAGTCTTTGTATCTGGTCGCACCTCTATTTTTGTAACGAGAGAGGCTTCCTCTTTGTTCATAACAACAACTTCAGCTGTAGATAGAATTTTTTCAAAGTATTTGAGTCCTTTTTTCAAACTTGAGCTGCCGGGATTTATTGCAACATTAACATTATGTTCTTCTGCAAACTGTGCCAATTTATCCAAAACTGCACCTGATTGACCATTTAAAGGAGCAATATAAAGCCACTTAGAGTTTTTAATTGCTTCAAAATTAATCTCTGACTCTTTGACTGTACCATTTGTTCCTCTATGAGCCAAGACTGTTCTATTACCTTCAAAACTCAATAAAATAATTGAAAAACCTGATGTTTCTTTATCAGTTTCAATTATATTTTCAATATCAACACCGGCAAGTTTAACTTTATGTTTAATGTTTTTACCTTGAAAATCATCACCAATTTTAAAAATAGCAGATGTTTTCAAGCCCAAATTTGCAAAATTTGCTGCCGCATTCAATCCGCCACCACCTACAGCAGTTCTAAAGCTATCAATTTCAACTTTTGCACCATAAGGAAAAGCCATAAACTCTGTACTGGCGTGTTTTGTTGATACAGATACAATATCAGCCGCATCACTTTCAACAAAAGCATCTATTGTTGCACTACCTATTGTTATTATATCATACATATTTCTTCTCCAATTTTTATGCTCTCGGATGTGTACTATCATACACCGCTTTTAATCTTTCTGTCGATACATGTGTATAAATCTGTGTATTTGAAATTGAAGCATGACCCAAAAGCTCTTGCACAACTCTCAAATCAGCACCGTTTTCTAAAAGTTTTGTTGCAAAGCTATGTCTAAAAACGTGGGGAGTAACTTTTTTAGGTAACTCAATTTTTTTTACAATATCATTCAATGCTGATCTAATAGATTGAGTTTGAAGACGATATCCTGTTTTATTTATAAACACAGGACTATTTTCAGACTCAGAAAGCTCACATTTTTCTTCCGGAATCATTGAACGAACAGTATTTATATATTTTTCCAAAAATTCTTTTGCTCTTGTAGAAACTAAAACAATACGTTCTTTTGAACCTTTACCCAAAACTGTAATTTCGTTTTCCTCAAGATTTAAATTGCCAAAATTCAGATTGCTCAACTCTGAAACACGCATACCTGTAGCATACAACAATTCCAAAATGGTCCTGTTTCTATATCCAGCTGGTGTATCTATTTTTATGTTATTAAGAATTTGCTCAATTTCTGTATTTGAAAGAAATTTGGGCAAACTTTTGTTTCGTTTTGGAGAATGAATACTGTTTGCAGGATTTGAATCAATTATTCTTTCTCTGTACAAGTATCTATAAAATGTTCTTATTGCAGCAATTTTTCGAGATAGAGTAGTTTTTGAATAGTTAAATTTTTGAATAAAAATCAAATAATCTTTAAGTTTTTCATGATTAGTTTCTTCAACAGGCGTAGTATCAAGCCAAATTAAAAAACCTAAAATATCAGAGTTATAAGCACGAACGGTATGCTTGGAAAAGTTTTTTTCAACTTCCAAATATATAAGAAAATTTTTTAAATAACTTTTTGTAAGTCCACTTAAAGCCATATTTTTATTATACACATTTAATTATTTTTTATAAAAAGTGTTAAAAAGATTAAAATATATAAAATAATTTGAAAAATTCGCTTGATATTGTATTATTAAGTAACAGGCACAATGTCTGCGAATAAAAACAAAGGAGAGAGAAATTGTCTATTGTGTTAGATAAAAAACAATGTTTGATAGCTGGAGATGGCGAGCTCCCTGTTGCAATGGCAGAAGCAGCTCAAAAAAACGGTTTTGAAGTAGTTGCAATTTCTTTGTCCTCAGATAACAGAAATAGATTGAAAAAATTCTGTACAAAAGTTTATAATTTTGGTCCTGGTGAAGTTTTAAAAATAAAACAAACACTAATTGATGAAAAAATCACACAGCTAACTTTTATCGGCAAAGTTCACAAAGGTCTTTTGCTTAGACGTCCAAAGCTTGATATGGAAGCTATACGTCTCATGAAAGAAGCTCAAAGACTTAATGATGATGCTGTTATGCTTATCTTGGTTGATCAATTAGAACAAATGGGCATAAGAGTATTGGATCAAACAATTTTTATAAAAAATTTGATGGCACCTCCTGGAGTTCTCGGCGCACATGAACCAGATGAAGAACAATCTCTTGATGTTGAGTACGGCTATTGGTTGGCAAAAGAGATGGGAAAACTTGATGTTGGACAGTCTGTAGTAATCAAAAATAAAATGATTATGGCAGTTGAAGCTATCGAAGGCACAGACAAATGTATTGAAAGAGGTTGCAGACTTGGTGGTAAAGGCATTACTGTTGTTAAAGTAAGCAAACCTACTCAAGACAAACGTTTTGATATACCTGCAATTGGTTTAAACACACTTAAAACAATGCACAGATATGGCGCAAAAATTCTCGCCATAGAAGCAAATGAAACTATTATTGTTGATCAGAAAAAAGTTATTGAATTTGCCGATAAAAAAGGCATCATTGTAATGGCAATATAATTTCAAAGTCTTTTGACTACGCTGAATAATATTCAGAGTTACGGAGCAATTATGACAAAAAAATTATTTATTATAACAGGCGAATTATCAGGAGATAAACATGCCTCTCTTGTTGTACAAAATTTATTAGAGACAAGAAAAGATATAGAAATTGAAGCTATAGGCGGAGAAAATTTAAAAAAGCTTGGAATAAAGCTTTTTGTTGATCATTCCAAGGCACACATGTCGGCTATGGGACTCACACCCAAAATCTTATTTGATCATCTGACTCTTGGTAAAAGAGTTGTGGACTACCTAAAAAAAGACTACAAACCTGATTTGGTTTTACTTATTGATTATGGCGGATTTAATTTAAACATATCGAAGTTTTTGAAAAAAGCAGGTATTAAAGTTTTTTATTACATACCTCCACAAATATGGGCATCAAGAAAATGGCGTTTAAATACAGTTAAAAAAAATATTGCTAAAGTTATGACAATATTCCCTTTTGAAAAACAAATGTATGAAAGTGTTGGAGTTGATGCACAATTCGTAGGACATCCGTTAATTTCTCAAATGCCGCCCAAAGCAGATAGAAATGTAGTATTTGAGAAATATGGACTTGATAAAACAAAAAAATTAATATCTATTTTCCCCGGAAGTCGTATTTTCGAACTCCATAATCTTATGAATGTTTTCTTAAAATCTGCAGACATAATCAAAACGAAAAGAAATGATGTTCAATTTATCATAGCTCAAGCAGACAGTTTAAAAGATGAAACATTCAAAAAATACCTCGGAAATTCTGATATAAAAGTTGTAAAAAATGCAAACTATGAGCTTTTGAGTGTCTCAGATGCTCTAATGTTGGCATCAGGAACAGTCGCTCTTGAAGCAGCATTATATAATACACCTATGATAATCAGTTATAGAGGCCCTTGGATTGCATATTTTGTATACAGGATTGTAAGATGTATCAATAGAGTTTGTTTGCCTAATATTATTATGAATAAAGACATTGTACCTGAACTACTGCAAGCTGATTGTAATCCTAAAATTATATCAAAATCTATTTTAAAAATTCTTGAGGACGACAAATACAGAAATCAGATGATATCTGAGCTGGCAAATGTTAAAGAGATTTTATCAAAACATGAAGCAGCAAAAGAAGTTGCACAAATAATAAACACTGAATTAAAGTGAATTAAATGACAAAAAAAATTACATTTTTAAAATTATTTTGGATATTTTTTAAAATAGGACTTGTTCTTTTTGGCGGAGGATATGCTATTTTGCCATTTTTAAAAGCTGAAATGGTTGATAAAGAAAAAATCTGTACAATGGAAGAAATCACAGATTTTTATGCACTAAGCCAATGTCTGCCGGGACTAGTTGCAGGGAATATTTCAATGTTTACAGGCTACAAAGCAAAAGGAGTTTTTGGAGCATTGTCTGCATTGGCAGGAGTCTGCATGCCTGCATATCTCTCTATTGTAATAATTTTTAGTTTTCTTTCAATTATAACAGGCTACCCTATTATACAAAATATATTTGAGGTTTTAGATATTGCGGTATGCGTATTAATTTTTCTCACAATTTTAGAACTATGGGTATTTTCTGTTTTTGACAAATTTACAACATTTATTTTTATACTTGCATTAATTGCATCAATTTTAAAAATATCACCTTTTATCGTTGTAATATCAGCCGGTATGCTTGGAATAATAAGACACATACTATTCCCTAAAGAAAAAATTCCATCAAATTCAAATGCCCAAGGAGGCAACAATGCATAATATTTTTGTCCTTGCATTTGAATACTTCAAAATAGGAACAGTAGCAATAGGTGGTGGGTATACAGTTATTCCTTTTCTATATTATCTTGTTGAAAAATACAAATGGTTTAATGTTGCAGAAATAACACAAATGATTGCAATATCAAATCTTACACCAGGACCTATTGGCATAAACATGGCAACATTTGTAGGCATAAAAGTTGGGGGAAATATAGGTGCAGCACTAACAACAATAGCCTTTTTAATACCATCAATGATAATCGTATGCTCATTATCTAAATTTTTAAAAAATAATAAAGAGAATAAATACATAAACAGCATAATGTATGGTCTAAGACCTGCTGCAGTTGCTCTAATTGGGGTAGCAGGTTTAAAAATAATGAATACGACTTGTTTTAATCTTCAAGCATTCAAAATTTCTCATAATCTTTGGGATTTTATTTCATTAAAATCACTTATACTTCTTGCCGTATTCAGCATAATAGGTTTAAAATTAAAAAAGAATCCTATGATACTTATTGCAATAGCAATATTAGTTGGTCTGGTGGTTAAAATATGAAGAATTTAAAAATTATAGCAATCATTGTAATCGTGACAATTACATTAATTACTACTGTATATAGAATAACATCCCCCAAAAAAGAAATAAAAAACAAAAAAGAAGAAGTTATTTTCTGGTCCTTGCAAATGGGTACATTCGGGGAGTATATGACTCCTTTAATTCAAGAATTTGAAAAAGAAAACCCTAATATAAAAATCAAATGGATAGATGTACCATATTCAGAAGGCGAAAAAAGAACACTAGCCTCTATATTGAGCAATACGCCACCTGATTTAGTCAATTTAACTCCAGATTTTTCGAGTGTTTTAGCACAAAAGCAGGCTTTAGAATACATAGACTGCAAAAAGTTGTCTAATTATAACCCACAGATTATTGAAATGCTGAAACAAGATGGGAAATGCTATGCCGTTCCATTCTATGCTACTTCATCCATAACTTTTTATAACAAAGATATTTTAAAAAAAGCCGGCATAAAAAACATACCTCAAACCTATGACGAGCTATTTATGATAGCCCCTAAAATTAAGCAACAAACAAATAAATTTGTAACAATGCCGACATTGACAGAAAATGACACATTTTTGAAAATTTTAAATAAATACGATGTTAATTCTTCTGACAAGTTAACATCACAACAAAGTTATGAATTATTTAAAAATTATAAATCACTATATACTAAAGACCTTATTCCTAAAGAATCAATTACACAAAATCACCAAGAAGCACTTGAAAAATATATGTCAGGACAAATAGCTTTCATACAATCCGGTGCAAATTTCTTAAATATAGTAAAAGAAAATGCTCCTCAAATCTATAAAATTACAGATGTTTCACCTCAATTTACTGGCATTAACGGCAAATTTGATGTTTCTGTAATGAATTTGATTATTCCTGTTCGTTCAAAGCATAAAGAAGCTGCTTTGAAATTTGCACTTTTTTTAACAAACGAAAAAAATCAAACAAATTTGGCAAAACTTACAACAATACTTCCAACAAACAAATATTCTCTTAAAGACAAGTATTTTACCGTATACGACAATACTGATACTATTGCCAAAGCTAGATATATCAGTGCAAAACAATTGGATAATCTTCAAACACCTGTTGAATTCAAAAATAACAAAAAAGAAATCATAAACCTTTTGAATACAACTGTTCAACAAATTATTCTTGATAAAATTACAATAAATAAGGGCTTAGAAAATACAAAACAAATGTGGCAAAAATTAGAGAATTAAAATGATATTTGCAGATATTGAATTAAAAATAAATACAAAAAACGGTAATGAAATATTACTACTAAAAAGACAACCCAAAGAATATAAACATACAATACTTATTATCGGTGTTATGCACGGTGATGAACCTGATGGAGAATATCTCATAAACAGATATCTCCAAGACAGGAATGATACCCAAAATAGATTGTTATTCATTCCTTGCTTAAATCCTGACGGTAAAAAATTAAAAACAAGAAAAAATGCCAATGGTGTAGATTTAAACAGAAATTTTCCGACTAAAAATTGGTTAAAAACAGATTCAAATGACGATTACTTTGGAGGAGAAACCCCAGCAAGTGAAACAGAAACAAGATTTTTAATTTATGTCTTAGAAAAATACAAACCTGATTTGATAGTTACGCTTCATGAGCCGTACAAAATAGTCAACTTTGATGGACCTGCAAAAACTTTTGCCCAAAAAATTTCAGACATAACAGGATACAAAGTCGCAGAAAATATTGGTTACCCAACCCCAGGTAGTTTTGGTACTTATTGTGGCATTGAACGAAACATACCAACAATAACACTGGAATTGCCGGAAAATGAAAACAAAGAAATTCTCTGGAATACAAACAAAGGATTATTCAACTTTATTTCTTGTGAACAGGTGTTTTAGAAGGTGATTTTTCATTAACATTCTGTTTTGTTTGTATATTTTGAGATTTATCTTGTTTACTAATCAAAAATACAATTGATTCACCAGGTGCCATATTTAAAATCAAATTTTTCTTTTTAAAAGTAGGCATAGATGTATTTTTTAAAGGAACTATCATATCATCAATATCATAATCTTTTAATGTAATTTTGCCTGCACTTTGATATACCAAATCCTTATTTATAATTACCAAAATCATTGAATATCTATATTTGATTATATATGCAAAAATATTTGGATTGCCTGTGTTCAAAAAACTTAAATCACCTCTATTTATAATTTCAGATGACATAAGTTTTAATTTGTTACCCATTTTAAAATCAGCTAACAAATCAGTATTAGGTCCTCCGGGTTTTCTGGAATAATTGAATATATCAATTTTACCTTTATGAACATAGTAATAATCATCATCAGTATATGTTTTAGATGCTTTTTGATTTGCATATTTATACTGATAAGCATCACCTGTTTGGAATCCATCAACATAATATGAATTTAAAGGCAATGTGGATTGCAACCAAATAACCATATTAGAATAAGGCATTCCACCAGTATTTATTGGTGACTCAACATCATGCGTAGCAAAACTGCCTATAACAGCTTTAGGTTGTTTTTTCATAACAAAATCTTTTCTTATATTGCTAATCAAAGAAAGCTGTTTTGAAAAATTTTCTACACTATCACAATCTTTGAAATCAAAAAAACTACCATACCAACCGTCAAAACCTGCTTCCAAAAGTTGGTGATATGGAGTAAACGGAACACCTTTAGCTATTGGTTCATTCCAATTTTCAGAAGCTTCTGCCAAAAACATAAACTCTTTATCATTCCTTTTTGCATATGAAATGAGATTTTGCCAAAATTTAAAAGGTTTTGATGTTGCAACATCAGCTCTAACACCATCTGCACCAATTTTTTGAACCATATCTATATAGCTTTTATAGAGAAGATAAACATCATCATTTAACGAGCCATCCGCATTTTGAACTTTAAAAACTCTTACATCTGTCCAATCTGCAGGAACCAAAGGTTGACCTTGTGAATCAGTCATAAACAAATTAGGATTTGCCAAAAACATATCATAAGAGCCGCAGCTTGGTAAATCAAAAATAACTCTTATATTTCTTTTATGACATTCTTTAACAAACAATTTTGCTTCATCATAAACACTTAAATCATTAGATTTGTCATCTAGTTGAGGATTTAGTTTAGTAAAATCAGAAATAGCATACAAAGAGCCTGCTGTACCAATAGCTTTAACCTTTCCAACAGGAGTAACAGGTAAAAGGTGAATAGTATTAATACCTAAATCTCTTAACTCATCCAAACGTTGAATAGCATTAATAAAAGTACCAGGCATTTCACCTTTTTCTATTTCAACAATATCATTTTTATTTTTATCATTAGCATTAAAAGTCCTAATATTAACAGCCATGATCACTGCTCTATTATTCAAAAATAAAGAGCGCATATCATTTACCCACACCCCGTTTCTTAATACAGCAAAAGCCGGTGAAGAAAACAATAATACAGATAATATGATTGAAAAATTTATAACTAACCTCTTCATATTAGACTCCTCTAACAACATAAATTCTATAAATATTTTAACTTTTACTAAAAATAATGTCCAATTAAGTTTTTTTATAAGAATTTACTCTAATACAATAATGAATAGATTATACAAAAGTCATCTAGTCATTGCAACTCAATAAAAGATGAGGTATACTTAGAAAGTATCATTTTATTGGAGGCAATACATGCGCATTCACGTAAACGGCAAAAACATTGAAATCACAGATGCAATCAAAGCATACGCAAAAGAAAAAATCGGCAAAGTAGCTGCCCACTATGACCAGATTGAAGCTATTGATGTTATGTTAACAGTAATCAAAAATCCAAGCGTAGCAGAAAACCATACAGCCGAAGTTACATGCAAATTGACTACAGGTTCTGTACACGTAGCAGAAAATGCAGAATCAATGTATGCTAGTATTGACCTTGTTTCTGACAAGTTAGCAAGACAAGTAAAAAAATTCAAAGATAAAAATCTTGGTAAATCTAAATTAGATTCAATCAGAACTGTAAATCTTGAAGAAAAAATAGAAGAAACTGAAGAAGAAACAGTATCTGAATAAATAAAGTTAAAAATAAAAAAGCCCTGATATAATTCAGGGCTTTTTTTAATCTACATATTTACCATTAAACAATTCCATAACCATTTTTGCATTATCCGACAAATTCTCTTTTATAACAGTATTATCTTCTAAATTATTATCAACATGAGGAGTCAATTCATCTTTTAACATTTGAAGATTTTCTTCTTCATAAAGTGGAATTTCTTCTTCCTTTTTTGTCTGCAATAGAGGTTTTCTTTCAATTTTTTCTAGAGATTGTTTAGATTTTGACAAATCAGGTGTATTTTCATCTGCAAGTCTTATATGAATATTTATATCAGGAACATTAAAAAATTCCATTGCAGCTTTTTTTAACGGTGCATTTTTTGTTGGTTCTTTAGCCTGTTTTACAAATATATCTTTCATAAATGCAATTTCTATACCATCTTTGTTCAAAGAAACAGGTCTGGACAGATTATAGAAAAACATACGTGACGGCACACTATCAATATTTTGTAAAATACTGTGCCATATTGAAGCAATGTCATCATTTGACGTTTCATTTGTTTGTTTATTTTCCAAAAACTCTTTTTCTTCCTTGGATGTATCTTCAATATCTTGAGATTCATTATGAGATATAGTTGAAACATCATTTTTTTGTTCTACTGTTTGAGTAACAGGCGTAGAATCTATAACTTGTAAAACATCAGTCTCTACTGACTTAACTTCATCCGGACTTTCTTTTTGCAATGGTTTATTTATACTATTAGACGGCTCTTCTTTTTCTTTTAATTGTGGCATTTTAAACATAGAAGAATGTTTTTGCGTATTTGAAGAAAATTCACCTGATGCTATTTGAGATTCTATTTTCACAAGTCGTTTTAAAAGATCTGAATACGAACTATATTTGATATTTGAAGAAAGTTCTATAACACAAAGTTCCAGCCACAAATATCTGTTTGTTGTCTCTTTTATCTCCTTAGAATAAAAAGCTAATCGTTCTATGATATAAAGAATTTGTTCTGCCTCAATATTTTCAGACTGTTCTCTTAGTTTAAGTATGTGAGCTTCACTAAGCTGTGTAAGCTCTGCTGCTATTTTTCTATCCGAACAATTTTTCACAACCAGCATATTTCTAAAATACAGAATTAGATTAGATATTATTTGGAAAGGTTCATTCCCTTTGTTATAAACACTATCCAAAAGAGTCAATGCATCTTGTGTTTTTGATGCAATAACGCTGCTACTAAAATCAAATAGAACATCAAAAGAAAGACGGCCTAATATATCATTAACATCATCAGAAGTAATTTCTTTGTCTGCATCTAATACACTAATTTGATCTAACAAAGCCAGAGAATCTCTCATTCCGCCTTGAGAGCTTCTTGCTATTGTATATAAAGCATCTTCGGTTATTTTAATTTTTTCTTGTTCACATATATATTTTAATCGACCGACAATATCCTCTGTAGTAATACGTCTAAAATCAAAACGCTGACATCTTGAAATTATAGTATCCAAAACCTTATGCGGTTCAGTTGTAGCAAGAATAAAAATTACATTTTCAGGTGGTTCTTCTAATGTTTTTAACAAAGTATTAAAAGCTTCAGTAGTCAGCATATGAACTTCATCAATAATATAAATTTTGAAACGTCCATTTACCGGAACAAACTGAATTTTTTCCAAAATGTTTCTTGCATCTTCGACTTTTCTGTTTGAGGCAGCATCTATTTCAATAACATCAATTGGAGTAGAATTTGCAATATCTTTACAGCTTGGGCATTTTCCGCAAGGCTCTAAAGTAGGACCTTCTGCGCAATTTAAGCACTTTGCAATAATTCTTGCAGTAGTAGTTTTTCCTGTTCCTCTTGGACCGCACAAAAGATAAGCATGCGAAATTTTATTCAAATTTATTGCATTTGACAATGCTTTTACAATATTTTCCTGTCCTATCAAGTCTTTAAAAGATTGCGGACGATATTTTCTGTATAAAGGTAAGTATCTTTCTGCCAAAACTTTACTCCAACTAGATTCGTATACTATAATTATACGGTAAATGCAAAGAAAAGGACACTATGGATTTATTAATACCTAAAAAACTAAAAAAAGGCGATACTATAGGAATTCTTTCAGTTTCCGGAGTAATTGAAGATAAAGAAAAACTTGAGAAAGCGAAAATAGAGCTTGAAGAAAAAGGTTATAAAGTTAAAATCTCACAAACATCATATACTCAAAAAGATTATCTTTGTGCAGAAGATTCAAAAAGAGCAGAAGAATTAAATAACTTTTTTAAAGATAAATCTATTAATGCAATATTGGCAACAAGAGGCGGATACGGTGCTATAAGAATTTTAGATCTTATTGACTATGAAGCTATAAAAGAAAATCCTAAAATTTTTGCAGGATACTCTGATATAACAGCTCTATCAATTATGTTATACAGAAAAGCAGGTCTTGTTACATATAATGCACCTATGGCATATTCTGATTTTGCATCAGATATTAGTGAATTTACTAAAAACTCGTTTTTTAATACCTTAGAAAACGGTATAAGTGAAATATCTATAGAAAATAATCCAAAAACATATTATAGCGGAATAGCATCAGGTATACTATGGGGGGGAAATCTTTCTACACTTCAATCCTTGTGCGGATTAGATTTTATACCTGATGAGAAATTTATCCTACTCATAGAAGATATCAATGAGCCTGTTTATAAAATAGATAAAATGCTAACCCAGTTATTAAATATTCCTAAATTTAAAAACAAACTAGGAGCTATAGTTTTTGGAGATTTTTCTAATATAGACAATGAAAATTATTTTGAAAATCTTATATCAGAATTTGCAAACAGATTAAAAATTCCAACTATAAAAGGATTAAAATTTGGACACGAAAAAGACAAATTGACATTTCCTATAGGAATAAATACAACACTGGATACAAATTTAAATAAAATAATATTAAATAAATATGAAAAAGCCTGTGATTAAAATCACAGGCTTTATATTAGAATTAATTTCTATTAAACATGCTCTTTAACTTCAGCAGCTAAGTTTTTAGTATCTAATTTGATACCAGGACCCATTGTTGTAGTCAAATAAGCTGATTTAACGTATACACCTTTAGCAACAGATGGTTTTGCTCTCAAAACAGCATCTGCAAGTGTAACATAGTTTTTCATCAAGTCATCGAAAGAAAATTTAATTTTACCAATCGGACAATGAATCATACCTTGCTTATCAGCACGGAACTCTACTTTACCAGCTTTAGCATCTTTAACTGCTTTTGCTACATCAAGTGTAACTGTACCAGTTTTTGGGTTTGGCATTAAGCCCTTTGGACCAAGGACTTTACCGAGTTTACCAAGCATACCCATACAATCAGGTGTAGCAATCAATGTATCAAATTCAAACCAACCGCCTGCGATTTTGTCAATAATTTCTTCAGCACCAGCTTCTTCAGCACCTGCAGCTTTAGCTTCATCTGCTTTAACACCTTTTGCTATAACGCAAACTCTAACATCTTTACCAAGACCTGCAGGAAGAACAACAGTAGAACGTATCTGTTGGTCTGCTCTTTTTACATCAATACCCAAGCGCATGTGGCATTCAACAGTTTCGTCAAATTTAACAGTTGCTTCAGATATTTCTTTTAATTTTTTAAGTGCATCGGCCGCTGATGATGGTTGAACAAAACCTTCAAGCATTTCAGCCTGTTTTTGTTGTCTTTTTGTTAATTTACTCATTTTCATTTCCTTTCTGTGGTGATATCGGGTTCTAATCCGTTACGGACCAAAAAGGTGTGTCCCTTACGGCATCCCCTTCCACTTTTTGTTATTCTTCTACTGTAACACCCATTGCTCTTGCAGAACCTTTAAGCATCTTAACAGCTGCTTCCATGGTAGTTGCATTTAAGTCATTCATTTTTGTTTTTGCAATTTCTTCAAGTTGTGCAACAGTAATTTTTCCAACTTTTGTTTTGTTAGGAGCAGCAGAACCTTTAGGAAGGTTGATTGCTTTCTTAATCAAAACTGCAGCCGGAGGACTTTTGATGATAAAAGAAAAACTTCTATCTTCATATACATCAATAATTACAGGAATAATATAACCTGCTTGTGATTCTGTTTTCGCATTGAATTGCTTACAGAAATCCATGATGTTAACACCATGTTGACCCAAAGCAGGACCAACCGGTGGTGATGGATTTGCTTTACCTGCTTCAATTTGAAGCTTGATTTTTCCTACAATTTTCTTTGCCATTTTGTTCTCCTTTCGTGGTCTGGCGGGAAAAAATTCCCTTCCACTATCTATTGTTTTTCATTTTTCGGCTATTAAATCAAATTTGGTTTTTTAAACTTTTTGAATTTGTTTATATTCAAGTTCTACAGGAGTTTCACGTCCAAAAATAGAAACCATAGCTCTAAGTTTAGACTTGTCAGGATAAACTTCTGTAATATCTCCAATAAAGTCAGAGAATGGTCCGGAAATAATTCTAACCTTGTCACCAACTTTAACATCAAGTTCAATTTTTGTAGTTTGAGTTTGTACTCTATGAATAATTTTCTTGATTTCGGAATCTTTTGCCGGTATAGGCTTTTTAGATGTACCAACAAATTTTGTTACACCTGCTGTATGTCTAACAACATACCAGCTGTCATCATCCATTATCATTTCAACAAGTACATAACCAGGGAAGATTTTTTCTTCTCTATCTTGCTTTTTACCATCTTTAACTTTAGTAATGGTTTTTTGAGGAACTTCTACGCGAAAGATTTTATCTCCCATGTTCATATATTCAATACGTTTTTCAAGATTAACTTTAACCTTGTTTTCATATCCTGAATAAGTATGAACAATATACCATTTTTTTTGAGGTTCTTTGCTGTGAGAAGCTTGAATATCAGCTTTTAACTTTGCATCTTTTTCTTCAACAATTTGATGTTTTTCATTGTTAAAAACCTCAATATCATTTTGAGCTTCATTTACTTGCATTTCATCATTCATTTCTTCTGTCATTATATTAATTCCTGCTTTATTAATAATAAACCTTTTAACAACTATTTTAAATGTAACGCTTTAAAAATAACGTCAAAAATTGTATCCAGAGCTAAAACACCGATTGTAAAAACTGCAGTAATAATTATTACATAAATAGTTTCAACAATGACTTGTTGTTTACCGGGCCAAGTGATTTTACCCCATTCAAGTTTTACACTTTTAAAATAAGCCATTGCAGCTTCTTTAAAATTTATGTTTTCTTTTGTCTGGTTAGCCATATTTTCCTCTGTTTACTTAAATCGCGCCCTGAAGGACTCGAACCCTCGACATCCGGTTTTGGAGACCGACGTTCTACCAACTGAACTAAGGACGCTCTTTAAAGTTTAAATTGCGTTAATTAGTAAAGTTATTTTGTTTCTTTGTGAACTGTATGTTTATTGCATCTTGGGCAATGTTTTTTAAGTTCCAATCTTTCTTTTTGAGTTTTTTTGTTTTTTGTAGTTGTGTAGTTTCTTTCTTTGCATTCTTCACAAGCGAGAACTACCATTTTATCTACTTTTCCTTTGATTCCCATTTTGTACCTTCTTATCTAGTTTACTGATTATTTTTACAAGCAAGATCTATAGAATGCGTCTTTTCCCTCATTCTATTCTTCCCAGCAAATTTAGTTGTATTAATATATTACAATAAACATAAATTTTTCAAAGCATAATTTAATATTTCTTATTAAATCAAGTATTCATCTAACATAAAATAATAAGTTTGAGGGTTATTAACAAGAGTTCTTTTAGACAGAGAATTTACTCCGCAAGAAGCAGCAACAAATGAGATATTGTATGTTGCAGAAATAAAAACAATAGGTACATTTTTGTACTGTGGAATTTGTTTTATATTTTCAACAAACCATTCTCCTGCAAATTTTGGTAAAAAGTCTGTTTCCATCTGCAAATCCGAAAGCACAAGATTATATGGATTTTCTATATTTTTATTTATTAATTCCAAAGCATCACGAGCACTTGACGCAATATCAAACATAAGCTCTACTTTGTCATATTCCTTCAATAAAGATGCATGAAACTTCTGCCACTCTGGGCTATCTTCAGCTATTAAAATTCTTTTTAATGTTTTAGTCATATTTAGATTATACAAAAATTTGTCTCAACAGGTAAGCTGATTTAATTATTTTGTATAATTACAAGCCGAACATTCTTTGTAATGATATCTAAGTAAGTTAAAAGAACAAATGGAGATTTATTTCAAAATGGATCTTTTAATATCACTAAAAAAACTAATAAAACGAATAGATGAAATTGACAAACGTTCAAAACAAATGTCAGAAAACACACATTACGCTTCAAATCCTTTTGCAATAAATGAAAACAAAACCTATGTCTGGATAGAAAAAGTAAAAGATTTTAACAAATGTGATTTATTTAATAAAAAAACAAAAAATAATTAAGCTTGCAATATATCCATAAATTTTAAAAATTCAGGGAATGAAATATCAACCCATTGAAACTGATTAATAACAATAGGCTTTTGACAAATTAGTCCTGCAATATACAAACTCATAGCAAGCCTATGATCATGATAGCATTCAGTTTCACAACCGCCTTCTAGTTTTGAATTAACATTTCCTTCTATAACAAAGCCATCTTCTGTCTCTTCAATTTGAACACCAATTTTTTTGAGTTCAGAAACAAGACATTTTATCCTGTCTGATTCTTTATTTCTTAAATCAGATGCATCTTTAACAATAGTAGAACCGCAAGCTTGAGAAGCCAAAACGGCTATAACAGGTAACTCATCTATTAATCTTGGTATTATTTCACCCTCAATTGTTATTCCTTTTAATTCAGAAGTTCTTACTCTTATATCCCCAACTTCTTCATTACAGATTAATTTTTTATCTAAAATTTCAATATCTGCTCCCATTTTCTGCATAACATCAACTATACCTGTACGAGTAGGGTTTAAACCGACATTTTTAATAAGTATATCTGAGTTTGGCACAATAGCTGCAGCAACCATAAAAAATGCAGCAGAAGAAATATCGCCACAAACTTTTAGATTTTTAGGTGTTAATACTGATTTACGAATTTTAGATATATTTTGACTATATTCAATATCAGCGTCTAAATATGCCAGCATCCTTTCTGTATGGTCTCTTGAAAGAAATGGTTCTGTAACTTTAGTTTCACCATATGTATTTAGACCGGCCAACAAAATACAAGATTTGACTTGTGCAGATGCCACAGGAGTTTTATAATCAATAGGAAACAACTCTTTTCCTTTAATAACAAGAGGTGCTTTATATTGATTATGTTTAAATTTTGCCCCCATTAATTCCAAAGGAATTATTATTCTTTTCATCGGCCTTTTTGAAAGACTCTCATCACCATATAATCTTGCTTCCAGATCTCTTGATGCAAGAATACCGGAAAACAATCTCATAGAAGTGCCTGAATTACCGCAATCCAAATTATATCTATCTTTTTTAAAAGCATTTTGAGCATTTATTTTAATGCGATTTTCTGAAATAAAATCAACCTCACACCCCAAAGCTTTTATTATATTTAAAGTACTTATACAATCTGCACCTAAAGAATAATTATCAACCTCTACAATACCATCTGTCAAAGCACTAAACATTGCAGCCCTATGACTAATAGACTTGTCGGGAGGGATAATAAATTCTCCATTTAAACCTGATGATTTATAAACAGTAAGGTTCATTATACTTAAATTATATCTTTATATGATTCAACATTGGTGAGCATATCATAATTCAGCTCATTTTCATTGTCAGCAATAACTGCCGTAACAACAGCATCGGAAGTAATATTTAACATTGTTCTAAACATATCAACTATTCTGTCAACAGCAAACAAGAAAGCAAAACCTTCTACCATTTGAGTAGGTGTTAAGCCTAAACCGTTCAATACTAATGCTATTGTAATAATACCACCGCCAGGGATACCTGCACAGGTACTTGATGCAACAATTGCTAGTATAGCTATTTGGAGAACATGTAGAGGTTCGACAGTTATTCCGTATGCCTGTGTCAAAAACAGAACAGCAATAACTTGAAACATTGCAGTTGCATCAAAATTAAGCGTTACCCCAAGAGGTAATACAAAACTGCATACTTTGTGAGAAATACCTCTTTTTTCACAACAAGCAATAACCAAAGGCAATGTAGCAGAGCTGCTTGCAGTTCCGAAACCTACCATCATAGCTTCTGCAATTGCAGCGAAGAAAAGCCTTACAGGTACTTTAGAAAATACTTTCATTATTATCGGATAAACAACAAACAGTTGTATTGCAAAACCTATAAATATAGCAAGGAAATACTTTGAAATACTAGTAAATACCGATATACCAAATGAAGAAATCGCAGTAGCAGTCAAAGCAAATATACCTGGTGCAGCAAGATACATAATACCATCAGTAACTTTCATTGTGGCAGCAAAAATAGATTCAAAGAACGACACTACTGGTCTGTTAATTTCTCCTACTTTTGCAAGTGCTATAGCAAAAATCATTATGAAAATAATAATAGGAATCATTTCACCTTTAGCCAATGCTTCCATCGGATTAGCCGGTATCAGATTAATAAACATTTCTGATAAATGACCTTTTTGATCAGCTATAGCTTGACTAACAATCTGTTGTGTTTCAACAGCAGACTCTTGACTAATAAATGACTGAACTCCATCACCAGGATGCAACGCAAAAGCTAGCGCAACACCTATAATAACTGCAGCAATTGATATAATAGAGTAGTAAGTTACCATCTTAATACCAAAAGCGCCTAATTGTTTGTTATCACCAATACTGGAAATGCCTATAACTATTGCACTAAAAACTAATGGTATTATAACCATTTGTATCAATCGGATGAAAGCTTGTCCTATAAAATTCAAAACTGAATATATTACACTATAAACTGTAGATGACTCATGCGATACTTGAAAAGCATGCATTGCAATTCCAAGAATAATACCTGCTATCAAACCAAGAAAAATGTGACCATTACGTTTGATACCTAAACCTAACGCAATTAAAATTTGCATATGTAATTTCATAAAAAAAGCCTTTCTACATAAGATTATAGTTTGACAAGTATAGTTATTTTACTATTTTTAATCAGATATGACAACAATGTATATGTATGAAATTAGTCATAATTAACTATATATAAATTCTATCTGATTTTTAATTCAATAAACTTAGTATCATCAGGTTGATACTTTAAAATTTGTTTGTAATAATGCCTAGCTTCAGATTTTTGATTAAGTTTTTCAAAACATTCTGCTACACCCTTATTGGCATTATAATGATATGGCTGTACTTTAAGAGCTTTTTTATAACAAAAAATAGCTTTACTATATAACTTCCGAGATTTATATAAATCTGCCAATTCCATATAAATCTCTACATTTCCTGTGCAATTTATTCTTTTATCACATTGAGAGTTAATTAAAGATTTATAAATTTTTTCAGCGTCTGAATACCGTTTTTGTTTTGTCATAACATAAGCTTTTGTTAGTAACCGTTTTTTTAAGCTTATAGAATTGTCTATCATGCATTTATGTAAATATGAATTTGCTTGTTTGTTATTATTAGCTAATGCATAGTATTTTGAACAATAACACAAATCCGTTTTATTTGATTTTTCAAAATATTCATTAGCTTTTGCATAATCACCTTTTTCAAAATAAATTTCTGAAATAATTGAATTTTTATCAATCGTTATATCGTTATTAGAAAAAACCGATACCAAACGGCAAATAGAACGATTTATAGGTGATTTGTACAGTACACAAAAACCATAATCCTTGTCTTTCTCATAAGAATTTACAACCCTAATAGCATCATCGAACCTTCCAATTTGTTTGTAAACAATAGATAACATACGCATACTTGGCATATGATACTTAACTGTTACAGGATTATCATAATTTTTAATAAATCCATTTATATCTTTATTGGTATAATCTTTTAATCCAACTTTTTCACTAAGAAATGCTTGATATTGTTTATCATATGGATTATACGAAACAACAAGAAAAACAAAAATAAAAAAAATAAATGAAAATAAAACCGATAAATATAACTTCATTCAAAACTCCAAATCACTGTTTGATACCATTTCTTGCATACTTAAATAAATCAATAATAGCCAATGTATCTGATATTTCACAATTTTTACTCATCCGTACAGGCCAAATATCAATCCCTCCTCTGCGTGTATAAAGAATACAAACTGACAATTTATCATCATTGTCAAGTAAATCATAAAGCCTTTTGTAGACCATTTCGCAACACTCTTCATGAAAATGATATTCAGAACGAAACGAACATAAATATTTAACTAAATTATCTTCTTTTATATGTTTCTTGGATTCATAACTAATAAAAATATCACCAAAATCAGGCTGATGAGTAACTCTGCAATTTGAACGCAATGCATCAAAGCTCAAAAAATATCTTTTCTTTTCTTTGCCTTCGTCAGATTGCAAAAGTTCTGGCGCTTCTTTAAATTTATCTATTTTTAAATTTGATAAATCAATAAAATCTAAAATATTTTTATAATTTTCAAAAATTTTAATACGTTGTGAATTATTATCAAAAAAAGAAATAAATACTTCTGTTTTAAGCAGTTTCGACAAATCATTAGAAATTGTATTCTTACAAATTTCCAAACATTCTTCAATTGAATCGCCAAACTTTGACATATTAAACGAATTTAAATACAACTTTAAAGATTTTGACTCAACAATAAACTCACTCTCACAGCTATATCTCATCTTCATCAACCTAGTAACCGGCAAGCCACTTTTTGTCATAACCGAAAATTCGTAAGCATGCCAAACATCAAAACCATAAAAAGGAAGTTTTTCATTATTTATTCCATACTGTTTTCTATTCTCAAATCTAGGCACAGCAACTAGCAAAGATGGGTCGTATAATTCACTGCCCACTGACTTTTTACCGAGATGTTTTGAAGCTGCTAAATCTGTATTGTTCATAAAAAATTACCTGTAATTAAATTAATATAAATCACAGGTAATTACAATTAAGTTATAAAAGATATTTACTAAATAACAAATTTTCCGTCCTTATAAATAAGAACATCATCAGCATATATTTCAGAGCCGTTTTTCATATTCTTTATCAAATCCCAATGCAAACCGGAGATATTTTTACCTCCTGCCTCCGGATAAGATGCCCCAAGAGCCATATGGATTGCGCCACCAATTTTTTCATCAAATAAAATATTTCCGGTAATTTCTTGTATCATAGAATTTGTACCGATAGCGATTTCACCAACAAAACGAGCACCTTCATCCATGTTTATCATGTTCAAGAAGTATTCTTCTCCTTTTTCAGCACTTGCTTCAACAACTTTACCGTTTTCTAGTTTTAATCTTACTTTATGAGATTCGTTACCTCTGTATATTTGAGGAAAATCAAAGTAAATAGTACCATTTGCACTATTCTCAACAGGAGATGTATAAATTTCACCATCAGGGAAATTGCACTGTCCTGAACAATTCAGCCATTTTCTGCCTGTTGTATCAAAAGTTATATCAGTTTCTTCACCAATTATATGAAGTTTTGTTGTTTTGTTAAGATAATCAGCAAGTCTTTGCTGTTCTTTATCAATTTGCTCCCACTTTTCAATAGGATTATCCAAATGCAAATAACAAGCCTTTATTAAAAATTCTGTATAATCTTCAAGCGACATTTTTGCCTCTTGAGCCAAAGCATTTGTTGGAAAATCTGCGATTACCCATTTCAAAGAACCTTCAGCAGAACGTTTTAGCATTTTATTTGACAATTCTCTTGTTGCAGCTGAACGTTTTGCCATTTTTTTAGAATCAGCTTTTGCCATTGACTTTGTATTTGTAGGAGCACCGACAGATATTAAAACATCAGCTTTGTCATATTCAACTTCTGTCATAGGATCGATATAAGAAAGTTGTTCATCATTTGCATATTTGATAAAAGTTTCAGAAAGTCCATCCATCATAGTTTTTACAACAGGATTTGCCCCTTTTAAAAGCACCTGCTTATAAATTTCTTTTACCAAAGGTTGAGCCTCACAACTTGTTGCTCGAATCACAACTAAATCGTCTTTTTTTACTTTAGTTGAATAATCAACAAGAACTTTGGCATATTTTTCCCATAATGTATTCATAAAAAAACTCCTTTAATTAATCTGACTTTTAGTTAATTATAATACTATTTTAGCGTTTTTAAAAACATTACCTATATCTACATATTTTATAAAAAAAACACCTACTGGAATTAAGCAGGTGTTTTTATAAAATTTTACAAAAAGCATTAGCACATAGTATTTTCAGCTTTTCTAAGAGTAATGCCTCTTTTTGATTCACGTATAAACTGAACAAATTTTCTCACGTATTCATCTTGAGGAATTTCTTGTTCAATTACATCACAAGCTTTTGAAATAAGATATTTTTCTGATTTCAATATTTTCAATGCTTCTTTCAGATGTTCTCTTGATTCAGGAGCTATACCTCTTCTTTTCAAACCAATAGCATTAATACCATGAGGGATTGGAGGTCTGCCTTCGCCTTTTACATATGGAAGACAATCCATTCTTGCAGCGGAAAATCCGCTTATTATACACATTTCACCAATTCTCAAGTTTTGGTGAAATACGCTCATACCACCTAAAAATGCGCCAAAACCAACATGGCAATGACCGCCTATTGTAGCAAGATTTGCCATAATAACTTCATCTTCCAATACACAATTGTGTGCAACGTGCGAAGATGTCATTAAAAGGCATTTATCACCTACAATAGTTACGTTTCCTTCACCTGAAGCACGATTTACTGTAGCATATTCTTTAATAATACAATTTTTACCAATAATCGATTTTGTCGGTTCATTTTTGTAACCCAAATCTTGAGGCGCTGTACCAATACTCGCAAATGGTGAAATAATTGTACCATCACCTATTTCACAATATTCAAGGTATGCATTTGGCATAATTGTAACATTATTGCCAATTTTTACGCAATTACCAATCACCGCATTTGCACCTATTGTTACATTTTCACCAACAATAGCGTCGTCTGCAATTATCGCTCTTTTATCAATCATTTATCAACCTTTCATCAAGCTATACAACAGAAAAGATCATGTCTGCTGACATTGCCAACTGTCCGTCAACCATTGCTTTACCTTGTGATTTGATAATAGGTCCTTTAACTTTAACAAGTTCAACTTCCATATCAAGTCTGTCACCAGGACGAACAATTCTTTTAAATCTGCAATTATCAATACCTGCATACACCACCAATTTACCTTTGTATTCAGGCATAGTCATTAATATACCAGCTCCAAGTTGAGCAAGAGCTTCTGCCTGTAACACTCCAGGCATAATAGGGTTACCTGGGAAATGACCTTGGAAAAATGGTTCATTAAATGTAAGGTTTTTATAACCTTTTGAATATTTACCAGGAACACATTCTGTAATTCTATCAACGAGAAGGAAAGGATAACGATGAGGAATCATGCTCATTATTTCCATCACATCAAATTTTAAAGCTTGTTCATTAGTATTTTGTTCAGTCATCTATAACTCCTCTTTATATCTTATTACTAACTCTCTTTTATTATTTTATCTTTCAAAAGCTTAGCTACTTTTACATGCACAGCGTGACCTGCTTCTTTTACAATCACTTCTGCTTTCAAGTCCAAAGGATTGAAACCTGTCAAATAAAAATCACCGATTAAATCTAAAATTTTATGTTTTACTGGCTCAAAATCACTTTTTAGCTCAGTAGTATAACCGGTATCTGTCATACCAACAGTATTTTCAATACTTACACCTCTGGCATAACCTGCAGCCTGCAACATTTCCAATTCTTTTAAATAACCAAATGTTCTAGCTTCGATAATCTCATTAAGTTTGTCTTTTTCTAAAGAAACCCATCTGTGATTTAGTTCCTGATGATTAAAGTTAACGCTATATGTAACTTTAAATTCATCAGATGGTAAAACTATCAAATGAGTTTTTCCATTCACATAAGTAACCGGTTCTTCAAGAACATATGACTCATTTGGTTCATTTTTAGCTTCTTTAAAAATTTCAACCCACTCTGCTGAACCACCACCAAGAATTGGCATTTCAAAATGCGACAAATAAACATCTATCGCTTCAATATGACAAATTGCACAAGCAGCCATGAAATGCTCAATCAACATAACCTTTATGTCTTGATTTCCGATAACTGTACAATGTTCGGTAGAAACAACATTATCAACTGATGCTTCAACTACTTTGTCACCAACATGAAAACGTATACCTTTCTTGTCAGAAGGGACAAGTCTTGCAGTACAATCCATGCCTGTCATCAAACTTTTTGAAGACACTTCTGTTTCTTTGAGTATTGTATTTAATAATGTCATATTCATTAATTGTCTCCTTGCTCAAAAGAATCAAGCAAATGCTCATATTTTTTAAACTTAGCAACTGCTTCCTCAGCAGATTTAAGCATTTTTAATTGTTTAATAAAATCTTTTCTTGGAACAGCCGGTGCTCCAATGATAATTGATTTTTCAGGAAATGATTTTGTAACACCAGCTTGAGCCATGACAATAGAATCTGAACCAATTTCCAAATGGTCAGCAAGACCAGCTTGTCCTGCAATAACAACTCTATCACCAATTTTGCAGCTTCCTGCAATACCTGCTTGAGAAACAATCATACAAGCACTGCCAATTTTACAGTTGTGACCAACTTGAACAAGATTGTCCAATTTAGTTTGAGAACCAATTACAGTATTTTCAATTGTACCTCTATCAATACAAGTATTTGCACCGATTTCTACATCATCTTCTATTACAACACCACCAATAGAAGGGATTTTATACACTTTTTGTTTTGTATTAGATTCTTTTATTGATCCTTCTTTTCTTGCTTGTTCAATAACATCAGGATTTTCTGTTACAAAGCTAAATCCGTCAGCACCAATACTTACACCATGTTGCAAAATTACTCTGTTGCCAATTTGAGAACAATCACCAATATTTACACCCGGATGGAAAAGACAATTGTCTCCAATTTTACAATTTTTGCCAATATAAATATTAGCCAAAAGTTTTGTATTATTTCCAATTACAGAATTTCTTGAAACAACAACATTAGGACCAATTGAAACATTTTCCCCAATTTTTGCTTCAGGATGTATAACAGCACTCGGGTGGATTCCGACAGGAGCATCCGGTGCATCATAAAAAAGATGAAGAAGTTTCATCATTGCCAATCTTGGTCTTTCAACTTCAATTGTTGATATATGTTCAAAATTTACACCAAGAGGAACCAAAGCAACTTTAGCCTGTGTTTTTGCCAAATTTTCTATTTCTTCTTCTGACAAAGCCAAAGCCAAAGAATTTTCATCACTCAAAAGCGGTGGTCTTAATTTATCAATTGATGCATCCGAAACTTTTGTAAGAATACCGCCGACTATTTCTGTAATTTCCTCTATTTTGTAAGTTTTCATGTTTATACTCCTTAAACTGGTTAAGTCTTATTGTAATACCTTATAACAAAAATTACAAAAATTTTATATATATTTAATATCTTGCAATTGTAAACTTTTCTTAACAAAATAAAAGTATATACGCAACTTTTTAAAAGTATATACCTTTATATATATAAGAGATATACAAGAGGACAAAAATATGGCAATCAATCCAGCAGGAAATACAAATAATAACAGAGGCGGCAACGGACAATTCAGACCATTATTAAGAAAAGCTCAACAAGAAAACAGACTTCAAGCAAATCTTGCAATTCTTGATCAAAAAGATATCAGAATGAGATTCAAAAATTCAAGAGATCCACTTTATATCGCATTTGATTATATCGATAACAGACCTGTACAAGAATTGGCTGTAGAATTTGTAAAAGATTCATTATTCGATATCGTAAACTTCATTTCTGGCGGTAAAAAATAACAAATAATATAAAAAAAGACTGATAATATCAGTCTTTTTTATTACTATTTTTTTGAAAAGTTGCGCAATACTCATTGATAGGACAACTTTCACACATGGGTCTTTGAGGTTTACAGAGATTTTGCCCGAAAGTGACAAGAATAGTATTTATATCTAACCAATATTTTTGAGGCAAAATTTTTCTTAAAGCCATTTCAGTTTCATCCGGAGTATCTGTTTTTACCAAGCCCAGACGATTTGATATTCTATGAACATGAACATCAACACATATTGCAGGAGAATCAAATCCTTTTGCCATGACTAGATTTGCCGTTTTTCGTCCTACACCTTTAAATTTTACCAACTCATCAATTGAATTTGGAACTTTACTGTTATATTTTTCAACAAGCTCTTTTGATATATCAAGAATTTGTTGAGCTTTATTTTTGTAAAAGCCAACAGGATAAATTGCTTTTGCCAAAGTATCGACATCAACACTCAAAAAATCTTCCGGTTTTGTTCCAAGTTGCAACATTCTCAAAGAACAAGGATAAGTTGTTTTGTCGTTTGTTCTTAAACTTAATATACAGCATATCAAAACTTTAAAAGGATCATGAAACTCTTCCATCATTTTTACAAATTCTGTTTGAGGAAGATTTGCCTTTTTAATTCCATTTACAATTTTATCTATATTATCTATAGCTCTTTTCATAGTATATTTATAGCAAAAAACAGCCTCCATGAAAACATGAAGGCTGTTTTAACTTTTATTTATCGTTAGTAAAAACTATTCTTCTACTTCGATAACACCTACTGGGCAAGATTCAGCAGCTTCTTTAACGCAATCTTCATTACCAGCAACAGCAGCTTCGTTAACTACAGCTGTGTCTTCGATAGAAAATACTGCATCGCAAACTGATTCGCATGCGCCGCAAGCTATGCATCCGTCATTAATTTTTACTTTCATTTCTTTCTCCTTTTAAATTAATTAATAATAGGGGGGACACCCTACGGTAATTTATTATACAAAAAAATTAAAAAAATACAAAAAATTTAATACTATTTTTAGCAGTCAGTTTTAGCAGAAGTTGTAATATCTAACTTTTCTTTAATTTCTGCAACTTCATAAGTAAGTCTGTTTAATTGACATTTGATTGGGTCAGGCATCCTGTTATGCTGCAACTGTCCATCTACCATAACTCTTTGATGGACAACTCTACCAGGAATACCAACAACCGTACAATCAGCAGGGACATCATCAACAACAACCGAACCAGCACCGATTCTGGAATTTTTTCCTATAGTAAGATTACCAAGCACCTTTGCCCCAGCCCCGATTGTAACATTATTCTCTACAGTTGGATGTCTTTTACCATGTTCTTTACCGGTACCACCAAGAGTAACACCTTGATACAAAAGTACATCATCACCTATATATGTTGTTTCACCTATCACTACACCCATCCCATGATCAATAAAAAATCTCCTGCCAATTCTTGCTCCGGGATGTATCTCTATGCCTGTAAATATTCTGCTCCAATAAGATATTAAACGAGGTATAACAGGAATACCCCAATATCTGAGTTTGTGAGCAATTCTGTGTGCAATAAGTGCATGCAAACCAGGATAACAAAGAAAAACTTCAACTATATTGTTTGCTGCAGGGTCTTTGTCATAAATTGTTTGTATATCTTCTTTTATCTGTTTTATTGCACGAGCAAAAAGCATATTATATTTTAAACTCCTTATATAATTATTCAAATTATTTTATTTCGCATAATGGAGTAGACAAATATCTTTCTCCATAGTCACATGTAATAGCAACAATAAGTTTATCTGCATTTTCTGGTCTTTTGGCAATATCCAATGCCGCTTTCACATTTGCACCTGAAGAAATACCGCAACAGATACCTTCTTGTTTAGACATCTTAATAGCAGTTTCAATAGAATCTTTTGTTGATACAGTAACAATCTCATCTATTACATTAAGATTCAAATTTTGAGGAATAAAATTTGCACCTATACCTTGAATGCCATGTGGTGCGGATTTACCTTCAGAAACCAAAGGGCTTTCAGACGGTTCTACTGCAATAATTTTTATATTAGGATTAAATTCTTTCAATGCTTTTCCTACACCTGATACAGTACCTCCAGTTCCAAAAGACGCAACAAAAATATCAACTTTCCCGTCTGTATCTTTAATAATTTCTTGAGCTGTAGTTGTTTCATGTATTTGAGAATTAGCAGGATTTGAAAACTGTGAAGGTATAAAACTTTTTTCAAAATGTTCAGCCGCCTGCATAGCAGCATTAACTGCCCCTTTCATTCCTTGTGCAGAAGGAGTAAGCACAAGATCTGCACCATATGCAGAAAGCATTTTTCTTCTTTCAACACTCATACTTTCAGGCATTGTTAAAACAAGTTTATAACCTTTTACTGCACAAACTAGAGCTAATCCGATGCCTGTATTACCGCTTGTAGGCTCAACTATCACAGTATCTTTATCAATTAATCCTTCTTTTTCTGCTTTTTCTATCATATTTAAAGCAGCCCTGTCTTTAACGGAATTTCCAGGATTAAAATATTCAAGTTTTACAACAACATCAGCATTTGTGTCATTTATTTTATTTAATCTCACTAATGGTGTATTACCAATCAACTCTAAAATATTTTCATGTATATTTGCTTTAATTTTTTCCATAGTAAAACCCTTATATTTTTACTATTTTTCAAGTTTCATATATTTTCTCTTACCGGCTTGCAAAACTTTTGGTAATGAAGAAGTTTCAACAATATAAGCAATATCTGTAACTTTTTCATTATCAAGTTTTACACCGCCTTGAGCAATTAGTCTTTTGGCTTCACCTTTACTGGATACAAAGCCTAACTCAACAAGCAAGTCTAAAATATTTTTGTCAGTTTCTAATTTATATGAAGCAATATCCTCAGGAATTCCTTTATTTTGAACAACATTGACAAACTCGTCTTGAGCTTTTTTAGTTTCTTCATCACTATGATATTCATTAGTGATTGTATAAGCCAATTCCATTTTTATATTTCTAGGATTTTCAGTTTTTAAACGATTTTCAATATTTTTTAGCTCTTCATCAGTAACATCAGTTAACAAAGAGTAATAACGCATAATTAAAGTATCAGGAATAGACATCAATTTTCCATACATATCCTTTGCACTATCAGTCAAAGAAATACAATGTTCCGGATAGGTCTTTGACATCTTAACAAGCCCATCAGTCCCTTCCAACAGTGGCAATAACATTACCATTTGGGGATTTGGTTTTCCATAAGCTGTTTGTATTTCACGACCTAAAAGCACATTAAATCTCTGATCAGTACCGCCAATTTCAATATCAGCATCAATAGCAACTGAATCATAAGCTTGCATAAGAGGATAGAAAAATTCATGAATTGCAATAGGTTTACCTTCAGCATAACGTTTGGCAAAATCATCACGAGTCATCATCTGCGCAACTGTAACGTTAGAAGCAAGTCTGAGCAAATCTGTCAATTTCATCGGATGCAGCCAATCAGCATTATTTACTACCTCTGCTTTTGATGTATCAAGAACTTTTGACATTTGTTCAAAATAGGTTTTTGCATTCTCTTCAACTTGCTCTTTTGTTAAGGCAGGTCTTGTCTCAGATTTACCTGAAGGGTCACCAACCATAGCAGTAGCACCACCAACTAAAAGAACAATTTTATGCCCCAATTCTTGGAACTTTTTGAGTTTTCTCATTACTACAGTATGTCCCAAATGTAAATCAGGACGAGTAGGATCCATACCAAGTTTTACTCTAATAGGTTTACCGGATTCAGCAGATTTTTGCATTTTTATAGCAAGTTCTTTAATACCGCCAGGCAAAAGTTCAGCACCTCTTGATACAGACTCTGCCTGTTTTATAAATTCTTCTTTTAATTGAAATTTTTCTTCCATAAATATATCCTCGATTAATTCTTTTTTAATATTGTAGCAAAAAAAATACTAACTAGTATTGAAAATATTTACAAAATAAAAGACCTCTTAAAGTAAGAGGTCTTTTATTAAAAAATTAGAATTAAGCTATTTCCTCATGTTCATCAATTTCAGAAGTATGTTTTTGAGGGAGTTTTATTAACTCAGCAACTTTATCACGTTTTTTAACCATCTCTGCGGTTACTGTAAATTCCTTAATATTCTCTTGAGAAGGAACTTCATACATGATATTGAGCATAAGTTCTTCCACTATTGAACGAAGAGCTCTAGCTCCAGTTTTACGTTTAATAGCTTCTTTAGCTATCAATTCAATAGCTTCAGGTTCAAATTTCAAATCAACATTATCCATTTTTAACAAGCATTGATATTGTTTAATAATAGCATTTTTAGGCTCTGTCAAAATCATCTTTAATGTAGCTTCATCCAATTGATCAAGTACAGCATAAATTGGAACACGACCAATAAATTCTGGAATAAGACCAAATTTAAGAAGATCTTCGGGTTGTAGCTTTTTAAGCATTTTTTGTGCAGCAATTTCTTTTTCTGCAGCAGTTGCAGGAGCTTTGGCCCCAAAGCCTAAAGAAGTACCTTCGCCTGCTCTTCTTTCAACAATTTTATCCAAACCTACAAAAGCACCGCCTACAATAAACAAGATATTTTTAGTATCAATTTGTATAAATTCTTGATGAGGATGTTTTCTACCGCCTTGAGGTGGAACGTTGGCAACAGTACCTTCAATCATTTTTAAAAGAGCCTGTTGTACACCTTCACCAGAAACGTCTCTTGTTATGCTAGGATTTTCTGATTTTCTTGCAATTTTATCAATTTCATCGATATAGATAATACCTCTTTCTGCTTTTTGAGCATCAAATTCAGCACTTTGATAAAGACGAAGAAGTATATTTTCTACATCATCACCAACATAACCTGCTTCAGTAAGTGTAGTCGCATCAGCTACTGCAAATGGAACATCAAGCATTTTGGCCAACGTTTGAGCCAAAAGTGTTTTACCTGAACCAGTCGGACCAACTAAAAGTATATTACTTTTTTGTATTTCAATACCAGTATTATCTTTTTCAGTTGTGTTATGAGCAATTCTCTTATAATGGTTATAAACAGCAACAGAAAGAACTTTTTTAGCATCATCTTGACCAACAATATGTTCGTCTAAGTATGCTTTGATTTCATGCGGCTTTGGAACTGAAGAAATATCAGCTTCTTTGTGTTCTTCTTTGTCGCCTTTTTCTTTATTTTCAAAAAATTCTTCGTCTAATATTTCATTACACAATTCTACACATTCATCGCAGATATAAACTTCAGGGCCGGCAATAAGTTTTTTTACTTGGTCCTGAGTCTTACCGCAAAATGAACATTTTAAACGACTATCATCGTGTTTTGGCATTAGTAGCCTCCTGAATTATTATCTAATTATTCGGATTTTTTAATCTTATCCATTGAAACAACTTTATCAATCATACCGTATTCCAATGCTTCTTCCGGAGTCATGATATAATCTCTGTCAGTGTCTTTTTCAATCTTTTTAATAGATTGACCAGTATTTGAAGCAAGAATTTCGTTCAATGCTTTTTTAATTCTCAAAATTTCAGCAGCTTGAATTTCAATATCTGTAGCTTGACCTTGAGCGCCACCCAAAGGTTGGTGAATCAATACTCTGGAATGAGGTAAAGCAAGTCTCTTACCTTTAGTACCAGAAGAAAGAAGAAAAGCACCCATAGATGCTGCCTGACCAAGACAGATAGTAGAAACGTCAGAACGGATGTGCTGCATTGTATCATATATAGCAAAACCAGCAGTAACACTACCACCAGGTGAATTGATGTATAACATAATATCTTTTTCAGGATTTTCAGAATCCAAAAGAAGCATTTGTGCAACTACAAGGTTTGCAACCATATCATCTATAGGAGTACCAAGAAAAATAATTCTTTCTCTCAATAATCTTGAAAATATGTCAAATGCGCGTTCACCACGGCTTGATTGTTCTACTACTGTTGGTACAAAGCTCATAAATTTGCCCTTTCGATTTAATTATCTCTAACTGATTATTTACTATTATTATAATCTACTTTTTTGCTTCTGCAATGAATTTTATTTTATTGTTGTCAACAAGGAATTTTGTAACCTTTTGGCTCAATGCTTGTTGAGACAATGACTGAATCAAAGCAGTGTTTTTTCTTATTTCTTTAAATATAGTATCTTTATCTGTTTGATATAAAGCTGCCATCTCGGCTATTTTTTGGTCTAAATCTTGAGCTGTAACTTGGATATTTTCAAGTTTAGCAATTTCTGACATCATTAAAGAATTTTTGATTCTGTTAAGTGCTTCAGCTTTAAGTTCTTCGTCGATTTTGTCAGCACCATCTCTTTTTAAAACTTCTTCCCAAGTTACACCTGATTGTGCAACTTTTTGTTTAAAATCAGCGACAAGTGCTTGTTTTTCTCTTTCAATCATCGAGTCTTGAACATCTACTGTCATTTTTGAAAGAACTGCTTCAAAAACTTTGTTTGCACTTCTTTTTTCGTTTTCCATTTTTTCTGTATTTTCAAGATATTTTTGAATATCAGCTTTTAATTCATCAACATTTTTGAAATTGCCGACTTTTTTAGCCAATTCATCATTTATTTCAGGTAAAACTTTTTCTTTTATTTCATTAATTTTAATTTTAAATTGAGCTGGTTTACCGTTAAGTTTTTCATCATGGTATTCTTCAGGGAAAGTAACATCAATAGTAAACTCTTCGCCTACTTTATGACCAACAAGTTGTTCAGCAAAACCAGGAATAAAATTACTATGTTCCAAATCAAGCAAATAATTTTTTGCTGCACCGCCTTGAATAGCTTCGCCATCGACAAACCCTTCAAAGTCCATAAGTACAACGTCTTTTGCTGTTGATTCTCTGCCTTCAACCTTATTTAAAGTTGTAAATTTCTCAGCCAACTCATCAAGTTCTTTTTGCATTGCATTATCGGCAGTTTTGTATTCTTCAACTTCAACTTCAATATCTTTGTACTGTTCGAATTTAACTTCAGGCTTGAGTTCCATTCTTGCTACTACTTTTACAGGTTTTCCAAGTTCAAAATCATAAGATTCTAAATATGGCTCTGTAATAATATTCAAATCATTTTCAGTTATTGCTTTTGAAAAAGCAGAAGGTAATATAGAATCCAAAACATCTCTTTTGATTGATTCAGAACCGATGTTTTTTTCCAAAATAGCTCTTGGTGCTTTGCCTTTTCTAAAACCAGGAATATTAACTCTTTGAGCAAGTCTCTTACAAGCTTTTGAATATTCTTTTTCTGCTGTATCGGCATCAATCTCAATATCAACCTTAACCATATTGTTTTCTAATTTTTCAATTTTTGTTTCCATTTTTTTATCCTTATAACTCTTTTGTGACGACACTTTCAAGGGTATAATATATCCTCTTCCCTATTCTAGTAATAATTATATTATAAAAGTTTTACAAATAAAGCATATTTAAAAAATTTAATAGATTTGGAGTAGAGAAATAAAAATTATTGGATTTCTTGTTTGAGATATGCATCAATAAAACCATCAATATCTCCATCCATTACAGAATCAACATTTCCTACTTCATAACCTGTTCTATGGTCTTTTACCATTTTGTATGGGTGAAAGACATATGAACGAATTTGAGAACCAAAATTTATATCAAAAGTTTCACCTTTTAACTCAGCAAGTTTTTTATCATGTTCTGCTTGTTTTAATGCAAGCAATTTTGCAGCCAACATCTGCATAGCCGTCTCTCTATTTTGCAATTGGGAACGTTGCTGCTGACATTTAACCACTATACCTGTAGGTTTATGCAAAATTCTGACAGCGGTTTCCACTTTGTTAACATTTTGCCCTCCGGCACCACCGGAACGCATTGTTTCCAAAACTATATCATCAGGTGGGATATTAATTGCTTTTTCAAAATCATCAATCACTGGACAAACTTCAAGAGAAGCAAAGCTTGTCTGACGTTTACCATTAGCATTAAATGGTGAAATTCTAACAAGCCTGTGCACACCTCTTTCTGCTTTTGCCAATCCGAAAGCATATTTGCCAGAAAGTTTTATAGTTGCAGATTTTATACCTGCTTCATCACCATCAGACTTGTCTAAAAGATCAACTTGCCAGCCTTTGGCTTCTGCCCAGCGTGTATACATCCTCAATAGCATTTGTGCCCAATCTTGAGCATCAGTACCTCCAGCACCGGCATTTACTGTTAAAATCGCATCGTATGTATCATATTCTCCTGAAAGAGTCTTTTCTATTTCCCATTTATTCAATTCTTTATCAAGAAAATCTAAATTATTTTGTAATTCTTCCCATAAAGACTCATCATCAGATTCGTTATAAAGTTCAATAAGTACTTTGCAATCATCAATAGTCTTTTGCCATTTTTCGAAACGTGAAAGTTCATTTTTATACTCGGTTACTTCTTGCGAAATACGAGCTGCAGCCTGAGGATCTTTCCAGATATCTTCTGATTGTAATTTTTCATCTAAGGCAAGAATCTTGACTCTTAACTTAGCTGGGTCAAAGACACTCCTTCGCTTTGAGAATTTTCAAAGCAAGTTCATCATATTTTTGTTTTTGTTCTACATCTATCATTGTGTTGTTATTCTATCATAAATAGCAATATGCTACAAAATCAAACCAAAAAAGGAAAACTGTATCGTTTTCCTTTTCTGTATTAATAAATAAAAATTTATGCTTTTTTAGCGGCACCTGCAATTTCTGAATCAAGTCTTAAAAATACAGGTTTAATTTTTTCTTTTTCAGTAATCTTTCCAGCAGGTATTTCACCCCATTTAAGATTGTCCAATTTTACATCTACAGCTTTTTCAGTTCTGTTTAACTGTTCATATATATCCTGAGAAATATTTGGAGTATAAGGAGCAAGCATAGCCGCAATAAATCTCATAGACTCTAAGACATTGTATAGAACATTTGCACATTCTTGCATTTTTCCTTCTTTAGCAAGTCCCCAAGGTGCTGTATCATTTACATATTTGTTCACTATATTTGAAAAATTAACAATCTCTTGAGCGGCTTCTGCAACTTCATACTTGTCAAATCTTTCTTTAACAAGTGTAACTGTTTGCATAGCAGCTTTTGCAATTTCATTATCTGAAGAAGTAATAAATTCGGGTTTTATTTCTCCATCAAAATATTTGACTTGCATATTCAATGTTCTGTTAAGCAAATTACCAATATTATTAGCCAAATCAGCATTTACTCTTTCTTTAAAATCGAGGTCAGAGTAGTTGCCATCTTTGCCAGAAGGTGCAGTAACCATCATAAAATATCTAAATGCATCGGGTTGAGAAAGATTAAAAGTTTCCATTACATCTTTTGGAGCTATAACATTACCCAATGATTTTGACATTTTTGTCTGATCTATAGTAATCCATCCATGAGCAAGAATAGTTTTTGGCAATGGCAAATCGAGTGCCATCAAAAATGCCGGCCAGTATATTGCGTGGAATTTCATAATATCCTTACCGATAACTTGAACATCTGCAGGCCAATATCTTTTAAACATTTCAGAAGGATTTTCTGTGTCATAGCCTAAAGCTGTAATGTAATTTGATAAAGCATCAATCCATACATAAATAATCTGAGAATCATCATCTGCTACAGGTACACCCCAGTTCACAGACTCTTTTGAACGTGATACAGAAATATCTTCAATGTGTTCAAGCTGATTTAAAACTTCATTTGCCCTAAATTCAGGTTGAATAAATTCAGGGTTATTTTTTATATGTTCTATAATTCTGTCTTTATATTTTGAAAGTTTAAAGAAATAATTTTCTTCTTTAACTTCTTCCGGTTTTTTTAAATGATCAGGACAAAGTCCATCTTCTGTCAAATCTCTCGGGTTCAAGAAAGATTCACATCCTGAACAATACAAACCGGTATAAGAATGTTTGTAAATATCACCATTGTCTTTTAACTTTTGAAATATTTTTTGTACTATAGCTTCATGGTCTTTATCTGTAGTTCTAATTAACTTGTCATAAGAAATATCAAGACCAGCCCAAGCTTCTTTAAATTTTTGAGCATTTTCATCACAAAGTTCTTTTGGAGTGATACCTCTTGAAGCTGCTGTTTTTTGAATTTTTATTCCGTGTTCATCTGTTCCTGTTAAAAAATAAACATCGTCTCTTCTTTGTCTAAAATGTCTAACAAGTACATCTGCTTGTATTTTTTCATATGCGTGTCCAATATGAGGAGCACCGTTTACATAATCAATTGCCGTTGTTAAGTAAAATTTTGTCATAATCTATCCCATATCATTTATATTTGCTAAGATAAAATTACCACAAAAAAATATTGAAAAAAAGGGAGTTAATAATGACAGAAAGATATAACAATAGAGGGAATAAAGAATTAAGAAGTATAAAATTTACAAAAGACTATACAAAACATGCACTGAGTTCAATATTAGTTGAATTTGGTGATACAAAAGTAATAGTAACAGCTTCAGTTGATGAAAAAGCTCCAAAATGGATGGAAAAAGATGATCCAAGAGGATGGGTAACAGCTGAATATTCTTTGTTGCCAACATCTACACATACAAGATGCCAAAGAGAACGTTCAAAAATTTCAGGCAGAACTCAAGAAATACAAAGATTGATTGGAAGAAGCCTGCGTTCTTGTGTTGATTTAGAAAAGCTGACAGGACTAACATTAACTATTGATGCCGATGTTATCCAAGCAGACGGTGGCACAAGATGTGCCAGCATTTGCGGAGGATATCTTGCACTAGAACAAGCAATTAAAAAATTGATGGAACAAGGTGTAATTAAAGAGAATCCGATTTTGGACAAAATTGCAGCTGTTTCGATTGGAATAATTGATGGAGAAGTAAAGCTGGACTTAGATTATTCAGAAGACTCTCATGCACAAGTCGACTCTAACGTTGTAATGACAAAGGGCGGGAAAATTATAGAGTTTCAAACTACTGCTGAAGGTAATCCATACGAAAAGTCACAACTTTATGAAATACTTGATACTGCAGAAAAAGCAATACAAGAAATAATCAGCCTGTATTAAATACAGACTAATTATTCAAACATATTATTTTTTAATTTTTCAATAAACTACAAGTAACTTAATTTCTTTTCTTTAATAACTTTTGCTGCACAAGTTACACCAGCACCACCAGATATACAATCAGAAGAGCCATCATAACTTCCTGCAGGTAAAATACCTTCACCCCTAATCAAACCGAAGAAGAAAATGTCTTTACCATAAGCATTTGGCCCTTTTAAACCATTTACATCTACAGCAAAACTACCCAAACAAGCTGTTGAATCATCTGCTACGTAGCCTTTACCTGTACAATCATCTTTTGAAAAGTAATATATCATTCCATCTGCAGTTGTAAAAGACATCCCAGATAATGTTGATTCTTCCCCTTTAAGTGATTTTACATCTGAACGTGTTGCTTCGTCTTCAGATTGATCTATAACATTAAGTTGTTCGACCATTGCTTTTGCAAGTTCTTTTTCATTTGTCCATAAAGAACCAAAACCTATAGGTCCGTTAGCAACTTTCATTTTAGTAACCATCTGACTTAATACAGAGTAAGATTTTAAACAACCTGCAACATATTGGTTATTCTGTGAAGTCTGATTTAAATTAGGGATTGTAATCGCAGCAATTACACCAATAATGGTAAGTGTTGCTAAAATTTCTGCTAAAGTAAATGCTGTTTTTTTCATAATACCTCTGTTTTTTCCGTAACAATTTTTATTGCATTATATGCTATTTCCGTAAGTTTTTCAATTTCTTTTTCAGTTATTATCAATGGAGGCATAAAATAAATAACATTGCCGATTGGTCTTAGTATTGCACCCATTTTTAAAGCTTCTAAAAAAACTTTATGTCCCATTCTTTCACTAAAAGTATAAGGTTCTTTTGTCAATTTGTTTTTGACCATCTCTATAGCACCAATCATACCGATATGTCTTATATCACCTACATGTTTTAAAGTTTCAAATTTTTTAAGAGATTTTTTTAATGCTTCTATTTTCTGTTGAAGAGATTCTATAATTTGCTCTTCTTCCATTATTTTTAAATTTTCAACAGCCAATGCACAGGCAATTGGGTTTCCTGTAAAGCTATGCCCGTGATAAAAAGTTTTTAACTTTGAAAAATCATCATAAAATTCTTTATAAATTTTTTCTGTTGCAATTGTTGCTGCAAGAGGTATATATCCTGCGGTAATTCCTTTTGCAACACAAAAAATATCAGGTTTTATTCCGGCATGTTCAAAAGCAAAATATTTTCCAGTTCTGCCAAAAGCCATAGCTACTTCATCATCTATAAGTAAAATATCGTATTTATCACACAATTTTCTAAGCCTGTTCAAATATTTAGCAGGATAAACTCGCATACCAGCAGCACCCTGAACCAAGGGTTCTACAATTATTGCAGCTATTTCATTATGTCTTTGTTCAAAAAGATTTTCTACTTCATCTAAACATTTGATATTACAAGTATTTTTTTCTAAATTGTTAGGACATCTATAACAATATGGCGCACAAACTTTCAAAGTTTCGAAAACTAATGGTTTAAAAATTTCCTTATAAATATCAATTCCACCAATAGAGACAGAGCCTAATGTATCACCATGGTAAGAATCAGTCATAGATACAAAATATTTCTTTTCAGGTTTTCCTTTTTGATACCAGTATTGATAAGCCATTTTTATAGCTACTTCTACAGCAGTAGAGCCATCATCAGAATAAAAGACTTTTGAAAATGGTTCACCAGCAAGTTTCACAAGTCTTTCTGCCAATTCTATAGCCGGCTTGTGTGTAAAATCTGCAAGAAGAACATGTTCTATTTTTTGAGACTGTTCCAAAAGTACGTTGTTTAAACGCTTTACAGAGTGACCTAACGTATTAACCCACCAAGAAGCAACTGCATCAATATATTTGTTACCATCTATATCATATACATATATCCCTTCACCGCGTTCTATTAATATTGGTTTAAAATTTTCACCTTCATACTGTTTGTGTTGAGTATCCGGATGCCACACATATTTTAAATCTTTTTCAATCCATTCTTCTTTTGAAAACATATTCTATCACTTTCTTTGATTCATTTTGGATTTTATAACAAATAAAATATAATTTATAGAAATATTTAAAGACTTTACTTAAAAGAAAAAAACATTATCATATTAATATGAAAAAAATTAGTCTATTATTTTTAATAATTTTTTTTAGTGCATCTATTGTCCCTGCATATGCAGAGATAAGCGATGATTTTTGGGATGAGCCAATGAAAATTGACAGTGCAGCAAAAAGTCAACAAAAATCTGTAACTAATCAAGAATTTGAAAAAGTAATGCAGTTTTTTGAAAAGAAGAAAAAGAAAAAAGAAGAAAAAGACCGTCCTAAAGGTAATCCTGTATGGGAAAATAACTCCGGACAGGATTCACAAGACAGCATTTCAGGTGTTTTGAAAAATATGAAAGACGATTACCCGACTTTAATGATTCCTGTCACTCTTATTACTCCTGAGTTGACAGAAATTCCACCGGGATACTATAGAGTTCTTTCAGCAAAAAATGATTCCGGTTATTTTATAAACCTATATCAAGGAAACTCTCTTATAGCAAAAATAAAAGCAAAAAACACAGGCAACGACCACAATCAAAAATCTCTAAACTATGCAAAAATTATTCCAACAGAAGATAACTACATGAATTTAATATATGGTGATATAGATTGTAATATAGAAGCAATTTTACCAATAAAAAAATAAGTTCCTTAAATTTAAGGAACTTATTTTTTTATCAATTAAACTTCTACATATTCTCTCAAACGTTTGCTTCTGTTTGGATGTCTAAGTTTTCTCAAAGCTTTTGCTTCAATTTGTCTGATACGTTCACGAGTAACACCAAACAATTGACCAACCTCTTCAAGTGTTCTTTGGCGACCGTCATCCATACCGAAACGTAATCTCAAAACATCTCTTTCACGAGGAGAAAGTCCGCTCAATACCTCTGCAAGATCTTCTCTTAAAAGTTCATGAGCAACTGTTTTTACAGGAGCATCTGCATCTTTGTCTTCGATAAAATCACCTAAACGGGAATCTTCTTCTTTACCAATAGGAGTTTCAAGAGAAAGAGGTTCTTGAGCAACTTTGATAATTTCTCTAAGTTTTGAAATAGAAATATTCATTTCTTGAGCAAGTTCATCTTCTGTTGGTTTTCTTGAAAGCTCTTGAGCAAGTTTTCTTGTAACTTTTTTCAATTTATTAATTGTTTCAACCATGTGAACAGGTATACGTATTGTACGAGCCTGATCAGCAATTGCCCTTGTGATTGCCTGACGAATCCACCAAGTTGCATATGTGGAGAATTTGTATCCTCTTTCATGGTCAAATTTTTCAGCAGCACGAATAAGACCCAAGTTGCCTTCTTGTATAAGGTCTAAGAATAACATGCCTCTGCCTACATATTTTTTTGCAATAGAAACAACTAGCCTAAGGTTTGCTTGAACTAGCTTTCTTTTTGCAATAGCACCAACATTACCGCCTTGAATAATTTTTCTTGCTAAATCAATTTCTTCATCAGCAGTCAAAAGTTTTATACGTCCGATTTCTCTCAAATACATTCTAACAGGATCATCAAGAGAAACACCTCTTGGTACAGCAATTTGTTGCTCATCATCAGCATCTAAATCATCAGATGGCTGCATATATATTTCATCTTCTGCTGTTGAGCCGGATTTACCGATAATAACATCAATACTGTCTGTTGTAATTGTTTCGGGTTCGCTAAATAAATCATCACCAGTTGTATCATCAGTTTGAAGATCATCTTCATCTATAATACTAACGAGTGATTTGTCTGACATTCTTTTTCTGCTCATTAATTGTCTCCAGTTCTTAGCTTGTTTTTTATATTTTCTCTTAGTTGCATTTGTATTTGAATTGCTTCAATTTCGTCATCATTTAGCTGTTTATATTGAGACCTCAGATGACTTTGCCGTTCCTTTTCCTTAAAAGCTTCTATCTTGGCTATATTCTCATTAATAGCATTTTTAAAGTCTCTGTCCGATAAATTTTTAAAACTGTCGGATAAATATATCAAATCTGTAATTAAATCTTTGACTTCATAGTCCTCGGCAAATTCTGTGTACAGGGTCTCTATCAATTCTTTAACATTATTTACCCGTTGAGACAATTTGTCAATTGTATTTTTTACAATTATTAACGTATTGTTTGTATATTCTACATCCTTTAAAATACTGCTTAATGTTTGAATGCTATAAGCACTGTCTTCTATTAAATACATCGACAATAAATTTTTTTGCGCTTTTTCTGAAATATTTAAAGATTTCTTTACAATTAATGAATTTTCTTTTGCTTGCTGAGTTTTGACCGGTGGAGAAAAAGTGTCAAACGTACTTTTTTTAAGTTCTTTTTGTATAGAATTTTCAGAAATTTCCAATTGAGAAGCTACAATTTTAATATACTCATCTCTTACAATATCATTATTAATTTCTTTTAAATATGGCAAAACATCTTTTACCAAATTGCTTTTTTCTATCGGAGACATATCAGATTTTTTGTCTTTTAATATACTGTTAATCTGAAAATCCACAAGCAAAGGTGCTCTATCAAGTATAGACTGATAAGCTTCTGCTCCGTTTTCTCTAATAAACTCATCCGGATCTTTTCCTTCCGGTGGAACAACTACTCTTATTTCACAAGAATATCTGTCATTGTTTTTTGATATTGACGAAAAACTTTCATCAAACTGTTTTATATTTCCTAAACCGACAAAAGCTTCTTTGATAACTTCTGCTCCACGTTTTGCAGCCATTTGTCCTGCTCTGTCAGTATCAAAAGCCAAGTAAATTTTTCTTGACTGAGTATAGCGAGAAATTAGTTTTATATGGCTGTCTGTAAGAGCTGTCCCGCAGGCACCAACAGCATTTTTTACACCATTGACCTGTGCAGATATTACATCAAAATATCCTTCCATTATTACTACAGAATCTTTTTCTTTTATAGCCTCTTTTGCATGGTATAAACCATATAAAATATTACTTTTATTATAAACAACTGTATCCGGAGAATTTAAATATTTCGGATTTTGACCTGATTCAATAGCTCTTGCACCAAAAGCAACAATATTCCCTTTATCATCAAAAATCGGAATAGTTATTCTGTTTCTAAATCTGTCAATATAGCCTTGAGACTTTTCTCTTTTAATTATAAGTCCGGCTTTTTCAATTATTTCTTCTGAATATTTATCTTTCAAAAATTTTTGCAATTCATCATATGAATTTGGAGCATAACCTAGTTTGTATGTTTCTATATGACTATCTGTTATGCCTCTGTTTTCAAGATATTTATATGCAACTGAATTTTTATCCTTTAAAAGATTATGCTTAAAAAATTCAGCTGTATCCTTCATACAGGAATAGATTTTGTCTTTAATATCTTTATTATTTTTTGCTTTATCAAAAGTAATAGGAAGTTCAATGCCAAGTAGTTCAGCTTGTTCTTTCACAACTTCATGAAAAGATTGGTTATTTATTTTCATCAAAAAGCTGAGAACATCGCCGCCTTCGCCACATCCAAAACATTTATATATTTGTTTAGCAGGACTCACACTAAATGAAGGCGTTTTTTCATTGTGAAACGGACAACATCCCCAATAATTTCCGCCTGATTTTTTGAGGATAACATACTTTGAAACGACATCAACAATGTCCAAACGATCTTTTATTTGAGTAACAACATCTTGATAACTAACTTCATTCATTCTGATAAGTATTATAACATGATAAAATAAGTACTATTGTATAAGTTCTTTCATGTCTTTAACTGCTTTTTCAAGCCCGTCAAAAACAGCATGTGCAATAATATTATGTCCGATATTAAGTTCAATCAACTCCGGAATTTGATGCATTCTGTGAACATTTTCATATGTTAATCCGTGACCTGCATTTACTTTCAAACCTAATTTATTAGCAAGTGCAGCCGCATTTTTTAGATTATCAAATTCAATTTGTTCATTTTCTGTGCCATAAGCTTCCGAGTACTTTCCTGTATGTAATTCTATAAACTGGGCACCTGTTTTGGCTGCAGCTTCTACTTGTGTTTTATCAGGATCAATAAAAAGGCTTACAACAATACCGGCATTAACTAATGGTGATACAAAATCTTTTACAAATTCAACTCTAGAGGCCACTTCTAATCCGCCTTCGGTTGTCACTTCTTCTCTTTTTTCAGGAACAAGACAAACATTCTCAGGTAAAATATCAAGTGCTATTTTTTGCATTTCATCTGTCAATGCCATTTCCAGATTCAAACGTGTTGTTAAAACAGCTTTAAGTTCTTTTACATCGTTGTCCTTTGTATGACGTCTATCTTCACGCAAATGAACTGTAATACCATCAGCTCCTGCTTTTTCACAAATTAATGCAGCTTGAATAAGGTTGGGTTCCAAACCACCCCTTGCATTTCTCAATGTAGCGACATGATCTATATTTACACCTAATAACATATTTTTATCCTCATTGGCATTTGACAAAAGTAAGTATAACTCTAAAAAAGTACATTTAATATAAAGATTTTATTAAACTTATACAAATATTGTTTTTTGTTTTAAAATATTGTCAAAGGAATAGTGGTATGCTTAACATTTTAGCTGTATTTTTAGGCGGCGGCATAGGTGCATCATGTCGTTATGCAATTACAAAAATTTCAGAGAAGCTCTTTGGAATTGCACATTTTGGGACATTTAGCGCAAATATTATAGGTTGTTTCATTATTGGATACATTTTTGGATTATTAATGCAAAAAACTGACTTATTTCATCCGGCAATTAAACTTTTTTTGACTGTTGGATTTCTTGGTGGTCTTACAACTTTTAGTACTTTTAGCTGTGAAGCTTTTTGTTTTATTAAAGATGGCAAAATTCTTCATTGTGCTTTATATGTTTTGGCAAGTTTTACCGTAGGTCTATTGGCAACACTAGCAGGTTATCTGCTTGCCAAATAAAACATTACAAAACAAATTAAAGAACATATCTCCGTGAAAAAAACAAGAAATATTTTAACAAAATCTATAATTTTATTAGCAGCACTGATTGTAACATCTACAGACATCAGTGCTCAAGAAGCTATTACACTTGACACGGCGAATAAAAAGCCTATTTTTTCAGACACCGTTTTAGATTTGCAAGATGAAGATACAGACCCGGTTGAAACAATTGATGAAAATACAATATACGTTGAAGGAAATCAGCCCAAACCGCTTATTCAAGCACCCAAATATCCATCAGCCCAAGGTGGTATTTCTGATTATGATTCATCAATTGAAGCATCTGCATCAAAGTTTTTATTTTTTGATCTCTTATACAAAACAGCCCAAGATGTGTACAATTTAGAAATAGAAAGAACTGATGTACCGTCACAACTTTTAAAAGACAAATTAACTTTCAACTTAGAAAAAGGTCCTGTTGAAACTCTTCATATATGGTCTGCATATCAATTAAATTTTTCAAATACAATACCGGAAAAAGGTGATACATTATCAAAATTTAATGTTGGAGTAATAAATGTATTGATAGATGGAAAATTCAAAGGAGGAAAAGAAGGCTTCAGAATTATGCTTGATCCGACAAGAAGCTACGCTCAATCAGGATTTATGCAGACATTTTTTCAAGACCTTTATATCGAATCAAGAAGAATCCCTCATCACAAAATTCTTATAGGAAATTCAAGACCTGGAGTAGGTATAGAAGGTGCACAATCACCTTATACACTTGCATTTATCAACCGTTCTCAAATTTCAAGAAACCTTGCAAACATTCGTAAATTCGGGGTGAGAGTACAAGGAGATTATTCACTAGTTGATTACGATTTAGGACTCTATAGCTCATCAACAAATTTTACATCCTTTTTTCCTGGACACGAATTTGATGCTTGGATAAATATTAAACCACTAGGAAAAACTGACGGAAAATACGGAAAACTTGTCACAGGAGCAGGTATTCAATCAGGTGAAAAACTTGGAATGAGTTACTATTTAACAGGTGCGTATGCAGGATATGAATACAAAAAGTTTTGGACAAAATTTGAATACGCTAGAGCTAATGGTTCTAACGGAGGTTCCGGATTGACAGACAAACGTTCTCAAGGTCTTTTTGCAACTATTGGATACAGATTAACTAAAAAGCTGGAACTACTAGCCAGATATGACCAATTTGATCCAGACAGAGATATAAACAATAATCTTCAAAGAGAATACACTTTGGGTTCAAATTACTATTTAAAAGGTCAAGCATTAAAGCTTATATTTAATTATATTTATTGTCAAAATGACAATAGACCCGACTCTCACAGACTAATGGTTGGTACACAAATTTTACTGTAAAAAAGAAAATTACCAATTCGGATAAAAATACAATTCTACTGTATCGTTTTCTTTAAGTCTTGCATGCCCGCCTTTGATAAAGTTTGTCAAGGTCCCTGTTGGAGGCAAAATTGTTAAAGCCCATTTTAGCGGAAAAACTAAAAGGCTCCTATCTTGTCCGTAGACTTCATATGTAGAAGTAACTTTGTTGCTATCAATATTATCAAATTTAAAACTACCCAAAATAATACTGGCAGGTATACCATTCATTCCACTTGTTATAATAGTTTCGACCTTTGCATAAACAAGCTCATTTTTTCTTAAAACTTTTCTTCCATGAGACCATACATCGTAGCAAGAGCGTAAGACAACAGTCTGTCCTTCTTTTACATCTTTTTCAGAATTTATATCTGCTATTACCTTTAACTCAATGAGTATTCTTTTGGTATCTTCAAAATTATATTTATATTGGACATAAGGATTTTTTATAGTCTTATCTTTTAAAGTTTCATTAACAAGCTCATCTTGTATCAAAGCATTTGCAGCAAGCTGAAAACAAAAAAATGCGAACAAAAATATTATAAGATATTTTTTTAAACTACTCATAATGTAAAGTTCCCTTTTTACCTGATTTAATCTTTTCATATAACATTTTTCTATTTTCTTGAGATGTTAACAAGAAGTTTTGATAATGTTCATTTTCTAGATAACTGTTGTTAGATAGAAAATATGGATATTTTGTATAAATATACTCATAAATTATAGCTAATCTTTTTGAAGTAAGGTTTTTAGTTGAAATTGTATCGTATCTTTTTTGAGGACAAGATTTTTGAATAAAGGTAATCAGTGCAATAGGATTGTAACCTGCAGCTACCATAAAATCTACAGCTCTTTTATCAGCAACAACCTCAAATTTTTTAGGAGCAGCTTTTAATTGTAACGCGCTTAGATACCCCTTAAAAAATCCATGATATGATTTCATCGCAGCTAAAATTCCCCTTGACAAATATGCAGCAAGTTCATCATCATTTTGAATAAACTTATATTCGCTACCATACAAAACTATCTCCCTACTGGTAACCGATTTATCTATTTTCAATAGAGAATCTTTACCTTTTTCATCATAAACAAACACTATTCTTTGTTCTATTCTGTTTGCATTCAAAAGCTTTGCACCAATATCATTTACTCTTGATTGAATTGATTGATTAAGAAGAATTTTTTCATCTGTAACATTTTGTTCTGTTTTAGCAAATACTTGCACAGGTATTAATAAGGCTAAAATCAATAAAATTATATTCTTTATCATAAATACTAATCTCCAGACAAAAATTATTAATACTAAATAATTATACTTGCTACAAAACAAATTGCATAATTTTTTGAATCGTTTATCTTTGTAGTAATATAAAAAAGAAAGGAGACGTATTATGTTTCATGTTTATACTCAGAAAAGAGGAGCATCATTAACTAAAACATTAATTAATGATTTTAAAGACCTTGAAGAAGCATTTGACTGTGCAGAAAAATCAATAGAAGGAAAACCGGATCTCAAATATATTATAGAAGAAACATCAGGTCACTTTAACAGCTATGGTGAACAGTTGGTTGATGTTGTTGCAGAAAGTGATTAACAATAAAGTATTACATTTTATAAGGAGAATTAAAGTGATTACAAAAAATTCCGACATTACTGTAAACTTTTCGGGTGTAGATTTTTCAAAATACACATCAAAAGTTTCAGAATTTGTAAATGAATTTTCAAAAAGAGCAAATCAAAAAGGTCAATTTTTGAACTGGGTAAATCTTCCTATGGAACAAGCAAAAAGAGTTGATGAAATTTATGAAATGGCATCAAAACTTAAAGCAGCAACAGGTGCAAAAAAGCTCAGTGTTATGGGTATTGGCGGTTCAAAACACACTGTTGAACATATGCTTTCTATCAATGGATTAAATGTAAAAGGTGATGCTATTGAATTTTATTCTGACGTAGATTCTGCAAGTCTTGAAAGATTTTTGTATAGATTAAATGACAATGTACTTGAATCAAACTTTATGATTGCATCAAAATCAGGATCAACTTTTGAAACAAAAGACGGCTTTTTAAGAGTTCTTGCAATGTTAGAAGATGCATACAAAGCAAAAGGCCAAAGTGCAGAAGAAGCAAAAAAATCAGCTAACAAACACTTTATAGCAGTTACAGACGGTAATGCAGAAAAAAGTGAACTTAGAAGAACATCAAATGAAAATAACTGGATTGGCGACTTATTTATTCATGACGACGTAGGCGGAAGATTTTCTGCTTTTGATGATCATGCATTGTTTGCTTTAGCTTGGGCTGGTATGAAAAAAGAAGATATGGTTCAAATGTTAAATTCTGCTCAAGAAATGTCAACAATTGCATTGACAGCTGATTTAGAACTTAATGATGCATTAAAAGAAGGTATTTTCTGGGCTGATGCAAAATTAAACGGAATAGAAGCTTCTGTTCATCAATATATGGGCTCAATATTTGAAAACACTGTATACTGGCATGCCCAAATGCAAAACGAATCAGTTAAAGACACTTTAAAACAAGTTGCAAAAGTTCCGGATGCAATGCACCACAGTGCAGAAGCTCACTTTAATCCTGCAAACAAACTCGTTTTTGCTTTGACTGTACCTGTTGATAATGGTGTATGCAAAGAAAATGCAGAAGCTTATATCGGTGCGTTAACAAAATCTTACGAAGTAACAGGAGCAACTTTTGTTGAAAGAATTGCGACAAAAGATATGGGTCTGACTCCTTCTGCTGCAGGTGCAATGTCTATGCTTAGAGCATATGCAACAGTTTACCAGGAAATTGTTGAAAAAATTATGACAAACACAGCATTTCCTGAAGTACTGGACAGCGTTCTTCAACCGCACGTTGAATTCTACAAAAAGAATCTTAAAGGCGGTGTAGTTGTTCCGGGAAGAATTTCAAAATAATTCTTAAACAAACAAAATTAAAAAATCCGACTTTAATTAAGTCGGATTTTTTATTAATTAAATTCTTACCACCAACATTTTGGTATCTTTTTTAGCAAGCACAGAATGTTTTACATCTGAAGCAAATCTAAAAATCTCACCTTTTCTTATTTTAAAAACATTATCATCAGCCTCAACAACATTGCAAAAAAATTCATCACAATTAACTTCAATATCCATATTAATCTTAAAATCAACTTCTCCATCTAAAATATAAATAAAAGCATCAACCGGAGATTTATGTTCAGGTATTTCTTGACCTTTTTTTAAGGCAAAAAGTATTGCCATATGTTCACCATTTTCTTCAATAATTTCTTTCGCAAAATTATCTTTTTGAAAATCAACTATATCTTCAAGTTTCTGAGGATTTTTTTCCATTAGAACCTCCTTTATTAGTAATAACAATAAAAGATTAACTCCTAATAAAATTGTTTACATTGCACAAAATAATTAAAAATTTGTTGACTATATTAATAAAAAATTTATATTCCGTAATAAATTAGCAAAATTTGTGATTTACGGTTATTTATAATAAAATCGAAAGTATATAATGATAACTGGAGATATTTTCAGGAAGATGAAAGAAATAGTTTCAGCTCAAAAAGCAATAAATCTAATCAATGACGGAGCAACTGTAATGGTCGGAGGTTTTCTGGATTGCGGTGCACCTGATAAGTTAATAGATGAACTTGTAAAACAAAATAAAAAAAATCTTACAATGATTTCAAATGACACAACTTATCCTCATTTGGATAAAGGAAAATTAATAGTAAATAAACAAATAAAAAAACTTATCACATCTCATATAGGTACAAATCCTGAAACAGGAAAACAAATGCACGATGGTGATTTGGATGTTGAATTGGTACCAATGGGAACATTGATTGAAAGAATAAGAGCGAAAGGTACCGGTTTGGGTGGCGTTTTGACACCAACCGGAGTTGGAACTGTTCTTGAAAAAGATAAAAAAACCATGGAAATAGACGGTAAAAAATTCATATTTGAAAAGCCATTAGGTGCTGATTTTGCACTTATATACGGAACAAAAGTTGATAAATTTGGAAATGTTTCTTTCTATGGAACAACCAGAAATTTAAACACTATAATGGCAACAGCAGCAGAAACTGTTATTGTGCAAGCAGATGAGCTAGTTGATTGTCTTGACCCAAACGAGGTTGTCATACCGGGTCTTTTTGTTGATTATATTGTTTTAAAAGGGGAGAATTAAATGAACACTACCCAGATAAAAGATACACAAAATACTTTAAAAAAATCATTAGCAACTAATCCTATTTCTAGCAAAGCAGGACATGAAATATTATCTAAAGAAAAAATCAGAGAAATCATTGCCAAAAGAGCAGCAAAAGAATTTAAAAACGGAGATGTTGTAACACTTGGTATTGGATTACCAACAGCTGTTGCTGATTATGTTCCTGCTGATATAAATATAATTTTTCAATCAGAAAATGGTTTATTAGGGGTTGGAAAATCTCAACAAGGTGAAAAGAAAGACCCCAGAGTCATCAACGCAGGCGGAGGGCTTGTTGAAACAATCAAAGGTGCTTGTTTTTATGACTCTCAAATGGCATTCACAATGATGCGGGGCGGTCATATTGATGCAACAGTACTTGGTGCACTTCAAGTTGACGAAGAAGGTAGCCTTGCCAGCTGGATGATACCCGGAAAATTTGTTCCAGGTATGGGTGGTTCAATGGACCTTGTTGTCGGTGCTCAAAAAGTTATAATTGCAATGGAGCACACATCAAAAGGTCAAGTAAAAATAGTAAAAAAATGTAATCTTCCATTAACAGCATACAAAGAAGTTGATCTCATTATCACAGAAAGATGTGTTTTTGAAGTAACACATAAAGGTTTATTACTTATAGAAATAAATCCTATGTTTTCTCTAGAGGACATAAAATCATCTACTGATGCGGATTTTAAAATTGCTCAAAACTTAAAGCATATGGAAATATAGAAATAGCAAATTTTTTTATTTTCACATTTTAAAATTATTACTATGATAATTTTAAATTCATTTTTAAACAACTATTTCAATAAAAATAAAACTGAAAATAACAACAAGATATCTTTTCAAGCAAATATAAACAAAATTTCAAAAGAAATTATGTTGCAAAAATCCGAATACGAAAAGATATCAGAACTTGCTACTTTGCATCAAAATATATCAGACGCCTGCGCTTTATTAAGGAAAAAACTTAAAACAGCGATAAAACAATCTTATCCTGGGCTTATTTCAAACAAAAAAAGAAAAGGTTTTATTTTTGACTCATTGTCTAAAGACAAAAGCACATTGATTCAAATGGTAAAATACAATATAGCAAAGGAAAAAGATGAACTTATTACGCTAAACATATTAGATAAAGCTTTAGAACCACTAATCAGTTTTAGATTTGATAAAGAAGGTAAAGTTTTAATAACTTCAGATGAAAATAGCATTAAGAATATAGCGAAACAGCCATTTGAAAATGTACTAAAAACATTATTCAAAAAATATTTTGAGCCATTAGTACAAGAAACTAAAATATTACAAGTATTTTGCGAAAATTTTAAAGCAATAAAAAAAACACATCCTGAAGCAAAAACAAAAAACAAACTAATAGAGGTAACAAAAAATTTTTCATCTTTAGCAAGCAGTGTTGGTATAAAACCGGAAATAGAAGAAACTGTAAGAAATTTTAAATCATTACATGAACTTTTAAATCAAAATATAAAAAAAGCTTATAACTTAAAACTATCTTACCTTGGAGCGGATGAAAGCATGAAAAATTTTCAAAGTTTCACCTTCAAAAATGTTGGCAAAAACGGAGAAACATACAGCTTTTGTCTAAACAAATCTAAAGACAAATCTAGAGCATTTAGAGTATTTGTTATAGACCAAAATAGCAAAATAAAACAAGCCTTTGTATTTTTTAACGACGGAAGAATTGCAAAACTCAGAAATACAGCAAAAACCCCATACGATTTACGACCAAGCTATATTGAATTTATTTCTGACAGAGAAATAGAAAATTTTCAAATAAAGGAAATACTGAAAATACTTAACGAAAAATTTGCTGATTTTGAAAAATACATAAACACAAAAAGAGAAAATAAAATAGAAAGAAAAATACTAACAGAACAAGAAAAACGTGAAAGAGCTAAAATAAGAGCTAAAATAAAAGCTGAAAAAATTGCCGAAGCAAAAGCAAAAATAAAAGAACAAAGACAGCAAGAAAGATTACTAAACAAAAAACGTAGAGAACAAGAACTTTCAATGTTGAAAGAAAAACATAAAGCAGAAAAAACAGAAAGATTAAAAGAACCCAAAAAAGCAAAAGAAAAAGCAATAAAAGCTGAAGAAAAATTAAAAATAAAAGAAAAAGATATACAAGCTATAAAAATAAAAGCACAAAATGAATTTAAAAATATACCATTGTATAAACTTTCAGAAAAATTCAAAAAACTTTTTGATACCCCGATTGAAAAAAGAAGCTCTCATCTTATTTATCAAAAACTTGCTAACGGAGAATACTTTAATGCTAAATTCAGTTTAAAATCATCAGATGGTGCAATGATTACAGTTGCCAAAATAAAATCTCAAAAATACATGGACTTTTGTTACTATTCAATAACAGCAGAAAAAAATGGTGAAAAATTAGTTTTAAATTTTGACCCTTTTTCAAATAAAATTATAAAAAGTACAAAAGATGGAAAACCATTCATTGATGATAAAAACAACTTGCATTTTATAAGTAAGGAAAAATTTTTAGCAAAAACACCTTATTCCGAAAATATTGGTTTATACATAAAAGAAATATTTGAATCAAAACCTTTATAAAATTATATTTGAAAAATTTAATATTTATACAACTTTTTATACAAATTAATGTAAAATAGACTTACTAATTCTAAAAACAATTTGTTTTATACTTTGTATAAAAATAAAAAGAAGGGATAATTCATGAATCACCTGGAAAAACAAATGATTGAAAAGCTCATTGATTTAAAAAAAAATCATAATGTTCTTGGTGTTAAAGCTGAATTTGAATCAGAAGGTTCAACAATTGAAGAAGTTGTCAAACTTAAGGAATTAGCAACAAAAGCAGACCTTGATTTAACAATAAAAATAGGTGGTTGTGAAGCGATAAAAGACATCTATGATGCAAAAAAAATAGGAATAGAAACATTGGTTGCTCCAATGATTGAATCACCATATGCAATGAAAAAATATATTGAAGCAACCAAAAGAATATTTACAGAACAAGAAAGAAAAAAAAAGAAATTTTTAATTAATATTGAAACAATATATGGTTTTAATTACTTAAAAGATATTATGAATAGTCCATATTCAAATGATATTGCAGGAATTGTTTTTGGGAGAACGGATATGACAGGCTCGCTTGGGATGGATATAAATGATGTAAACAGCCCTGAAATACTTAAATATGCCCAAATCATTGGAGAAACTGCAATAAAATACAAAAAAGAATTTGTAATAGGTGGTGGAATTTCCACAGATTCTATAGCTTTTTTAAAAAATATACCTAAAAATTCATTAACAAAATTTGAAACAAGAAAAATAATTTTCGATGCACCAAAGGCACTTTGCGAACCTAATATAGAATCAGGTATACTAAAAGCTATCAAATTTGAACTATTATGGATAAAAAACAAACAAAATATTTATAACAAAATAACAAACGAAGATATAAAAAGAATAAATATTCTTGAAAAAAGATATAAATTCCAATCAATATAAATAGAATTTTAACAGTTCTAAAAACTAGAAGTAGTAAACTAAAACTACATTCAATATATGATTACAATAATCAGCATTTTTAGTATTTTATTAATAATTATTGGATAAAAAAGAATAGAGGGCAAATGGACAGAAGAATAATCAAGCTTGGAATAGTTTTAGTTCTAGGTCTTGTTGTTATCATTCTACTAATAAATGTCTTAAAAAACATAAAAATTGATGAATTTCACCCTGCATCAGTAATTTTTGTAATTGATGCATCTGCATCTAACCAAGCAAAATTAGATGAACAAAAAAGCTATCTAAAACAATTGTGCAAAAGATTGGACCCAGAAGATAAAGTTAAAATAATAAGAGTTTCTGAAGATGCTTATATGATTTATGAAGGTAATTCTCATAATTCAGCAGGTATTTCCAAATCGCTTGACAGTTTTACCCAATATAACAATAAAGAATATGGAACAGCATATGGAGATGGATTAAAAAAAGCATTATCTTTTGCTATTGATGCAAAAGGAAAATATATTCCAGCTATTGTTGTTATTGGAGACTTAGAGAACGAAGGTAGCCAAGAAAAGCAAATCGATTGGAACAATTTTCCAAATGAAATAAAAAAAGTCAAAGAACAAATTCCTGAATTAGCTATGATGTTTGTATTTGCACATCCACAAAAATTAGATCTAGTAAAAACAAAATTAGGAAAAATATTTGGTGAAGAAAAACTTATATTATCCCCAGAAGAAAATGCTGACAAAGCAATTAAATCATTTATATATGCATTAGGACGTTAAAGAATAACAAAAGGAAGGTATTTTAATGGCTCTTATTGTTGCAAGTAAAAATAATAAAAGAATATTTAATCAAGAACAAATAACAATAGGTTCGGATTTATCATGCGATTATGTAATGAGTATTGGTGAAAAATTTTTAATAACACTGCATTATCGTGAAGAAGAAAAAAAATGTATAATAATAAATAACACAGGAACCAAAAAATTTTTACACAAAAACACTTCTTTAGGTGAAAAAGCAGCAATTATAAATGCTGTAAAATTTTCTATTGAAGGAAGTGATGATTTTTTAATTATAAAAATTGATGACAGAATTATAAAAGATCCACAAAAAGAACCCAAAGCTCCAAAACCTGCACAAAATTTTTCAGATAAAGATATAAATATAAACCAAAATAAAGTCGAAATTGAACCAGTTATTCAACCTGAAAAACTTGATCCTAAAGAAAAATTAGAATTGGAAAAAAGAAATATTGAAAAAGCAAGAACAGCAATAATAAAAGAAACTGGTTTTGCAATAAACGATTTAAAAAAGAGAATTTCAGTTAACAATAAAGGATTTGGTTTTGTTCATATTGCAATGTTTGTAAGTTCATTTATAAGCGCATTTGGACTTTCAAATTATTTAACAGGATTAAAGATAGAAGAAACAGCCAATTTTATCCAATTGCCAACAAATATAAAAATTTTCTTTTTATTTGGCATAATAGTTTCAGCTCTTTGTTTAGTATTGAAACAAGGTGTATTTCTTTTCTATCAAAACAAAACACATTCTACAAAACAAAATATCCATGCACAAAATAGTATGATTATGTTATCAAGTGTTTTCTTTGTTGCAATTTATATTATAAATCTTATCTACTATATTAATATAAATCCTGTTTTTGCAATATTTATTTCATTATTCTTTGTTGCATTAAATATAGCTTTATCATGTGCTGCAGGCTATTTTAAATACTCAAGCCATGCAATGGCATATGTATTAGATCAATATGAATATAGAGAAGATTTTGAAGCTGTAATGAATAAATACAGAAACTGGATAGAAAAATTTATTAATAATATTAGTAATACTAAAATTAGCAATATAAAAAATAAATTATTTGACTTACAACTAAAGTCTGCAGGAGAAATGATTTTAGGCATTATAACATCACCCTTTTTGGCCTATGGTGTATCAAATACTCTTGCACAATGTTTCCCTGATGCAGCAGGTTGGATAAGAATTTCAGGGTTAAGATTTAGTCCTGTATTTTTAATTTTAGCAACATTTTTAATTATTTTTGCATTTTTGGCATTTACAATGGCTTTCACATGTATAAAAAAAATACAAGGATCAAATGTAATTAAACAAGATGGTTTTAGTAATTATTTAACACATGGTGTTGATATATTAGGTATTCAAGCTATAAGCAAACTTGAAGGCGATAAAACAAAAGCACTCATTATTGGATGTTCAATTATATTTATTGAGTTCACAATGAACACATCCTATTTCTTTACAGAGATAGGCGGTGATTTGCAAGGCGTTCTATTAAGTGTAATTGCTGCATTAGTACCTACAGCATTATTAATCGCAGAAACTTTTATGTTAAGTAATACACGTTATGAAATACACGCAAGTGAATCTTTATTGTTACAACTTGATAGAGATTAAAATTAAAAATTATAAAAAGATATGTCAAAAATACATTTAACAATAACAACCATTATTCTTGTTTTAACTACTATATTTATATGTATAAGTAGTCCTAAGTTACATAAAAAATTTGTAATTACAGATTCTAATGTAAAAATTGTTGATGCGCCATTAAAATCAGAAGAAACAGTCCCAATCCAACCGGCAGAAGTGCCTATAGTAAGAGAAGTCTCTAATAAAGATTTACAAGCACTTAATGTCCCAGAAAAAACGAAAAAAAGTAATTCTCAAATAGTTAATACACAAAATATAAAAACAACATCACAAAAAGTGTCTGTTACTCCACAGACACAACAAAAAGTTACAACAACAAAGCAAAAAGCTGTACAAACACAAACCAAACCTAAAACGACACAATCAAAACCTTCAACGCAAACCAAACCTTCAACACAAACAAAATCAATAACAACAACTAAAAAAATACAAACTAAGCCTCAAACAACACAATCAAAATCTTCAACAACACAAACAGCTCAAAAAGCCAAAACTACTCAGCAAAAAATTGAAATTGATTGGGAAAAATGGCGTAACAATATTAATGCAAAAATTGTTGCCAATTCAACAGCACAAATAAAAAAGAGTGTACCTATCGGCACAAAATATGAATATAGTTTCAATGTAGATAATAAAAAGAAAATATCTGATATAAGAGTAGCAATTATTTCAAAAAATGAAACAAAAGAAGTCCAAAATGGTGTAAACATAATAATTTTAGCAATAATGAATTTAGAAAATAATTCTATTCTAACCTATCCAGAAGGTGCTGAAGGTATTACTTCAAGAAAAGTTGCTGCTTATATAACAATTAAGGAACAAAACTAATGAAAAGAATTATAATAATAGCTTTAATACTTAATTTTATATTTCCTCTTACTGTGTGTTGTGAAGAAAACTTTAAAATACCGGAATACACTATCGAAATTCCAGCTGTTTTTCAAAATTTGGAAGACAACATAGAAGAAAGTTGGCTTGATATAGAATGGAATACATGGCATGCAAATGCAAGAAATCCATTACTAAAATTTATTAATGATTTAAAATTTAAAGATTTTTATCTTGGATTTACTTTTTATGTAAATAAAAATAGACAAATTACAGATATTGTCGTTTATTTTTTACCAGGCAACTCATTTAATAAGTGGTTTGCATATATGAAAAAAGACGGTGTTTATTATGCATATGTATATAGTACTAACGAATTTTACAAGTTCAAAACAGATAAAAAAATACCCGTTAACAATGGCTTCTTTATATACAAACAAGATATAATAGAAAAAATGACAATTACCAAAACTAAAAAAGAATATGTACCAGAATGTGATAAAATAATATCTTTTGCAAAAGATATAAATAGTCTAAGCGGTATTGATTATTTAAAATATCCAAAAGGTTCAAAACGCTATAAAGTTAGAGTAGAAGGCGGTTGGCAAGATTTAATACATAGTGGCAAAAAATATTATTCATCTTCAGATTTTGATGATACAGAAAGGATAAAAAATTAATGCTAAAGCTAAAATATGCTAAATTATTTACATATTTACTTTTAACAATATTTATATTTACACCGCAAACAACATTTGCAGCAAAACAAATAATACGCGGCGATGATGGAGCATTTTATGTGATTGACACAGAAGATCCGAATGATACTGATTTTGCTGATAGCGTAAACGGCGAAGAAATCATAAATCAAGAAAATGATAATGTTCCAATACCACAAAAAAATATACAACAAAACAATGAAGAATCTTTGACTCAACAAGATATAGAAGATGCAGAAGATTATCAAAAATATGAAAATGCAGCTAAAAAAAATAAAATAACAGGATTTTTAGGTGCAACATTAGGTACTTTAGTAGTAGCAGGAGCACTAATTTGGATAATAATAGCTGGCATTGATTAGAGGTATTATGAATATTTTAAAAGAACTATGGAATAAAAATTTTATAAGCTTATTTTTAGGTCAATTAGCAACACATTTTAGTGATGCAATAATCCAAATTGTATTGATAGCATCAATATTGAATAACACAGACAAACCAGGTGGACTAATTGCATTAATGTTATTCTGTTTTATATTTCCATCATTGATTATAAGTATGATAGCAGGTAGCATTGTAGACCGTTTTTCCAGAAAAAAAGTTATGATTTATAGTGCCTTGTACAGAGGTATAGTTCTTTTATTTGCATTTGGAATATTTATTATACTCCACGACAAAGTAGAAACTATTCTTATGATAAAAACTTATGGTATTGTACTAAGTATTTTAATTGGATGCGGCACAGCATTCTTTTACCCAGCAAAAATGGCAGCAGTACCTAATGTAGTTAGCATTCAAGCATTAAAACCCGCCAACGCACTAATTTCCGGATCTGGGACTTGGGCATTAACTTTTGGCGCATTGATTGCAAGTTTCATATTATTAAAAGTCGGAAATTTCAATACATTTTTAATATCAATAACAATTTATTTTATAGCAAGCGTTATTCTTTTAGCAGTAAATTTAAAAAATGATGAATATACTAATAATAAATATTTTAACCTACAAGATGATATAAAAGATACCTTTTCATTTTTAATGAAACACAAAAAAGCATTAAATATGATATTGTTGGCAGTCATTATTTCTTTAATATCTGCAACTTTTTATAATGCAATGAATGCAATTGCAACCGATTTTTATCAGGTAAGTGTTCAAGGACTTGCTCAATTGAAATGTATGCTTGGATGCGGAACTTGCTATGGCGCAATTATAATGATTCTTTTTGGCAAAAGACTCAAAACAAATAAAACTCTTGTAACGTCATTTTTAGGGTTATTCTTGTGCTTAATAACAGCATCACTATGTACAACATTTATGAAAGCAAGAATATGGTTGGGTGCAATCGGATTATTTGCAACTATATTAAAAGTAACTATAGACACTATTTTGCAAAAAGTTTCACCAAACTTTATAAGAGGTAAAGTATTTGCATTTGCATCAATGCTAGAAACACTTGCTTCATTAGTAGGTATAGGGTTTGTTGCCCTATTTACGGGCATAATCCATCCAATAACAATTTTTCATTCAATAGCAATTTTATCGGCATTTATGGCACTCACTTTGTTGCTGCTAAACAAAGTTTTCAGATATTTTGTTCTTAGAATTACAGTTGGACAACTTTTTAAAATATTTTTTAATTATCAATTTGAAGGTATAGATAACATTCCTAAAAAAGGTAAAGTTATACTTGCAGGAAATCACACTGGACAATTGGATCCTCTTATTTTGCAAATGGCAACAGGAAGAAATTTATGGTTTATTACTGGACCTGCCGCATTTAAAGTACCAATAATAAGACATATATTAAAATGGTTTAATGTGTTACCTTTAAAATTTGGAGCAGGTCTTGAAGCAATTGAAACAGGCGTAGTAAAACTTAAGCACGGGGAAGCTGTAATAATTTTTCCAGAAGGTAAGTTTACAACCGATGGAGATTTATGCAGATTTCATAAAGGTGTTGCCATTATGGCGAAAGAAGCAAATTGTCCAATAGTACCATTTGCTATAAAAGGCGGATTTGAAGCTTGGGGAAAAATTAGAAAAAATCCCAAACTATTTACAAAAATTATTATTCAATTTGGACAACCTATAAGAGATTTATCAGGAACAGAAAAAGATATTTCAAAAGAACTTGAACAAAGAGTAAGATTTATGAAAACGTCTCTTGAAAGAAGAGCATTTTATAAAATTAAAGATACAGAATACACTAATTTTTTAGATATTATGAAACAGTATAGTGATACCTATGGTCAAACCAAAGCTGTTTCAATAAAAACAAAAAATGGATATGAAGAAATAAGCTATATAGATTTAAAAAGAAGAGCTAAAAAATTTGCAAACTACCTCATGGAAAATGCAGATGTCCAAAGAAACGACAGAATAGCAATTTTATGTGAATCAAGACCAGAATTTGCAGTTGGAATATTTGCATCAATTCAAACAGGGGCAATTACTGTTCCTCTAGATGTTAAATTAACAGTACCAGAGCATACTCATATCCTTTCTGACTGCAACCCCAAAATTTTGTTGTGTTCGAGTCATTATTTGAAACATGCAATTGAACTCAAAAACAATGTTAAATCAATACAAGAAATATTTGTACTCGATGATGAACAAAGAGAACATCCGGAATTCTTATCTATTTCAAAATTAGATGCTGACATAGAAAAAAGTTTTAAAAGAGCACGTTCTATGGATGAAACAGCTCTTATTGTTTACACATCAGGAACAACAGGAAATCCCAAAGGTGTAATGATAAGTTTTGGAAATATTTACTCACAAATGAAAGATTTTGAAAAAGTTTTAAAACTATCAAAAGATAATACATTATTATCAATACTTCCATTAAACCACCTTTTGGAACTCAATGTTGGATTTTTTGGAATGCTCTTTATGGGTGCAAAAATAGTCTATATCAAAACACTAAACCCTAAAGAACTAACTTCAGCTATGAAAGAAAAACAAATTACCAATATGATAGTTGTGCCTCTAGTAGCAAAGATGCTTAAAAATAGTATCGATAAACAAATAAAAAAACAACCACAATACAAACAAAAAATCTTTGGATTAATGTTTAATATAGCAAAATATATGCCAATGAAAATCAGAAGATTAATGTTCAAATCGATAATAGATGGTTTTGGCGGTAAATTTGAATGTTTTATATCTGGTGGCGCACCATTAGAATCAGATATTGCAGAATTTTTTGAAAGAATTGGTATTCCTGCATTTGAAGGCTATGGTCTAACTGAAACAAGCCCTGTAATTTCGACAAATCATTATAAAGCACATAAAATTGGTACAGTTGGAACTCCTTTACCGTCAGTAAAAGTTAAGCTTTCTGATCAAGGAGAAATTTTAGTTTATGGACCAAATGTAATGCAAGGATATTATAACAAACCAGATATGACAGCTGAAGTTATAGATGAAAATGGCTGGTTCCATACAGGTGATATAGGGGAAATTGATAAAAATGGTTTCATAAAAATTACTGGAAGAATTAAAAATATGATTGTTTTAGGTGGAGGTAAAAAGATTTTTCCAGAAGAAGTTGAAGCTGTTTTAGAACAATCTGAATTTATAAAAGAGCTTTGTGTTCTTTCACTGAAAATAAAAGCAGGAAATAAAGCAGGTACAGAAGAAGTTGGTGTAATCATTGTACCTTCTGATTCACTTGTAGAAAAAAGTGATGAAGAAATACAAAAAACACTAGAAGCTGAAGTCAAAAAGCTTTCAGAAGCAAATCTCGCACCATACAAAATGCCAACTGTCGTAATATTTAGACGAGAAGATTTACCTAAAACATCAACACAAAAAGTAAAAAGAAAAGATTTGCTTCAATGGTATGAAAATATGCAAGCACATAAAGTTTAATGAAAAAGGGACTAAAAAATGATAAAATATTTAATCTTTATTTTTACAATAGTCTCACTTACTACAGGTACTTGCTTTGCACAAAATATTGCAAATAAGCAAGCAGATTATAAAACATTAAATTTGAACAAAACAACAGAGAACTTCATCATAAGAGTCCAAAAAGATTTTAAATACGTATTCTAAAAAAATATAGTTATAATCAAATAGTTGAAAAAGATATGAAAAAGTTATACATTGAATTCCAATACAAGTACTTTGATCAAAAAATAAAGTTTTAATAGATAGCACATAACAAAAACGGAGAAAAAAAATGGAACACTTTATATTTACACCAAATGTAAAAATTGCTATTTTTATTTTGTATTCTTTTATATTTATACTTATGACAATAATAAAAGTTATACAAATAACAACAAAAAAAGATTTAGATAATATTTGGATAAGAATGAAATCTTTTCTGCTTATTTGTGTATTTTTTACAGCAGCATTTTGCTTTAATAAAATAGTTGCATTTATATTTTTGACACTAATAAGCTATTTATGTTTAAAAGAATTTTTGTCTCTCATTCCAATAAGGAAAACTGATAGAAATGTATTGTTATGGGCATATTGGTCGATACCTATTACATTTTATATTGTTTATATACAATGGTTAACACTTTTTTATTTATTTATACCTTTGTACATGTTTATTCTTATATCTGTAAGAATGGTTTTGGCTAGCAATACAGATGGCTTTTTGAAAAACCTTGCAGTTTTACAATATGGTTTAATGACAACAGTATATGCATTAGGTTATCTTGGTTTACTTGCAATAATTCCTTTACAATATAATCCTAAAGGTGGTGCAATAGGTCTGTTATTTTACATTCTTGTATTGACTGTATCAAATGATTTTATGCAAATGTTTTGTGGTAAAGCTTTTGGAAAACACAAAATTATTCCTAAAGTAAGTCCAAATAAGACATGGGAAGGTTTTATAGGTGGAATAATAGGAACAACTATTTTATCAGTTATAATGGCACATTACTTAACACCATTTACATTAAGTCAATCAATATTCGCAGGTGCTGTACTAGCAATGTTTGGTTTCTTTGGAGACGTCACAATGTCAGCAATAAAAAGAGATTTAGGCGTAAAAGATACAAGTTCTCTTATTCCTGGACATGGAGGTATTCTTGACAGATTAGACAGCTTGTTGTTTACTGCACCATTATTCTTCCATTATTTTGCATTTCTTAATACAATAGTAATATCTAGAGGTAATTAATTATGATATACAATTTTTTAAAATATATATTGTTTTGTTTTATAATCAAACCTTTCATATACTTGATTTTTGGAGTTAATGTGTCAGGCATAGACAATCTTCCTAAAATCGCAAAAGGTGCATCAATAATAGTCGCAAATCATAATAGTCATATTGATACATTGCTTTTAATGAGTTTGTTTTCAAGTTTTCAAACCATAAAAATTCACCCAGTTGCAGCAGCTGATTATTTTTGTAATACAAAATTAAAAGAATTTATTTTTACAAAAATACTTGGAATAATTCCTATCTCAAGAAAAGTAAAAAAAGCATCAAAAGAAGAAATTTTTAAAGATATAAACGAAAAATTAAGAGCAGGAGAGACTATCATTATTTATCCTGAAGGAACAAGAGGTGAAACAAGTGAGCTTACAAAATTTAAAACAGGAGTAGCTCATATTGCTAAAATGAATCCTCAAATTCCAGTTATACCTTGTTATATCAATGGTCCTGACAGGATTTTACCTAAAGGTACATTTTTATGGGTACCTTTTATAGCTGATGTGTATATTTCAGAACCTATATATTATGATAATACATCTACAAAAGATTTTACGGAAAAAATTCAATATGCAGTTGAAGCATTAAAAGAAGAACACAAAAAAAGAGAGGAATTATAAAATGTATAGCAAATTATTGTACAGATTTTTAGCAGAGACCTTTGGACCACAAAGCAAAGGCTATCAATTATGTGAAAAATACGGTATAAATTCTGCAGAAGTTATGGATTATGTATATAAAAATGAACCTCAAGGCAATGGTTTTACTAAATTAATCGACTCCATATTCTTAAATTATCCTACTTGGAAATCAATAAGAGAAAGAAAATCAAATTTGGAAGAAATATTAAAAAATTTTATAGTAAAAATAGCAAAAGAGAATAAACAAATAGAAATATTGGATTTAGCTTCAGGTTATGGACAATACATTTTTTCTGTTCTTGAAGATTTAAAAAATATTAAACATCTTGTTAACATAGAAATGAGAGATAAAGACAATTCCTGTAAAATAGCAATTGAAACAAAAGCCAAAATTAATAAAATCAATGCAAGTTTTGTTCAAGCAGATATTCTTGACAAAAAAGCATATGACCAAAATAAAAAATATGACATAATAATTTTATCAGGTTTCTATGACTCATTGCGTAACGATATACAAGTTATTCCAGATACTATGTATATTGTTAACAATTTACTTAAAGATAATGGTATTTTTATTTTCACAAATCAAGTAACACATCAAGATTTAGCCCTTGTTAATAAATTGTTTAATGACACAGAGCAATGTCCTGTTGATATGATTGAAAGAGAAAATGAAATTATGGAATATTTTGCAAAAAGATCAAATTTTAAAACACTTGCCGTCAAAATTGATTCTCAAAACAGATATAGCGTAATATCAGTACAAAAACTAAATAAAAATAATATTGAAAATACCGAAAATAAGCCGTATGAAACTTTAGTCGAAAAAAAATAAAATAACAACAAAATCTAAAAAATATAAAACTCAGAAAGGATATATATATGAACTCACCAAGAAGAGAAATCAAAACAAGAGATACAAAGTGGGCACAAAGTTTAGCAAAATTTGTTGCAACAAAAACAGATATTACACCCAATACAATATCTGTTATGAGTATTTTTTGTAGTTTTATCGCATTTTTAGGCTATTGTTGTTATGCATTACCGCAATATCCTGAAAAATTCTATTTTATTCTTCCAATCGTAATAATTATAGGAATACAAAGCCGATTAATTTGTAACCTAATCGATGGAATGGTTGCAATAGAAGGTGGTAAACATTCTATAATTGGTGGTATATACAATGAATTTCCAGATAGAATTTCAGACACATTTATTATTGTTGGTGCAGGTATTGCTGGTTTGAGCACATATTCTTTAATATTGGGGCTGGTTGCTGCTTTACTCGCTATTTTGACAGCATACACAAGACTATTGGGTGGTACTATTGGTGCAGATCAATATTTTATAGGACCAATGGCAAAACAACACAGAATGGCACTTTTGACATTTGCAGCTATTATCTGTTTCTTTCAACCTTTTTGCAATAATATAAATACAATTCTTTATCCAGCTGTTTTAGCTGTAATTTCATTAGGCTGTATCATAACTGTTTGGAGAAGGCTTGAACATATAAAAAAAGAACTTGAAACTGCTAATGAATAAAAACATTATTTTAGAATAGAAATAAATAAAATTATTAATTAAATGATTAATAAAAAATTTAAATATAAATTCACCTTTAACAATGTAAAGGAAAACGCTAAAATATTTGTTTCCTTAAGTATAATTGTAATAGTAATATTTACTATTATATTATTCAATTTACCTATAAATGAAAAAATAACTTGTAATTCAAATTATAAATGCATAGTTGAAAAAACATATTATTTGAACAGAAAAAGATACAAAACTTTTTATATAACATCTCAAAGTTCAATAATAATGAAAAAAGTACTAAGAAAGATTTTACTTAATAAAAAATCGTTTATTAGAGGATATAGATACTATGCAATAATAGAAACAGAATCAGATTCTATAAACCTTTTTTATTTCCCTATATGCCCTATTGCTAAGATATATGATAATGATTCTTTTGAAAAAGCTTGTAATCCTTATGCAAACTATGTTATTCAAAATTTCAGTAACTATAAAGAAAATATAAACAATACGGATTTTACATTAACAAGCCTTGCAAACAGTAATTATTATAGAAATGATATAATTTTTTTAATTGTAATTTTCTTATTTATTTTTTTATGGTGTTATTTAACAGAAATAGGTTTTTGGGAGAATTTACATACTTTGCACAAGAAATATAAAAATTTCCAAAAAAGACAAAAAAGAAAAAACAAAATAAATTAAATATTTTTAAACTTTTGGCATAACTCATCTAAAAAAAGCTTTGCAGGCTTTGAAAACAACTGATTCTTTTTCCAAGCAATATTAACTTCAACTTCCAATTTTGGTTTCAAAGGCCTAAAACAAAGAGAACTATCAACTGTATCTTTTATTAACCTGTCTAAACCTAATGTATAGCCAATTTTGTTTTCAGTCATTATTGCAGCATTGTAAATAAGATTGTAAGTGCCTGCAATATTAAGATTATCAAAATCTTTACCAAACCACTTTAAAATAGGATTATTTTCAAATGTTTTTTTTATAGCTTGTCTGGAAATCAAAATAGGTAAATCTCTTAAATCATTTATATTGATACATCGTTTTTCAGCAAGAGGATCATCTTTTCTTAACAAAATCCCCCAAACATCTTTTTCTCCTAAATTTATGTAATCATATTTTTGAGGATATTTTTCAACATCAAAAGGTTGAATGAATATACAAAAGTCCAATAAGCCTTTGTCCAGTTTTTCTGATAAATCTTCACTATCACCAGATACAATATGAAATTTAATTTTAGGATAATCTTTTTTCAAAGAAAACATAATATCAGATATCAATCTTATGGATTTTGTTTCTCCCGCACCAATATATATATCTCCGGATATTTCATCTTTTATAACAGAAAATTCATGCTCCGTTTTCTCAACCAAATCAATAATTTCTTGTGCACGTTTTCTCAAGACCATACCTTCTGCCGTCAGAGAAACACTATGATTGCCTCTAACAAACAATTTTTGCCCTAATTCTTTTTCTAAATCCTGCAACTGTCTTGACAAAGTTGGCTGTGTAAGATGCATAGAATTTGCTGCTTTAGTAATATTACCAATCTCAGCAACAGTTAAAAAATATTTTAAAACTCTAATTTCCATAAAAAAAATTATATTTTATTCCTGAAATACCTGTCAAGCATTTCTAACTATACTATATAAGTATTTGCTATTTTTAGAAGCAGGGTAAATAATAAATTTATATTCAAGGAGAGTCTAAAATGAATAACAAAGAATTTTTAGAATACATGAATACAAACAATTATATCGATGAACAATCACCAGTTCTTCAAAAGTTTTACGAATTGTCAGAAAATGCCAGAAAAATAACAATGGAGTTAAACAACAAATATCATAATCAAGAGAAAATTCGAGAATTATTTTCAAAATTGATTAACAAAAAAGTTGATAAAAATTTTAAAATGTTTCCACCTTTTTATACAGAATGCGGAATAAATATAAAAGTTGGTAAAAATGTATTTATAAATGCTTGTTGCAAATTTCAAGATCAAGCAGGTATTGAAATAGGTGACAATGTACTAATAGGACACAGTGTTGTAATAGCTACATTAAATCACGATACAAATCCACAAAAAAGAGTTTCAATGATAGCTAAAAAAGTTAAAATTGGTTCAAATGTATGGATAGGCTCCAATGTGACTATATTGCCAGGAATAGAGATAGGGAATAATTCAATCATAGGTGCCGGTTCTGTAGTAACAAAAAAAGTTCCTGATAATGCAATAATTGCAGGCAATCCTGCTAAAATCATTAAATATATAAAAACACAAGGAGAAAAAATATGAACTACAATGCAAAACTAATATTGACATTAAGTTTAATAACTTGTTTTTTATTTAATCCTTGTTTAGCAAAAAATAATAATACAAAGGAGTTAAATATGAAAAAAATCACACAAACAGCAGGAAGAACTCAGCTTGGCTCATTTTCACCAGAATTTGCTCATTTCAATGATGATATTTTATTTGGTGAAAATTGGAATAATCAAGATATTGATTTAAAAACAAGAAGCATTATTACCGTGGTTTCTTTAATATCAATGGGAATTACAGATAATTCCTTAATCTACCATTTGCAAAATGCAAAAAATAATGGAGTAACAAAAGAAGAAATAGCTGCAATTATTACACACAATGCTTTTTATGCAGGTTGGCCAAAGGCTTGGGCAGCTTTTAATCTAGCAAAACAAGTATGGACAGATAACTCCATAGCAATTTCATCAAAAGAGCAATACGAAAAAACGATTTTCTTTCCTATCGGAGAAGAAAACAAAGCTTATGAAAAATACTTTATAGGCAAAAGCTACCTAGCACCAATTTCAACAGAACAAGTCAAAATATATAATGTAACTTTTGAACCAAAATGTAGAAACAACTGGCATATACACAAAGCAAAATCAGGCGGGGGACAAATGCTCATTGGCATAGGTGGCAGAGGTTATTATCAAGAATGGGGAAAAGCTCCTATTGAAATTAAAGAAGGTACAGTAATTAATATCCCTGCTAATATAAAACACTGGCACGGGGCTGCACCAGATTCTTGGTTTTCTCACTTAGCAATTGAAATAGATGGAGAAGAAACCTCAAATGAATGGCTTGAGCCTGTCTGTGATGAAATCTACAACAAATTAAAATAAAATTATAACTTTTAACTTAGCGTTTTGAGATTGTCAAATATTCGACAATCTCATCAACATGCCCTTTTACTTTAACCTTTCTCCATTCTTTTTCGATATTACCTTTTTCATCAATAATAAACGTTGAACGTTCAATACCCTTGTATTTCTTTTCGTACATTAATTTTTCTTTACTTACTAAATTCAGTAATAAGTAATATCTTTATTTATATAAGCAAAATAAATCATTTTTAGGTCTAAAATAAAGGAATAACATACATTACATAAAAAACAGACCAAACTACGTTTATTTATGTAAATAATTTAGCATACTTTTTAAACCAAATAACAAAAATTTTTTTTATAAGATTTATTCTGTAAAGAGGTATTTATGAAAATTATTTTTGAACAACGTTATATATCATATAATAAAAATGAAAACAAAAAGAAAAAAGATCTATCTGTTTTTAAATCTGACGTTATATCTAACAGACTGCATTATAAAGTAAATTTTACAGGCTCTAATGACATATGGGAAAAAACTAAGAATTTAGGAAAAAATATTGTTAACAAAACTAAAGAAGTATTTTTCGATTTTTCATCTCTTTTTCAGAATACAGATATAAATATATCAGAAGAAGAAGTTGCTTTTTTGGAAAGTTATATGGAGATAGAAGAAAGCATAAAGGCCAAGTATGATAAGAAAATCGCAGATATAAAGGATAATTTTTGGGACTGTTTTACAAATAATTCTGAAAAAAAACGACAAAAACTACGAGAAGAAAAAGAAAATGCATTAAAAGTTGCATACCAATATCAAGATACTTTTGAGCAAAGGGAAAAAGAATCAATCAACAATAAAATTAAATTTTATGAACTCGCAAAACAATTAAATATGAGCAAAGAAATTTTATTAGCATTTGAAAATGCTCAATTAACCAGTAAAAAAAGACTTGAGATTATAGCAAGAAGAAAAGAAATTCTGGATAAAAAAGGATTTAGTCAAATTGCGGGTTATATTGAAGAGAAAAGCAAACTCCAAGAAGACTTTCTTGATAAGTTAGATGACGAAAAATCAGGGAAGTATATAAAAAGAGAAATCCCAAACGCAATTTTATTTTACGGACCCACAGGGTGTGGAAAAACAACTTTTGTAAAAGCACTTGCAGAAGAAGCAGATTGTAATTTTATAGCTATTCAATGCAGAGGAACACAAAAAGATAAAGAACAAAAGCTATATGAAACTTTAATAGGATATAACAGCACTGATGAATTTGGTGATAAAATCGAAATTTCAGGATTGTTAGATAAAGCACAGAAAAAATATTTAGAAACAGGGAAAAGAACAATTATACTTATAGATGAGTTTGATAGATTTTTCGGTAAAGATGTTTCAAATAATTTTATAAATGCAATGAAAGGTATACTTGAATCTTGTTCAGAAGATAACCACGTAACATTTTTCTTAACCACCAATAAACCACAGAAAATTCCATATGAATTAAGGAATTCACACAGAATTGAACCTATCTATCCATTAGACCCTCCAAACAAAACAAATACCGTTGCAGTAATTGAACATTATCTTCAAGGTTATAATATTGAAAATTTAGATTATAATGCTATACTGGATGAATTGTTTAAATATGCACCTAATGAAATATATAGCAATACACATTTAAAAGCCATATGTGAAATTGCCACAGATGAAATAAAATCAGATAATACTCCTATAACAACAGATTTGTTTATTCAGGCAATAAAACAATATAATGAATCAAGTGAAGATCACAATCTTCTGAGAATTACCGAAGAATTTCTAAAACAATATGAAAATGATAAAGCAACAATATAATGGATGTAATAATGAAAATTTCTAAAATAAATACACCTAAAAAAAACACAAATAAAACTAAAAATCAAAATAGGAAAGTAATAGAAACTACCACTATATTGGTAGGCTCAACGGCAATAGTTCCTACAATCTTTTTATTTGCAGACCAATTTAGCAATAACAAAAAAAGATATATTGAATCAATAAAAAAAGAAAAGGATTTATTTGAAAAAACTGTTCAAGACAGTACTAATGTAGGCATTGGTTTATTGAAAAAAATGAATAAACCAATTAATGATAAAATAATAAAAATAATACATGATGGTGTTGAAATTCAAGAAAAATTTAAATTAGATGAAAAACTAGAATTATTGAAAAAACTTCGAAAAATACATATCAAAGAAGGATTAAAAATTTCTGCAGGAATAGGAATAAGTTTGGGTGCAATCATTCTTGCAATAAAAAATTCATATGAAAATAGAAAAAAAACATCTGTTCAAGTAAATGATAATACTCAAGTCTTTAATAAATTTATAACAAACAGTAATTCATCTTTTAGTAAAAAAAAAAGACAAATTTCATTTGGCGGAATTATAGATAAAATTGCAAATCTATTAAGTCCCGAAGACTTAAAGAAATATCAGGATTATGTAAATGGATTGCAACCAACACCAACAGAAACTAACGAAGCACGTAAAATTGCGAAATTTCGTCTGAAAGATTGGCCTAAAGGAATAATAAACCCTTTTGATATAAGCAAAAAGCCAACTACAGATAAAGAATATCATCATTTACTTCTTTCTCAGATTATTATTGTTCCAAAGCAACCACCAATGTATTACAGAAACAAAGACAAATGGTTTAATACACAAACCTGGAAAGATTTTCAAACATGGCCTGAATACATAAAAACAGCAACACTGTTTGAAAGAATGGAAAGTATTATAAAAAAAGAGAGAATAAAAAGTTATGCAGAAGAAAAAGCTTTACTTGAAATAGCATCGAAAAAAGAATTATCTGCAGCCTGTTTGAAATATGAAATATATGAAGAGTTTTTGTCCGCATTTAATTCTGATAATAAAAAAGTGAAAATACCTGATGCAATTATGATAAAAAGTAAAAATAAAAGCGAAGAACTAGATACTTTAAAATGGATTGTTGCTAAATCAAATTCGAATTACTGCTATATTGAAGATAAAAATGAAACTAACATTACAAGACTGAACCAAATTTTAACAGTTCTTGAAGAAGCAGAAGAAAATTATAAAAAAAATGGATTACGAACTCTTATTTGGGTTGAGAATTTTGATAAACTTCTTTCAAATGCTTCTGACAATGAAGAAATTATTGGTGATATAAAAGACATGTTAGATAAAATAAGCAAGAAATATAAATCAACAATTATTTTTGGCTGTAGTGATACAAGCAACCTTGACCCTATCGCATTGCAGCCACATAGAGTAAAAATATACAATATAGACAAAGAAGCACCGCTTGAAGAAATACAAAAAATTCAGAATAATTTTATTTTATCTAATATACAAAAAATCAAAAATAGTGATGGATATAGATTTAAATATATACCGTATGAACAAAATTTTGTTGATTTATATTTAGGTAATTTCTCATATCGCCCTGATATTTTATGGGTAAACTCTCAAAATACTTTGGCAATAAAATCTGTAATTAAGAATTTTGAAATAATAAAAAATATACCTTATTTTCAGAAAATCAGATCAATAGAATTTCCAAAACCTGACGATATTATAGAATTTGATACTAATAAATTAAGATGTACAAACAAAACAACATTAGACGGTAAAGCTATATATGAATATAATTTATAGAATTTTAAATTATTGCATTAATTCCATTTTGTTTGTATAGAGTAAGTTTCTTATTGCTATCATTTAACTCACTGTTTTTGTTTTTCTGATTACTAAGCATCAAAGCAATTCCTACTATATTGGCAATGCACAACATAAAAACAGATTCTCCAAATGTTGATTTATTTTTGGCTTTAAAAAAGAAACAACTAAACAATAGATCAATTGCTGCCAATAATCCTAAAATTTTTATATTATTAAAATGATGTTCTTTGTTATATATGTATTCATCCAAATTTTTAGAAGTATTATTTATATTTACTTCTTTTTGTGAAGTTTTTAAATATTTGTATTCTTTTATTGTTGCTTTATTAGGAATACTAATTAACATTTAATACACTCCTTTTCCAAAAATTTTTTTTCATTTTCAAATTTTTCATTGACTTCTTTAGTTATACAAGGTTTGACTGAACGAATTATATTTATAAAATCATTTTGACTGCACTTATTTTTAGGTAATTTTTTATCTATAATATTCTCTATCTGCGCATTACTATACATATAATCTGGTTTTAATCTATCAAATTCATTTATAATTTCGTCCAAATTATATTCTTCTATTTCTCTATCATTTACATAATATTTTACAATATCTCTTATATCATTTTTTGATGCAACACCTATAGGAATTGTTAAATCAACTTTTTTTAAAATCTTAGGATTTATTAATAGGGGATTGTTTGTTGTTAAAAATATTGTTGTATGATATGTTTTCGAACAATCATCAATTAATTTTAAAAATTCATTTAACAATTTCTCATTATTATTCAAAAAATCCTCAAATTCATTTAATTGAATAATTGAAAAACGTTTACTAGTTTTATAAGTTTCTTTTCCTTCTATCAATTTTTGTTTTATCCAATCTAGCATTCTTGTTTCATCATATAGACCAAGAGTTTTGTTCTTAAATTTAGTTCCTGCATCTTCTGCTAATGCAGAACCCAGAACAGTTTTTCCAACACCACTTGGTCCATAAAACAGCAACAAGTTTGGAATAGCATTTTCATCTTTATTTTTTACAGGAGAGAGATAAATTGTGTTCAGCAATGTTTTGATAGAATCATAACCTGCTATCCTTGATAATGCATGATTAGCTCTAGTTTTGTTCAACATATATTCTTTTGTTTGAGATATTATAATATTTAATTCTTTATCAAGTTCTTTTTTTTGTTCAGATGTTATTTGGGAATTTAATAAAACACTTCTAATTTTTTCCTTTTCAAGTTTTTCTTTAGTTCTGGCATTAGACTCTTTTAGTGTAGCAAAATTTCGTTTTCTCCATTTATCGGCAATAATATTTATTGTTTCTCCTGTTGTGTATGCAAGATTAGTAACAAATTCTTTGTTTTTAAATTGTTTAACAAAATCTCTTGTATTTATATTATCTATATTAAGCTTACAAACAATATCCTGCTGAATTTTCTGAAACTCTTGAAAAACCTCGGGTGAATTTTCTATATCTTGTTTTATTTTTTCAATTGCAGCCATTGCCTCTTCTTTTATAAGACTTTCTTCTGGAATATTAAGAACTTCGTAAAATATAGTATTTAAAAGTGATACTTTTATCAAATTTTTAAAGTATTCTTTTTTTTCATCTTCATTCAAATTTTTTGTCAAAAGAATACTTTGTAGAAAACTTGATGTAAACATTACACCTGCTCTGGGTAAATTTATTATATTCGACAAAGTATGTATTGCTTGTCCAAATGTGGTAACATTTTCTTCAGGAATCTTAGACAGTACAGTTTGTATATCAGAAATATTTGAGGAATCCAATAGACTTTGATCTTGAAAATGAAGAATTCCCATGGTTGCCAGATAAATTGTCGATAATAAAAACTGATTTTTTGCATTCATTGTATCTTGTTCATACGATTTTACATACCCCCATCCCATTTTTTCAGTTATTAACGTACTCAACAAAGAGTTTACGCCTCTAACAGCACCTGTTATTGGACCAGAAGCACTCCCTCCGCTAGTTGCATGCCCGCCAAGCCCAAGCCAACCCAAAAGAATTTGCGCACCACGAACACCGAGATAAGACCCCATTACATACTGTCGTCCAATATACATGAGATTTGCTACTACATCAACATCCAGCAAATCTTTTAAATAAAAAAACATAAGTGCTTGAACCCCTCGCAGAAACCAAGTATCTGCTCCAATTGCAGCACCTTCACCGGCCGCAGCAGATATACCCGCACAAACAGCACTAGCACCGTGAATTGTAAGATGACATAATTTCTTTTTCTCTGAATCAATTTCTCCTTTAAAAGATATTCTATCATTTTGTTTTGCATAATCATCTATATCAGAAAATACAGCTGTTATTTCTTTTAGCCCTTCCAATCTGTCTTTTTCTTGTTCAGTAAGTTTATATTTCTTATTTAGTTCAAAAATCTCGTTACGAGCCCTTTGACCAATAAATAAATATAAATTTTTTGAAGCTTTAGGGTCTTGAAGTATCTTATTAAGAAGTTGGATATGATTAACTACACGTTTATTTTGATTTAAATTATCGTTGTAATATTTTATTGCAAAATCATATTGCTTTAATGCCGCAAACAACTCTTTTTGATTTAAATCGCAAAAACAAATTTCATCAGTATTATTTTCATCTGTATTTTTTAAATTAAAATTATTAGATGACTTGTTTATATGGTAAGTATGTATTTTTTGTATAGGAAAAGATATCATCTTTTAGCCTTTAATCAAACAACCCTTTAAATATAGATTTTATAATTGTAATTGTATTATCATGATTAACAAGTGTATCATCTTCAAAACAAGCTTGCGTAGTTGCATTAATAGGAAATTCGGGATCGGATGCATTTATAACATCATTTATTTTGTCTGAATCATTTGATAAAGAATGTAAAAATTCATTAATATTAGAAAATTCAGGTTTAATCAATGCTTTAAAATCAGGATATGACTGATTAATATAGTTTTCTAATTTATGATCATTCATAAACTGTGCAATTTTTGCTATTGATTCATCATCAATATGCTTTTCTCGAAACAATTTTGTTATTTCGTCATTCAAAGACAAATTATGTATATTCCCTGAGTGATCTACAACTTTTATTATTTGATTTCCAAAAATATCATACATTTTTGTTTTATCATAACCATTATCTAAACTATCATTAGTAAAAAAATCTTTTAATTTTTGAAATATAGAACGATAATCATCTGGCTTGATTTTTCCGTACCCGAGAACGTTAGCGATATCCGATTGTTCTGCATTTTCTCCAAAAAATTCTTCAGGGGTTTTTCCGTCATGTGTCTTTATAAACTCACTTCTTGTTTGTGCATACCAAGGATATTCGCGATTAGGAGGAAATACGTAACCAATACCTCCACCTGGATTCCAATCTGGAAATCCCGAGCCAAAAGATGGCAGAACTATTTGTTCTAAATGCCCATCTATCTGAATAGCAGAAATTTTATGTTCAGGATCAATAAATATTCCATTTTGGGTATCTATGTATTTATTGTGCAATAAATCTATATCAACACTACCATCATAGTTTTTATATACACCATGTTCTATATCTGCAATATCATACTTATCTGCGTCAATATTAATACCAGTTCCTTTAACTTTGAAAACTCCATCGTCACCGTCTGCTGTAATTTTATCACTATTTAATTTAAATTCATCTGTATTCATAAAGTAGGTCCCATCAGGTAAGAATATATCTTTAGGACTTTCATTTTTTGCCAATTTTGTTGCTGCAGCAATTGATAACAACAAAGGAACACCAACAACACCTATTGCAACCAAGTCTTGAACAATATTACTTTCTGTTTTTTGGTTAGAATTTGATTTAAAAGCTATTTTATTACTTTTAACAAATAAATCATTCTGTATATCTGATAAATAGTTGCTATTATTACGTACTTTGGTTTTATTCATTTTATTATTGAAACTAAAACGTGAAATATTATTTAAAAAATAGACTTGCATATACTCTCCTTAGACTTTTTTGTTCTAAAAAAACAATAAAAATTTTTTTGTTAATTTAATAATATATCTTTTACATATCTTAAACTTAATATATTAATAATTCTAATACATTTTATAAATTGGATTGTAAGATTATATGATATTCTTGCATTACAAATTGAAAAATTTAACAATTAATTATAGTATTGCTAACAAGTTGAAATGCATTAAATTCATTAACTGATAAGTCAGGATAATAAGTTTTGTGTATATTATTTAAATCTTAATTAATTTCTATTTTGTTTTTGTCAACATCCTCATCTTTGTAATAATAACTTTCTCGATAAATCAGCATTACAACGTCAGCAACTTGCTCAAGAATTGGATTTTTTATATCAGAAAGCCTTGGATGTTTATCTCGTCTTTGTGCCAGACCTCGATATAATTGACACGTAACAATGATAACGATATCAAGTTCTTTTTCCAGTTCTTTTAAAATGTAAGCAGGTGAACAGTAAAATTTTATATCCGTTGTTGGAGCATATTGTGCTACCTGTTCAAAACCATCAATTAAAACTAAACTCAAAGCAGGCATTTCTTTTTTTAACTTTCTGCACTCCTCACACAATTCCAAAACTGATAAGTTCACAGAATCATTGATGTATATAGGCGCATCTGATAACTTGTCCAGCGTTTCAGCAATTACTTTCCATTCATAGTATTCTAAATCTCCACAGCGCAGCTTTATGCTGTTAACTTTAGTTTGAGAACATAGCAAACGTTTTATTATTATTTCTTTTGACATTTCGAAAGAAAATATTGCTGCTGTTGTGTGGTATTTTGAAACAGTATTTTCAATTATGTTGAGAGCAAACGAAGTTTTTCCCATAGATGGACATCCGCTTATAACAACAAGATTGCTTTTTTGCAGACCACATAAAAGGGTGTCTATATAATAAAAACCTGTATGAAGCCCCGTTATTTTACCTTTGTTGTAGTAACTTTTTTCTATAGAATCGTAAACATTAGAGATTTCATTCTTTATTAAATCAAAACCGCTCATAGTGTATCCTTTCTTTTTTAAATTAGCAAATCAATATGTCAAAAACGGACGTTGTGTTGTATTGACGCTCTGTTATAACACTAAGTCAAGACGGTTATTTTTAGTTTTGCAAAATTATTTTAAATAGCAGGGACAAACTGCCCATGCATTCCATATATTTCTGTTTGTGTCGATTATATCTGTTTTAGATCGGTTAATCTGCTCAGGCTTGAATTTTCAAGCTGTATTATTTGAATTTGAAGAGCGTTTAGCTGTTTCATCGCTTCATACCGAGCGTGACCAGCAACAATATTCAGTTCGTTGTCAACAAGAATTGGTGCGGTAAAGCTAAATTGCTGAATGCTTTTTTTATTTTTTCAATTTGTTTTACGCTATGCACACGTGGATTTTCTGCATAAGGTTTAAGCATTCTAATCTCAACCATACGTACAACTCTGCTTGAGATCTGAATTTGAGAGAGCTTTGTATTTTCCATGATATTCTCCAAAAGAGACCTAACTACTATCAAAAAAATTCCTCTTTTTTTAATATAAAGAAAACGTTTTATACCCCCGAAAAATATTATGAATATTTTTTAGGCATTTTTAGACTTTATAAAAAATTGCTTTATATTAAATGAACGGCCTTTTTTGTAGCTTGATTTTTCTCAAAAAAAGAGCGGTTAATGTACTCAAAAACCTTTAAAATCAAGGGAAATTCTAAAAACAAGTTTGGAATGGAACGCAAGAACACCGCTTTTAAAAGCGTAGTAAGCAGTTTGATTTTTATATATAATAAAGCTGATGAAAAACAAAATCGTTATTTTTATAATATTTGCAACTATACTGTGTTTTAATCATTCAAATGCACAAACGCTTTCTCATAAGGTAATCAAAATTATAGACGGTGACACAGTGTATGTTGATTTTAATGATAATGGAATTGCCGAGCAAAACGAAAAAGTAAGAATCAACGGTATTGATACGTTTGAAACCAAAACAGGTGCTTTTTTAGATTATCAAATTAAAAACTATAACCTGACTCAAGATGAAGCTTTAGCACTTGGGTATAATGGGAAAGAGTTTGCTAAAAAAGAATTATTGAATAAATACGTAAAAGCAGAATATACTGCAAAAGAAAAGTTTGATAAAAATAACAGACATTTGATGTCGATTTATTATGACTGCAACAAAAATGGCAAATGTAGAAACTATGAGCAAGAGGTTTTGAAAGCAGGTCTTGCAACTGTTTACCAACAATCAAATATTGCTGACCAATTAAAGCCTTACGAGAATATAGATAAAATAAAAGCCTGTGCAAAAAAATCACACAGGCTCAATTTGGTTGTATTAAACAAAAAAACAGGCAAGTATCACAAAACTTCTTGTAAATATGGATGGATGGCAAGTCAACAAGAATTGATTAAAAAACCTATGGTGAAATATTCACCTGCAAGTTGTTGTTACAACAATAATGTCAATAATAATTATGATGCTGAAAAATTATATATTAAACCAGAAAATTTAATATCAAGAACAAAACAACACGAAAAAAATATTCAAAATTTGATAAGCACAAATTATATAGAACCAAATAGTAATCTAAAACTTTATTTTGTTTATCCTTCACAAAAATATGATAATAGTGGTAAAACCACTGCTGCCGGCAAAGCGTTAGCAAAAATGATTAATGAAACAAAATATACTTTAGATTTAGCATTATTTGGTTTTGATAATCAACCAGAAATCTTTAAAGCACTTATTAATGCACAAAAAAGAGGAGTACAAATCCGAGTTGTTTTTGATATGAATTACAAAGGTAGAAATACATATTATAGAACAATTGAGGTTATAAATGCACTTGAAAAAGGAACGGTAAGAACTGATTATAGTATTGATTTATCATCTTTTAATGCAAAATTATCGGGTAAAGATAGCAATATTGTGCCAGGCGCTTTAATGCATAACAAGTACGTTATTTCTGATATGCAAAAAGTTTGGACAGGTTCAGCTAATGTTAGTGATACATGTACTGGTGGATATAATGCTAATATTTCAGGTGTAATAACATCTAAAATAGTAGCCTGGCTTTATACTAAAGATTTTGAATATATGTATATAGAAAATAAGTTCCATAAAGATAAACCTGAAACATATTTACAAGGAATAAAGTTAGCTGATGGTAGTGAATTACAGGTTTATTTTTTACCTGGTAAATCAGCAAATACTTTGGGAATCATTCCAATGATGAATGAAGCACAAAAGTATCTTTATGGACTTACTTTCTTTTACACAAACAATAAATTAATAGACTTTGCAATAGCTGCCCACAAAAGAGGGGTTGATGTAAGAGTTATTTTGGATGCTGTAGAAGCTAATGCAATTCATAGAAAAAAGCACTATCTACTTCGTAAAGCGGGCATTCCTGTGAAAGCGGAAAATTTTGGTGGCAAAATGCATTGTAAAACATTTTTTGCTGATGATGAAATGTTTAGTCTTGGTTCAATGAATGCAACAACAACAGCAGAATATTATAATGACGAAAATCTCGTTATTGTCAAAAATCCAGAACTTACAAAATCTATAAAAAAATATTTTGAACAATTATGGACTCAAATACCTGAAAAATGGCTATATGCAGACCCACAACCTGAAGGGCCTGATTCGCCTGGTTCGTGTCTTGATGGGATAGACAATGACCACAATGGATTAATTGACGAAGAAGATCCCAAATGCAATTATACAGTATCGCCACATTATAAATAGTTAAAGCAAATCTATTAGTTTTGTTGAACAAATTGTAAAATGATTAGATTTTCTTTTTTTTAGTTTATTATATTCTTCTTCAACTATTTTAATATTTTTAGGCTTAATTAAATCTTTGAGAGATATTTCTGAATTCCAGCCAAATCTTTTTCTTTTGCCATAATCAGTTTGAGCATATTCATAAGACATTGCTTTTTTGTATAGTTGAGGATGATTGTAGTATAAATTTAACCAATCTTTTTTTGATTGAAACATACAAAAATAACAACCTGAACGTTTTCTCCACTTGTAATAATCTGAATACCCAATACCACATTTTTCTAAAATATTCTCAACGTCATTTTTTGTAATGTTATATTCAACAAAAGGAAAATGCTCAACTATTGATTTATTGGAAAATTTGTCTCGGTTATAAGTTCTAAAAGATTCATCAGCTCTTATTCCTATATAAAGAATTACTTTAGAACCCTGTTGATTTTTGAGAAGATTATGGACAAATAGATTAAAAGGTCTGGTTTTTAGTTCTACTGTACACCATCTTCTATTTATTGAAGGTAGAATTTTTCTTGTTTGGAAAATTTGCTCAAAACCAACTCTAGGTTTTAATTGTGTTATTTTTTTATTCAAAAACACCTCTATTTTTCTTAAATAATCATAAGTTTCAGGAATTTCTTGCTCTGTGTCACAAAAAACCAGCTCGAGTTTTTCAAAGATTTCAGGCATGTTTTCTTTCATAAAAAATGCTAAAGCGGTGGAATCTTTCCCACCGCTCAAGCTCAATATATGATATTCTTTTTTATTTTCCATTTCTACAAATCTCCTCTAACAATAATTAACAGTTAACAACTTTTCTTAAAATCACGCTTTGCTCAGCTTTTGTCAGTGATAAAAGCTGCGTAATCAGCTTATCAAAACTTTTGCTTTGTCCAAGGTTTGAAGTTCCAACAGTAGCCTCTAAAGTGTAGAATCTCAAAGCTAAGTCTTTTACTTTAACCTTAAAATCAGCAACATCTTCATCAGACCAATCTTTTGGCACTCTTGATTTATTAATGAACGTAGCAATTCTATTAATCCACAAGGTGTCATCAGCTTCTTTTTCTACAACATTGTTGAACAAGATTTTTAGCTCTTTTTCGCCAATGTATTCTTCTATTGCTTCAAAACGACAGGTAAGCTCTTGTCTGTTTTTGCTTTTAAAGCTTTCAAAAAAGAAGTTATTAATTTCTGCCACCATATTTTTAGTTGCGTTTTTAAGTTCATCAATAGAATTTATGTAGCTTTGCAAAAATTCACTATCGCATTCAGAAAGCATTTTACCCGTCAGAACCTTTGGAATATCTCTATTAAAAAGGCTTATCGGGTCTTTAGCGTTCATTATTACATTACGAAATCTCAGTGTCTTTTTAGAAAGTCTTTCTGTGTTTAGAGTATATTTTTCTAAGTCTCTAATAAAATATATAAGAGCTTTTGTAATATCTAAAATATTTTTAGTCGGCTTATCTGATAAAACGAGAGAAATATCTTCAAGTATAGGCAAGTCTTCCATTATTGTCTTTTGAATTTCGAAGTTTTGAGGGCAGAATATCATCCTATCAAACATAAGCTGATTGAGTTTTAATTGGAACTGTAATTTTTCATAAATTGCAAGAATATCTTTGTTTTTTGCTAATACATCAAGTAACAAAACAGCCACGATAGATTTTGTCAGACCATAAGACATAAACTTATCAAACAGGTCTGTTAATTTAACTTTTTTGCCTTGTAAGATATATTCTTCAATTTCGTTTTTTATTTCTTTGCAACTAGAATCGTCAGACAATAGCTCTTTTACTAAATACGCTTCTGTCGAGTTTTGTTTTAACTCTTCGCCCTCAAGCAAGTGTCTTGCCAGACATCTTATTGCTTTCGTCAAAGTCGGTGGCATTTTATCAAGTTTTAAATACTCAAGATTAATCTCTGGTCGTTTAGGAAATTCATCACTACACCAAGATTCAAATGGGTTATCTTTTAAATAATCTCGACCTTTTTCGGTCAAAAAGTATTCTTTTTTATCTTCTTTAATCAGCTCATTTGTAATTGCGTGTTTTTTAAGGTCTTTGATTTGAGTATTAGTGAGACCGACGATAAAATTCAAATCTTGGTTTTTAAAGATAGTTGAATCTTTTTCAACACACAAAAGTAGTTTGTTTAAGTATTGCATAAATAGTCCTTTCCATTGTTTTTCAACAAAAAACAGACTCAAAATTGAGTCTGACGAAAAACAAATATTTAAAATTAATACGGATACAGCGGTGCTACTGCTTCGCTTTTGCTACTCCCTGCAGTAGGCATAATTCTTAAATTATACCTTGTCAGGAGGTGTGTAACACCAACTATATTATTATTTGAAATTTTATTAAATATTCAAAAATTAATTATTTTTTAATATTTTTATATGCCAATTAGATGCTAAAATAGATTACATGAGGTTTTACACATTATTACTGACATTATTAATATCTGCTACTTGTGCTTTTGCTCAAACATCAAAAAGCCATCTTTATTTTGAAAAAGATTATCAAAAAGTTTGGTGCGATGCACACTGTGGAACAATGGAAGTAGTTTTGCAAGACAAGGCCAGAGTGGATTGTGTTACAAACACTCATGCAATAGAATTTGACTTTGCACCAAAGTGGGCAGAATCTATTGGACAAGCACTTTACTATGGAGAAGTGCTAAAAAAGAAACCCGGCATTGTTTTAATTGTAGAGAATCCTGAAAAAAGTGAAAAATACAAGAGTCTTTCTGCAATTGCAAATAAGATTACAGGAACTAGATGGAATGGTAAGAAATTTTTTGGAGTAGCCTAATGAAAAAACAAATAAGATGTGCAATTTATACCAGAAAATCAACAGAAGAAGGACTAGAACAAGATTTCAATTCACTTGATGCACAAAGAGAGGCTTGTGAATCATACATAAAATCACAAAAGCACGAAGGTTGGGTTCTATCAAAAAACAGATATGACGATGGCGGTTACTCTGGCGGAACAATGGATAGACCTGCATTTAAGCAGTTGCTTCAAGATATAGAAAATGACGAAATAGATATAGTCGTTGTGTACAAGGTTGATAGGCTCACTCGTTCATTAATGGATTTTTCAAAAATTATTGAAGTTTTTGAAAAGCATAACGCCTCATTTGTATCTATTACACAGCATTTCAACACAACGACATCAATGGGCAGGCTCACCTTGAACATTCTTTTATCATTTGCACAGTTCGAAAGAGAAGTTACAGGCGAAAGAATAAGAGACAAATTTGAAGCATCAAGACAAAAAGGGCTCTGGTTATGCGGAGCTCCGCCTTACGGATACGTTAAAGATAAACAACATATGCTACACCCCGAAAAACCATTCTGTGATAATATCCCTATTATCTTTGAAGAATATTTAAAAGTTAAAAATGTTAGCAACCTTATACAGGTTTTAAAATCAAAGAACATCCTTTCAAGAGCAGGTAAACCCATCTCTAAAGCAAATTTATATCGCATACTTGGTAATAAGGTATATTTAGGTAAAATTACGCATAAAAACAAAGTCTATGATGCACAACATATGCCGCTTATTTCAGAAGAATTATTTAATGATGCACAAAATTTATTGCAATTAAATGCTGTTGCCAGAAAACACTCAACAAACGCCAAAACAGGAACTCTTTTAGCCGGATTACTGCGTGATGACAAAGGGAACAAAATGTGTCCAAGTTATAGCAAAAGCAGCAATAAGCTATACAGATATTACATAAGCCCTGCATTAAAAGACTCTAGCAAATATGAACGTGGAGAAATAACTAAAGTCTCAGCAGGCGAAATAGAACAGTATGTAAGAGATGAATTAGATAAGCTATTATCCGACACTCTATTTATTCAAAAATATTTAGAAAATTATTCTATAGAGCAACAAAATCTGATACTTAAAGAAATACAAAACTATAATCCTGACAAAGTTTTTATCCGAACTGTAGTAAAAAGCGTTGATTTAAAGTTGAATTCAATCAATATAAGCTACGATATAAACTATATAATTCAGCATTTCGCGACAATAGCGTTTAATGCTAGTTTTAAATATTCCCCTGAAGATGAATTTATTATATCCAGAGAACAAAATGTGCAAATATCTGTAACCCCACAACGACAAAATAAAATAATCATTTCTGGCAAAGCCAATTATGACATAAAGCTTATTCAAGCTGTTATAAAAAGTTTTTGGTACAACAAACTCGGTGCAGAAAGACGCTTGCCCAAAGAAGCAAGAAATGGAAACAATAAAAGATTACGCAAACTAAGATTTCTGCCACCTGAAATTATAGAAAGCATAATGAACGGAACTCAAGATCCTGAATTGAACGTGAAAAAGCTTATTGCAATGGCTGATAAGTGTTGTAAGTAATATTTTGAGGCTATTTAATAGAATGAAGAACAGAATCAATTACTATGTCATATTTCAACTATTTCTTTATATTATTGATATGAATTTTAATAATATAGTAAAAAGGACCTTTTTTATTAGCCAAAAGAGAATTTTGATTAAGTTTATAAAAAATCTTCGAAAAATCGAAACAAGAGATTCTCTAATATTTGGTAAAACGCGCAAACAGCAGGGATCTTGGCATAAAAAAAGAGACCTTTTTAGGTCTCTTATATTTATTGGTGGAGGATAGGAGATTCGAACTCCTGACCCCCTGCGTGCAAAGCAGGTGCTCTACCAGCTGAGCTAATCCCCCAAGGGTTTTTGCCAAAACTCAATTTCGACAATTATTATAATACATGCTGATTTTTTTTTGTAAAGTAGTGATTTTTAAATTATTGTAAAATAATAGATCTCCATTAGCAAAATTTATTATATTCAACTGTTAAATATAATCATTAATGCAACAATTATGGTGAAAGTATATGAGAATAAATTGCATAACAACAAATCAATATTATTCAAATAAAACAATAAAACCTGCTATTACAACTTTTGGAAAAGACACAAATACAGTTTTTACTGATATCAGAAAAGTAATTAAAGATAATAATTTTAAGATAAATAATATTGCAGAATGGGATTACAATGTACTCACAGACTTTGTTAACAATACAACACTTCAAAACATTTCTAAAAAAAAACCAATAAAAGCTTATTACAGTGAGTTTAATGATGAATATAACGAATATGCACAAATAGAAATCAAATTTGGTAAAAATGAGTTTATTTTTGTAGGAGCAGGAGACAATAATTTAGAATCTACTTGGGATTTAAAAAGTGATATTAAAAAATATACAAAAGAAGGTGAATTAACTTTCTTAAAGCATGTCCAAAAATATATGGAAGAAAATCTTATTCCATTAAAAAATTTAGAAAAACTAAAAAATAATAAGATCAAATTAATTACTAAAACACCAATACCAGATTCATTATTAGATGTTATTGCAAATTCTGAAGTTTTAAAAGAAATTGCAAAAGATAATAATGGAATGAAAATCAAATACAAAAAAGATACATATCAAGAAACAGCTTATTTATATTTTAAGTTTGGAAATAAAGAATATAAAATTTCTGGAGTAGAAATAATGGCTGAAACAGCTGATGATGAGCTTTTATCAATCGCCAATGAAATCAAAGAAAAAGGAAAACAAGATTTTTTAGATAAAGCTGAAACATACACCAAAGAAAGAGCCAAACTTTCATTTTGGGAAAAGTTATTTGGCTTCTAGGGTATTAGATATCCAATCCAATAACTTCTATATCTTTATATTTTGCTTTTACCTTACAATCGTATTCTGTATTTTCTTGAGACATTATTATCCCAAGATATGCCCCCAAAATTGCTTCTAACTGTGAAACAGGAAGCATATTAGATGGAAGCTCCTTAAAGCCAAAGCGATATTTTAATGCACTTTGAAGAGCCTTGCAATCTACTGGTGAACGATCTTTGTATATTCCTGACAGAGACAATGATGATTTTAATTCATGAATATCATAACGAAAAACATCAATTCCTTTTGATTTCAAATCAGAAAATACATCACACCCACGATGTGAATACCGCTGTATCCAATCACTATCATGATTTATCAAATCATTGCTTTGTATAAGCTGATATTCTCTTGAAATAAGTTTCCATTTTGCATTCAGCATCATAGGATTTTCAGGCAGTGCGATATTTATAATTGCATTTTGTTTACCAACAAAACGTTTCAAAAAGAAACGGACATCTTCCATTGAAAAAAGTTTGTCTAATGTTATGATTTTTTTGTTTTTATCAATTATAGCAACACCAGTTTCATTAGTAGAATTTGACCCAAGTGATATTCCGGCAAAATATAGTTTATTTGCAAAATGTTTTTTGCTTAATACGCTGTCTTTTATCATTAAAAACCTTTAAATTAGTATATAGTTCTTTTAACTACATTAAATCTACCTTGATTTCTGCTTTCATAAAGTTTTTCAAAATTATTTTGAACATCCTTATAGTTCTTTATTGTCAATTCGATAGATTTGTTTACTACAACAAACATAATTGGCAAAGAAATCAATACAGTCATTATACCCACAAACATATGTTTTGAAAACTTTATTAAATGAGCTTTTTGTTTCGCAACATTTAATTGAGATCTGTGATCAGATAAAAGCTTATTAAAAAGCTTTGTTCTCTCTTCCATTGGTATTTTGTCAAAATATTCAACATTTTCAGAATTAACCATAACAACAAATTTTTTAGCTCTAGGTCCTTTGTTCCTCACAACAGGTTTTTCTATTTCAGCATAAGGATCATAATCACTATCTTGAGAATCAGCACTAACACCATCCATAAGAGCTTTTGGACTTTGAGACAAAAAGCCTTCAGAATCATCAGTAAAATTACTCATGCTCCTAATAGTAGCTTGCAACTTTTCAATTTCGATTTTTTCATCAAAATCTAAATTATGAAAATCTTCATTATTGCCATCAAAAGATTCTGACATTTTTCCTCTGTACAATGTTTTCTGATTGATTTCGTACACTTTTTTTGTGTTAAACTAAATATATTATACTACATTATAAAAATTTTTTTACCTAAATTTGGAGTATTTTAAACGGAGAGAAAAATGTTTGATTTTGACAAAGAAAAATTAGAAAATTATATAAAAAAACTCAACACTCCTAAAGTTCTTATTGTTGGAGATATGGGCATAGACGAAATGGTATATGGTGAAACAGAAAGAATATCTAGAGAAGCACCAGTATTAATACTCAGACACTCAAATACAAAAATCATTTTAGGACAAGCAGCAAACGCAGCCCACAACCTTGCAACAATCAATGGTGGCAAAGTTTCTGCAATCGGGCTATATGGAGATGACTATTATGGACCAATGCTTTTGGATGCTTTCAAAAAAGTCGGAATTAATACAGAGTATATGGTTCAGGATAATTCAAGAATAACCACAGTAAAATCAAGAATTTCAGGCGCAAGTTTTCATTCTGTTGCACAACAAGTAGTTAGAATCGACAGGGTAGATGACAAAGCACCTTCAAAAGAAATTGAAGACAGACTTATTGAAAATATTGAAAAAGCAATGCCTTTACATGATGCTGTCATTCTCTCTGATTACAATATAGGGCTTTTAACAGATAGAGTAATCAAAGAAACAATATCAATTGCAAATAAATACAATAAAATTGTAGTTGCCGATGTTCAAAAAGATATGGCGAGATACAAAGGAGTAAATGCTCTTACACCAAACCAACCTGACAGTGAAAAGGCTGTTGGTTACTTTATCAGAGACGAAAAAACACTAAACAGTGCAGGAGCAGACATTTTGAAGCTTACTGATGCAAATGTTCTTTTACTAACAAGAGGCGGAGACGGAATGACGGTGTTTGAAAAAGGGAAACAAACACACACAGATGTTCCCGTTTTCAATAAAACGAGTGTATTTGATGTAACAGGTGCAGGTGACACTGTAGTAGCTTCGTTTACACTTGCACTGGCTGCAGGTGCAGAACCCAAATACGCGGCAATAATAGGCAATATCGCAGCAAGTATAGTAATTCGTTCTTTTGGTTGTGCAACAACAACAATAGATGAGCTACTAAAAAGTCTTAACAAGATGGATATGGAAAACTACACAATTAAAGCATAAAAACACTAAGGAGTAAAAAATGAACATAAAAGAATTAAAACCTTTAGATTATATTATTTTGGCTGCAATCGTTGCAGTTATTGCTTTTGGTTTATTAATTGTAATGGGAAAAAACAAATTTTCTAAATCGCCTGTCGAAGCTACTAAAAAAATAGCTTTTCAAGTAATGCTAAAAAGCGTATCTGTAACAGATAATAAAATGCCTTTTATAGTTGGTGAAGAATCTTTTATTACAATCAGAAATGTTCCTTATACAAAACTTCAAATAATTGATGTAGCTTATCAACCTAAAAAAGCAATTTTGCCGATAAATAATCCTCAACAACCTTTTGTTGTTATTGATGATTATTCTCAGCCTTATCAATATGATTTTGTTGTTTCTTTGATTGATGAAGCAAAAATAACAAAAGATGGTCCGGTTGTTGGCGGCAACAAAATAAAAATTGGTCTGCCAATCGTTCTTGAAGGTTTCAATTATCGTATAGGCGGTACAATATCAAATGTTCAAGTGTTGGAAGATAAAGACATAGAAGCAATAAACAAATATGTTGATCAACAAAAAACACAACAAAAAATTCTTGAACTTCAATCACAAGGCGAACAAAAAGCTGAAGCCAAAGAAGAATCTAAGGAAGCAGTAAAAAAATAGTATGGTGTTTTAATAGTTTATGGAATCAAAATTTTTAGATATAAAAAATTCTGTTTATGCATTTTTTCAAAAAAAGTTTGAAATAATCACAAAAAACAGTCTTATTTTGAGCAAAATTGATGAAATTATCTTCTTTTTTATAGGAATAACACTTTTTGCTTCAACTTTTATGGAAAGTGAAAAAATAGGTGGGCTGGCAATAATTGTCATTCTGCTTACAATAGTAAAAATGTTTACAAAAGCCGGTACAAAGGCACGTGTTACCACTTGGGATGCAGCAATATTTATATATTTTATAATATGTTTTATTAGCACTATAAATTCAACACTTGTACCACAAAGTATACATGGATTTTTAAAAACAGTAATATACATACTTTACTATTTTTGTGCAGCAAATTATTTTCAAACTAATCAAAATAAAATCAAATATATTTTCTTATTAGTTGGTATTTTATGTTCAGTAGAAGCAATTATTGCAATATATCAAAATTTTGCAGGAATTGAGCAAATATCAACTTGGCAAGATTCAAATTATATAAATCCTGAAGACGCAATAGCCAGAGCCTACGGAACATTAAAACCGTATAATCCGAATCTCCTTGGTGGTTATTTATTAACAGGAATCCCATATATAATTGGTGCCGGAACCTTATGTTTAATTAACAAAAACAAAAAAACATTCTTATTTACATTGGCTGCGTTTGTTATTTCCGCACTTGCTGTATTTTTTACAGGTTCCAGAGGTGCATATCTTGGACTAGGCGCAATCATTGCTGGAATAATAATTATTTCAGGTTTAATTTTAAAAACAGATTTTGCAAACGAACAAAAACTAAAATCATTATACAAAAAAGCAATTGGTGCACTTGTCGGATTGGTTGTACTAGTTTTAATTGCAGTACCAAAAATCACAAAACGTTTGCTTTCCATTTTTATACTAAGAGGTGACTCCTCAACATCATTCAGAATGAATGTTTATAACTCCTCGTGGCATATGTTTTGTGACAATTTTATTTTAGGAATCGGTTCAGGAAACCAAACTTTTAGAGAAATATACGGATTATATATGATTACAGGGTTTGATGCACTAAGCACTTACTCTGTACCTCTTGAAATTGCAGTAGAATCAGGAATATTTGGGTTAATATCTTTTGTATCATTTATAATTCTATTTTTAGTTAAAGCATTTCAATTGATTCTTAAAATATCTCCGAACGGACTAGTCTCAAAGGTAATTATGTCTTGTGCAATATTAACAATTCTGGGTGTGATGACCCACGGAATGTTTGATACAATATTTTTTAGACCACAAGTTCAGTTCTTATTCTGGACAATGATAGCGATGTCTTCATCAGTAATTAATGATAAAAAACAATAAAGACCGAGAGGTATAAAAATGAAATTGTCAAAACGTATAACACTTACAATACTTGCATTAGTTGGATTTATTACATCAATAAAACTTTCAATGATATACATTGATGTAAATTTCAACCCCTATGCTCTTTCTAGCTTTTGCTCAATTAATGACTTAATTGATTGCGATGGTGTAGCAAAAACAGTTCATTCACAATTTTTTGGCATACCGTTAGCTTTTTGGGGATTATTATTATATTTCATTTTTCTTTTCTTTGTTTATGTTGACAAACTACAAAAAATTGAAATCAAAGGTTTTAAACTCTTTGGTTTTACAGAAGTTTTTAAAAACCCTGAATCCTATATATGTGCTCTTGGTATAATAGCTTTTGCAATTTCTATGTCGCTTGCAGGTTTATCTATTTTTGAAATTCACAAAATTTGTATACTGTGCTTTTTTACATATATTCTCAATCTTATAATAGGTCTGTATGCAAAACCACAGGAGAAAAATTATCTAGAAGTTTTTAAAATAAGTTTTATAGACTTTTTTGAAGCATTAAAAATAAAAAAATACTTAATATCCTTTGTTATTGTTATTTTAGCTGCTATAAGCATACTAACTTATACAACAATAACAGATATTTTAGCACCACAAGTAAAACTACAAAAAGAATTAAAATCATATTTAACCCCTAAAGGAAAAGAATATAAAGTTTCAGGAAATATACTTGGTGACAAAAATGCAACACTTATTGTTCACGAATACACAGATTATCAATGTCAGTTTTGTTTTGTACTAAATACAATGACAAATAGAGCAATTAGTGAATTGTCAAACATTCAAATTGTACATCACAACTTGCCACTTGATTCAGAATGTAATCCTAATATGGAAGAACAAATGCATCCTGGTTCTTGTTTAATGTCAAAATATGCAATCGCAGCAGGAATGCAAGGGAAATACTGGGATATGAACAATATGCTTTTTGACAATCAATATGAATCAGAAGAAGCTATTCTTAAAGATGCAAAAAAACTTGGTTTAAATATTGAAAAACTTAAAAACGATGCATACTCACAGGAGATTGCAACTCAACTAAAAAAAGAAATAGAAGAAGCAACAAAATTTGGAATCAACGGTACCCCTGCAATTAGAATAAATATGGAAACACATATAGGCATAATGCCTTATGAAGAATTAAAAGAAAAATTAATAAAAGCTGGTGCAAAAGAAAGAAAATAATTAAAAGTGGAGAACACACAAAAAATAAAAGAAAAAGTCTTACTTCATGCATGTTGTGCTGTTTGTATGGCATATCCAGTTGAAATACTAAAAAAAATAGAAGAAAAAAACTATGAACCTATAGTATATTTCTATAATCCCAATATTTATCCGCTTAAAGAATATGAAAGAAGAAAACAAGAGTTAATAAACTATTGTGACAAAAAAAATTACAAATATATAATTGGAGATTATGAAAATAAAGACTGGTTAAATTTCATTCAAGGATTAGAACAAGAGCCAGAAAAAGGCCTGAGATGCAATAAATGTTTTGAATTCCGTTTAGACAAAACAGCACAAACAGCTCAAAAAGAGAATATAAAAATTTTTACAACAACATTAACAGTTAGCCCACACAAAATATCCCAAAATATATTTAAAGCAGGGCAAATTGTTGCACAAAGATATGGTATAAAATTCTTAGAAATTGATTTTAAGAAAAAAGATGGTTTCAAAAAAACAATGGAACTTGCAAAAGAAAATAATTTTTACAGACAAAATTACTGTGGCTGTGAGTACAGTATAAAAAATGATTAAATAGTATGTTATAATTTCAATAAACAGACAAATGGAGTAACTATATGCCCAATTATGCTATCGGAATTGATCTAGGCGGAACAAAAATATTAGCAGGACTTGTAAACAAAGGGAATGGAGAAGTTTTACACTCCATAAAACAAAAAACAGGAAAAGCAAAAGATGCCGAAACGATAGTAGAAAAACTTAAACTTTCTGTAAAAGAATTATTGGAAACTTCTAATTTTGACATAGCACAAATAGATTCTATAGGCATAGGTGCTCCTGGCCAAGTCGACAGAGAAAAAGGTATTTTAATATCAGCCCCTAATCTGAATTGTACAAATTTAAATATAAAAGCAATACTTGAAAGGGAGTTTTTTATACCAACTTTTCTTGGAAATGACGTAGGTATAGCGACCTTAGGAGAAATGAAATTCGGAGCCGGTAAAGGATTCAACAATTTTGTATGCATATTTGTAGGTACAGGAATAGGCTCTGGAATTGCAGAAAATGGTAAAATTCGATATGGAGCAACCGGTACAGCTGGAGAAATTGGGCACATAATCGTAGATGCAGGCGGCAGACCTTGCGGATGCGGCGGTAATGGATGTCTTGAAGCTTATGCTTCAAGAACAGCTATTGAAGCAAGAATAATGGGTGCACTAAAAAAAGGTGAAAAATCCGTAATTACTGAATTTATGAGAGAAGATAAACCAATAAGCTCTAGTATGATAAGAAAAGCACTCGAACATAAAGATACTCTCGTAACTAATGTGATGAATGAAGCTTCAAACTATCTTTCTAACGGATTGGCAACAATAATTAATTTTTATAATCCTGAATTAATTGTACTTGGTGGAGGACTTATTGAAGCCGTTGATGATTTCTACTACAGAACAATTGATTTAGCAAAATCAAAAGCCTTACCAATACCGGCAAAGAAAACTATCTTTAAAAAAGCACAGCTTGGAGATTTTTCAGGCGTAATAGGTGCTTGTTTTTTGGAAGATTTACAAAAAACAAAGACACCTGATAAAACAGGTGCCTTTAAATAATTTGTTCAATTCTTATTATGCTGGTTTCGCAGTTTTCAATTGATTTGCAGAAGTTGCTATTTTGCCAAGTCCGTCAGAAGCTTGTGTAATACCTTCAGCAGTCTTACCTTGTGCAATTTGCGCTACTCCTGTTGTAGCTCCGCCTGTTGCAGTTGTACCAATACCAACTATTTCAACAGTTTTACCTGGCGCAGCAGTTACAGGTGAAAGCTGCATTAAAAGACCTGTAGCAGTTACAACTCCACCAACTGCAGTTGTATATGATCCAACTTGTTGAGCAGTATTAGCTTTTTGAAGTCCTTCTTGGCTTGTTGCTTTTTTGGAGGCAGCAGTAGAAGATGCTGTAGCTGCGTATTTGCGAGCATTTGCCAAAATACTGTTTGTTGCATTTCTGCTTGATTGAATAAATGATATATTTGATTGAATAGTAGACTTTTTAGATGCAGATTGTGACATCAAATCATTAATTTTATCTGCATTTTTGCCTTTTACTGAAGGCATTAAAGAGCTAAATGCATTCAAAGATGAGCCGGTTGCACTTGTAGCTGATTTTGTAGCAGAAGCAGATTGTTGAGCTTGGTTTTTATTTGAATTATTATTAGCTTGATTATTTTGAGCAGAAACTGCAGTAATAGAAGTTGGTGCAGCTTGTTGCTCACCACCTGATGGTAAAGAATTCATAGCAAACAGATTAGCCATTCCTAAATTTCCACCAATAGCTGTATCTGCACCAGCCACTGATCCTGAAGATTGAGGAGCAGATTCGGCTTGATTTGATTGTACATTTTGTCCTGCTTGTGCATCATTATTAGCAGTATCAGTTGGTTGACCTGCATCTGCAGAAACAATATCAGCTGTATAAGATTCACCATCTTCTGCCATCAATGATTCTATTTCAGTTTCAATATCATTAACCTCTCCTTCAAGAGATTCATTTTCAGCTTGTTTAGACTCAATTTCATTATTATTGGCATTTACCTGTGAAAGAGTTTGTTTTTCTTTTGTTTGAACTTGTTTAGTCAACTTTATAACATCTTGTTTGTCATCAACTGCAGTATCAGAAGCTTTTTGAGCGGCAGATCTTGCACTATCAGCATCTTTTGATGCATTTTTAGCATCTGCTTTCGCTGACTCACCTTCTTGAATATCTTGAGTATATCCATTTGATTGACTAGTTTTTGTAAAGCCATCGTAGTTTTGGAAAGTAACATTACCAGAACCATTTGAAGCAAGAGAATAAATATCTGTAGTTCTCAAAGTTTCTTTTTCTTGAGCAGCTCTTGTTTCTTGTGTATTCTGAGTAGAATTAACACCTTTTTTGCCTTGAGTTTTATCTAATTCTGGTAAACTTACTTTAAACGGATTACCCATTTGATACTCACTTTCTTACATTACGTGCTTTATATATATATAAAAACAAAATATATACTAAAATTGCTTGGTTTTATATAAATATTATATAAAACCAAGCAAAAGCAATTATATCAAGAAATTTTTGGTTTACAAAAATTAACAATTATAGATTTACATCAGTAGATTCTAAAGGTGCACCCATTACTCTTTCCAAATTAGCTGCAGATATATGATACTGCATCAATACATTGTAATATTGCAATTTAGCATTCATAAACTCTATTTGTGCGTCCTTTAACTCAATCGCATCACCCAAACCTACCTTATAACGGCCAGCTGCCAATTCGTATCTTTCTTTTGCAACTTCCATAGATGATCTTGCAACAGGAATTGACTGTTGAGCATTTTTTAATTGAATAAATGCTTGTTTTACATCAAGGTAGACCTTTTGTCTTTGAACTTCATAATCTGCCTGATCTTTTTTGTAAGTCAACTTTGCTTCATCCAACTGTTTTTTTACAAGGTATAAATTTATATTAGAATAAGCCAATTGAGCACCAATCTGATAGCCATAATCAGTATCAGGTCTTGAACCGCCTTGAGAATAACTGCCAAAAGCGTTTATATCAGGTAAAAATGCTACTTTAGAAGCTTTTATCAAAAGTTTTGAACCTTCCATTTTCTTCTTTGCCGCCATCAGTTCAGGCCTTGACTCATAAGAAACTTTTAAAGCATCTTCAAATTTTATATCATATCTTTTTTTATCCAGTTTATCTTTAATACTAAAAGGCGGAATTTCAGGAGTACCCATTGCATTAGTTAGCTGAGCAAAACCATTATCAACAGAGTTTTTCGCATTTACTAAAGTTAACTTAGTATTATCCAAGTTATATTCTGCAGTAGATACATCAATTTTTGCTTTACTACCTATTTCATAATAAGCTTGTGCTTGTTTTAAGTGTATCTGATATTGCAACACAGCATCTTCATAAACCTCAACCTGTTGTTGCAAATAAAGAAGATTGTAATAAGCACTTTTTACCTGATAAACAATATCATTAATACTAGCTTGCAAAGTTTCTTGTGATGCTTCGTAAGTTTTCTTTGCTACACCTGCTTGTGCCCCTGTTTTTCCAAAGTCATAGAGCAAAGCATTAAAACCCAAACTAGGAGTATTATAAAGATTATACTGTTGTGTAGGAAATCTAAAGTTTGTAACCATCATATCGTTACGCGAATATGAAACACCAGCATTTAATGTCGGGAAATAGTTAGCCCAAGCTTGAGCAATTTTATTTTTATAAATATCTTTGCTCATCATTTGAGAAATAATATTCGGATTATTTTCTAAAGCAATCTTTACACAATCATCAACTGATACTATCGTATTGGTGGAAACAGAACCTTCCATAGTCGCAGAAGCATTAAAAACATTATCCGGAAGTTTTTCATCTTCAACTTTATTAGATCTATTGTCTATATTTTCAGCATTAGCATTTTCAGTATTTTCTATAGTTTGTTCAACTACAGAAGAATCTTGTGCTTTAGATTTTTTAATTTTTTTAGTTTTAATTTTTTTAGTTTTTTGTTGATCTTTATCGTCTTTTGTTTCAATTTTTACAGCTGTAAGATTTTTGTCAGTTTTTGCAGTAACTGTTATTTCTTTATCCTTCTCAGCTTGTCGTTTAGCCTTAAATTTTGCAATAAACGAAGGTTTTTTTTCTTCTTTTGTTTTTGATGTAACAACCTTTTCAGATTTGTTATTTTTTGCTAAAGATATTTTTTTTGTTTCTTTAGGTTCATTATCAGTTCTAGTTTGAGTATCAGATTTTTGAGTTTTTAACAGAACTAATCTATCACTCATAATTGCTTTAATATTATGTTTTTTAGTTGTTGATTCTGAATTATTTACTTTATTTTGTACAATATTTTCAGTCTTATCCGATTTTTTTAACTTATTAAAAAAATCAATAGAAACAGCAGAAGCAGGCATTATTTGTAAACTTGTAAATGCTGTAATTATAGAAAATATTGTTAATTTTTTTATTATCTTTCTCATCTTTTCACCAACATTATGATTTATTCTTCATCATTTTCAACTGAAACTGAAACTTTCTTATTCATAACTTTATCTACCAAATGCTGAATTATTACATAAAAAGCAGGTGTCATAATAGTACCCAATGTACCAGCAGCCATCATACCGCCAAACACTGTAGAACCTACAGAAATTCGAGAAGAAGCACCAGCACCATGTGCCAAAATCAATGGCAACATACCAATAACAAAAGCAACTACTGTCATCATAATAGCCCTAAATCTGATTCTTGATGCTTCAACCGCGGCATCTTCTATAGTCATACCTTGTTCTTCATGCAAAACTTTTGCAAACTCAACTATAAGAATTGCCTGTTTAGCTGCCAAACCGATAAGCATAATCATACCGACTTGAGAATAAAGGTCAAAAGCCTGTCCCATAATCAACTGAAACAATAACGCACCTGCTGCAGCTAAAGGACAAATCAGCAAGACAGCAAATGGTATTGACCAACTTTCATACAATGCAACCAAGAACAAATATACAAATATCAATGCTAATGCAATAATTGTCGTAGTTTGACCACCAGATTCGATTTCTTGCTTTGAAGTACCTGACCACTCATAGCCCATATCTTTTGGAAGAGTCTCTGTAGCAACTTCAGCCATAGCTTTCATAGCTTCACCAGAACTTCTGCCGGAAGCGGGTTGACCAGAAAACTGAACACTTCTGTATTGGTTATAACGTGTAATAGAACCTGCACCAACTGTTTGTCTTAAAGAAACAATCGTAGTTATAGGAACCATTACTCCAGAATTATTTTTTACATATATTCCTGTTAAATCATCTGCATGACGTCTAAATCTTTGTTCTGCCTGTAACTGAACTCTAAATACACGACCCATTTTATTAAAGTCATTTACATAATATGTACCAAGAGTAGACGAAAGTGTGCTATACAATTCTTGAAGATCAATACCTTGAGCCAATGCTTTGTGATAATCAATATCAACAATATACTGAAGCATATTTGCTTGATATTGGGTATAAACATTTGAAAGTCTTCTATCCTGATTTGCAGCAATCATTAACATATTAGAATATTGCTGCATTTCTTGAGGAGTATATTCAGCCTTAGAAAGCATTTGAAACTCAAAACCACCCAACATACTCATACCTGTAATTGCCGGTGGAGAAAATACACCGACTTGAGCTTCTTTTATTTGAGAGAATTCACCTCTAATCCTTTTAAGTATAGCATTAGCTGACAAATCAGTTTCTTTCCCTTGAATTTTTCTTATTATTTTTTGGAAGAAATTAAATTCACGTTTGCTCCATTCTTCAAGTCTTATTACCAAAAATGCTTCGTTAGAAGGTCCCATACCTACAAAAATAATTCTGCCTTCAACCCCTTCCGTTTTTTTTAGGATATCATCCATCATTTCAGTAACTTCTGTAGTTCTTGCAAGTGAAGCACCTGCCGGCAAACTAACCTGAGCCATTAAAACAGCTTGGTCTTCATCGGGAATAAAGCCGGTAGGGATTATTTTAAACAAAACAAGCATCAAGGCAATAATTCCAAAAAATACAGCAAGTGTAAGCTTTTGATTGTGTACAAATTTTTCTACATAGTGAATATAAATATCAGTAAGTTTTTGAAAATAGACATTAAATTCTGTAAATAGCCATTTAATAGCAGCAGAAGCTTTGTTAGATGGTTTTCTATTTGGGTCTTCATATCTTAAAATAATAGAACACAAAGCAGGAGACAATGTTAAAGCACAAACAGCAGACAAAGCTATTGACACAGCAATACATACAGCAAACTGCTTATACATTAATCCTGACAACCCCGGCATAAAACTAACAGGAACAAATACTGCCATCAAAACCAATGCCATAGACACAAGCGCTCCGCCAATTTCCTGCATTGTAATTTGTGTTGCTTCTACAGGAGATTTTCCAGCCTCCAAATGTCGTTTTACATTTTCTATAACAACAATCGCATCGTCGACTACCGTAGCTACTGCCAATACTAAAGCAAATAATGTCAACAAGTTAATTGACATATCAAATATTGGTAAAGCAGCAAACGTACCTATCAAAGACACAGGAATAGCAATCAAAGGAACTAAAGTCGCTCTTGGATCACCCAAGAAAATAAAAATAATTGCAACAACGATAATTGAAGTTTCAATAATCGTTTTAACAACCTCTGACATAGACTCTCTGATAAACTGCGTATCATCATGAACCATTGCCAATTCCATACCGTCAGGCAATGTTTTTGAAATCTCTGCCATTTTTTTCTCAACAGCATTAACAATTTCAATAGCATTTGCACCAGGTATTTGAATGATTTGCATTAAAGCAGCAGGTTTACCATCAACTTTACCATTTCTAGAGTACGTTTCAGAGCCTAATTCGACACGAGCAATATCTTTTATTCTAATACTTGAACCATCTATATTCGAACGAACAATTATATCCTCAAACTCAGCAGGTTCGAGCAACCTACCTTTTGTTCTTAAAGTAATTTGAAATCTTTGTTTATCAGGTCCAGGTTCTTGGCCTAAAGCACCTGCTGAGACCTGAACGTTTTGTGTTGTAATAGCTTTTTGAACTTCTGAAACAGACACATTGAGATTGGCCATTTTTTCAGTATCTAGCCAAATTCTCATTGAGTAATTGCCTGCACCGTATACACCCACTTCACCAACACCGGGAAGACGAGCAATTTCATCTTTAATGTAAATAGAAGCATAGTTTGTAACATCTAATTGAGAATACCTGCCATCAGTTGAGGCAAGATTCAAAATAGCTACACCAGCACCTGAAACTTGTTGTTTTGCTGTTACCCCGAGTCTTCTAACATCTTCAGGCAACTTTGGTTCAATCTGCTGAATTCTGTTTTGAACGTTAACAAGGTCAATATTCCTGTCAGAACCCACTTTAAAATATATTTGAAGCTTATATGACTCATCAGAGCTTGTTGAAATCATATAAAGCATATCTTCAACACCGTTAATTTGTGATTCTAACAATGAAGCTACAGATGATTCTACAACATCCGCACTCGCACCAGGATATGAAGCGGTAACAGTAATCTGAGGAGGTGTAATATCAGGATACTTTTCAAGCTTCAAGCCAGTCATAGCAATAAAACCTACGAGAGTAAGAAAAATAGAGATTACTATCGCAAACCTTGGCTTTCTTATAAAGAAATACAAATCTTTATTGTTCTGCAAATCCTGATTATTTTTGTTATTTTCCATTGATTACTCATTCTCTTTCGTTGCTTTATCGGCAGCATCTTTGTCAACAACTACTTTGGCACCATTTCTCAATCTTTGGAAACCTTTTGTAATGACTCTGTCACCCGGTTGCAAACCCTCATCAACAACCCACTTATCATCAACTTGGTTTGAAATTTTTACAAATTTTTGTTCAGCTTCATTATTTTCATTTACAGTCCATACATAAGTACCATCCGTACTGTCAGAAACAGCTATCTGAGGTACAACAACTACAGATACAGGTTTTTTAGATACAGCAATTACGTTAACAAAATCGCCTGGGACAAGAAGATGATCTTTATTTTCAAACACAGCTCTCATTGCAACTGTACCTGCTGTTGGATCTACTTCGTTATTGACAAACTCGAGTACACCTTTTTCTTTATACTCTGAGCCGTCTGAAAGTTTAATTATTACATCAGTCCCTGGAATATTACCTTTACTTAACACCAATCTTCTTTTCATATAACGCAAATAATCTTCGCTTTTTATATTGAAATATGCATATATAGGACTAACGGAAACAATTCTTGTCAAAGCACCTGATTGTGGATTAACAAGGTTTCCTTGTGTAATAAGTATTTTACCAACTTTGCCATCTACTGGTGATTCGATTTTTGTATAACTTAAATTTAATTTAGCCGCAGCTAAATTAGCTTTGTTAACATCAAGAGTAGCTCTATTTTGGTCTCTTGTAGCAAGTGCTTGATCATAATATGACTTACTTACAAAATCGTTTTTAACAAGTTCTTGAGCACGAACAAGCTCTTTTTGAGAATTAGTAAGAGCTGCTTGTGCCTGTCTAACAGCTGCTTCTGCTTGTTGTACAGCAATAATATATTCATTTGGTTGAATTAAAAATAAAGTTTGGCCTTTATTTACATATGCACCTTCTTTAAAATAGCTTTTTTGCAACCAGCCATTAATTCTAGCCACTACATCTACAGAATATTTTGCTTCAATTCTTCCAACTGATTCATTTCTTGGATAAATATCTTTTGTTTCAGCATAAGCAACATCTACAGGCGTAGGTCTTTTTTTCTGCTCCGCCATAATTTTTTGAGCAATAATACCGGCTACGCTATTAAAAACAATAGGTATTATAATAATGGCTGCGACCATTACACCTATCCACTTTTTCTTTGTCATGAGTCATCTTCCCCAAAATTATACAATTGTTATCATAACAACAATTGTATATTAATGCAAAAAATTTACAATAGTATAATTGGTGGATATATTTGAGGAGAATACTATTAGTACTGACAATTCCCGTTTGAGATGCTTTGAGAATTACATTTCCATAAATTGTCAGAAAATTTCCAGCCATGCTGCATTAAAATTTCTCCTACAGTCCCTTTTTCTGGTCTCAAAGATTCTGGCAAATAATATTCATCATTCCCATCTTTGGTAACACGAAAAGTAAAAATATCTTTTCCGACAACATTTGGATATTTTGAACCATTAACATCTGCTTCTATTATACAATAATCATCGTCACAAGAAGTCACTGTAATCTTTGCACCATCTACAGTAGTAAGAGTAGCATTTTCTAAATTGACACTGGTATATTTTATATTAGGTTCAATATAAGCTGCGAAATAGCCTTTTGGTGTTGAAAAACTCCAAGATCTTATTGGCCCTTGTGTCAAAACCGCATTATCCAATGCATCTTCTAAGGTAAGATAGACTTTTTTTGCTTGTTCACCAAGCTCTGTTTTTTGTGAATATTTTTTTAATCCTGGAAGCGTCAATGCGGTAATTGTACCAATTACAGCCATTACAACAACAAGTTCCGCAAAAGACATAGCTTTAAGTGTTTTTAAAAAATTTATTTGCATGATTCACCTTTTTTTACAAGTTTTCTAAAATTAGAATATCTAACAACTTCTTTGTTTAAATCCATTACCGATTCCATAAAAACATTATCTATATGTACACGATTGTCATACATAGGGTCAATTATGTATACCGTAGGATATCCGGAAATTCTATACTCATTGACAAGTTTTGCATTTTCAGGGTCTTCTACATTGACAAGAACCACATTAAAATCATCTTTGTTTAGGTTTCTAACCTTGTCTAATCTTGGCATAAATCTTTGACAATACGTACACCAATCAACATAAAAAACAGCAATCATAGGCTTATCTTCTTTTGCAGCTTGTTGATACGTAATACCCAAATCATAATCTGATGGCTTCAATTTAGCTTTAGGAATTACAGCAATGCAGCTTGTCACAGTAACTGCTATAATAACAAACGTAAAAACAGATATTAAAATACTTTTTATATTAAATTGTTTCATGAAAGTTTTGCTCCTTTAGGTACTACCGTAACACCGCCTTCAGAAACATAAAAGCCTCTGGCTTCATCTTCCTGTCTGTCAAAGCCGATTTTAGTATAAGGCGGAATGTCAACATTTTTGTCTATAATAGCTTTTTGTATATGAGAGTGTCTCCCAACATTTACGTTTTCCATAATCATTGAGTCTACAACACTTGAAAAGCTATTGATTCTAACTTTTGGTGACAAAATACAGCGTGAAAGCGTACCACCGGAAATTACACAGCCTTCTGAAACAAGCGAGTTTGTCGCCATACCGCGTCTTTCAAGTTCTTCCCAAATAAATTTTGCAGGAGGATAGTTGTAATTGAAAGTTCTGATAGGCCACTTGGGTGTATAAAGATTAAATTCCGGATCGTAAGCCAACAAATCCATATTTGCTTGCCAATAAGCATCTATTGTCCCCACATCACGCCAATAGCCTCTTTCAGATTCTTCCATTCCCGGGAACTCATTTTTTGCAAAGTCATACACACATATTTTGTCACCTTGGGCAAGCATTTTTGGAATAATATTTTTGCCAAAATCGTGATTTGATGTTTGAATATCAGCATCAATCCTTAATTCTTCAATCAACTTAGCTCTGTTGAAAATATAATTACCCATAGAAGCAAGGCATTTTGTTTCATCGCCAGGAATGTGTTTGGGCTTTGTTTTTGGTTTTTCAACAAAGTTTGTTAAACGCCAGTTGTCATCAACCTCCATAATCCCGTATTCACCGGCCTGTTCAATAGGGATAGGAATCGCAGATATGGTCAACTCTGCATCATTTTCTTTGTGAAAATCAAGCATTTCAGCCACATTCATTTTGTAAATGTGATCCCCGCCAAAAACTGCCACATACTCATCATTTTCTTCTGCCAAAATATGATGAATATTCTGAAAAACAGCATCTGCAGTACCTTTGTACCAATTGCCGTCAATTCTCATCTGTGCAGGCACCAAATCAACATACTGATTTATTATTGGAGATAAAGGCCAAGTTCTTTGTATATGTTTGTTCAAAGAATCTGATTTGTATTGAGTAAGAATTTTTAGCTTGAAAAACCCTGAGTTAATAAAATTGTTGATAACAAAATCAATAATACGATATCTGCCCCCAAAAGGCACAGCGGGTTTTGCTCTGTCTCTGGTAAGAGGGTACAATCTTTTTCCCTCACCGCCTGCCAAAATCATAACCAGAGTATCATCAGCTGACATAAACACAAACTCCTCAATACTTGTAAATCATAAGTCTATAATAACATGATTTGTAGAAAAAAATAAATCCCCTATTAAATAGGGGATTTATTAAATTAAAGAATTTATTCACCTTTATACAAAGCATAAATATTACGGTCAAAATCCCATTTGTATGTTTTTCCGCCTCTTGTATATACAAAAGGTGTGTCTGTTGTCTCAAATCCTTGAGCTTCACTGATTAAATCGAGTCTATATTGTTTATAGAATTTATTGTCTACTACTTGATCTATTCCTATAAAGTACTCGGAATTGCCAAGTTTATTAATATTTGTATCTAGTGATTTTAAATATTCATCTATTTTTTTGTAATATTCAACATCTTTTCCTGCATTGAGTACAGCTTCAAACAACACTTCATTTGTACCAGTACCTTTTGAAGCTGCCAATAGTGCTCTTGCTGCAAATGCCGGATCATCAGCTGCTGCAATTTTTTCCATAAGTTCTTTATTTTCTTTTGTAGCTTTTTCTTTGTCACTAACACTAAGCTTAGAACCATCTACACTATAATCAGATGCCGGTGAAAGATCCTGCAATGCCTGTTCTAGTCTCATTTCCGTGTCATCAGTAGAAGAAAATTCCACCACATGACCATCTTCGTTTATTTTGACTTCTTTTGTCTCGTTACCTTTGTCGTCATAGGTGTATTCCCAAGATTCAGTCACATTGCCATCTGCGTCTTTTACGACGTCTTTTGTCCTGTTACCTTTGTCGTCATAGGTGTATTCGTAAGACTCAGTCACATTGCCATCTGCGTCTTTCCAGACTTCTTTTGTTTGGTTACCTTTGTCGTCATAGGTGTATTCGTAAGACCCAGTCACATTGCCATCTGCGTCTTTTTTGACTTCTTTTGTCTTGTTACCTTTTTCGTCATAGGTGCGTTCCGTAGAGTCAGTCACATTGCCATCTGCGTCTTTGTAGACTGTTTTTGTCCAGTTACCTTTGTCGTCATAGGTGTATTCCCAAGAGGAATTCACATTGCCATCTGCGTCTTTGTAGACTGTTTTTGTCTTGTTACCTTTGTCGTCATAGGTGTATTCCCAAGAGGAATTCACATTGCCATCTGCGTCTTTGTAGACTTCTTTTGTTTTGTTACCTTTGTCGTCATAGGTGTATTCCCAAGAGGAATTCACATTGCCATCTGCGTATTTGTAGACTTTTTTTGTCTCGTTACCTTTGTCGTCATAGGTTATTTCAATTGTTCCGAATTGGGTATTTTTAACAGTTGTTTTTGCTTTGTTTTGTTGAATATTTTTATAAGCATTTATGACTTCTTCAGCATTATTTTTGTTTTCCAAATTTCCCGGGACTTTTATCACGTCACCTGCATATAGGTACTCAGCACCTTTTGGACCATGAAGAGCTTTTGGATTGTTTTTTACAAACTCTTCTTTTGCTTTTGCAAGATTTTCTTTTGTAACTTCTATACCTTGGTTTTGCAATGATTTTTTCAAAATATCATCCAATCTGTCGTTGAGTTGGACTGTATAGTCTTTTGGTGTTGCGAGATCTTTTCTTTTTGCTTCTTCTGCTTCTTTTGCTGCTTTCGCTTCAGCTGCTTTTTGAGCTTCAGCTGCTTTTTGAGCTTCTGCTGCTTTTGCTGCTTCTTTTTCTAGTTTTACAAAATCTTTTACTTCATCATTTGTTTTTACCCAAGATTTTTTATTTTCATCATATTTTACTGATTCATATTCTAGCTTTTCTTCATTAAATCTGATATATGCATCATTTTTTTCATTGCCAAAAACACCTTCATGACCTTCTACAGGTACATACCCCATACTTTTTGCTACACCTGCAACTTGTGCTTTGTGTTTTGCTTCTTCTTTTGCATCAGCTTCTTGTGCAAATATCATTCTTGTCTCTTCTTTTGCATCTTTTTTAGTTGTTTTTCGAACAAACTTCATAAAAGATTTTAGGTCTTTTCCGTCAATGTCAATTCCAACCTCCTTAAATGCTGAAGCTGCTTCGTTAAATTCTTCTTTTGATATTTTTTTATCTTTATCAGTATCAAATTTTGAGAAAATACTCATAGTTTTTGCAAGTTCTAATTTGCTAATATCTCCGCTTTTGTCCGCATCCATGATATTGAAAATCTCTATCATTTTTCGATTTTTCTTTTCTATCTCTGCGCGCTCTTCTTTTGAAATACCTTCTGAAGATACTTGTGATAAATCAAATTTTTGTCCTTCGCCGATTTTGATATTTTTTCCTGTCATACGCACACCTTTCATTCCTGTAAAAACTACATATGTTTTTCTAATCGAAATATTAAAAAAAAACTTGAATAAATTTTTAAAAATTACTTTTTTAATACAGCAAAATTAAGCTACATTATTGAGTTTTAAGAATTTGTAAATATTTGTTAAACACAAAATTTATTCATAACGTAATGCATCAATAGGATTGAGCAAAGAGGCTTTATAAGCAGGATAATACCCAAACAAAATCCCAACGATACCGGAAAAGCCAAATGATATCAAAATAGGCATTGTAGAAATAACTACAGTCATATCAGAAAATATCTCAACAAGCTTTGCTCCCAATATACCTATAACAACCCCTAGCAATCCGCCTGCCAAAGACAACAAAAGAGCTTCAACAAGAAACTGGACACGAATATCCATAGCCTTTGCACCAATTGCCATACGAATACCAATCTCTTTTGTTCTTTCTGTTACAGAAACAAGCATGATATTCATAATACCAATACCACCTACCAGTAATGATACAGAAGCTATTGACCCAAGCAATATCGCCATTGTATTTGATGCTTGTTTTGCTGTTTCAAGCATTTGAGTAAAGTTTCTTATTGTAAAATCATCGTCTTTGTTTTTGCCAAGATTGTGTCGTTCTCTCAACAATTCTTTTATCTCAGTTTCCGCAGACGAAAGACTTTCTGCATCAACTGCTTGAACACTAATATGCTTAACAGTACCAGGGAACGATGTACCAAAAAGTTTTTTTTGTGCAGTGGTAATAGGTATCAAAACAGTATCATCTTGGTCTTGGCCCATACCATTTTGACCTTTTGATTTTAAAATTCCAATTACTTTAAAAGGCATACCGCCTATACGAATCGTTTTGTTTATCGGATCCATATCACCAAAAAGATTTGTTGTAACAGTAGAACCCAAAACCGCAACTTTTGTCGTATTTTTGATATCATCTTGAGAAATAGCTCTGCCATCTTCGATTTCCCAAAGTCTTATTGGCATATATCCTGGTGTAATACCATTTACACTAGTTGACCAGTTTTGATTTGAATATACAAGTTGAGAAACTTCACTCACCGTCGGAGCAACTTCTGATACAGAAGGACAATATTTTAATATAGCTTCTGCATCTTTTAAAGTAAGGGTTGGCTGCGTACCGCTACCCATCCTAACACCGCTTGAGGTAGTAGAACCTGACATTACCATCAACAAATTTGACCCCATAGAAGAGATTTCTTTATTGATTCTTTGTTTTGCACCCTCACCTATAGAAAGCATTATAATAACAGCACTTACTCCGATAATTATACCTAAACTTGTAAGCACAGATCGCATTTTATTGACTTTCAATGATCGAAGAGATATTTTAAATGTTGATTCAAAATCAATCATACTAAATCCTCCGTATTCACTCTGTCTATCGCATCAAGTCCTTTTTGAAATTTGTTATATTCATCAGAGATAATTTTTCCGTCTTTAAAACGAACTATCCTCTTACAATACTCTGCGATATCAGGCTCATGAGTAACAAGTATAATTGTTTTGCCTGATGTATAGTTGAGTTTTACAAAAAACTCCATAACCTCAATAGAAGTTTTTGTATCAAGGTTACCTGTCGGTTCATCAGCAAGGATAATAGGCGCATCATTCACTATCGCTCTTGCGATTGCAACTCTCTGCTGTTGACCTCCTGACATCTGATTTGGTAAATGTTGTTCTCTTTTTTCTAATCCTACAATTTTTAATGCAGCTTTTGCTCTTTTTATTCTTTCTGCAGGATCTACACCTTTATATATCATTGGCATTTCTACATTTTCAATTGCAGATGTTCTTGAAATAAGATTAAAACCTTGAAAAACAAATCCGAGTTTCAAATTTCGAATTTCAGACAACTCATCCATAGACATTTTTGAAACATCTATTCCATCAAGAAAATAGCTACCAGATGTCGGTTTATCCAGACAACCAAGCATATTCATAAAAGTTGATTTTCCGGATCCTGATGCACCCATAATAGCAACAAATTCACCGTTTTCAACAGTCAACGAAACATCATCAAGTGCATTGAATGATGTTTCTCCTGTAGAATATGTTTTTATAAAGTGTTTAATTTCTATTAGTGCCATAAATTTTTATTAAAACATCCTCATTCTTGGTCTGCCGTTAGTTTGCGTTGTTTCTTTTTCACCTTTTTTCTTTAAAATTACTCTGTCATTTTCTTTTATTTGTTCAGAAATAATTTCCGTCTTTTCTGAATCTTTAGCACCAGTTTTTATATTGATACGTTGAGGTTTATTATCTTTCAATAGCCATAGACCTTGTTCTTTATATTTTTTACCACCAGTAATTTCTTTTGGAGTAAATTTCAAAGCCTCAGTAGGCACGCAAATTACATTTTCACTCTTATTAATAATAATTGAAACATTCGCGGTCATACCTGGAATCATTTTTTGCTCTTTATTATCAACAAGTACAATAACTGTATATGTTACAACGTTTGATACTGTAGTTGGAGCAATTCTAACTTCAGCAACTTCACCATGAAAGACAGCATCAGCATAACCATCTAGGGTATATTCTACTTCTTGACCTTTTTTAATTTTACCAATATCAGCTTCAGAGACATTTACTTCTATTTGCATTTTAGTTAAATCTTGAGCAACTTGAAACAACGTAGGAGTTTGAAAACTTGCAGCAACTGTTTGACCAACATCAACTGCTCTTGAGACGACAATACCGTCAACAGGAGAGATGATTCTTGTGTATTTGAGGTTAGTTAAATTATTATTCAAAGTAGCTTGTGCTTGATTTATTGCACCTTGTGCTGCCGCAATTTGAGCCAAATCAGATTTGTAAGTCGCTTCTGCGAGATCTACTTCACTTTTTGCTACATAATTTTTTGTATAAAGTTTTTTATAACGTTCATAATTCTTTTTGTCATATGCCATCATTGCTTCAACCTTAGCTTTATTTGATCTTGCAGCTTCAAGATCACCTCTCGCTTTATCAACTTGTGCTTGAAATAAAGAAGGATCAATTTGAGCCAAAAGTTGTCCTTTTGTCACTTTTGAATTGTAATCAACATATATTTCCTTAATCATACCTGATACTTGCGAACCAATATCAACAGTATTTACAGGGTTTACTGTGCCTGAAGCTTCTACTGCTTCTACTATTGTTTTTCTTTTTGCAGGAACAGTGACATAATTAGAATCTTTTCCTTTATTAAAAAGTACTGCCGCACCGCAAAGTACAATCATTGCCAAAACTGATGAAAGAATTATTGTTATCTTTTTTTTCATCTTACCCCCATAGATTTTTGGAATTGTTCTTTTGCTACATTGTAGTCAAAAACAGCCTGAACCAGTGCAAGCTGAGCGTTATTATAATTTGTTTGTGCTTGTTGAAGCTCAATAAAGTTACCCAACCCAACGGTATAACGACCATCAGCCAGTTCAAAGTTTTCTAAAGTTTGTTGAACTTTTTGAGCCATCAAAGGTATTTGTCTTTGAAGAGTAACCATATTTATATAATTTGTCTTTACTTCGAAAAATATATTTTTCTTAGACAAATCTATATTTTCTGTTGCCATTTCAAGATAAGAATGACCTTGGTCTATGCTATGTTTTATTTGCATAACATTTATAACAGGCAAATCGAGAGAAACACCTATATTAAAACCTGTATTTGAAACATCACTGTTTTTTCTAAAATTATACCCAGCACTGCCAGATAATTCAGGAAGATAAGAACGTTTTATAGCTTTTAAAGATTCTTGTTGAGCTCTTTCTACCATCATAAGAGATTTTAAATCAGGCCTGTTTTCATAAGCTTTCGCTATTGCTTCATCAACAGGCATAATTAATGGTTTAAATTTATAATTTTGAAATATATCTTGTTTTTCAATACCGGATGTCAATATTGTAGTTTGTTCAAGTTCATCGCTACCGTTTTTGGGTATATAACTAACTTTTACTTCATTATTTGTTTTTTTGCTTTTTTGAAAGTTAAAACTTTCTGTATTTTTTAAAGTATATTCAGGTGCTTCTGTAAAATACATAGCATTATTGAGGTTTACAATAGCATTTTGATATTGTGCTTGTGCATTTATTAGAGATATTTCCGCATCTGTCAGATAGACCTGTGCGTTTACAACATCAATTTTTGATTTTAATCCTTCTTGAAAAAGAGCATTTGTTCTTTCATAATTCAATTTATTTATATTAACCGAACGCTCATATACATCTTGATTGGCTAAAGCAGCAAGTGCTTCAAAATAAGCCATTTTGACTCTGTATACAGTATTTAAAATAGTATTTTCCAAGTCGTATTGAACAGATTCTCTGTTATATTTTTGCATATTAATCTGTGCAATAGTTTTACCAAAATTCCAGATTAATTGGTTTACTCCAAGATTCAATTGATAATAATTGTTTGATGCAGATGTACTACCGCCTTGGTTATAAAACCCCCCGCCACTTCCGGAGTTTCTGTTATGCTGAGAAGTAAAACCAGTCCCTGCTGTAATGTTAGGGAAATAATCAGATTTTGCCAGTCCAACTTGAGAATTTGCTATTGCTTTTTGGGTTTCACCAATTTTAATACTCGGATCATTTTTTAGGGCAATATTTATACAATCTTCTAAAGAATATTCAACAGAACCTTCCAAAACTTTTGGTTCAACAACCTTTTCTTCCTGCTGCTGTGTTTTACTTTTGTCTTTCTTTAAAAATATTGAAAAACCTTTTGCCGATGAAACACCACTGTTTACAAACAAGCAAAAAGTTAACAAAACAATATATATAACACTTCTTTTGTATTTAAAATCATTAATCAATTCTGATTGCCTCTATAGTTATTAACGATTTTAATTTAATTTTGTTCAATTTAAATCATCCTTATACTTTATATAATGGCTAATATAAAATACTGTTTTCACAAGGTATTAAAATGTATGTTATAATCTGCATAAAAGAAATAGGAGTTTTTATGAAAAAGATTTCATTATTAACAGCAACAATTGCAATATGTTTAGGTTTTCAAGGAGTCGTCTTTTGTGCTGATCAAACTACTCAAAAATATGCTGTTGTTGATGTAAAAAAAGTTGTTAACAGCTCTAATAGTGTAAAAAAATTAAAAGAAGAAAGAAAAAAGCAAAAAGAAGATGTTATAAAATTTGTCAAAGAAGGAAATGCGCAAGTTGCAGCTGAAAAAGACCCCAAAAAGAAAGAAGCTTTAAAAAAGCAACTCAACAATGATTTAAAAATAAAAACAACAAACTATGACAAAAAATATCAAACAGGTCTAAAACAAATTAACAATGAGTTGGGTGCCAACATTTCAAAAATAGGAAAAGAAAAAAAATATGATTTAATTCTTACATCGGATTCTGTGCTATATGGCGGTGAAGATATAACAAAAGAGATTATAAAAATTACAAAATAAAACAATGACTCAACAAGTAAGAAAATACATAAAAGAAGTCGCTATGCCTATAAAAGCAATTTTTAAGGATATGCTAAAATATGCTCCATCAAAATTGTTCGGTTTACTAGGCAATGCTGTAATTGTACCGATTTATACAAACCTTCTTTCTCCATCACAGTATGGTGAGTATGCAGTTTCTTTAGCGGTTTTGAGTTTTTTATGTATACTTTTCTCTGATTGGGTTGGATTGTCGGGTTTGAGATTTTTTAGACAGCATGAATTATGTGACAAAATAACTAATTATTTATCAACATTATTTATAATTCTAGGCAGCAATCTATGTGTAATGTTTATTTTGGCTTTTATATTCAGGAATAAATTTTATTCTTATTTTTCTATCCAACCAAAACTCTTTTTATTTATCCTTATTTTAATAATTCCTGTTGCACTTAGAGCTTTATTATTCCAAGTTTTGAGAGCACAAATAAAACCTGGTGCTTTTACAATTTCTACTATTCTTAACCAAATTATGACAATTGTTTTCTCTGTATTAATAATTAAAATTTTTAATTTTGGAGCAGCATCGATTTTAATCGGTATGGCAATATCGATAACCATTATAGATATTGTGCTTATATTCCAAAGTGATGTTTTAAAATATTTAAAATTTAAAAAACCAAATAAAGAAATAGTAAAGCCTATTTTTATATATGGTATACCAATAGCAGTAGCATCAATAAGTTTATGGGCAATAAATCAAAGTAATAAATTCATCACGTCTCACTACCATGGACTCAAAGAAGCAGGGCTTGTCGGTGTGGCATACAATATGACATTCCCTATTCTTATGACTTTATTTGCGATAATAACAATTGCAGCTTATCCAAGAATAATTAATCTTTATGAAGAAAAAATTGATGTAAGACCTGTTATATCAAAACTGACAGGATATTTTTTATTAGTAGCAATACCAATTGCGCTTGTTATGTCAATTTATGCACCTGACTTAATAGTACTTTTTGCAAACTCAAAATATCAAAATGCTTATTCATTATTACCATATTTTGCATTCAGTGCTGTGTTTTTAAGCCTTACGGAATACACCTCTATGCAGTATCATCTTGCCAATAAAACTTATATTCTTACAACTTTAAAAGTAATTTCAGGAATTACAGGATTAGTATTAAACATTATACTAATAAAAAATATGGGTCTCATAGGAGTTGGAATTGCAACTTTAATCTCAAATATCTTCTATTTTGTGTTAACTATAGTTGTCCAAATAAAAGACTTGGAATGGAAGGTTCCCTACAAAAAAATTATTCATATAACTTTATGTTTAATACCAATAGCTTTTTTATGGATGTTTTTTAAACAAACATCACTTTATGTGGGTTATCAAATAATACTTTTACTTTTCTTCTATTATGGCTTATTCTATATTACAACCAGAAGGAAAAAGATACTTTGGATGGAATAAAATGAAAAAACATTTTGGGATATTTGCACTTCTTGTAATATTTGTTTTTTTTAGCAGCAGCTCAATTGCCGACGAAAAAACAACAAAAGTAATTAAAGGAAGTGTTCACTACACAGTAGAAACAGCAAGAAAAGCAGCTTTTGAAGGACTGGATTTAAAACTTGATAAATCAATTTTTGAGCCTTATTTATATGATGAAAACAACAAAGAAAATCGTGCAGCAATAAAAGCTAACAAACAAATTAAAGGCAGAAACCTCATGTCCTTCATAATGGCAAAAGGTCTTGTAAAAGGATATGCTATTGTTTATGATGACAAACCCCAATATGTTTTTTATTACAGTAATGGAGGATATCTTATTGCAATAGACAATGATACACATTATGAATCAGAGCAATATCCTTACAAAATAGGTAAATACAGTTCCATAACAGGCAATCTCATATCTATAGGTTTTTATGTTTCTGATGATGAACAATATGTATATTCAAAAACAGGAAAACTAAAAGCACACTGGATAGGAGCTATAGGCTACAATGAAGCTGGCCGACCTATTGCAAAAAGAGAATATACTGATATTTTAGAACCTTAGTTTTTAATTTACATTATTATCGGTTATCCCTTTTTCAAAAGAGTTTATATTATGCATAGTTGTTTGAAGAATTCTATTAATTGCTTCTTGCGTATTATATGCAATATGAGGAGTTATTATAACATTGTCCAACTGTTGCAATCTTGTATTTAAAATAGTTTGTTTTAATGCACAATCATTAAGTCTGTTAATATCAACTAAATAATCTGTATCCGAAATTGTTTCTTCACTTTCTAATACATCCAATCCTGCCCCTAAAATTTCTTTTTTCATAAGAGCATTATAAAGAGCCTGTGTCTCAATTAATTCACCTCTTGCTGTATTTACAATAATCGCAGTATCTTTCATTTTTTTAAAACTTTCTTCATCAAACATATGAAAATTGTCTTTTGTTGAAGGAGCATGAAGAGAAATAAAATCAGAATTTTTCAAAAGAAAATCAAAATCTACATATTTTAAATCATATAAATTCTCAAGTGTTTCATCTTTTGCTATATCATATCCAAGTATCTTCATGTCCAAACCATAAGCCAATCTTGCAAACTCTTTGCCAATTGCACCAAGTCCAACGATACCTACTGTTTTTCCACCAAGTTCAAATCCCATTAACTTTTGAGGATTTACTTTCATTTCCTTATAATCAATATATGAAAGCGTAATTTTTCTACATACATCAAGTATCAATCCAATTGCAAATTCAGCTACACTTTTATTACCATAATTTGGAGTTGTTTCTACAACAATACCCTTTTCGTTGCAATAATCTAAATCTACATGATTAAAACCAACTGAACGTAAAGCTATCAATTGTAGATTTGTAAACTGTTTTAGCACTTCTTTTCCAACTCTTGAAGTTGTAAAACATGAAATAATTTTTGCATCCTTATATTCATCAGGAAGTTTTTCTAAATCATTCAAAGATTTTTCAACAAGAAAATAATCATACTTGCCTTCATTTTCTTTTTTTAGAAAATCATATTCATCTTGTTGAACATCAAAATATACAATTTTAGTCATAACAAATATCTCCTTTTTTCTTGCAATATAGGAGATAAATCCATAAAAAATAATTGCCTGCTCAGGCTAAATTAAATGCTTGCATTATCATCAATATTTTCAAAATTGTCTCTCATTGTCCAAACACCGCAAGGACAAACCCCAGCACAGATTCCACAGCCAATACATCTGTCCTCATTTGAAAAATAAACTGTTTCTCCATTTGCATTAATGTATTTACTGATTGCTTGTTCCGGACATGCCTGCAAGCAAAACTCACAATCTCTACACAAACCACAAGACATGCATCTTTCTTTTTCGTCCCAAGGTTCTATCTCTTGCACTTTCATTGCAGAAAGACCTTGATAATATTCAGTTTTAACTTTATCTCTCGGCAATTGTGGTAATTTTTCAAAAGTATCAAGCGGTTTGTTGTCAAGATAATTGATTACATTTTTAGCTGCATTATTCCCATCAGCTATAGCATTTGTAAAAAGTCCTTGTTTTATTGCATCACCAGCTGCAAATATTTTTTCATTCATTGTTTGTTTATATTGATTGAGCTTCAACATTCCTCTTTCATCAAGAAATGAACTGTCAATAAAATCAAAATTAGGACGATCACCTATGGATATAATAATACTATCAGCTTCAAGAATTGTTCCATCTTTTAGAACAACACCATCTTGTGTAACTCTTTCAGTAAAGCAAGGATAAAGAATTTTTGCCCCTTTAGCTTCACAGCGCTTAATTTCTTTTTCAAAAGCAGCAGGTTTTTGTATATCAATTGCTGTAACATCTTTAGCACCACAATTGTATGCTTCTATAATAACATCCATTGCAGCATTACCTGCACCTATTACAACTACTTTTTCACCAATTTGAGGTTTGTTTCCATTTTTTACATTTTTTAAAAACTCCAAACCTTTGAGTACTCTTTCATGACCCTCAAAAGGTATTACAACAGGATTATGTGCACCACATGTAACAATCACAGCATCATAGTTATTTGATATTTCATCAAATAAATCTTTAGTTAATTCAAAATTAAGTTCAAAATTTATGCCGGATTTTTTTATACGATTAAGCTCTGCATCAAGACACTCTTTTGATAAGCGCTCAAAAGGAATAACCTGTCTGAGTTTTCCTCCTATTTCAATATCTTTTTCAAAAACAGTAACACCGTATCCTGATTTTTTTAAAAGCCATGCAGCAGAAAGACCAGCAACACCAGCTCCGATAATAGCAACCTTTTTATCTTTTATAACAGGCATTTCTGGAACAATCACATCTTTGCTCATCATACCAAGTTCGTCAAATTTTATAGGCTCATCAACATAACCTCTATTACATTCTTCCATACAAAGATTAGGGCATAAATTTCCACAAACACAAGCAGGGAAAGGTGTATAATCAAGCACTAAGTCCAAAGCTTCTTTTAATTTGTCATTTTTTATAAGATTAATTCTTTTTTGAGTAGGAATACCAATAGGACAATGATTTTCACAAGGAGCTGATTGTGTATAATTATCCCAACTTGGATATCTGAGACGATGATCTCCCTTATTAACTATTGAATAAACCTTAAAGTCATCTTCATATACATCTGAAAATATTCCACCATTGTTTTCTTTAAACCAATTATTAAGACGAAAATCTTTCATCGGTATAAGATGATTTGTCTTCCTTTCTTCATATGTTTTTGCAACAATTTTATGCCACGTTGAATAATCAGAAAGAATAGGTAATAAATCAATTTTATCAATTTTAGATAAAAATACTTCTAAACCATTTTGAAGAAATTCTATATCATCACTGTTGAGTCCGATAATATAAACATCATCAGAAAGTCTGCTGACATTACCTCTAACATAAATCGTACCACCAACCATTCCAACACATGAGCGATTTCCAATTACTGATTCCAAATTTTCACAGCCAAAACCACAAACAACAGCAGTTCCACCACCCATAAACTCAAAAGAGAAAGAACCGGTATTTTTTAATACCCAAAACTCAGGAGCTGGATACTTAGGATCATGTTTCATTAATGCACCAGAACGAGTTCCAACACGACCACCAACATATATTTTTCCACTTGCTGCACAATGTGCAGTTGTGTCACCGCCATCACCTTTTAAAATAATTTCAGCACCTGAATTGAGCCAACCTACATCAGCTGGAGCAGAACCTTCTATTATGATTTTAGTATTAGGCATACCCATTGAACCAACTCTTTGACCTGGATTAGTTAACTTAAAACTAATTTCCTCGCCTTGTTGATTCCACAAAGGTCCACCTATGTTATGTTGACCTGATGCAATTATTTCAAAAGAATTGTATCCCTCTTTCATCTTATCGTATATGATCTGAAGAAGTTCTTGAGTAGAGAGTCTTTTATTCTGGCCATTATAATTTAAACTATCAATTTTAAATTTTTTCATTTATCTTCCTTAAAACAAATCATTAAAATTTCTTTTAACAAACATGCTGTATTTCTAGTCTTGTTGCTACATTTTTATCAACAGTTACAAGAGCATCAGAACGTCCAACCGGCAAAGAGCTATTTCCAATCGGGGCAAGTAGCTTTTTAAGTTCTGTATGTGTTGCTAAGAAATAATTAACAATATTTTGAGCTACTTTATCAACATCTAACCTGTCAACAAGTGTTTTATTTTGAGTTGTAATACCTACAGGACAAAGACCTGTATTACAAGCATTACAACGACCAAAATCATTGCCAATACAACCTGCAATCTGAAGTATCAATTTACCAGTAAATACGCCATTTGCCCCAAGACAAATCATTTTAAAAGCATCTGCAGCTAAATTGCCATTCATACCGATACCTCCTGCTGCCCACAAAGGAATCTGTCCTTGCTTACCTTGATGAACAGCAGCCAAATAGCAATCTCTAAGTCTTGAAACAATAGGATGCCCTGTATGATCTAAAGAAACTTCATGTGCAGCACCTGTACCACCGGCAATACCGTCTAAGAAAAAACCACCAACAATATTGTATGGATCTCTTAAAAGATTATTATATACACTTACACTTGTAACTGATGCAGCAACCTTTATCGCCACTGGAACCTTAAATTTAAAAGCAGAGTTCATTGAAAGAAACATTTTCTGAACGCTTTCCTCAATTGAATACAAACCTTGATGATTAGGAGGAGACAACAAATCTGATTTAGGAACACCTCTAATCTCTTGAATATGACGTACAACCTTTTTCGCCATTAAAAGACCACCATCACCAGGTTTTGCACCTTGGCCTATTTTAATTAAAATTCCAGCAGGATCTTCTACCATTTCAGGCATAGCATTTATAATCCTGTCCCATCCAAAATGTCCAGAAGCAATCTGTAAAATCATATATTTTAAATATTTTGATTTTAATAATTTTAAAGGCATACCGCCTTCGCCTGAACACATTCTTACTGGCAGACCTACTACTTCATTCAAATAAGCAACTGCCATTGCTACAGCTTCCCACATTCTGGTAGATAAAGCCCCTATTGACATATCGCCAATAATAATAGGGTATATCCAACGAGTATTAGGGGTTTTTTGATTCATATGTAATTCACCGTCAGCACCAACTTCAAATGGCAATTTTTCAGGAGGTAAAACCCTACCAAAAGGAGCAAGAATATCAAATGTATGTCTCATTGCATCCAAAGAAGGATCTGTCATTTGAGAAATACGCCCAATTTTAATTTTATCAAGTGTACGGCCTTCTGTATGTAAGTTTGAACGTCCACCTCTTTTAGGTGAATCAGCATTTTCTGCTCGATAAATAACATTTACTCTATTGTGTTCACAGTATACAGGTTTAATTGCCTCATTAGGACATACTTTTTGACACATTCCACAGCCAACACAATTTTTATTTTTAGCAACAACCTGTTTTATAACAGGCTCAGTTTCCCAACACACTTGAGGATTAGGTAAATTACCTACACTTTTTACTTTACGGCGTCTTTCTACTGATACTTTTATTGCATTAAAAGTACAAGCAGCAACACATTTGCCACAAAGTGTACATCTTTGAGGGTTGTATTCAATTTGCCATTTCAAATCATTTTTTGAAACATCATTTGTTTTAATATCACGACTATCTATTGTTGCCACCTTTCAATGTTCAAGTCATTGTCAACAACGACCATTTCTCTCTCATTAGGATAAATATCCAAACTAATATCTCTATTTGGCATAAGCTCATTTATACCAGTAACTTCAGACGTAACAATAACCGTATCATTAGTCTTACCAACAACGACTGGTCTTAGTTTTTTTGAATCACAAGTTGTAATCAAAGTCCCATCTGGAACAACTGCTATCATTGAATTTGGTCCATTTGCTTCAAGATGAGCTAATGAAGCTTTAATTTTTAATAAAATTTCTGAATCACTTCTAGTCAAAATCTCTTCATATGGAAGTGGAGTTATAACATGTTTAAAATATTTTAATGGCCACTTTAAAATCTTATTTACATAATGAAGTGTATACAAAAAACATTGCGAATCACTTTCAAAACCTATATACCCTTTGTGTAGCTTTTGTTGAAACAGTTTGTTTTTTTCATAAAAAGTATTTTCACCATTACAAAGTACAGTATAACCTTGTAAAAAGAATGGATGTGCAGCATAACGAACAATATCATAATTAGTATTTTGACGACATTGGGCTGTAATGATTTTTGCACAAAATTCTTTGTTTTCATTCCACAAACCAAAATAAGTTCCAATATCTCTAGGGTCACCAATTTCTTTAAGAGTTAATAAATCTGGCCAAAAAGAATATACATAGCCTTCATCTACATTCTCCAAGGCTTTCCTTAACTTAAGTCTCGTATCAAGTAATAACAATTCCTTTTCTTCTTTAGGAGCATACTTGTAAGAATGAGGGTAATTAAATACCTCAAAAACGTAATTTGGCATTGGTTTAATATTTAAACCTTCAATATCATTCCTTACATCAGGAGCCCATTGCATTACACGAACAAAACCAATTGAGTGTAAAATATCTTCAGCTATATGCATCCCTTCATTTGTACAAGCCATGGAAAGAATAGGTAATTCTTTATAATTTTCAAAAACACCACCCAAATCTTGCATAACAAAAGCAAAACCGGAATTATCATGCCCCTTTTGCTGAGAACGCATCAATTCTAAAGCCTTCACGGGATGAAAATATTTTTTTGATTTAATTGCACCTATTCTACACATTGATTAATCCTTCCCCAAAAGGGTTTCACCTTATTAAGCATAATTTTTTCAAAATTATCTGTCAATAAATAAGTACAATTTTTAATAAAATCTTTATAAATTATTTATGTTATCAAAAAGACGGCCTCTGTTGAAACCGTCTTTTGATATTTTGATAAGATTAAGATTCTTGATATGATTAACGTTTTGAGAACTGGAATCTTTTTCTTGCTCTTTTTCTACCGTATTTTTTACGCTCTTTAACACGAGCATCTCTTGTTAACAAGCCTTCTGCTTTAAGAACACTTCTTAATTCAGGATTGTATTCCAACAATGCTCTTGAAATACCATGTCTGATAGCACCTGCTTGTGAGCAAATACCACCACCAACAGCTTTAACTCTTACATCAAAGTTTTCCATGTTTTCAGTTAATGCTAATGGTTTATAAACCAAAATTTTCATAGCAGGTCTGTTACCTAGATAGTTGTCTAAAGTTTTGCCATTAACAAAAATTCTGCCTTTACCTTTAACAAGTTTAACAACTGCGATAGAGGTTTTTCTTCTGCCTGTTGCCATAATTACTTTATTATCAGCCATTATTTAACCTCCATTTCATAAACTACAGGTTTTTGAGCTTCATGAGGATGTTCAGAACCTGCATATACTTTGAGCTTTGTAAACTGTTGTGCACCAAGAGTATTGTGAGGCAACATACCTTTAACAGCTTTTTCAATAGCTTTTGTTGGATCTTTTTCCATTAAAGCTTTAAAAGAAATAGCTTTCAATCCACCTGGATACATTGTGTGATGATAGTAAATTTTGTCTGTTTCTTTATTTCCTGTAACCTGAATTTTGTCAGCATTGATAACAATAACAAAATCACCTGTATCAATATTAGGTGTGTATTCAGGTTTTAATTTACCTCTGAGCAAGTTTGCACAAACAGTAGCTAAACGACCAAGAGTTTTACCTTCTGCATCGATAACATACCATTTTCTTTCAACTTCAAGAGGTTTTGCTGAATATGTTTTCATTTTTCAGTTTTCCTTATAATTTAATCGTTACTTCTATAATCTTGACAATAAGGTTTATACCCTACAGTCATAAGTGTCAGCCCATCAGGACTGATAGTAGGTCCTGCTTTTGTCCTATCCTTTGCTTCTAAAATTTGCTGCATAAATTCGGGTTCAAATTTATTGTGCTCAATCATAAGCAAAGTCCCGACTATAGTTCTTACCATGTTATACAAAAACCTATTTGCAACAATTTCAACAGTAATAATATCACCATTTTTTATGCAATCTGCTTTATAAACATTGCAAACTTTAGCAGGATTTTCTGTTCTGGTTGATTTGAAAGATGTAAAATCATGTTCACCTATCAAATACCCCAGCGCTTTGTTCATTCTTTCTATATCTAAGGGTTCTCGAACAAGAAGAGAATGAACATCCCATGCAGAACGATGTTGTCTATTAACAATTTTATATTGATAAACTCGGTATTTTGCACTCAATTGAGCATGAAATGAATTATCAACTTCTCGAATCGATTTTACACTGATGTCTTTAGGAAGAAGGCCATTTATCGAATTTAAAAACCTTGAAGCAACAATTGGTTTTTCACTCTCAAAATGAACAACTTGACCTTTAGAGTGCACACCTGCATCTGTTCTACCGGAAAATATTGTTTTTATTCGGGGGGGATTTTTACCCCCCAATATCAATGTACTAAGTGCTTTTTCCAACTCTGATTGAATCGTAATTTCATCAGGCTGAATCTGTGAGCCCGCATAGTTTATGCCGATATATTCGACAACTAGTGCGAACTTTGGCATTTTACACCAATTGAATCAATGCCATTTCAGAAGCATCGCCGCGTCTTGGAGGCATTCTGTAGATTCTAGTGTAACCGCCGTTTCTGTTTGAGTATTTTTTGCCGGTTTCAGCAAATAGTTTTCTCAAAACTGTTTGAGCAACTGCTTTTTGCTCTTTATCTGCTTTAGTTACGTTTTCTAGCACTTCTCCTGTTTCAAAGTTCATAAACTTGCCAGTTTCTTTATCGAAAATAAACTTAGCAGCCAATCTTCTAGAATGAAGAGTACCTTGTTTTGCAAGTGTAATAACTTTTTCTGCATATGGTTTAAGAGCTTTTGCTCTAGCCATAGTAGTTTTTATTTCACCATGCAAAATAAGTTCAGTAGCTAAAGAACGAAGCAAAGCATTTCTTTGATCTTGTGCTTTTCCTAAATGATGTTTTTTAGACTGGTGTCTCATTTTATATGTCCTTTTTCTTAATTATTTCTATTCTTAAATATGGACTATACAAGTTCATCCATATCTACACCTTCTGGGTTAGGCATAAGGTCTAAACCAAATTGGTGTAATTTTTCAATAACTTCATCTGATGATTTTTTACCGAAGTTTTTGATGTTCAACAAATCATGTTCTGATTTTTTCAACAATTCAGACATGTTATTGATACTTGCTCTTTTGAGGCAGTTATAAGCTCTAACTGACAATTCCAAATCTTCAATAGAAATTGAAGGAGTAGTTGTATCAACAACTTCTTCTTCCTCAATAATTGCAGCAGGTGCAACAGAAACAACAGGAGTACCTGTTATTGCAGCAATCTGCATAAAGTGTTCAATTAAAATGTTAGCAGCTTGAGCTAAAGCTACATTTACATCGATTGAACCATTTGACCAAATTTCGAGGTTTAATTTATCGAAATCTGTAACATCACCTACACGAGTATTTTCTACATTGTAGCTAACACGTTTGATAGGCATAAATGTAGCATCAATCGGAAGCATATCTATCGGCATAGAACCATTATTGTCTTTTAATACATCGTGAGCAATGTATCCTTTACCAGTTTCTACAACGATATCAGCGTGAATTGAACCACCTTCAGCAACTGTACAAATTAACCAATCAGGGTTAACAATTTTTACGCCTGCTGGTAATTGAATATCAGAAGCAAGAACCGGACCTGGTTTATCAACATCAAGTCTCAATTGTTGAGGTTCTTTTGCATCTGTTTTTACAACCATACCTTTGAGGTTAAGCATAATATCAATTACATCTTCAACAATACCAGGAATAGCTGTATATTCGTGAGTAATACCTTCAATTCTAACTGCAGTAACTGCTGCACCTTCTAAAGAAGATAACAAAACACGTCTCAATGCATTACCGATTGTGTTACCAAATCCTCTTTCCAACGGTTCAATTACGAATTTACCGTATTGTGAACCATCTGAGTTAGT
>CALUSQ010000002.1 GCA_944323475.1 Candidatus Gastranaerophilales bacterium
TCGCTTTTTCTGTAAAACGTTCAAACATTATTAACTCCTGTTCGTATATGTTTTGTTTACAGTCCATCTACTATAAACATATTTGTATTTATTTTACCTCATAACATAGATTTGTTTCAACTTATTATTTTTTTTAAGCTTATTTTTCAAGTTTTTCCAGAAGTCTTTTTGCTGGAAAATATCCATAACCTTTTTCTAAACTGATTTTCAGTGAATTAATTGCTTGAGAAATATCTTTTTTTTCAATGTAGTATTTTGCAAGCATGAAATGTACTTCTGGGTCAACATAGCAGACATCTTTTGCTTTTTGAAGAAACAGGTAGGCTAAATCATAATAATTGTTGTTGATAAAAACACGTCCTATAAATTTATAACTTTCTTGATTGTTTCTTTCTAAAAGATGTGCTCCATTTACTATGTTTTCGCAATAAGTAATTAAATTTGCTTTTAACATTGCATCTAGATCGACTTCAAGAAATGCCCTAATTTGAAAGAAACTCGGTATGTTGATTACATATAAATTTATAAATTCTAACAAGGACTTACCCCAAAGTGATGCAGAATTTTCTGTTTTTATTTCATTCCAAATTTTTTTTGTATTTTCAATATTTCCACAAAGAAGCTCACATCTGCCATGTTCGTATAGCATATTTAACTTTTCATATAATTTAGATGCTTCTTTATAATTTTGTTCTTCTAAATAGATTCTTGCTAAATATTCTTGCTCTAAATCAGTGTTTGAATCTATTAATTTATTTTTTAATTCTTTGTAATTTTTTTTGACAAAAAATTCTGTCATTAATTCTTGTTTTTGCATAAGTATTATTCATTATGAAGTTTGTTTGTCAGGTTTTCATAATTTGTGTTATTAACTGTAACACCTCTGTTTTTTAATAATTCATGTAACGCGCTCATTGAATTAGTTGATGCATTTTTACTGTCTGTATTTGCTGTTTTAATCTCTTTGTATAGCTCTTCTCTATATACAGAAACATTTTTTGGTGCATTAATCCCAATTCTAACAGTATTTTGATTTGAATCAAGTACTATAATTTCTATATCATCATTTAAAATTATCTTTTCGCCAATTTTTCTTGCCAATACTAGCATTTTTTTCTCCTGTCTCTAAAATCATCTTTTAACTGTCACTTTAATCTTTAATTAAAGGAGCTTTTACCGGATAATTTGAGTTTGAAAGTATTAATTGCATTCCTTCTCTGTTAGTCGCATTTATAATTATTGGTGCAAGAAGGTTTATTGTTGCCAGTCTTGGATTTCCGGCAGGGATTGTTACTATATTTAATGATATTAATGACTCAACTGATGTCAATGATATTTTTTCAGCTTTATCTGTAGGTATTTCAAATTGATAATCAATATCAAATAATGCTGGTGATGTAACAGGAAATGCCAAATCAGGGTCTTCAATTGATTGAAGCCACTTAAAGGCAGAATTCTCTGAATGTTCTACCAGTACGTATTTTGACAAATGGTCATAACCTATAACAGGTTCTACAAAATCGAATATTAAATTTTCATCAATTTGTATTTCACCAAATTTTGTTGTGTTTAATTTCATTTTTCCTCAGCAAGTCTATTTATATTTAAAGTAATCAATACAATACATTATAATTAATACATTGGCATTTGAGACATCATCATAGTCTGAATTAGTTCCGGTGATATTTTAGAATTTTGATTTTGACTCATTAAAAAATACGGAAGCATATTGGCCAAGCCATTGTTTGATTGATTGTCGTTACTAAGCAACATGTTCATTTGCATCATTTCAGGATTGTTGTACATTGAATTCATTCCTGTCATTGGGTTAAAACCAACTTTCGCTAATGTTTTTACTGCCTCAGCAATCTCTTCATTCGATGGCATTTCAGACTTTTTGGGTGTGCTAAGTTCATCATTTATATTTTCTCTAATTCTGTCTAATTTCTTTTTATTAACTTCTGCTTGAACAGATGGGTCATAGAATTTTTTAGAGTTAATAAATTTTTCTAAGTCATCAGTTTGTTCAGTATATTTAGCACATTCTTCCGGTGTATTTATACAAGCAATACCTCTTTCAGCATATGTAACTATAGTTTTGTTGCTATTTAGTGCTTTTACTTTTTCATATGCAGAAAGTGCTTCATCTTTTTTCCCTAATTGAACATATGATAGTGCTTGATAGTAGTGTGCATATATGTTCGATGGGTTTTTCTTTATAATATCCTGTGTTGCTTGCAAACATCCAAGATAATTTTGTGCTTTGTATTTTTGAACCATTGCTCTAACAACAGAATCAGAAACATTCTGTGCAAAACAAACAGCCGGTATTGATATTAAAGCTAACAATGTTAATCCAAAAACTAATTTTTTTAAGTTCATACCTTTATATCCTTTACTAATCTTATTTAATTATTCTTCACTATAAGTCAATTTATTATAAATTATATAGTATTTTTTATTAAAATACATAATGTATATGGTCTAAAATATTTTATTTTAATTACATTTTGTATATTTCATTTATTAATGTATCTTCAAATTTTTTCACATTAACAGTGTTTTGATTATGATTTTGAATTAATATTGCAAAACTGTATTTTTTCTTGGATTTTGTGTCTATATATCCTGCTATAGAACTAATTCCGCTTGCAGTTCCTGTTTTTGCTCTGAGTTGCAGACTTATATCTGTTAATCTGTTTGACAGAGTTCCTTCAATTGGTTTGGGTAAAAGTGTAACAAATTGTTCAAAATCTTTCTCTTTATATATTTTATTTAGTGCCTCAGTAATCCAATCTACAGTCATAAGATCGTTTCTTGATATTCCGCAAGCATCAACTAAAATGTGTGAATCTGGTTTTAAATTTGAGTAGTATTTTTCAAACATCTTAATTGCATTTTCAGTTGTGCCTTGACTATTTGAGTATTGTCCGCCTGCTACTTTGAATATCATTTCAGAGTAAAAATTATTGCTGTTTTTTAAAGTTATTCCTAATATTTCGCTTAGTGGAGCACTTGATATTTCAGCAATTCTGGATACTCCTGTTGGGAAAGGCGCAATTTTTATTGCTCCGGTATGTTTAATTCCTGCTGAAGCAAGTGATGCGTTTAGTTCATAAGTAAAATATCTTTCAGGATTGTTTATAGGGAGCTCTATCTTTATTGGCGATTTTACACTACCTTTTATATATGTCATATCTGAGCCGTTCCAAGGAGTTCTTTCAAACTCTATTTTGTTTTCTGAACCATTTTTAAGCAGGTTTACAATATGCATTGTATAAGAACTTTTATTTTTAATTTCTGGCAGTGAGCCATTTTTTCCTGGTTGAATAGTTAGATCAATTTTATTTTCATTTATAGAAAATGGTGAATATTTAGGCAAGAGTGAATTTGTATCGTCATCCCACATCCAGCCGATACCCCATTGTTTATTGTCTATAATAAAAGGGTCAATGACAATGTCATTAATTGGTTTGTTGTATTTCTGTTTAACTGATTTTAAAAGAGTGATTAAGCTTCCTCTATTTAGTGTTGGGTCTGCTCCTAGTTTTATGTATAAATTGCCTTTTTTGTCAATATATGCTGTTGTTTTAAAGCGGTAGTCTGCTCCAAGTTCAGAGTAAGCACTTCTCATTGTAAATATTTTTTGAACTGAAGCAGGATTCATAAGTTTATTTTGGTTATATTCGTATATTACTCGTCCTGTTTTGGTATCTTTGACAGATACAGCTATTGTTGATGTTTTATTTAATTGTGATTTTTGTATTAAGCTATCTAAACTTGCTGCATTTGCATTTGTTGCAGATACGAATACAAATACAATTGACATTAAAATTGGTAATATTTTATTCATAAATTTTTATCTCCTTATATTTAAAAGATTCAAAACTTAAATCTCTTCTGTTAGCTATCAAAGGAAAGCTATTTCTTAATTCTTTAACTTCATTTAAATCAATTTCACATAAAAAACAATCTTCTTCTTCATTTAACATTGCAATGATATCGCCCCAAGGGTTAATAATCATTGAATGCCCAAGATTATGCTCATTGTTTTTAATCTTTCCTGTTTGATCAGCAACTACCATAAAACATTGATTCTCTATTGCTCGTGCTCTATGCATTATATTCCAATGTTCAAGCTTTTTGTTTGACCAAGCTGCCATATTCACAAAAATTTCTACTCCGGCTTTAGAATATTCTCTGTACACTTCAGGAAAACGAATGTCATAGCAGATTGATAAACCTATTTTTGTATGACCTGTGTCTAATATCTTTAGCTCGTTTCCTGTCGAAATATATTTGTTTTCTTCAGAGCCTTTATGAGAAAACAGATGCATTTTATCGTATGTTGTTAGCAGTTTACCTTTGGGTGATATCACTGGACAAGTGTTTTTATATACATTGTCTAGTTTTTGAATAAAAGTACCGCCTATTACTGTAGTTTTAAATGTTTGTGCAATATTTTTTAAGAAATCTATGGTTGAGCTGTTTTCGATAGTTTCAGCTTCGGATTTAAAATTTTGGCAGTACCATCCAACAGACCAAACCTCTGGTAACACAATAAAGTCAATCTGTTCTCCATTGTATCTTTCAAGCATATTGTATACATTGGCAAATGTTGCATCTTTGTTGCCAATTATTGCATTATTTTGTACTACCAAAAATTTCAACTTCATTTTTTAATTATAGTACAAAACATAAAATATGGGCTACAATGCTTATTTTGTTATTATTTCTCCTATAATTTTATCATTTTTTTTATCAAACGATTTTATAACTATGTTTTGTGTTGTATTTTTTAAATTAGTGTCGTTTGAATTAATAAGTATGTTGATATAATTATCAGTTACTCCTTTTAACAGACCTGTGTGTTTATCCGGCCTTTTTTCAATAATAACCTGATGTTGAGTATTCTTGTTTTTGATTAAGAATTTTTTATATTTTTCTTTTGCAATTTCTTTAAGTATATTTGCACGCTCTACTTTTATTTTCTCTAAAACTTGATTCTGCATGTTTGCAGCTTTAGTATTGTTTCTAATTGAATATGGAAATACATGAATATTAGAAAGCTTGGATTTATCAGCATTTTGCACAGTTGTCTCAAAATCCTCATCACTTTCGTTTGGAAAACCTACTATTATGTCACTGCCAATAAATGGCAAATTAAATTTTTCATCTATTGCATCCATTAGCTCTAAGCAGCTTTGAGCTGAATATTTACGATTCATTGCTTTTAATGTTTTATCTGTTAATGATTGTAGCGACAGATGAAAATGAGGACAGAATTTTTTTGATTGCGATAAAAAATCCAGTAATTTATCGTTTATTTCAATTGTATTTAATGAACCAAGTCTGTATCTTGTGATTTCAGTATTTTCAAGTTGTTCTAGTAAATTCAAAAGATTTTGCGGTTTATCAAAATCTTTACCCCATTGACCAATATGTATACCTGTTAAAACTACTTCTTTTATCCCGATATTAGTATATATTTCTACTTGTTTAATTATATTTTTTACACTGTTACTTCTGCTTTTTCCTCTGGCTAATGGGATTGTGCAATAGCTGCAATAGTTGTCACAGCCGTCTTGGATTTTTAAGTAACCTCTTGTATTTGAGTATTCATGTACAAATTGGTTATTAAATGTGTTAATTTGAAAGATATCTGTAATTTTACTTGTATTTGTTTTTAATAATTCTGCTATATCAAATTTATCGTCATTACCTAATACTAAATCAATATATGGCATGCCATTAACTTTTTGAGAATTTAGCTGTGCAGAACATCCTGTTAATACCGTGTATATTTGAGGATTTTTGTGCTTTGCGTTGCGGATAGTTCTTAAAGCTTCAATATCAGCATTTTCAGTAACTGAGCATGAATTAAGAATAAATATATCAGCTTCTTCAATATTTTTTGATTCAGACATACCGATATCAATTAATTTTTCTTTTATAACAGCTGATTCTAGTTGATTTGATTTGCAGCCGTGTGTCTTTATAACAAATTTTTTCATATTAATATTACTTAACACAAAATATTTATATAAACAAAAATTTATTTGTGTAGTATAATTATAATCTCAAGTTGCAAATGGAATTTATTAATGTCTATTTCTAGAGTAAATAATAATATTTCTTTTAAACAGACTCAAGCACAAGAGCCTTTAAAATTACACAAACTTGATGATGAAAGTATTTATCAAATTGCTTCTTACGATTCTAAGCAGCGAATGAATAAGATTGCCCAAAATTCTTATAAGACAATTTTATTCACTATTCCTGTTGTTGATTCTGTTTTAGCTGGCATGACAAAAAATGGGAATCTGTCGTCAAAATTTGCAAAGTCTGCTAAGACATTAGGAAGTTGGGGAGCTGTTTTTGCTACAGGCTTTGCAGTTCTTGGCTTTAAAAAATATATAAATTCTAAAATTGACACATTAGATAATTTTGATAAAAATCATAGAGCATTATCTTTTGTTGCTGATTTGAGTTTTCTATACGGTGCTTTGTTTGCTATGAGTGATGCTTTTATTAGATCTAAGGCTTTTGTAAAAAAGACTTTTCCTAATTTGTTAAACAACATAAATATTAAGGCTATTGAACCTGTAAAGAAATTTATAAACAATTCATCTTTTAACAACAAATTGGTTAAGTCATTTGATTCATTTATGAACTCTCATATGCACTATAATAAAGCTGCAAAACTAGTTGCTCTTTTGGCTGCTCCTGCTATTGCTATAGCGACTATGGTGCGTGTATCTAATGAAGCTAAAGCTGCTTCAATACAGGTCGAGAAGAATGTTACTTATTTAAAAGCATTTAATGAAATGATTCCTTCTGAAAATAACCAATCAGAAGAAATTGATGCTATTAAAATTGATTGATTTTAAAATTATACTTGACCATGCACATTGTTAATGTATAATTTATACATATGTTATAGCCACGGGCCTGTGGCGCAGCGGTAGCGCAGGGGACTCATAATCCCTTGGTCGTGGGTTCGAATCCCTCCGGGCCCAATTTAAAAAGACTTCCTTGAGGAAGTCTTTTTTATTATGAAATTAACTTTTATATAAATTATCATATTAATTAGTTGTATGATGTATTGATTTACATTTATTAGCAAATATTTTTTTGTTTGGATTTTAGCTTTAATATGAAAGTTATAAATTTACCACAAAATATTATTAAAACGCCTGCAGAATATAGAAGATGGATGAAAGAAATGATGCCTTTGCTGTTTAAAGAACCATCTGGACTTGAAAATATTAATTTACACAAAAAAACTATTATAAACAGCAGATATAATCTTCATAATTCGCCTGAGCATAATCTTTTTTTGGCAGATGCAATTCCTTCTTTAATTCAATCCTCTTTAAAATTGTTAATTACTGATTTTAATAAAATTTATGAAAGAATTACTAATATGAGTAATTATGAGTTTTCTTTATTTAAAAAAGCTGGTGCAGGAAATTTTATTCAAAAAAGAACACTTCAAGCCCTAAATTTTGTTATGCCTAATGGCAATAACGCTAGAGTTACTTATAATTCATTCGATGAGCTTTTAAAGATTATTATTTTGGATTCAAATAAAAAGGTCCAAAGGGGCTATTTAATAGAAGATGGTAAAAAATTAATTAAAAATTTTGATATAAGATATCCTAATTCTGCTCCGAATGTCTTGCTATATGCAGATAAAAAATATATTGATGCTATATCCGGTACTTTACATTCTGATTTGAATAATATTTTACTGATAATGTCTGAAATCAAAAAGTATTTATAGTTTTTATTTATGCTATTAATTCTTTTGATTCTTCGGTAATTAATTTATTTTTTGTATTTCCGTTATATAATTCTTCTATTTTTTCTTTTTGAGTTGTTGTATCTAAAGTGCTATTTGAAAGAATTCTTCCAATATCTTCTTCATTATTATTAATTTTACTTTCTCTGGTCATTTTTATTGCAGCATTAGCTCCATACTTTTGTGTTAATGCTATTATGTTGTTCAAATTTGTTTCATTATTAGCTTGTTCAATCATTTCTGCTAATTTTGTATTATCAATAGATGCTGAAGCATTTTTAAGCTTTTCAACTTTTTTGGGATCTTTTATTAATGCTTCTAAGATTTTTCGATCACCGCTATATTTTTTTATTTGTTCATAAAATTTAGGATTATTCTCAATTTCGTTTAACATTGAGCTTCCTAATGTTGTGCCATATTTCTTTACCAACGTTTCAAGTATTTCATTTTTATTGTATGATTCTCCATTTATAGTTATGGTTTCTGATGATGAAACGTTTATTATTTCATTTGAATCTGATTCAGTATTTTGATTAGTGTTAATTAATTCAGAATTTTTATAATATTCATTATATATATTTTCTTTTGCTTCGCTATTATATGATGAATCAGTGGTATATTCAGAACTATTTTCTGGTTCTATTACTATATTGTTTTCTGCATTATGTGTACTTTGTTCTAATATTTTTTCACTATCATAATCTGTATATTCAGAATAGTATTTAACATTTTTTTCATATTTGGCACAGTATTCTTCTGATTTATCAACCAAATAGTTTGAGGTATTGTTTACTTGTCCTGCGGTAAATTTATCAGTCCCATCACTATTTTTTGCAGTTGTCGTATACAAAATAGTTTCTTCCATATTGGGATTTTGAAACAAATTTTCTGTAGTATTGTCTAAGTATTCATCTGTCATATCGTTTTTTTTAGCAACAGCCATCATTGTGTCTTTGAGTTCTTCTTTGTTTGTCATTCTGTTGCCAACATTTATGATTGTTGAACCTTTATATTTAACATTATTATAAGAATCTCTAATTGATTCTAATTCTTGTGTGTTTGCTAAGAATTGGTCAGCTTTGTCAGTATTATTTTGCATTATTCCTAATGCATTGAGTACATCATTCTCATCATATAATTTTTTTCCTGGTGATTGATTCATTTCTACGAAGTGCATAGTATGGTCTTTGATTTCCGGGGTATCTGCTATGCCAGCACCTATACTGGCAACCCCTTCTGAGCTAAAATCTGCTCTTTTTTCTCTGATTTCATCCATGTTTTCTGCAACTTTGCCTGCATAGTAAACGCTTTCACTTTTTGCCAATTCCCAAGCTTCAGAAATACCTTCTTTGAATAATGTTTTGAATACATTACCTACTCGCTTAAAAAAGCCTGACCCTTCTTTTTCTGCAATTTTTTGTACACCTGCAAAAATATCATCTGCAGATAAATTCTCTTGTGCAACAAGATTTAAAAAGGCTTTTAAATCTTTTTTATCTTGTAAAAATACTTTTAATATGTCTTTTTGTTGCTGCGTAAAATTGATCCCAAGTTCATCTAAAATCTTTGAAGGATCTTTTTTATATTTTTTTATTAGTTTATCTATATCTATATTTCGTTTGGTTTTGGTATTATTAACTGTATCTGATGCAGAACCTTGAGCACCTGCTTCAGGCACTGTTTTGTCAAAGATAACAATTTCAGAGCCGTTTGCATTTGCTTCTGAAGTTTTTTGAGCAAACGGATTCGTATAAACTTTTAAGCTGTCATTAGCTGCAATGATGCTCATTTTCTCTATTTATCCTTTAGTCTCTCTTAATACCCAAGTTTAAAGTCTAGTTCTTATATATATAAAGTATATTCTTTTTATTTGATTGCTAATTAATTTAAATATGTAACAAAATATTAAGCTCTATAAAGACTTATAGAGCTTAATTATTAGATATTTATTTTTGTATTTTAGATATATTTTTGTGCCATTGCTTCGGCATAATCAGCTTGTCTTAGGACAGCATCAATTCTCGCTGATCTTGAAGTTGATGAATTAATATTATTTTCCGGCCCTAATATTGGATTTGGTATATATGTTCTTTTAATTCCAGCATCGGGCGATTGTAAGCTGCTTGATGCTGATATTGGTTGATTTATCGGCTGTGATGCTAATGTATTATTTTTCATTTGATTCATAGTGTTTAACAAATTGCCTGGCTGTGAAGCCTGTTGAGTTGTCTGAAATTGTGTTGTGTTATTGTTATGTTGAATTTGATTTTGTGTATTGACTTGGGGTGCCGCATTTGTTTGTTGTGATTGCTGTTTTTCTTGTTCTTCTTTTAATTTTTCTCTTTCAAGAGTTTTTGTTGGTTTGCCAAAGATAGCATATGATATTTTCTTAGCTGTTCCTGAGAAGATAGGTATAACAACACCCATAATCAGTGCAACCCTGCCAGCCCAACCTAAACCTACTTTTAGTCCATATGGGATTTTAGCAAGAGAAGTTGCTAGTTTGCTATTTTTAAGTGGTTTTAGTGTTTCTTTTATTCTTCCGTATCCGACTAGTTTACCAATCCATTTTATTGGTTTTTGATACCATTTTGTGTTAGCTTTTGCTGCATTTTTCAAATTCTTTATGTAATTAGTCATTTGTTGATAACGATGCATATTTCCGTTTTTAGCAGCTTCATTTGCTATTTTAATTGCTTTTCTATATTTTTCAACATTAGCTGGGCTCATGCCAATGTATTTTAAACCTGCTAGGTGGTTAACAACTCTGACTTGGATGCCCATTGTTGCCATAAATGCCATCAATTCTGTTAATGAGGCCATGAATGTTGAGAATTTTTCGCCTTTTTCAGCTTTTGAGGCTTCACTTATTGATTGTGCAATCATTAATGCTTGGATAAGGATTGCTCCTTTACCTGAGAACATTCCGTTTGTTAAACATTCTACAGCTCTCATCATGTAGCCTGATGTTTTTTGTCCAAGTGTTTTTCCTGCTACTTTATAGTTATCAATTAAAGTCTTTTTATTGATAATTTCTTGCAATGATGATTTATTTTTAATTAGTCCTAAGCCCCATATTGGTCTATTAGACATAACTTCTTTTAAGTTTGCACCTGAATTTTTAATAGTATTAACAATCTCATCAACATATTTATATGATTCTTTTTCTGCTTTTTTAATTATCGAATCAAAGGCTGTAAAGCCAGGATGAGCTTCTTTATATTTTTTCATTACTTCAAGTGCTCTTGTAGCAATGTGACCATTTGCACCTACAGCTTGAGCTTGAGCTGTTGGGCCGGCTAGTGATGGCTTTCTGAATAGTGTTCTTAATATTTCTGAATTGTTTACTCTATTTTTTGCAGCTGTTTTTATTCTTTTGAAAAAATTTGTAATGTTTTGAGCTTTTGGGGTTGATGCATATCTGTCTACGAAATTTTCTATATTTTTAAAAACCGTTTTATCATAATCGTTTTTTAATAGAGGATTATTTATGTAGTTGTTTATTCCTATTAGTGCAGCAGTACTGGCTGCTGTGGCAGCAACAAACTTAACTGGATTTTCCTGTTTTGTGCTGGCAGCTTTTATTAAAGGATTATTTTGTGCTACAGAGCTTCCAGTAGAAATTGGAGTATTACCTGCTGAAAAATTTGGATCATATTGCTGTTGAATATACTGATTCTTTGAGTATATTGGCATATTTTGTGGTAAATTTGATATATTTTGAGACATAATCTGACCTATAACATCTTCCACTTATTATAATAAAAACATTTTATTTATTTTTCTTGTCTTATTAATAATCTATTATTAATTTATCGTAACAAAAAAGGCTCGAATTATATCGAGCCTTTTTTGTTACGTTCAACAAACTTTTATTCTTCTGTTGTTTCTTCAACTTCAGGAGTTTCTTCAATTTCTGATTTAATAACTTCTGAAGCTGTAACAATTACAGGTAATTCTGTTTTAACTTTAGATGTTAATTTTATTAACATTTTAAATTCGCCTACTTTATTGATAGCAGCATCAAGAGAAATAATTTTTCTATCAATAGAAGTGCCGAGTTTTGCATTTAATTCTTCTGCTAATTTTTTAGTTGTAATTGTACCAAATAGTTTACCAGTTTCACCTGCTTTAGCTGAAAGTTCAAGTTTTTCTAAAGCTTCGATTTTTTTTGCTAATTCAAGAGCTTCTTGGTGAAGTTTTTCTTGTTTTGCTTTAATTCTTGCTAAATTTTGTTCTCTGTTTTTTAGTGCTCCATCTGTTGCAATTTCAGCAAAATTTTGTGGAATTAAAAAGTTTCTTGCGTAGCCGTCTTTTACAGTAACTACATCGCCGGCTTCGCCAACATTTTGAACATCTTTTCTTAAAATAACTTGCATATTTTATTCTCCTTTAAATATTGTTTTTAAAAAAACGTTATTAAAACTATCACATATTAATAAAAAATATGTGACAAGTAATATCGTAATAGAAACATATTGAATTGTCACCTGTTTTCAGTAATTTTTTTTAATTATTGTATAATTTTTGTAATGATTAGTGATGTAAAAAAAATTGAATTACTTGCTCCGGCAAAAAATAAAGAATGTGCATTTGCTGCAATCAATGCAGGCGCAGATGCTGTATATCTCGGTGCTAACAGCTTTGGCGCAAGAAAAAATGCAGGAAATTCTATACATGACATTGCAGAAATTATTGAGTATGCCCATAAATTCCTTGTAAAAGTTTATATTACTGTAAATACAATATTTTTTGATAATGAACTTGCTGAGGTTGAAAAACTTATATGGCAATTATATGAAATTGATGTTGATGCAATAATTTTTCAGGATTTTTCATTTTTTAATATGAATCTGCCACCAATTATTCTTCATGCCAGTACTCAATGTAATAATGATTCTTTGGAGAAAATTAAATTTCTAAAAGAAATGAATGTTCAAAGAGTAGTTTTGCCAAGAGAGTTTTCTCTTAATCAAATTAAAAATGTTATTTCAAATATTGATATAGAAACAGAAGTGTTTGTGCATGGTGCATTATGTGTTAGTTATAGTGGTCAATGCTATTTTAGCAATTATATAGGTGGCAGAAGTGCAAATAGAGGTGAATGTGCACAGCCTTGCAGAAAAAAATATTCTTTAATTGATTCAGATGGTAATGTTTTACTTAAAAGCAAATATTTGTTGTCCATGAAAGATAATAATTTGTCAAATCATTTGATTGAACTCATTGATGCAGGAGTTACATCATTAAAAATTGAAGGCAGACTTAAAGATAAAGATTATGTAACTAATGTTGTATCTTATTATAGAAAAGCTCTGGATAATATATCAATTGATTTAAGAGCTTCAAAAGGTGTTATAAAAACTGATTTTGAACCAGATATTTATAAAACTTTTAACAGACAATATACAAATTTTTACTTTGATGAGAATAGAAAAGAATTTATTAATGCAGCAACTCCCAAATTTTGTGGTGAAAAAATTGGAAAAGTTTTATTTATAAAAGGCAATACATTAAAATTGGATGTTGATAATAAGATAAATGTTTCTGACAAAATAACTTATTTTGATAAAAATAATGATTTGTCAGGTACTACTATTACTAAAGTTAGTGGTTCTGGTGTAGAGGTTTTAGATGTTGGCTCTATTACACCTGGAACAATTTTATTTAGAAATTATGATTCTGAATTTTATAAGTCACTTGATTCTTCTGTATTCCTGAGAAAATTGCCTATTGATATTTATGTTGACAACAATAAAATAGTTTTTAAATCTTTTGGATGTAATATTGTTGAATACAATTTTTCTTCAAAATTTGAGATTGCAAACAACGTTGACAATGCTAAAAAAAATATAAAAAAACAATTGTCAAAGCTTGGTGATACAGAGTTTTGCTCAAGCAATATTGATATAAGTAATGACTTTAATTTATTTATACCAATTTCTAAAATTAATGAGATTAGAAGAGTGTTAGTCTCTGATTTACAAAATATATCAGTTGATAATTATGTAAAACTGCTAAGAAAGATTCCTTTAAAAACACTAGATTATCCTATTCGTGATTTAGATTATTCTTTTAATATTTCTAACAAGAATGCAAGAGAATTTTATCAAAAATGTAATAGCAATGTAATTGAGTTTTCTCCTGAGATTAGTGGTAAAAAAACAGGTATTAACTTAATGAAAACAAAACATTGTTTAAGAGATTATGCAAATATATGTCTAAAACATACTAGATTTGAAAATGATCTTTATTTGTTAGATGAGTATGGCGTAAAGTATCCTTTAGAGTTTGATTGTAAGAATTGCGTAATGTACATTAAATCGCCATAATTACATAAAAAAACGGGTTAATATTTAACCCGTTTTTTTTTATTGAATAATTTATTTATTCTTCGTCTTGTGAATCAGCTTCTTCATCAGAAACTTCTTCTACCATATCTTCTGCATCTATACCATATTCTTCTTCATGAATTGGTTCTTCTTCATCGAAGTCGGCTTGTTCATCAATATATTCATCATCTTGAGGAGCTTCTTCATATTGCGATTGATAAGCAGCTTCAGCTTGTGACTCATTTTTGATATCTATTTTCCAGCCTGTAAGTTTGTGAGCTAATCTTACATTTTGCCCTTCTCTGCCGATTGCAAGACTAAGTTGATCATCAGGCACAATAACAAGAGCTTCATGTGCATTTTCATCATCAGCTAATATATCAACAGATATGATTCTTGCTGGAGACAAAGCATTTACGATATATTCTACTGGATCTTCAGACCATCTTACGATATCAATTTTTTCATTTTTTAATTCTCCGACGATAGTTTGAATTCTTGAACCTCTAGGTCCTATACAAGCGCCAACTGAATCAATTTCAGGGTCATTGGAATGTACAGCAAGTTTTGTTCTGTAACCTGCTTCTCTTGCAATTGATTTAATTTCAACAATGCCGTCTTCAATTTCCGGAACTTCTAATTCAAAAAGCTCTCTTACAATTTCGGCATGTGCGTGAGAAACGATTACTTGTGGTAGTCTGTTTGTTTCTTTTACATTAAGAACAAAAACTCTGATTCTATTACCTGGCTTGTAGTATTCACCTGGGATTTGTTCTCTGAATGGCAATATTGCATCAGTTTTGCCAATATTAACAAACACATTTCTGTTTTCAACACGCTGTATTATGCCTGTTGTTAGTGTACCTTTCTTTTCCATAAATTCATCAAGAACCATTTTTCTTTCAGCTTCTCTGATTCTTTGAGTAATGACTTGTTTTGCTGCTTGTGCTGCAATACGACCAAAGTTTTCCGGTGTAACTTCTATTTTTACTTCATCTTCAAGTTCTACATCGTCATCAATTTCTTTTGCATCTTTTAATGAAATTTCAAGATTATCATCTTCTACATTTTCAACAACTAATTTTGTTCTAAAAACACCAATTTCACCCGAAACTTCATCAAGAATTGCTTCTACATTAGGGGCATCTTTCGCTTTTATATGTTTTTTGTATGCAGCAACCAAAGCATCTTTAAGAGATTCGATAATAACTTCTTTTGAGATACCTTTTTCTCTTTCTAATTCTTCAGTTGCTTCAAACAGTGCTGTACCAATTTTAATCATCTTTTTCTCCTTATTAAATTTTTAGATATCATCTATATGTAATTGAGCTCTAAGTATTTTATCTTTTGGAATAATAAGTCTTTTGTTATCATCAAGTTTTTGAACAGTGAGTCCGTTTTCGATGTCATAATCCAATATTTTGCACAAGAAATGTTTTTCTTCTGTTCCATCAACAAGTGATTTTAATTTTAAATCTATAACTTTGCCGTTAAAAATTATAAATTCTTTATCTGATTTCAATTTTCTGTCCAACCCAGGTGAACTTACTTCAAGATAAAATTTTATCGGAATTAGTTCATCTAAAAATGGGTTAAGACTTCTTGACACATTTTCACAATCGTCTAACGTGACACCTTCATTTTTGTAGAGGAATATTCTCAAGTACCATTTGCCTGATTCTTTTGTAAAATCAACTTCTAAAGGTATAACACCATAACGCATTGCAGTGTTTTCAACTAAAGGAATGAGTTTTTCTATTATTTCATTTTTATTAAAATTTCGTTGATCCATAATTAATACTCATATCCTAAAAATTGTAACCATTTATGAAAAAAAGAAACGGGTACACCGTTTCTTTCTCAATACAAATATAATAACATTAAATTAAAATTTTTCAAGATTGTCTTGTTATTAATCTTAATTATTTCTTAATTTAAATTTATAGACTCTAAAATTTATTGAGTTATAATTTATTTGTAATGTTAGTTTTGGAGTTTTAACCATATATATGGAAAAGAATATTATAAGAGCGATAGATTTCAATTGTAATCTTGCTGAAGTTAGTAATATGGCTCACAATGACAATGAATTTCAACTTGTTGATTATGTTAGTTCTGTAAATGTTGCATGTGGAATATCATCAGGTACACCATTGTCAATTAAGAGTGCTATTGAATTTTGCAAATTTAAGAATAAAGTAATTGGTGCAAGCATAGAGCTACCGAATTCTGTAATAAATCCTTTAGAATTATCGGAAGAAGATATAGAAGCTATTGTATTATATCAATTAGGTGCAATTTCTTCATTTGCTAAAGCCTATAGTTTAAATATTGAGCATGTTAGACCAAGTGGTTTAATGTACAAATTAGCTGCATCTGATTTAGAATTTTCTTTAAAAATTGCTAAAGCTATCAAGAAATTTAGCAAATGGTTTTTGTATTATGGCGAATCTTGCGATGTTTTGGAAGAGGTTTCTAATCAATTAAATATAAATATTGCCAGAGAAATTTGCATAAATAAAAATTACAATAATGGTTTAATAAATTTTGATAAACCTGACATTAGTGATACGGATTATGAATTAAGCAGGATTCAACGTATTGTTAATTCATTAGAATTAGAAAATGAAGATAAATCAATTTCTAATGTAAAAGTCGATACTCTTCACTTTTCATCTAAAGCAAATAACACTTTAGAATTGTTATCTAAAGCTTCAGATATTGTTGTACCAAGACCAGTTAACTTTAATTATGCAGCTTTATCTGGTTGGGTTGATTAATTTTATGTTTATTAGAATAGCAGGAGAATAGCCTTGAAAAAGATTTCATACAAAATTAGAATGCCTAAAGAAGCAGGTTGGCTTTTACCAGGACTACAAATTAAAAGATGGTTTGGCTTAATCATCTTAGGTACTGTTGTTGCTTTGCTTGGATTGTGTGTAATTTTTAATATGAAGCCTGTCTATTTTGCTGTTGGTATGCTCAAATATATAGCAGTAACTGTTAACCAAGATTTACTTGGCATTATTTTGGTTCTTGTTGGTGCTTATGTCTTTTTGATGGGATGGAAAAATACAAATTATTCTATTTTAGATTTGACCGAAGAAAGGGATCAGCATGCACTTTTAGAATCTTTGTATAAAAGAAGAAAGCTTAATTATGGCCCTAAAATTGTTGCTGTCGGCGGTGGTACAGGGCTATCTACAATGCTTAAAGGAATAAAAAAGTTAACTAACAATATTACAGCTGTGGTTACTGTTGGCGATGATGGAGGAAGCTCAGGCAGATTAAGACAAGAAATGGGTATATTACCACCAGGTGATATTAGAAACTGCATAGCTGCATTAGCTGATGACGAAGATTTGGTTACAAAGCTTTTTCAATATAGATTTAAAGTAGGTGATGGCTTAGAAGGTCATAGTTTTGGTAATTTATTCTTAACTGCTCTTTGTTCAATAACAGGCAATATGGTTAGAGCGGTACAAGAGTCTTCAAAAGTCTTAAATATTAGAGGCAGAGTATTACCCTCAACTTTAGATGATATGAAACTTGCTGCAGAAATGGATGACGGTTCAATTGTTGAGGGGGAATCAAATATACCTGAATCGGGTAAAAAGATTAAACGATTGTTTACACAACCCGCAAACTGTAAACCTTTACCAGAAGTGATTAAAGCTATAAAAGAGGCAGATTTAATTATACTGGGTCCCGGTAGTTTGTACACAAGTGTTATACCAAACTTGTTAATTAAGGATATTTCTGTTGCTATATCTAAATCAAAAGCTAAAAAAATATATGTTTGCAACATAATGACACAACCCGGTGAAACTACAGATTATACAGCGGGTGATCATGTTCAAGCGATACTTGACCATGCTGGATGTTCTCATATGATGGATGCGGTACTTGTTAATAATTCATTGCCTGAAGAATTGTCGCCTGACTATAAAAACTCAAATTCTTATCCTGTAGTTGTTGATACATCAGTAATTAAAGCAAAAAATATAGATATTGTTAGTACAAGATTGTATGAAGAGAATGAGCAAAAATATGTAAGACACAGTCCTCAAAGACTGGCAAGAGCAATTAGTTATTGGTATAAAAAACAACTTAAGAACAAGAATAACAAAGTTGATTCAGATAAATTGCATAAATCAAAAAGAATAATAAAGGAAATATAATATGTCAGTTGAAGTCAAGTTTAAGGATGTCACAATAAATACTTTTTATAAAAAGAAAAAAGATAAACAAAAAATAACTATGTTGACTGCATATGATTGTTCTACAGCAAAGTATTTTGATGAAGCTGGTGTTGATTCAATTTTAGTCGGTGATTCATTAGGTATGGTTATACTTGGATATGATTCAACTACAAAAGTTACAATGACTGATATGAAGGTATTTACTGCTGCTGTTGCAAGGGGTGCTAATAGATGCCTTGTTGTTGCAGATATGCCTTTTATGAGTTATCATTCCTCAGTTGAAGATGCTGTCAAAAATGCTGGTGATTTAATTAGATCAGGCGCTTCTGCTGTCAAACTTGAAGGGGCTACTGATTACATATTAAGTGTTGTAAAAAGATGTGTAGAAAGTGGTATTCCAGTTGTAGGGCACTTGGGTTTTACTCCGCAATATTTAAATGTTTTAGGCGGGTATAAAGTACAAGGAAAATCTGCTGAAAATACTATGTTTATTTTAGAACAAGCTAAAAAATTACAAAAAGCAGGTGCTTTTGCTGTTGTTTTAGAAATGGTGCCCGAAGAATCTGCAAAACTTATTACCGAAAATCTTGACATTGCAACTATTGGTATAGGGGCAGGCAGGTTTACTGATGGTCAAGTCCTTGTTGCAGATGATATACTTGGCAAATTTTCAGAATTTAAGCCAAAGTTTGCTAGAAGATATGCTAATTTAAAAGACATAATTACACAAGCAGCTGCTTCTTATATTGATGATGTTAATTTGGGAAAATTTCCTGATGAAACTGAAATTTTTCATCTCAGTGAAGAAGCAAACCAAGAATTGAAGGAGCTGATTAAAAATTGAGTATTAAAGTTATAAATAAAATAGATGAGCTTAGAGAAACACTAAAAGAGCTTAGATGTGAATCAAAATCAATTGGGCTTGTCCCGACTATGGGATGTCTTCATGCAGGGCACAAATCTCTTATTGAAAAAGCTCATTCACTTGCTGATATTACTGTAGTTTCAGTTTTTGTAAATCCAATTCAATTTTGTCCTGGTGAAGATTATGATAAGTACCCAAGAACATTAGATGACGATAAGATTGCTGCTGAATCTTCAGGTGCTGATATAATATTTGCGCCATCAGTGAATGAGATGTATCCTAATTTACAAAAATTTTCTGATTTGACAATGGTAGTTCCACCATATGAGCTTACAGATATTATGTGTGGAAAATCTAGAGTTGGCCATTTTGACGGTGTCGAAACTGTTGTAACAAAACTATTCAACATTGTTCAACCAGATATTGCATGTTTTGGTATGAAGGACATTCAGCAATTATTTTTAATAAAAAAAATGGTTAAAGATTTGAATATACCCGTTGAAATTATATCTTGTCCTCTTGTCAGAGAAGCTAGCGGTTTGGCTTTGAGTTCCAGAAATAAGTATCTTTCTGATGAAGATAAAAAAATTGCTTTGTCTTTAAATAAAGCTTTAAATGCCATTAAACAAGGTTATGAAATTGGGATTAAAGATACAAAAAAACTTTTTGATATAGGATTGACAAATTTGAATAAAAATGTTGAACTTGAGTATCTTGAGTTTGTTAACGAAAGTAATTTTAGACATACTGATGAAATTAATAAAGCTACAATTTGTGCGCTTGCTGCAAGAGTTGGCAACGTAAGACTTATAGATAATATTGTAATAGAGGTATAGATGATTTTTAAGGTTATAGACAAATTTTTTAAAGAAATTAAACAAATATTATCAGTATTGTCTTTGGTTTTGCTTTCTATATCTGTATTTATGTTTATTTATTGGCTTTTTTATGTAATTAAATTAGATATGCCAATATGGTTAAATTCAATTGTTTGGGGAATAATTGATTTTTTTGCTCAATTTATTAAACAGACATCTGAATATGAGCGAATGATTGATATATTGCCTGTTTTATGCTCTATTCTTTTTGCATTTTTTACATATTTAGTTAATTGTACTATTTTCTTATTGGAAAATAGTCATAAAAAGTATCATAAATACGTAGATAATTGTCGCTTAAAACTTGAAAAAACTATAAATAATGAACTTCACAAAGACTTTTTAAGTGGACTTAAAAAAAATAGCTTTATGATGGTCAAAATAGCAATTTCTGTGAAAAATAAAGAATCTTATTTATCGACATCTGATGATTTGGTTGATGAAAAATCTATAAAAAACGAAATTGAACAGTGCATTCTTGCTGCAATGAAACAAAATCCAGCCTTTACCAAAGGTAAAACTGAAAATGGTGTTTATTTTTTAGTTTCTGATTTCTTGTATTCAAAAACTTTTTTTGAAGAATTGGTATCAAAAGCGGCTAAGGTTATTAATTCATATATGACGCCAAAGCTTGAAGTTAATTTTTATTGCTGTGCAGAGGTGTTTGATGAGATAAATCAGTTAGAAAGTATATCAAAATATTTAGATATGATAAATTCTATAAAAATATCAAATAGAATAGTTGTTACTCCTCGTTATAAAGTTTGTTTTGAAAATTTATATTCTACTTTATATGAATTTAAATTGTTAGGAGAATATAATATTAACGAAAATAATATAATTCAGAAAAATATCATGCTTTATTCTTTAAAAAGCAAGTAGGTTATTCAACAATAACATCAATTTGTTTTATGTTAGTTCTACATTTTATAAAATCTATGATAGATGAGTCTATTTGTTCCCCAGGTAATAAAATTGGTATTCCAGGAGGATAATTCATAATAATTTCTGCACAAGTTTTTCCTAATGACTTGTCTATATCAATCCGATCTTTTTGTAAACTTTGAAAAGCTTGTTTTGGTGTATAAATTGATTTTGGTAATATGTATTTTGTAGAATTTAAAGTATTTGAGTGTATTATTGATTCTTTACAAATCGCTTTTAAGGCATTATTTAATTCTTTTAGCTTTTTATTTGTAGTACCTATTCCTGTAATAAAAAGCATTGATTTGTTATTTGAAAATTCTTCTTCAATATGAAACCTTTTATTTAAGATATTAGCAGCACTCTGTGCTGCTGTGTTTTTAATCTTTATTAGAAGTTTTGTTGGGTCATTATTTCCTTCATAAATTTCTGCGTTATCAGGCAATTCATCTTTAAATTCTCTGATTTCATTTAATAACTTTGATAGCTTATTTCTTCCATTAGAAGAATGTAGGTATTTAATATCTGCTTCTATTGCGGCTAAAAGCGGATATGATGGTGATGTTGTATTTATAAGATTTAAGGTATCTTGTATTTTTTCTATGCTTATTCTCGATTTTTGAGAGATATGAATTAATGCACAAGGATTAGGTGCACCTGCAGTTTTGTGTAGAGATTGAACAGACGCATCAGCACCACATAAAATAGCCGGTTTTGATTTGAATTCGCCAAAATTTAACAATGCGCCATGAGCTTCATCTACTATAAATGTTATATTACTTTGTTTGCATAATTCAGCAATTTTGTCCAATTCGCTGAAACTTCCTTCATATGTCGGACTTGTAATAATTAGTGCTTTGATATCATTATGTTTTTTTAAAATATTTTCGATATTACTTTTTTTAACCCCTTTGTATATCTCCCATTCTTTGTCATACTCGGGTAAAAACCAAATTGGTTTTGCACCTGATAATACTAGACCGTTATACACACTAATATGACAATTTCTTGCTATTAAAACTCTATCGTTTTCAGACAATACAGCAAGCATTAAAGTTATAATGCCTGATGTTGACCCGTTTGTAAGTAAAAATGTTTTTTTTGAATTATATATATCAGAAATTTCATTTTGTAAATTTTTTATTATACCTTTTGGATTTCTTAAATTATCAAAACCTTCAATTTCAGAAAAATCTGCTTTGAAAAATTGTTCACCTATTAATTTTTTTGCATTGGGAACTATAAAATCTCCTTGAGAATGAGATGGCGTTGTAAATAATATTCGTTTTTTTTTGTTTTTATAATAGTCCTTAATTTTTCTTATAATACTCATATTTCAGTCATTTTTTGTTGTAAAATACTACTGTAATATTATACTGTTATTATAAAAAACGGGGAAGAATTTATTAATATTGATGTAAAAAAGCGTATAGAGGATTTGTCAGAACTTTTGACAAAGTACAGCAGAGAGTATTATGAATTAGATGCTCCTACTGTTTCTGATATTGAATATGATAGGCTTTATAAAGAGCTTGAGTTTTTAGAACAAGCTTATCCTCAATATAAGCTAACGAATTCTCCAACTAATAAAGTTGGCAGTAGATCTGATATTTCATATGATAGAAAATTTTCATCATATAAGCATAAAGAAAGATTATACAGTTTAGATAATACATACTCATATGATGACTTAAAGCTTTGGTATGAAAGAATAAAGAAAAATTATTCGTTAGATTATGATCCTGAGTTGGTTTGTGAATTAAAAATTGATGGATTAGCGATTTCTCTTACTTATATAAATTCTAAATTTGTGGTAGGTGTTACCAGAGGTGATGGTATTGTAGGTGAGAATATTACTGCTAATTTAAAAACCATAAAAACTATACCATCAGAACTCAATCAAAAAATTGCAGAACTCGAAGTCCGTGGCGAAATATTTATGCCAAAATCTTCGTTTGAGAAGCTTAATAAATACCAATTGGATAATGGTTTAAAGCTTTTTGCAAACCCTCGTAATGCTGCATCAGGCTCTTTAAGACAATTAGATCCTGAAATAACTCGTAGTAGAGATTTAGCAATGTTTTCTTATTATGGCAGGGTAGACAGTAATGAAATTGACATAAAATCTCACTCAGAAATGTTAGAATTTTTGAAGAAATTAGGGTTTAATGTTAATCCCAGCTACAAAGTATGCAAAAACATTGATGATGCAATTGACTACTGTAAATATTGGGATACTTTAAGACAAGATTTGGATTATGCAACAGATGGTGTTGTTATAAAAATCAATAATTTTATGCTTCAATCAGAACTCGGTTTTACTTCTCGTGCTCCTAGGTGGGCTACTGCTTTGAAATTTCCACCGGAAGAGGTGTCTACTATAGTAAATGATATTGAAGTTAATGTTGGAAGAAGCGGAGCGGTTACACCTGTGGCTATTCTTGAGCCTGTGTTCATTTCAGGTTCAACAGTACAAAGAGCTACATTGCATAATTTTGATGAAATTAAAAGACTAAATATCAATATTGGTGATAGAGTACTAATTAAAAAAGCAGCTGAAATTATTCCTAAAGTAATTTGTGTTACTGAGCATGCAAGAAATGACAAAATATCTTTTGCTCCACCACAGTTTTGCCCTTCTTGCGGTACAAAGCTAATCCCAGTAGATGGAGAAGTTAATTTATATTGTCCAAATCATTTAGGCTGTCCGGAACAAGTTAAAGCAAGGCTTGAATATTGGGTATCAAAAGACTGTATGGATATTGACGGATTAGGCGACAATATTGTTTCTCAACTTGTCGATAAAGGGCTTGTAAAAACCCCTGCAGACTTATACAAATTGAATGTTGATGACTTCTTAAAATTAGATTTAATTGCTGAAAAATCAGCTCAAAATTTATACAATCAAATTCAAACATCAAAAAATCCAACATTATCAAGATTTATTAATTCTCTTGGCATCAGGCATGTTGGAAAAGAGACCTCAATACTTTTGGCTGAAAAATTTAAAACACTCGATTTGCTTAAAATGGCTACTTTGGAGCAAATTTTAGAAATTGATGGTATTGGTGATAAGATTGCATACAGTATTCTTGATTTTTTCTCAAATTCATTTAATAATGAAATATTGAAGAAGCTAGACTTGTATGGTGTTAAACCTACTGAAAATGTATCAATATCAAATTCAGATTTATTTAAAGGCTTAGTATTCGTTTTAACAGGTACACTATCTGATACGAGAGAAAAATTTGAAGAATTGATTAAAATAAATGGAGGTAAAACATCTTCAAGTGTTAGTAAAAAAACTTCATTTGTGCTTGCAGGTGAAAATGCTGGATCTAAGTTAACTAAAGCTGAGGCATTAGGTGTAAAGGTTATTAATGAAGAAATGTTCAATAAAATGCTTTCCACTGGAAATGTTGATATTAACTGAAGGTAAACATAATTTATGAATAAAAAATTTAATGTAATTAAAATTAATGGTTTAAAAGGTCTATTTATTGCAGCTTTCATTGTAGGCTGTTTAATTGCCGGTTTTTTGATTTTTCCCGGTTGGCTTTGTATGCATGTATGGAATTTTGTAGCTGGATTTTTTACAGATATGCCAACAATGAATATGTTACATGGCTCAATTTTATGGTGTATTGTTGCACTTTCTCTTTATGCTATAAATAAAGGTAATTTGTCTATTTCTTTTGGTCATTCTGCTCCTGTTGTTGCAGCTAATGAAGAAAGAATTAAAGAAATTTTAAGACAAATTAACGAAAAAAATACCCAAATTATTGCATCTGAAAAACAAATTGATGATAATCATTCTGAAAATAGCCAGAATGATAACAATGATGATAAAATCGTTAAATAAGTAATTAAAATTTGGAGTCATTATGAAAAAGTTATTAATTACATTGTTTTTATTTTGTTTGCCTATTCTTTGTTCCGCTGCTAATGCTATAACAATTACAGAAAAAAACATGGGATATGTGTCTGTTAATACATCTGCTACCAAAGAAGTTGTTCCTGATACTGCTTCAGTGTATTTTTCCGTTGAAACAGTAGCTAAAGATTCAAAAACTGCAGTAAACAAGAATAAAGAAATTACTGCAGCGCTCATTCTTGCTTTGAAACCAATACTTGCTTTAGACAATTCAGATTCAATTCAAACAAGAAACTTTATACTTAAACCAAATTATGCTGTAGATAAAAGCGGTAAAAAAACTTTCCAAAATTATACAACATCAAATACAATTTTTGTAAAAACTAAAAATTTAGATAATGTATCAAAACTTATTGATACGGCAGTTGCCAACAATGTTACTAATGTTGGTCAAATAAATTTCTATATTGAAAATGAAAAACAATACACAAATGAACTTGCAAAAGAAGCTATAAATAAAGCAAAAGTAATTGCAGATCTAACAGCAAATACATTAAATCAAAAGGTTAAAGGGATAAAAGCTATAAGTGTAAATATATATACTAACAATCAATACGCACAAAATTCACCGACCTTATTTGCTTCTAAAGCTTCAGGTGGGGTAAAATCATCCACACCGATAGAATATGGTAAAATTAAATTACAAGCTAACGTCAATGCAGAATTTTATGTGAAATAATGATAAAACCAAGAGAAGAACTTAATAGTATAAAAATATATGATATTCCTTTATATCCTGACGCTTTGGATATGAAGCTTGATTCTAACGAAAACTACATTGGTCCTTCTACTGCTGTTATGAGAGCTCTAAAGGAAATTACTCCTGAGGATATTTCGCATTATCCTTGTTATGGTAAATTGTACGAAATATTAGCAGAAATTAATAAACTTGATTTGAATCAGTTGGTTATTACAAATGGCGCAGATGAGGCTTTATCAGCTGTTTTAAATACTTATATTTCTAAAAACGATATAGTGTTGAATGTTTCACCGTCTTTTGTTATGCCTAAAATTTATTCAAATATTATTGGCGCAAACTATATTGAAATTCCTTACGAAATACGATGGGAGTATCCTTATAAGAGTGTTATAGCTGCTATTGAACAGTACAGGCCTAAATTATTAATTATAACAACTCCAAATAATCCAACAGGAGATATTGTCAACAGAGCATATATAGAAGAGTTGTTAAACAAATACCCTTATATGTTATTTCTAGTTGATGAGACTTATGCAAATTTTGCAGGGATTTCAAATATTGATTTGATTAATAATTATGACAATATAATTATCGTAAAATCATTGTCTAAAGACAATGCCCTTGCAGGTTTACGTCTTGGCTATGTGGCTTCAGATAGTAAAAATATATCTTTTATAAAAAGAGTTTTGAGCCCGTATAATGTCAATGTTGCTGCTGTTACGGCAGCTGTTGCTTGTCTTAGTGACAGTAGATATTTTGAATATGTTTCAAAAGAAATTCAAAAATCAAAAGAGTATATAATATCAGAGTTGGAAAAACTTTCTGCAATAGTATACAAATCATATGCGAATTTTATTTTAGTTGATTTTGGCAGTCGCTCTGAGCTTGTGTACAATATGTTAAAAGCCAATAAAATTGCTGTTAAGTCTTTTAGTCAGCCTGCAGAATTAAAAAATTGTTTGCGAATAACATTGCCTACATACACTGCTGCTCAAAGACTTATTGCAAAAATTAAAACAAAAATTACTATAGTTTTTGATATGGATGGTGTGCTGGTTGATGTCAGTAAATCATATCATGAGTCTATTAAGTATACATATAACTATTTTACGGGTAAACATATTACTGATGAGCAAATATTTGATGCTAAGAAAAGAGGCGGGCTTAACAATGATTGGGATTTAACCTCTTATTTGATAAAACAGTCTGGGTTTGATTTTGATTATAATAAAATTGTTGATGTTTTTCAAAGTCAGTATTGGAATGATGGCAGAGGATCTATAAACAAAGAAATTTTGTTAATAGATACTGATATGCTGGAAAAGCTTTCTAAAAAATACAACCTTGCAGTTTTTACTGGTAGACCTAGACAGGAAGCTATTTTTACTTTGAGTAAATTTAACATAAAACAATATTTTTCAAAAATAGTTACTATGGATGATTTGCCTTTTGATAAACAAAAACCCAATAATGATGGTCTTTTATTGATAAAAGATTCATTTGTTACTGACTTCTTAATATATTTTGGTGATACAGTTGATGATGCTAAATGTGCATCAAGCTTTGCTGGTGCATATGGTGTCGGTGTATTGCCGCCTAATAATAAATCACCTGAATTAAAAGATCTTCTTTTGAAATCTGGAGCAAAATCTGTTATAAATAATATCAATGAACTAAATACCGTATTGGAGAGTATTGATAATGAGAATAAGCAAAATTGTACGTAATACTAAAGAAACACAGGTTACCGTTGAATTAAATATTGATGGTACAGGAGTTTATGATATTAAAACTGATTTTAAATTTTTTAAGCATATGCTTGAACAGTTTGCTTTTCATTCAAAACTTGATTTAAAAATCATAGCAGATTCTTTAGATGGTGATGAACACCATTTAGTCGAGGATGTTGCATTAGCCCTAGGTAGCTCATTTAAGGAGGCAATTTCTGATAAAATAGGTATAAATAGATACGGGCAATGTATTTTGCCAATGGATGATGCATTAGTGCTCTCTGCTGTAGATTTTTCAGGTAGAGCATATTCAAAATTAGATTTGAATATTTCTGCTGAAAAAATATCTGATTTTTCTACAATACTTTTACCACACTTTTTTAATAGTTTTGCACAAAATAGTTTGATGACAATACATGTTAAACAACTTGATGGGCTTGACCCACACCACATTGTAGAAGCTTCTTTTAAAGCATTTGCTCGTGCTATAGCTCAAGCTGTTCAAAAAAATACTTCTGCTGATGTTCCTTCAACTAAAGGTGTTTTATAATTTTGGGGAACTTTATTTTTTAATTTTCGTCATTAAAAATGTCCCTGTTTTCGAAGATATTGAAAACAAGGACATTTAAATTTTCTGTAAAGCTTTTGATTAGTGTTGTGCAGCTCTTTTTTCCATAAATTCAGGAATTGTAATGAAGCACAAATACATCAAACCGCCAAATGCTACTAAACTTAAAATTTCCATGATGCCACCTACTTTATCTATTAAACTACAACTATTATCTATACATGATTATAATTCCCAGTTTAAAAATTTCTAAACATCTTTTTAGTGGAATTTAAAAAAAAATTTATAAAAGTTTAATTATATGTATGAAAACACTTGATTTTATTATAGAATGAGGATTGTATGAATAAGAAAATTATTGATATGTTGTTTACAGATATGTGCTGTTCTGAGTGCAAAGCTGATTTTACAGAAGATTCTGTATTTACACTCAGAAAAGAAAAGAACTTGACTGTTTTGCAAATAGTTTGTCAGAATTGCGGCAAGTCATTTGGGATAGCTTTGTTAGGCAATTGTGATGAAAAAGAGTTGCTCAAACATTCAGCTAATGATGCTGCTCTTCAGATTCAAGATGGTCCTGACGCTATTTGTTATGATGATGTTATTGATGCACATAATTTCTTTAAAAATCTTGAAGATGACTGGCAGAAATATATTCCTGAAAATTTAAAAAAATAGATAATATTACATGATAGAATTTTCTATATATTTAATAATATTGTCATTATATCGTTTGTCTACTGTTGAGAATGGCAAGACTTCTCTTTTGGTAACTTTTTTAAATTCATTAATTTTGTTTAATATTTTTGATTTTGGGGTTAAGTCAATTTTTGTTGCTATCACTATAGATGGCAAGTTATGATACAAAAGCCATTCTTGCATTTGCAGGTCATTTTTTTGAACTTCATGTCTTGAATCTATAAACTGGATATAAAGTTTTAGTGAATCTCTGTTTAAGAGATATTCTTCTAAATTTTTTTGCCATTCATCTTGCATTGATTTTGAGACATTTGCATAGCCATAACCTGGCAAATCAGCAACAATATATTTTTCATCAAATTCGAACATGTTAATTAGTCTTGTTTTTCCTGGTTTATTGCTTGTTTTTGCCAGCTTTGAATTGTTTGTAATCCCATTAATAAATGAAGATTTGCCTACATTAGAACGACCTAATAGGGCTATTTCTGGTTTATTGAAATCCGGACACATTGAAAGTTTTGGAGAACTAGTTATAAATTTTGCTTTTTTGACTATCATTTTGTTCCTTGTTCAACATTTTTCTTTTGTATAATACAGAAGTAAGTAAATTATACATATTAGGGCTGTTGTATACGTTTATTTGTGCTGATTCATTTGATAAATTAAATTGAAGTTTATTAGGGATGTCAGCACCTTCAGATTCAACATGACAAATTTGTATTATTCGATCTCGAATAATACTAAGTGGCTGTGCTAAAAATAATTCAAATGTTTTAAAAACGTTTATTCTCATTGAGCTTATCTTAACAAACAAGAAAGCTTAATTCAATTTTTATTGCTGTTTTTGTTACGGAAAATAACTAATTGATGGTATATAACTTATCAGTTTTGTTGAACTCATATCCCGGGATGATTATGCGTTCAAGTTCAATGTAAAGTCTTTCTTAACGTTAGTATCAAGAATTTTTTGATAACTTTCAAGTTGAGAAGTTACTGATTTTTGTTGAGTTTCAAAATTCTTTTGTTGAAGCTCAAGATATGAATCCATTGCTTGGAGTTGTTTTACTCTTGGATCATTTTCCCAATCGCAATCAGACAATTGCATTGTTTGATATGCTATTTGTTGTCTTTTGTTGCTGATATTCATTATTGTGTACTCTAAATTGCTTTTGTACAAAGTACATGAAAGAATGTTTGCTTGAATTGCACAGATTGTCATTTTTGCTCTCCTTAAAACTTAGTCTAGTGATACGGGTAAATTGAATGGTATTTGGTATTTAATGTCTAGTTTTGATTAATCCTTTGTTTGGATTATCTTTTTTCTCTCTTGTATATATATAAAAAAAAATTGTTATTGAAAATTGCTATATTTATTATATATTGCGTAACAAATCTTAACAATATCGGGAAACCCTTAATATTATTGAATAAAAAAAGAGCATGTTTATATAAAATAATACAATACATGCTGTCAAATTTTAAAATAGTATATACTTTTTATTTACATATTTTTTAAAGCAGATTCCAATGCTGCTTCTAAAGTCTCTATTTTTGCTTCTAAAGCAGCTATTTTAGCTACATTTTCATCTTTTGCTATAGATATATTTTCATGTCTTTTTTGGTATGCATTGCATAATTCATCCGTTTTAGATTTTATGAATGCACAAATAGCAATACCAGCAATATATGCAGCTGCAAAATGTATGATTGTCAAATAGATTAATTTTGTCGAAAATGTTCTTTGCATTAATGGACAAAAGAATTCAACGCTTCTTGATGCATTAAAATAAATAAATAGTGCTATTCCCGCAAATACAATAAGATTTATTAATATATACAATAATTTTTCAATATTTTTTTTCATTTTTTACTCCTCAAATAGTTTAATGTTTTAATTATATCACTGTCATAATCAATTTTTACATTATGCACTTTATTGTCATATGGTGATATAAAAGTTAGGGAATAAGCTTGAAGAACTTGTTCAGAAGTTTTTACAGGTATTTTAGCACCACCGTACATAGTATCGTTTACAATAGGATGTCCAATATATGCCATATGTACTCTTATTTGATGAGTTCTGCCTGTTTCAAGTTTTATATCTAAAAGAGTATGAGTACCAAATCTTTCAAGCACTTTATAGTGTGTTACTGATGGTTTACCATCTTTTGTTACTGCCATTTTTTCAGGTCTGGTCGGATGTCGCCCTATATTTTCATTAATTGTACTTTCATCTTGTTCAATATTTCCACATACTACAGCGTAGTATTTCTTTTCTATATCACGTAATTGCATTTTTTCTTTTAAAAATGCATATGCGTCATTTGTTTTTGCTATCATTAGCAGTCCTGAAGTGTTTCTATCAAGTCTATGAACAATGCCTGGTCTGTTATTTCCATTGCAATTAGAAAGATTGTCACCATATTTGTAAATAAGAGCGTTGACAAGAGTATTTTCCTTTTCTATAGAAGTTGGATGAGTAAGTATTCCAGAGGGTTTGTTTACTACAAGCATTGATTCATCTTCATACCTTATATCAAGGTTAATATTTTGGGGATTAATTGTATAAACTGATTCAGTTTTGAAGTCTATAATTACTGTGTCATCAGTTTTTAAGATATATGATGGTTTTACAATTTTGTTGTTAACAAGTACATGATTTTCTTTAATCTGTTTTTGTATAAAAGTACGTGACAAATCCGAATAGATATTTGACAAAAATGTGTCAATTCTACTGTTTGCATCACTATCTTCAACAATGTATGTGTCAGTCTGTAGATTGTTCATTACTAAAAAGTATATTACAAATAAGCATAAATGCACCAATGCATATGAACATATCAGATATATTAAAAATTGGAAAAGCAACAAAGTTTAATCTAATATAATCTGTCACAAAACCGTCAGTAAGTCTTTCAGCTAAATTGCAAATTATTCCGGCAGTAAGCAAAGATGAAAAAATAAAATCAGATTTGGTAAATTTGTAAATATTAGAAAAAATATAGTATAAAACTATCAATAGAATTATGATAGATACTGTTATAAGAAAAGAAGTATGTGTATGAAATAAACTGAAAGCAGCACCATAATTTTGTATATAGTCTATTTGAAATATTTTAAAATCGAATGTATTAAATTTTGTGATTAAAATATTCCTGGTACAAAAAGAAAGCATTGAAAAAATAAACGTAGTGAATATAAAAATTATTGTTTTTTTTATATTAATATTACTCATTATTTTTTACTTTTCTCGTTTTGCTTTTCTGGTACTAATTTAGCATCAACTTTAGTTTCTGAAATTGAATTAACGTTATTCATTTTGTGTTTAACAACATTTACTCTGCTTGATAAAAATGCTATTCCAACCAAATTAACATTAATTGTATCATCCTTTACATCCGGTTTTGCGATACCTATTGACGCAATAGCATTTTCATTTTTTGTGCCATCATTGCTAGTAAGAATTCTTTCTCTGATGCCGTCAGCTTTTATACTTCTAAAAACTTCTGTACTTTTTTCAATAGGATAAGTTATTGGTTCATTATTAATTGAAACTAAAGCAACATAGTTTCTTGGTACATTCATTTTTATAATTGCTGTGTATTCTTCGTTAGGCCCAACAAGAGCGGGTGCGTCCAGTTTCATTGGAATAAACCTTGCTACGCCATATCTCATTGATGTTTTTTCGTTGATTACAAAATCCGAAATAATTTTCCAATCATTTGAACATCTTTTTAAATAATATATTGCTGTCGATTCAGAGTCTATATAGCCATTGCCTTTTATATATTCAACAGCTGCAGATGTAAGCCCATACATTCTTTCATTTGTGATAACTGTTGCGTTATCTAAATCAACATTTACAGATAAAACTCTTATACTATATTTTACGTCCGGATATTCCTTCCAGGATTCAATAGCCAATTCTTTTAATCTTGCTTTATCATAGCCATCTGAGCTTCTATATGATTCATCATGTAAATTCAAAAAACCATCTAAATCCTTATTGTTTGTAGTCTTTTGATAGTCGTCAAATATTTTTCTTATCTGTAATTCTACTGGGACTTCAGAACGTTTATGAAAACCTATAGACGAAAAATCATAGGCTGTTTTTGTAACTTCCTTTGCAAGTACTGTTGTATTAAAAGATATTATTGCAATAAAAAGTGTTATTAATAATTTCTTCATAATAAATTCTCCGTAACAGGTTAATTATAGCAAAAATAATACAGAATCTAAATTACTTAATAATATTTTTTATGTATAATACATTTGAGGTAATTATGCTATTAACACTTGATATTGGAAATACATCAACAAACATAGGTTTATTTGACGGTGACAAACTTGTTGACACATGGTCAATAGCTTCTGAAAAGCATCGTTCAGAAGATGAAATAGGTATACTATTAATTAATCTTTTAAAAATTCATAATTATGATGAATTTGTTGATTCTGCATGTCTTTGCAGTGTTGTAGTTTGTCTTACAGAAAGATATAAAAATGCTTTAAAAAGATATCTAGGTATCACACCTTTTGTTGTTTCAAATAAAACGACCAATTTGCTTAAATATATGGTTGATTCTCCAGAAGAGGTTGGTGCTGACAGAATTGTTAATGCTTTTGCTGCATACAGTCTTTATAAACAAACTAGCATTGTAGTTGATCTAGGCACTGCAACATCTTTTGATATTGTTACTGCAAAGGGTGAATTTCTAGGTGGTGTAATATGTGCAGGAATGAAAATTCAGGCAGAAAGTCTTAAAAATTTTACTTCAAAACTACCATTGATAAAAATTGAAGCGCCTAATAATGCTATTGGTAAAAACACGATTGATGCTATGCTGTCTGGTATTGTTAGAGGCCATGCCTGTATGATTGATGGTTTGCTCAAGGAATGTGAAAAAGAATTACACGAAAAACCTATTGTTATAGCAACAGGTGGCTATTCTGAAATCGTTTCAAAATATATGAACAGAAAGTTTGATTACATAAATCCTTATATAACACTTGAAGGATTGAAATTAGTCTATGATGCACATGTTTTGAATGTATAAATATCCTTCATTAAGCCGAGTAAAACAAATTAAACATGGTTTAATATATAAGTACTGGGGTATGTTATTGGAGGTAAAACTATGTATGATTATGCATTAAAAAGATGTTCTTGTCATGATAGTGAATATGTTGTTACATCACCAGCTACAGTCACTCCTATAAATGAACTTTATATTCCTCAAACAAATGGTGAGATTTCTGAATCCATCATGCAAAATTGGACTTTGCAAGCAAAAGAGTGCTATGAAGTTAACTCTGTTTGTTCAAAATGTTCATTGAGTAGTGGTAATTATTCTTTTATTTGTCAAATGCCTAAAATAGTAAAGGCATTATTAAAAGCATACGGTCCACCGGCGCAAATAAATGATAATGAAAGTGTTATTTAAAACTTTTCAATAACAAATTTTGTTGCATCTTCAACTGTTTCTGGCGTATTTAAGTTCTTTTCTATATCAACATAGTGTGGATTGGCTATAGATGAATTTTTAAATCTCTTATACGCTATTAAAAGTAGTACTATGACTATACTTGAACCACAAACCAAAAGCATAGACTTAAAAAATTTTTTTAATACATTTTTGGCTTCTGTTTTCTTCTCAATTTTTGTTTTTGGTTTTAGCGTATCAGCTGTATTTGTACTAATTGCGTAACATGGTATTAAATTAGATACAAATATTGTAACAGCTATTATTATAGTACACAGTATGGATTTGCTTTTCATATATAGTCCTGATTATTGTTATTCTGTAGTTTTATCTGTAACTTTAGTTTTCCTTGTTCTTGAAGCCTTTCTTGTTTTTGTTGGTTTTTTAGGCTTATCATCTGTAGCTTCTTCATTTATTTTTGCTACTTCAGTAATTGACTCATTTTGTTGAATTAAAATTTTATCTTCTATTTTTGAGGCTTTTGCTGCTGTTGTTTTTGCTTTTCTTGGTGCTCTTTTTTTAGCAGCTTTTTTTGTAGCGGTATCTGAATCATTTGATATAGTTTCAACATTTAATGAAATATCAGTTGTAGTATTTTCTATAATCTCTGGAAGATTTTGTGCTACAGCTGCAATTCCTTCATCGACAAGCTGCTCATTTGGTGTGTTAACTGTATTAGACAACTTATTGTCATCTTTTTTATTGTTTTTTCTATTCTTATAGCGTTTATTTTTATTATCTCTTTTTATTGGTTGTTCCTTATCTAACAAAATATCTTCATCATTTTGAATTTTGTCCTCTTGTTTAGAATGCTGACGTCTATCATATTCATTCTTTGGCGTATGTTGTGTATTGATATTTTGATGATTAAAAACTTTATTGTGTTTATCATTATGTTTATTTTTTCCATTATTAGGTAATTTAAGTTTTGCCGCTTTTGAACGTTGTTCTCCTTCACTTACTGATGATGCAAAACCAAAGTCTTCCAAAATTTGTCCTGTACCATTACAATGAGTACATTTTTTTGTAAATATTTCTGCAAGACTTTGACCTTGTCTGTGACGAGTCATTTCAACCAATCCCAAGTCAGACAATTGACCTACTTGAGGTTTTGCTTTATCGTCTTCTACAGCAAGCTCTAATTCCTCCATAATTGCAATTTTGTCTGCACGACTTAGCATGTCTATGAAGTCTATTATAATCATTCCACCTATATTTCTGAGTTTAAGTTGTCTTGCAATTTCAGTAACAGCTTCTTTATTGGTTTTTAATATAGTTTCATCTTGCGTTGCAGAACTGATAAATTTACCGCTATTAACATCAATAACTGTGAGAGCTTCTGTTGTTTGGATAAACAAATAACCCCCTGAAGGCAAGTTCACTTTAACTTGAAGTGCTTGTTCAATTTCTTTTTTTACACCTGACGCTACAAGCAATGGTTCACTGCCTTTGTATACGGAAATATCAATATTTTTATTAAGATTCCAATTTTGAATTAACTGTTGCACTCTATGCATTGCATATGATGTGTCTACAACTATTTCTTTTACATCTTCAGTACAAGCTTCTCTAATAACTCTATAAAGTAAATCTTGATCTCTGTATAATAAATTTGGAGCATCGACAAGTTCTGCTTGGGTAACGATTGTGTTCCATTTTTCTAATAAGATTTCCAAATCTTCTTGAATCTCAGCTTCTGTTTGACCTTCAGCTTCAGTTCTAATAATAACTCCAAGTCCAACTGGTTTAATTAAACTTACAATTGATTTTAATCGTGCTCTTTCTTTAGATGACATGATTTTTTTACTTACATTTATACCCGTTTCTTGTGGCATTAATACACAGAATCTGCCTGGTAAGCTCAATGATGTTGTAACTCTAGGTCCTTTATGACCAGTTGGCTCTTTTACAACCTGCACAACCAAATTTTGTTTTGGCGATAATTTATCTTGTAAACCGCCTTTACCAATAACATCAGCTGCATGCAAAAAACCCATTTTATCGGAGCCTACATCTACAAATGCTGCTTCAATACTTGGAAGTATGTTTTCAACTCTACTTAAATATACATCACCAAGAAGTATTTCACCTCTATGAATAAAAAATTCTGTTACTTTATTATCTTCGAAAACCGCAGCAATATTGTCTCTTTCTGCAATAACGATTGATTTAGCCATAATATTTTCCTTTATAAAATCTATAAACCTTTATTATTAGCAGCTATAACACGTTCAAATCTGTGTCATATAAAGCTATTCTTTTTATCTTGAATTTTGTTTCAGGATAGAAAATTTTCATAAAAACATCAGCACGTACAGACGGTATGTCTGTATTTTGTCCTGTTTTTAGAGTTACATACAGTTTGTTGTTAATAATATCAACATCTTTTACTGACTGTTTTATATTTACTAATTTGTCTACACCTTTTTTTGTCTTCTTCTTTAAGAATATTTCATCTTCTGAAGTAAGCTTATCTTTAATATACATTAAATCATTAAAATTGGAAATATCTTTATTTAGATGTTCAATTTCATAACGAGCCCATTGTGTAGTAATATCAAGAGATTTTGTAGTTTTGTCAATTTCACAAATATTAATAATTTGTCCCATAGGATCTAAAGATTTATTTAAAATGTTTTTAATATCATTGAGCTGTTCAAGTGTGTTTTTTTTGAATAAATCAAATTTAATATCTTTATATAGTTCAAAATCAATAAATTCTGTATTACTTTCAATAAAAATAGGTAATGCAGAACCTAGTGAAATCTTAGGGATAGGATTAAAACCTTCAGTAAAAACTACAGGCAATTGTGAACGAAAAAGTCCTTTTACCAAAGTGTTTTGCCAATCAAGGTGTGAAAGAAATTTTAAATAGCCTAATTTGGTTATTTTGGCACGATATTTTTGAACAAACGGCTTTTCTGTTCTGAGAATATTTGTTAATATAGGGGTATATGGCTTATCAAGTTGCTTAGAAACTTTATATTCAGAACATATGCCACAATTGCTACATTTATTTTCGCAGGGTATACTTGATTTAGTTTGTAGAGCTTTTTTGTATTCAGTTATTAACCAAGATTTTTTTATACCTACATTAATAAAATCCCAAGGTAAATTTTCATCAAGAGCAAAAGTTTTTTGTGACAATTCAGATAATGATATACCACAATTTTCTGCAATAGAATACCACTTCTCTTTATCAAAATTTTCATCCCAAGTATCAAGATAGCAACCGTTGTTGAAGAGTTGTTCAATATATTTACAAAGTGAGCTGTCACCACGTGTTAAAACTGCTTCAATTTCTGAAATATATTTTTCATGTATTTTTATTCTTACACCTTTTAATGATTTTGATTTTTCTCTTATGTAAGAAATTTTTTCAGTAATTGTTTCAAGTGAGTCTTGACCAACCCATTGAAATGGAGTAAAAGGTTTTGGTACAAAAATTGAAAGAGTGCAATTTAATTTTAAATCATTTTTTAAATTTAATTCATTTTTAATCATTTTAGCCTTATATTTAATTTCAGCTAAAAGTTCTATCATTTCGTCTATATCAGCATAAGTTTCTGTTGGCAAACCAAGTATAAAATAATACTTTATGCTATCATAGCCGTTTTTGTAACAATCTAAAGTGGTATTAATTATTTGATCTTTAGAGATGTTTTTGTTTATAACATCACGCATTCTTTGAGAACCAGCCTCTGGTGCAAGTGTTATTGTAGTTTTTCTAACATCTTTAACAAGATTTGATAACCTTATATTAAATCTGTCGATTCTTTGACTGGGTAGTGAAGCAGAAACTTTTTTTTCGTTAAAGTAGCAAGTTAATTCTTCTAAAACAGGTTCAATATTGGTGTAGTCATTTGAGGACAAAGATAGCATTGAAAACTCGTCGTAGCCAGTGTTACTAACAAGTGTTTTTGTCTTTTCTATTATATCTTTAGCTTTTCTCTCTCTGATAGGAAGATTAACATGTCCAGGCTGACAAAAACGACACATTCTTCCACAACCTCTTCTGATTTCTACAATTGCTCTGTCATGAATTGATGCAGAAAAAGGAATAGGATGTTTAACAGGAATTTCTTTTGATGAAAAATCAAAAATTCTTTTGTTTATTATTTTATTCTTATGTTCTGAAGGCGAATAAATTCCATCTATTTCTGCTATAATTTTGATTATTTCTTTTCTTGACTTATTTTTTGCTTTTGCAATCTTGTATTTTTCAACTATTTCTTTTAAAATATCTTCTCCATCGCCAATTAAAAATAAATCAATAAAGTCTTTTATTGGTTCAGGATTATAAGTGCAAGGACCACCAGCAAGAATAATCGGATGCTTTTCCAATCTGTATTCATTCCGAATAGGTATATTAGACATATCAAGCATTGCCAATACAGTAGGGTATGCTAGTTCATATTGCAAGGAAAAACCTAGTAAGTCAAAATCAGAAAGACTAATTTTTGATTCAACACCATACAAAAATAAATTTCTTTTTTTTAATTCATCTTTTAAATCAACATCAGGTGCATATGCTCTGTCGCACATACAATCATCGATTGCGTTCAAAGTTTCATAAAGTATTCTGTGCCCTAGATTACTTGCACCCACCTCATATTTGTCAGGAAATGCTATCGCAAATCTAACTTTAGAATCATTAAAACTCTTATTATATGAGAACAACTCATTACCAGCGTATTGATATGGTTTATTAACGCTAAAAAGTAAATCTTCGAATTCGTTTTTATCTAATTTATTCATTGTATCTGTTTATATAATATTTTTCGGCAAAAATTTGTCAATCTCAATAATAGAACCGTCTAACTCATTATTTCTAAACATTAGAAGAAAATCAAGTAATTTGTCATTAGGTACATTATAACTGTATAAAGATGGAGAACCATTTTTTTCTCTCATAACTTTAACTATATAATGACAATCTTTTGCATATGCTAACAAATTTTGCTGTTTAAAAGGATATCCATTAACATCTTTATCCATTCTAACATAACTAAATCCAGCAAAAGTTTTTACTTTTTCATCTGTATTTACTGGTTTATTTTTAATATGTTTACTAAAAATATTTATTACTTTTTTACTTATTTCCTCAGACATACTTTTATTAAATAGTATTTCTTCTTTATAGTCTATCTCTTAACAATACCTTAACAAAAAAAGCGGGATTAACCCGCTTTTTTATTTATATCAATTTAATTTACTATGCTTTATCTGCGATAGTGTCTAATTTTGTAAGACCTTCTGCTGCCACTTTTTGAACATTTTCATCAGCGTCTTGTTTTGAAAGTTCAAAAATTTCTTTCATTACTGGTTTATATTCCGGTCTTGCATTATATGCCAATGCTGCTAGACCGCTTGCTCTAAGCATTGGATTTGGATTATCTTTAATTGTAGAAACAATTTGTTCCATACCTGGCAAATCTTTAATATCAGGTGTCATATTGTTTGTTTTTTTGAATTCATCAATTAAAAGATTTTGTAAAATTGCAGTTGTAAATAATGCATATTGTTTATTTCTTTCAGCCATTTCTAATGGCGAAATTTTGTTAGCTTCAGCCATATCAGCTTCTGTAAGTTGTTTACCTGACAAAAGTTGTTGTCTTAATTCTTTTTGGTGTTCAGTTGGACCTTCAAGTGCACTTGTATCTTTACCAATTACACCCAATAAAGCTTCCATTAAATCAGTATCTAAAAGCGCCGGTGCTTGTTTAGGATCATTTTGAGCTATATCTGCAACCTTTTCAATAGCATCGCCAGCTTGTTGTAAATCATCAGATTTAATTTGACCTACAAATGATGGGACATTAATAGCGCTAACTGTTTGCTCTTGAGCAGGTGCTTCAATTGTTTGTGGAGCAGCAGTTTGTGTATTATTTTGTGGGACAACAGATTCCGGCATTTGATTTATTGTTTGTTGATTTACAACCTGAGGTGCTGGTACTGAAACTGGGGCTGGTTGTACTGCAGGTTGAGGTGCAGGTTGTACATATGTTTGTTGTTGCACCGGTGGATAATATGTTGGGGCTTGAGCAGTAGGATAATTGTAAATTGGTGCTTGTTGATAATTGTAAGCACTATTTACTGCAGGAGCTTGTTGCGCGCCAGGTGCATTTACTTTTGGATCAATAATATTAATTTTAATTGCATTATATTCGGCTGGTGATTGTTGTACTGGTGCTGTATAGCCATAGTTTTGTGGCATAGGTGCTTGTATCATTTTTTTTCCCCTTATTAATGTTTTATTTTGATACTTATTAAATATTGCTCAATGTCAAAAATTGCTAATTCTATACTATGATTTAATAATTCTTAACAATGTAGTTTCGGCTTGGTCTTAGTTATATTACTTTAATGCACAAATTATGCTGTATAGTTTAAATTATTGCCGGTATTAGCAGGCAATTGTGCTGGCGCTGGTGCTGGTGCAGGATGTGGATGCTGTGGCGCATCAACTTTTGCGCCTGAAATATTAATTTTAATTGCATTAAATTCTGCAGATGGCACAGGCGTATAAGTTGTTGGTTGTTGAATCATTTTTCCTCCATTTAATAGACATGCATTAATGATTATACTTACTCAATAAGTGAATATAAAAAATTTTGTCATTCCCGATTATGATTAGTAACAAAAATTAACATTAATGTTTAAATAAAATATCTCTACATGTTTAGTAGTAAATTAATTATATTTGTATTAATATTAATACAAGAGGGTAACATGCCGATGAAACATTCAACATATTCTGTAATTATAGTAGGCAGTGGTATAGCAGGTTTATACGCAGCTATAAAAATGTCAGAAACAATGAAAGTTCCTGATGGTATTTTATTAATTACAAAATCTCAACTTGCTGAGTGCAATTCCAGATATGCACAAGGCGGGATAGTCGGGGTATTACCTGAAAACAAATCTGACTCAATAAGTTTGCACATCGCTGACACAATAAAAGCAGGTTGTGGTTTATGTGATTTTAATGTAGTTAAATTTATCTCTGAAAATAGCAACAATGCTATAAAAGATTTAATGAAATATGGTGTAAAATTTGATAAAAATGATAAGAATGAATTGAATTTTACACTCGAAGGAGCTCATAGCGTTAGAAGAATATTACACGTGGGCGGTGATGCAACAGGATACGGTATTGAAAAAGAATTAGTTAATAAAGTGAAGAATGATCCTGTTATTTCATCTAATATAACTATATATGAACAAACTTTGGCAACAGATCTTCTTGTAGACTCTAAAAACACCTGTAGGGGTATAATTACTTTCAATACAATATCTCATGAATATGAGACAATTTATGCTCCAGTTACAGTTTTGGCTACAGGAGGAACAGGTCAGGTTTATAAATATACAACAAATCCTGTAGTTACGACCGGTGACGGTTTGGCGCTTGCAATTCGAGCAAATGCACAAATAAAAGACATGGAATTTATCCAGTTCCATCCAACAGCGCTTTCAATAGAAAATGATGATTCCAGATTCCTTATATCTGAGTCTGTAAGAGGCGAAGGGGCAAGACTTGTAAATCAAAACGGTGAATATTTTATGGATTCATACCCTCAAAAAGATTTGTCACCTAGAGATGTAGTTGCTAGAGCTATTTACGCACAATTCGCAAAGGGTAATAAAGTATATCTTGACGCTAATTTAATAAATATTGATAAATTTAAAAATAGATTTCCTAATATTTATAAAACATGTTTAGATAATGGTATTGATGTTGAACATGATTTTATACCTGTATCACCGGCAGCACACTATTGTATGGGTGGTATTAAAACTGAAGTCAATGGTAAAACTTCAATAAGCAATTTATATGCAATTGGTGAAGTAGCTTGTACATCTTTGCATGGAGCAAACAGACTTGCAAGCAATTCGCTATTAGAATGTGTGGTTTCTGCGTTTGAACTGGTCAATACTTTATCTAATTCTGAATTACATGCTTCGCAAATTATTGATGAAAAAATCATGAATACAATAAAACAGTACTCGGATTCTGAATTTGAATATGATTCGGAGATGTTTAATGTTGATAATTTATTGCAAAAATTAAAAACTGTTATGTGGGAAAAAGTTGGTATTGTAAGAACAGAATCATCATTAATGAAAGCTTTATCTGATATTGAGAATATTGAAACAGAATTTAAAAAATATAATAAATCATTTAGTAAATGTTCTAACTTGAGTGAATATGAATTAAGAAATTTGATATATGTTTCAAAATGTATTATTAACTTTGCTCTTGCCAGAAAAGAGTCTGTTGGCGCTCATTTTAGAGCTGACTCTGAAGTTCAAAAAAGCAATAAAGATATGAATTATGCTGAGGAAAAAACTAATGACTCAAAAGTTATTGCATGATTTTATTGTTGATGAACATATAAAAAATTCGTTAAAAGAAGATATAGGCTTTGGAGATATTACAACTGATTTTTTATATGATGAGAATGATTATTTATGTGCTGAATTAAATACCAGACAGGATTGTATTGTCTGTGGTATTGATATATTTAAAAGAGTTTTTCATATATTATCATCAGATGTTGAAATAAAAACTTTTGTAAGTGATGGTGATTTTGTCAAAAAAGGTCAAAAATTAGCTGAAATAAAAGGTAACGCAAGAACAATACTCTCAGGTGAAAGAACAGCACTTAATTATATGCAAAGACTTTCTGGAATAGCTACTGAAACCAATAAATATCAATCTGCAATCATGCCATATAGCGCATCTGTTACTGATACAAGAAAAAATACTCCAGGATTTAGAATTTTTGAAAAATACGCTGTCATGGTTGGTGGTGCAAGATTGCATAGGTTTAATCTTTCAGATTGTGTGATGATAAAAGACAACCATATTAAGCATGCCGGTTCAATTACAAATGCTGTAAATAAAATTAAAAAAAACTTATCACATGCTCATAAAATTGAAATCGAATGTGACACAATCGAACAAGTAAAAGAAGCTGTAAATGCTGGATGTGACATAATCATGCTTGATAACATGTCAATTTCTGACATGAAAAAATCTGTTGAGTATATAAATAACAGGGCTATTGTAGAAGCTAGTGGAAATGTTAAAATTAATACAATCAATGAAATTGCATCAACAGGTGTTGACGTTATTTCAACAAGCGCAATAGTTGCATCAGCACCGGTTATAGATTTAGGATTGGATATTTCTTAAATGACATTTAAAATTGTTGTTTGTATTAAACAGGTTCCAGATACATCAGATATTAAATGGACTGAACATAACACCATTCAAAGAGATGGGCTTGATTCTATAATTAATCCTTTTGATATTGGAGCTATTCAACTTGCCAAAAATGTAAGATTTTTGCTAGAAAAAATGAATTTAGATACAGAAATAAATGTTGTTACAATGGGACCATCACAAGCTTCAGATATCTTAAAAAATGCTGTTGCTATGGGATGTGATAAAGCATTTTTGTTATCAGATAAAAAATTTTCTGGTGCAGATACATTGGCAACAGCTTATACATTATCACTATTCATAAAGACACAAATACCGGACTTTAATTTAGTTATTTGTGGACAACAGGCTATAGACGGAGATACAGCTCAGACACCTTCAAGTCTTGCTCAGAAATTATCTATAGCTCAAATAACTAATGTAATAGGATTAAAAGAAGTAAATAAGGTTTATTCTGTTTGGATAAAAGATAGCAAAACAAGTACAGAAGAAATTAAAACAGGACATCCTGCATTGATTGCAACTACACTGAAAAATACTAATATTTTGCCTAATATTAATGGCTATATTAAGGCATGCAAAACTAAAATTACTGTTTTAAATTCTTCAGATTTGAATATTGATATTAATAAAATTGGACTCGTTGGTTCACCCACTCAAGTAAAAAAAGCTTATAAATTCGAAATTTTAAGAAATACAACTTATATTGAAAATGAATCTGCAGAAAATTGTTCTGAATACATTATTGATGAAATTAACAAATGTAGGGTAAATGATGACTAATTCTATACTAGTATATATTGAATTAAACAATAATCAGCCATTGAATGTAACAAAAGAGATTATTTCAAAATTACACAATTGCAACAATAATATGCAAATAAATGGTGTTGTCATTACTGATTTACAGTCTTATGAATTATCAAAAAATATATTATTGAATATTGGATTAGACAACCTTTATGTAATTAATGATAGTATTTTTGATTCATTCCAAACATGTATATATTCTGATGCATTGGTTGATTTTCTAAAACAAAACAACCCTGATATATTTCTTATGGGTGCTACAGAAAAAGGGAGAGAACTTGCACCAAGAACTGCGTCAGCTTTAGATATCGGTTTAACTGCTGATTGTACGGATATTACAATAACAGCAGACTATGATTTGCTTGCAACAAGGCCTACATATGGCGGTAAAATGATGGCAACTATAGTATCAAAAACAAAACCAAACTTTGCGACTATTCGTCCAGGAGCATTTAAAATTTCTAATTTTCCAAGCAGAGAAACAAATGTTGTCTTCATTACCCCTGATTTATCAGGTGAAAAGATATTGACTAATATTTTGAAATGTGAAAATAAAATTCAAAAAGATGATTGGACTTGTGCTGAAATAATTGTTTCCGGAGGACTTGGACTTAAGACAAAGGAAAATTTTGAATTGATATATAAACTTTCAGAATTATTAAATGCTAAACCAGCTGCATCAAGAGGAGCCGTAGAAATGGGTTGGGCACCAGAATCCATACAAGTTGGGCAAACAGGCAGTTCAGTTTCTCCAAAACTTTATTTAGCTTTTGGTATTTCCGGAGCTATGCAGCATATAGTTGGTATCACAAATTCTGATAGAATTATTGCAATCAATACAGATAAAAGTGCACCAATTATGAATAGTGCGGATGTGGCAATTGTTGCGGATGCGGTAAGTGTATTAAAACAAATGATATCAACATATAAGTAAAATCAAACTAATCCTTCTTTAATTGCTTTTACTGCTGCTTGTGTTCTATCATCAACTACAAGTTTTTGTATTATATTGCATACATGTGCTTTTGCTGTGTGCTCACTTATTGTTAATGTATTTGCAATTTCTGAGTTTGATTGTCCATCAACAACAAGTTTTAATACTTCATATTCACGTTCTGTAAGATTCCCATGTTGAGCACGAAATGCAGCTCTTGAAGTTTGTCTTTGAGGTATAAAACATGATGATTTGTCACGTATTAGTGGCACAATTTGCGGATCTAGCCATATTGCACCATCATTTACCGATTTTATCACCATTGACAATAGTTCTGTGTTTATATCCTTTAAAACATAAGCATATGCGCCAGCACTTAGAGAGTCCATGACATCTTTTTCGTTAATATGTGACGTCAACATCATAATTTTTTGTTCAATATTGTTTTTTAGAATACGCTTAGTAGCCTCAATGCCAGATATATCAGGCAATCCGATATCCATTAGTATAACATCTGGTTTCATTACATTAGATTTTTCGACTGCCTCTTTCCCTGTTTCTGCTTCAGCAATCACTTTAATGTCCTGTGTATCATTGAATAAAGATCTTAAACCAACTCTCAAAAGCTTATGATCCTCTACCATAAGTATTGATATAGATTTCATAAGAATATTTCTCCCACTCATATTTTTTGTATTTAAAATATAAATTAAAAAAAATATCACAACATCACCAAAAAAATTTTTTCAGTATGATAATTTTTAATTTTAAAAACATAACTAATAGTTATTACGTATCGATACATAACGATAAAATAATTTGCGCTAGTTTAAAATATTATCAATGTGTAACGTATCGATATATATTGATAATCAATATTGTAATATGTAAATATAATTATATATATTTCACATAAAATATTCTAAACTCTATAATATTGTTATGGGTAATATTAATACTTTTAATTTCTTATTTACTGATGATAGATCAGTAGGTTTATATGATGTGTCTGTTGGCGATATATACCACTCAAAATTCGGTGCCTTGACCGAAGCATGGGAAAAATTTATTTTACCGATTAATTTTGAAAAGAATTTTATAAATAAAAAAGAATTAAAAGTTCTTGATATTTGCTATGGTATAGGATACAACACAAAAGCACTACTAAAAAAACTTTTTCAAACTGATTTTAACGGTCAAGTTAAAATTGATGCTATAGAATATAATAATAACCTTGTTCTATTGTCACCATTTATAATCGATGGTTTTCAAAATTCTATACCCGAAATCTCGTATGTGCTTTGTAAGAATTTAATAAATAATATATATCAAAATAAAGATACTTTAACTAATCTTATTTTAAATAATTACAAATTTTTTGCACCGTTTTACAAGAGTTTAATCAAAAAATACAAATATTGGGGGTATAGTTATAATATAGAAAAGCAAAATAATTTGTTTTTACATAATATATATTATCATTGTATATCGAAACGTTTTAAAAGCTACCAAAATGCCTTTAAAAATAAAAAATATGTTCTAAATCCATATTTTATGGATGCACGAAAGGCTATAAAACTCATTGATTCTTGCTATGATTTAATATTTTTAGATGCTTTTACCCCAACCAAGCTACCTACCCTGTGGACTCTTGACTTTTTTAAAGAATTATATTTAATATCAAAAGATGATTCTATACTAGTTACTTATTCTAATTCCGCTGCTGTTCGTCATGCGATGATTGATGCTGGATATTATGTTGGAAAAATTTTTGATAAAATGAATAGACCATCAGGAACAATTGCTTCTAAAAATATAAAATTTATAAAAAACCAACTTAATGATTTTGATTTAGGCCTAATAGAAACAAATGCTGGAATTTATTTTAGGGATATAAATTTATGCAGCACACCAGAAGAAATATTTTACGAATATAACTTACGAAAAAAATCTTTAAATCTTGAATCATCAAGTCATTATATTAAATCTAACAAAAATAAGAGGGAAACTGTGCAATGATTAAATATGATTTTGTTGTTTGTGGTGGTGGTACTGCCGGTATTGCTGCTGGATATATTGCCGCAAAACTTGGGCTGAAAACTTTAATTATAGATAAAAACATTCATCTTGGCGGTTCAATTACATCAGCGCTAGTAATTCCTGCAATGAAATCAAATACTAAAAATATTAATTGCGAATTTTTAAATGATTTTGTTGAAACATTAAAATTGTATAATGGTCAAATTACTTATGGTGACGGAAATATGGGATGGTTTAATCCCGAACTGGCAAAAATAGCATTAGATGCAATGATGAAAAATGTTGGATGTAATGTGTTATATAACTCAGAAATTATAAATGCAGTTGCAAAGGAAAATTGGGTTAAGTCAGTTTGTGTTACATCAAAAACGTTATCGTTATATATCGACTCGTTATATTTTTTGGATTCAACTGGTGATGGAAATTTTTCTGCAATTTTAAAAAATAAAATTTTAGATGATACTTCAAAACATCAGCCAATGACATTAAGATTTAATGTGTCTGGAATTAATTTGCAAAAATTTTCTGATTGGCTATTAGATATAGATAAAGATAGAAATGTAACTACAGCTTATACTATTAATGGTGATATACATCTTTCTACGGCTTGTACTTGGGACAAGGATAGAAACTGGGCATTATGGCCTATATTTGAAAAAGCTATAGAAAACGGGGATATTATAGAATCTGATGCTTCCTATTTTCAGCTGTTTACAGTACCTGGAATGCCTGGTACTATATCGTTAAACTGCCCAAGAATCTTGCTAGATAAGGATATTGACCCTTTGGATCCGTTTGCAACTTCAAAAGCTATTTCTAGTGCACGTGAACAGATTTGGCGTCTATATCTTTTTATGTGTAAGTATTTCCCAGGTTTTGAAAACTCATTTATATCAAATATTGCTGACATGTTGGGAATTAGAGATTCAAGAAGAATTGAAGGTGAAAAAATCTTTACAAAATCCGATATATTGTCGGGCAATATCGTAGACAGACCTGTTTTGCATGCTGACTATCCGATAGATATACACACATATGAGAAAGATACTTCTACATTACAAAAAACAGTGGATTATGAGCTTCCTTTTGAGTGTCTAAAAGCTTCAGGATACAAAAATTTATTTTTAGCTGGAAGGAATATTTCTGCAGATTTCAGTGCACAAGCTGCACTTAGAATACAGACATCTTGTTTTTCAATGGGAGAAGCTGTAGCAAAACATGTGCGCAGTTTAGTCTAATTCAATACATAATGAAATATTTTTGTGTTAAATTAGTTTTATGTTTACCGGATTAGTTGAAGAAATAGGTGTAATATCCTCTATACAAAATATTAATAATGCTTTGTATATCAATGTTACAGCCAATAAAATTATTAAAGGTTTGAAAATTGGTGATAGCATAGCAATAAATGGTGCTTGTCAGACAGTTATTGACCTTAAAGGCAATGAATTTAAAGTATATGCTTCTAATGAAACTGTAAATGTCACTAATTTTTTATCCTACAAAAAAGGTTCTTTTGTTAACCTAGAAAGGCCCTTAAAGCTTGATGCACGGCTTGATGGTCATATAGTTAGCGGACACATAGATACTACAGCTAAAATTTATGCTATAAGACAGATAGCAGAAACACGAGAATTTGAATTTGAAATAGATATGAAATATAAGAATCAATTGGTACCTAAAGGCTCAATCTCAGTTGATGGAATAAGTTTGACTATTGCAGATGTTACAGACAATAAATTTAAAATTACTGTTATTCCACATACTTATAATTCGACAACAATGAAATACTTAAAAATCGGTGATATAGTTAATATTGAGACTGATATAATTGGTAAATATATTGAAAATTATTTATCATCGAACGATAATATTAATAACAATATAACCATAGACCTATTAGAGAGAAACGGATTTCTATAATGTCTTTAATTGATATGATTAAAAATAATATACAGTCTGTTTTAGACTTAAATAATGACAACTGTAAATTTGATACAGTCGAGGAAGCCATTGAAACAATTAAAAATGGTGGAATGATTATTGTTGCTGATGACGAATCAAGAGAAAATGAAGGTGACTTGATTTGTGCAGCTGAGTTTGCAAGTACTGAAAATGTAAACTTTATGATTACACAAGCAAAAGGTGTACTTTGTGCTCCTATTAGTGCTGCAAGAGCAAGAAAATTGGGACTGGATTATATGGTAAAAAACAATACCGATGTAAAAGGTACTGCTTTTACACAAAGTATTGACGCTGACCCAAAATTTGGGGTTACCACAGGAGTTTCGGCTATTGATAGATCTGTTACACTTAAACTTATTGCAGATGATAATACATCACCATCAGACTTAAGGCAACCTGGACATATATTTCCATTAATTGCGAAAGAAGGCGGTGTACTTGAAAGAGTTGGACATACAGAAGCCTCAATAGATTTATGCAAACTTGCTAGATTAAAAGACGCTGCTGTTTGCTGTGAAATTGTTAATCCTGATGGGACAATGGCAAGACGTGATGACTTGCGTAAATTTGCTGACAAACATAATATTAAATTTATCACTGTAGCTCAACTTATTGCTTATCGCTTAAAAAATGAAAAACTTATTAATAGAGAAGCACAAGTTGAACTTCCAACTGCATTTGGTACTTTTCAATTAATAGGTTACAGACATGTATTGACCGGACAGGAACATGTTGCTTTATTAAAAGATGATGGTACTGATAAAATTCCATTAGTCAGAATGCATAGTATATGCCTTACAGGTGATACTTTTCACAGTTTAAGATGTGATTGTAACAGTCAATTGCAAAATTCTATGCGAATGATTGATAAATATGGTAAAGGTGCAGTTGTATACCTTATGAACCATGAAGGCAGAGGTATTGGCATTGTTAATAAAATCAAAGCATATGCGTTGCAAGACAAAGGCGAAGACACTGTTCAAGCAAATTTGTCTCTTGGTTTCAATTCGGATTTAAGAGACTATGGTGACGGAGCACAAATCCTTTTGGATTTAGGCTTTAAAAAGTTTAAACTTATTACTAACAACCCGCAAAAAATTATTGGACTTGAGGGATATGGCTTAGAAATAGTCGAAAGAGTGCATGTGGAATCAGAATGTACTAAATATAATTATAAATATCTTTGTACTAAAGCTAACAAAATGCATCACTTACTTGATTTAGATATAGATAATAATAAATTGGAGCTAAAATAATGACACAAACCTTGAAATATCAGGTACAAGAATATTGTGACGATTACAAAAATATATTTAAGGGACTTTATTCTGACTTTAAATCAAAAGCCTTTTCTGAATATAAATTTGAGTTAGAACCACTCGAATATGATGATTTTACAGCAAGTGTTGATGAAGGACTTATAAAGTGTCTTATTTTGTTCGAAGACTCTATACCGACAGCTTTTATGGTTTATACTACTGAAATAAGTGAGGCTCTCGAACTTAACATTATTCACTGCATTGGTGAAGAGAACCGAAATGAAAAGCGTAAAATGCTTATGGATAAATTCATAGAATTTAATAAAGACTTATTGAAAAATAAAGTTGTTACTTATCCTATGCTAGGCTCGCAAGAAGAATTTACACAAGAAATTACAAATTTTGGTTTTAAGCTTGTTGGACTGGCTGTAGAGAGATTTAATTTTTCTAACAGAATGTCCAGAGATATTTTTGAGAACTATAAACAAGATGATCTACCTGATAGATATTCAATTATATCTTGGAATGAAAAATACAGTGATGATATTATTAATGTAATTAATACATCATTTAATAACACATCTGATGCATTGTTTGATCCAAGATTTGCTTCTAAAGAAGGCTGTAATGATATTTTAAATAAAATTATTACAGGTATTTATGGTAAATTTTTACCAGATTGTACCAGCATACTTTTATATGATAATAGGCCTGTTGGTATATGTTTTGCTAATATTACAGCTGGCAGAATAGCAAATATACCGCTCATTGGGATGGGTAAAGAACATTGTTCTAAAGGCCTTGGACTGGCTCTTTTGTATAACACAATGAAACAGTTTATTAACTTGTATGAGACAACCCTTTCAGAAGTAAATGCAAGTACTGAAACTGATAACTATCCTGCTTTAAAAATGTATAGAAGACTTGGGTTTAAGGAAGATTACTATTACCCTCAAGCATATAGACCAATTAATAGCAATTATTAAGCATTGTAAAATATTTAATCAAAAAGCTAAAGTTTATATATATTCATTTCGATTAAGTTATTGAATAAAACTTAATTTGGATGAGTTTATGTCTATTATTAACAAAAATTTAAATTTAAATTTGAATGTAAATTTTAAAAGCTCTTTAATTAAAAACACAAAAGAAGAAGAATCAGATAAAAAAGATGAAACATTGAATGATTCAAATGACAATTCTTCATTGTTTCATGATACGTCTAATGATCTAGTAAAAAATATTGATAATAATTTAATACTAACAACAAGAAATATAAAAATTGATTCAATTAATTCTGCTTTACAAAAAGATTCAGTAAATAAAATTGTTGCAGGGCAACCACAGATAAAATCTAATAATACAAATAATACAAATAATTTTTCAGGAACATCAATAACATCAAGCTTAAGCGAAGCATTAAAAGAAGTTGAAAAAAATATTTATACTGATGAAGATATACTGAAAAAAATTCAAGAAATGTGTCCTGACATGAGTATTTCGAATTTATCTGAATATGAAGAAACAATAAGTTGCGTGCTTTTATCAGAATCTGCTCAAGGTGCATCACAAGAAAAAATTATTTATATGATTTCTTCTGCATTAAATCTTGGCGTTCAAGAAGAATTAAATGATGCAGAAAAAATTGCAACTGAATTGTTGTCAAAACTTGGAAATAGTTTACAAACTTATCTTAGCAATAATTCTTATGTTACATTTGACTCCTTAACTGAATCATTAAAACAACAAAACTGTACAGATGAAGAAATTGAAATTTGTAAAAAACTTATAACTACATATTTATCTGAAACATTTAATGGAGTTTTTGATGTTGATCAAATAAATCGTGCTTTGAACAGTAATGGCATAAAAATTAAAAATGATTCAAATAATAGCTTGGCTGTAAGTATTTCATCATCTGAGGCTCCAAGTGGATTTTGGATTAGTGTAGGTAGATTCTGTTCTTGGTTAAGTTCAACAACAGGTTATAACGCAATTATGGTTGTTGCTGATTATACCCCAGTTTCAGTAATTGCATCTGCTGTTGATGTGGGGGTTACACTTAGTGGTGTATATTACTCTATGACATATGATAGAGAAGCATATGGAAGAGAATGGTTAAATGGTCAAGATGCATCTCAAGAAGAATGTCTAGATGCAGCTAAAAATAGAGCAATTTTTGAGTCCGCTTGTGCTATATTTGGAATTTTACCAGGATTTACTGCTGGTGCACTTAGAAAAGCTTTTGGTAATGCACCTCAGAAACTTTTTGAAAGTTTGATGGCTAATTTTGATGCTATTTTAGATGAACTAGATAAGCTTAATGATATTAAAACACTTAAGGAATTTTTTAGATATGTTAAAGAAGGTGGTTGGCAACATGCATTTGACATGTATGCTACAAAAGTACCAAACTTGGCTTCATTTTTAGAATCAATGTTTTTATTTTTAAACTCTAATAGCGATCAATCTGAAACTGATTCTGATGATCAAGTTCCGGAAACAAATATTACTCAACCTCCAATTGATTATATCTATGCGCCTTTATTTGGCAATAATTGGAATAATAATTCAAATAATTATAATAATTCAAATAATTCAAATAATTCAAATAATTCAAATAATTCAAATAATTCAAATAATTATGTTAATACCGGTAATAAGCCATCATATCCAGATTTACCAGATATAGGTTTAGGTGATTATAATATACCTGGTATACCTAATCCTACAGATTTCAGTGGATTGAATGGTAATAATGATGCAACAGTACCTATACCTGAAGGTGAAACAGGATCTGTGAAAGCTGATGGTAATTTAGTATTTAATTCAAAAAATGATGGAAATGAACTAGTATACATTGTTTCTAATCCAGATCAGCAGATAGAAGACAAAATTAATGAATTGATTGATAAATATAGTGATTATAACTGTGAAATTGATGTAAATATCGATAGTGATGGCTTTTTAAATTGGACAGTTAAAGTACTTGGTCCAAAAGATTATACTGATGGAAATAACTTAGTAAATAATGGCAATTTGTCAAATGATACAAATTCTGATGACAGCATAAGCGAACCTTTACCTCCAGCTTTCAATCCATATGATTACATAAATCAAGATGGTTCGTTTAATGTTGATGATTTTATTAATGATGCATTAGAAAATGGTTGGGATTATACTACTATTACTGGCAATAATAATATTGAAGAAGCATGGGGTGATATTCTAGATGCATATAACAGTGGAAATTGGGATGATTTTTACAATAATGCATTTTCTGGCGCATATACAGGTAATGATTCAAAGAATGATGATGAAAACTATAATGGTTATGATGGAATAAATGGTGATTTTAATGTATTCGAAACAGGCGGCGGCGGTGGCTCAGCTGGTTCGAATAATATGTGGGATAATTTCTTACAAGACCCAAGTTCTTATTTTAGGAATCAAGCCAATGGTATGATTAATAATAATTCATACAAGGGTAAAATATTTACAATGAATAATAAATTTGGAGTTTAATACATGTTAAAAGTTGATTATATAAATTTTGCAAATAAAAGTAATATTTCTGGCACTTCTGATTTGTCGACAGAAGCAAATAAGATAATTATAGGTTCTACTGAAATTAATAATCCTGCAATTGATGACTTTGAATTACAAAGTAATAATAAATCATACAAAGAAATTTCAAATGATATCAAAAATGCAATTTTAAAATCTGATATATCTAAAATCAATTCTGTATTGAATTATATCAATTCATCTAATATTGATTGGGTATTTTATGAATATAAACAGACTAATGATTCTTATTTAACTCATTCAATTAATATGTCTAACTTATCTGATTCAGAAAAAAAACAAATATTGAATAAATTAAAAACACTTGCGCCTAAAAATGGTGTTGCTGCAAATGATATATTAGCTAATGATTTGCTACAAACCTTAAACAGTGATAATAAAGAAAAAATTAATGATTTATTGAATAATCAACTTACAGTTGACAATGTTTATAATGTGAATAATAAGTATGTAGCTCTTTCCAAACAAGAAAGTGAGCTTGCAGCAACTGAAATTGAAAAGAAAAAATTAAAATGGGGTGTTACAAGAGGTGTAAAAGAAAGAGCAAACAGACCTGAGACAATTTATCAAGGTATTTTGAATAATCAAGTACTTTCTTTAGAAGAAAAAAAGGAGTATCTACATATTGTCACCAATAAATACATTGAATATGCACGTAAAAAAGGTGTTTCTGAAGACAAAATAAATGAATTTATAAATTATTCAAATCAACAAATTGAAAGCTGTACCTTTAACGAATCTCCCACTATACTGAATGCAGTTAGGCTTGAAGATGGGTTAAAAAATAAACTGACGATATATTTTAAATAACTTAAGCAATTCTTCCCTTAAAGCTTTTTTCTAATTGTTGTTCAATCTCTGATTGAACATGGAATTCTTTATTACCATTTTGTTGTTTTTCTCTGTACTTCATCATACAGTATGGAACAATTAGCCCAAGGAACAAGCAGGTAATTCCCATGTTTGCAGCCACTGAACCTATTTTAAAGTTTCTGCAACTATTAAGGAACTTAGTTAATGCTTCCTCACCTTTTGGAGACACATCAGCTAACTTCTTAATATTATTTGCTAAATCATTAATGTCATTTTTATTAATATATTTGTGAGGGTCAATTATTCCTGTGTTATTAGCTTTGCCAATTAATTTTTGCCACCAATTACCCTCTACAATAGTAGAAATAATACCTGATTGTTTTGCTGCTTTTATTACAGAATTATCAGCATTTTTAGCATCATAAATAAACTCATACAATGCTTTATTTGAATTCATAAGAGATTTTATTGCATTTACATCATCATTAACTTTTCCAGATTTTATTGCATTCTTCATATAATCTGATGACAAAACTTCAGCATGAAGATCTATCGGTTTTTTAAAGAACTTCTCACTAATTTTTTCTATACCTTTTTGTACATATCTGCCTGCAACATACAAGAAAAATAGCAAACTACCTTCTTTTATTGCAGTTTCAGCAAATTCAGTTTTAGTTCTCGAATTAGCTAATCTTTCACCAGTAATACCAGCATCAACAATAAATAAATTCTTAACTGGATCAAACATAATGCCTGTTAAACTAGATGTCAAACCTTTAAAAGATACAACCTTGGAAGGTTTAACATCACTTTTTGTTTGTTGGTTTTCAGTTGAAAAAGCTTTGAAAGCAGGACTTTTTGCTACATTGTTATTATAGAAATGTTGTTCTGATTTTTTAGCCCAAAACTGCTTTTCTATCTGTTTTTTAGTATAATGTTGTTTTACTTTAACTAAAGTAAAAAATGAAGTTAAAGTTAATGCAGTTGCAGCAGCAAATTTACCAAGGAAGAGACCTTGTGTTAATTTCGAGTTGGATACTGCATGCAATAAATTAGATGAAATATTTTTGTCTTTAAGTGTTGCAGCATATTTTTGTGCAACAGATAATTGTTCCGAATCTCTAAGTAATCTTACATCTATATTAGGATTAATTTTAGCTAATTTATATACAGATTTGTCAATTGCCCATTTAAAAAATGGAAGTCCACCCATCCAAATTGCTTGAGTTCCAAATTCATCAATAAATCTGTCTTTTGCTTCTATTTTTCCGCCGGCATTATAAGAAAAAGCTGTCATACCGGCACTGTTTACAACATCTTTTGTAAATAACGGTAATAATGAAGAGTGATCGCCAAAGGTTGATGTGATTTTATTAATAAGCATTTAATATTCCTTTATACACAGGGGATCCAGGTATTATAGACCCCATACCAAGTTCATAACTAATACAATTTGAGCTTTAGCCCTTGATTGTGTATATCGTCGGTTATTAAACATTAGTAAATTCTCCTATATTGATTTAAACTTTTAATGTTTGTAAATATTAATTTGTGCTAAAAATACTTACGTTTTTTATAATTTGTAACAATAATTTTGTATATTATCTGCATTTTAGAGACGAAAAAGTCTTCCGAATTGTTCAGAAGACTTTACAAAATCCGTTCTATGCTCATGCAGCAAAACTGCAATCTTTTCAAAATGTTTGTAAAGACTTCTAGTTAGTGTAAAATTTGCGTTTTTGGTATTTTCTAATTCTCATTGAAAATCCTAAGTACATAACTATTATTACAAATATTATATTTGCATAAACAAAAATATTTGTCTAGCCTTTTTATTACAAAAGTAGAAGTAAATTTGAAACTTAACTAAAATGTGATAAAATACTTGAGCGGAGTATTATAAAAAGGAGAAAATAATGGTACATGAATTGAAAGTTTATACTGATAAAGATATAGACACTAGCAAAATTTTAAACAAAAAGGTAGCTGTTATAGGATACGGTTCACAAGGATATGGCCAGTCTACTAACCTAAAAGATAGTGGGGTAGATGTTGTAATAGGTGCTAGACTTAATGGTGCATCTGCTAAAAAAGCGCAAGCAGAAGGCTTGAAAGTTATGAGTATTGAAGAAGCAGTAAAATGGGCTGATTTAATACAAATTCTTATCCCAGATGAAGTTCAGGCAAAAGTTTATGAAGAACAAATAAAGCCTTACATTAGACCCGGACAATATTTAATGTTTGCACATGGATTTAATATTCATTTTAAAAGAATAGTACCACCTGCCGATGTTAATGTTCTTATGGTTGCCCCCAAAGGTCCAGGACATACTGTTAGAAGTGAATACCTGTTAGGGAAAGGCGTTCCATCATTGGTTGCAGTATACCAAGATCCATCAGGAGACTCAAAAGAAGTTGCAATGGCTTATGCATGGGCTATTGGCGCAGGTAGAGCTGGTATCTATGAAACAACTTTTAAAGAAGAGACTGAGACAGATCTTTTTGGTGAACAAGCTGTGCTTTGTGGAGGATTATCTGCGCTGATAAAAGCAGGTTTCGATACACTTGTTGAAGCAGGCTATTCTCCATACATGGCATATTTTGAATGTTTACATGAGATGAAACTTATTGTTGATTTAGTAAACCAAGGTGGTATATCTGATATGAGATATTCTATCTCCAATACTGCTGAATGGGGAGATATGACAATTGGGCCTAGAATTATTACACCAGCAGTAAAAGCAGAAATGAAAAAAGTTCTCACAGAAATTCAAGATGGAACATTCGCAAAAGAGTGGATGGATGAATACAATTCTGGAATGAAAAAATTCAAAGAACTTGAAAAAGCTGGTGAAGAACATCAAATTGAAGTTGTTGGCAAAGAACTTCGCTCAAAATTTGCTTGGAAAGACAATGATAAGATTATTAACAGAGATAAAAACTAAACTACTTTAAAATACACAAAAAAGCTGCATTAACTATTGCAGCTTTTTTATTGCTTTTTTTGTAATTAACATTAAATAAAAGTTGTAGGTAAATACACCAAAATTCCTGATTTTTAAATTTTTTATAAAAATCAAATAGATATTTGTAAATATTTTGTAACATTTTAAACCAAATTTCTAAAGTTTTAAAAAAAATGTGTCGATTAATAAAACAGATATGCAAATGGTAAAGCTAAAGGAGTATTAGCTATGGGAATGGCAGCATCACAAGCCAGATATTTAAGTCTAACAGCTAGAAAAACAAACACTGAATACGAAGGTCAACAAGTTAACCAACAAAGAACTGCATTGGCAAATCAAAGTGCAGGCTTATTTAATCAAATGTTAGCTTTAGAAGTACCTACGCCACCTATTGCTACAGATTATTCAAAAACTGTTTATACATTTACTGATATTTCGACATCAGAAAGTATATCACTTGATAGTATATACAAAAATCCAACACAACCTGGATCAACACAAGATACATATACAATTTCAGGTTCTACAAAAAAATCATCAGTGTTGTCTAATATTGGTACTATTGTTCCAACAGGTGACAGCACAAATAGATACAATATAACAATGAAAGATGATAATCAGTCATATCAAATAAGTGTTAATGGTGGTACAGCAATGACAATCTATGGTCCAAACACTTATGATGCATTGACTCCTTATTTCCAAGATGCAGAAAAAGCAGCTGGAAACAATGATGATTCAACTTATCCGCAAGCCGGTGATTATTATTTCAAATATACAAATCCTCAAACAAATGTCGAATATTATATTCCTGCAACAGGACCTGATATGACTGTAGAAGACCTTATTATTCAAGGTGAAGCTGATGACAGCTTAAAAACATATTCAGCACAGAGCTACACAAAAGATGATTATTTCCATATTGATGATGCAATTTTAACAACTGCATCAGATGGTACAGGTAGATATGACTACATATCATTCTATCCTGATGACCAATATGTAAATGGTGATAGAGAATCTGGTCAATTGATCGAAAATGCAAAAAGAATAACATGTAAATTGACTCAAAGTACGGTTCAAGATGATGATGCTTTTGATGCGGCAATGGAAACATATACAGCGAAAAAAGCAATATACGACAAGACTGTTGCAGATATTGACGCAAAAACAACTGTTATTCAACAGCAAGATAAAACTCTTGAATTACATTTGGATCAACTTGATACAGAACAACAAGCAATTCAAACAGAATTAGATGCAGTTAAAAAGGTAATTGATAAAAACATAGAAGAAACATTCAAAACATTTGCATAATACTCCGATTTTTAACCGGCTAATTGATTATGTCGTAATGTGCATATCAATCAGTTGCGGTAATAATCTAAAGCCGGTTTTTATTTAAAAATCGATATATACATCAAATGTATGATTTTTGCAGAACAAGACTTTAAAACACGAGCACAGACAATTTATAATAAAGGAAATAAAACTTAATATTAAATTAGAAAAAATATGACAATAGGTTAGAAATTATTAAATTTAAAAAGGTTAGTTAGTTAAGAACGGAGACAAATATATGGGTATGGCAGCTTCTCAAGCCAGATATTTAGGTATTACGGCTAGAAAAACAAATGTAGAATTTGAAGGACAACAGGTTAACCAACAAAGAACTGCTTTGGCGAACGAAAGTGCAGGTCTTTTTAGAAGACTTCTTAGTTTAGAAGTTCCAACTGCACCTTCTCAATCAGATTATTACACCGATCAGTATACTTACAATGATCCATCGAGTTCTGATGGTACATCCACTATTACATCAATTACGGAAAATGCTGGTTCAGACCCTAAAACTTATACAGTAGTTGTTAATTCTAAAGAAACAATTGCACAATATAATGCTTCAAAGGATAAAAGTGTGTCAGTAATTGGCTCACAAGGTAGTTATAAAATTATGTTGGAAAATGGCAATCAATTTGATTTGGCTGGTCCGATTAATGGTATTTCTGAATCTGATGCTCAAAAATTTAATGAAGCAGGTAGTGTATCATACAATGAAGCAGGAGATGTCTACTACAGGTATACAGATTCAGCATCGAACACAACATATTATATAAATGCTACAAAAACAGGTTTTAATCCTGCAGATACTAGTTCTCAAGTTGTAGACCTTTTCAGCAAAATGCCAACAACTCAAGATGTATCTAAAACTATTGATAATGCAACATTAGGCACTACTTCTGGTGGAATATATAATTCTATATATTGGACAGATTCTGAAGGTACACATTCATACTCTTTGACACAGTCTCAAAAATATGATGAACAAGCATATAATGATGCAATGGCGCAATATTCATATGACAAATCAGTTTATGAAAAAGAAATTGCAGATATAAATGCAAAAACAGAAGAACTTCAAGAAACAGACAGAACACTTGAATTAAGATTAAAACAACTTGATACAGAACAAGAAGCTTTGCAAACTGAATTAGATTCAGTTAAGAAAGTTATCGATAAAAACGTTGAAAACGTATTTAAAACATTTCAATAATTAGATAAGAATAGATATGCGAGGACATAATGTCTTATAAAAATGATGGATACCTAGTAATAGCAAACAAATTTGGTAAGGCCAGTTCAGATGCTAAAGCACAACTTTTTGAAACATATGACAGATTAAGAGATATCACAGTAAGCGGTTCTTCTCTTGATGGTGCAGGTTTTGGTACAGCCGGTAGCTTTTTATGGCAAATAGCAAGATTGATATCACCAAGTGCTTTTATGCCTGTTTTAGGCGGTAATACAACTATGAATATACCAGGTACTTCATATTGGTCACCAATTAGCGGTGGTAATTCTATATTAGATAGTGGTTCTGCTGCCTTTGGTATTACAGGATTAGGTAATTACCCAGGATTTCCTAGCGGTGCAGCACCTATTGCGTGGGGGTTCGGTATGGACACTAGCTATGATGGTGGTACTATTACAGGTGGTGCATCAAGTTTATATAGTACAAGCAGCATTGGTGGCTCAGTTGGCTTAAGTGCAGCAGCATATGGTGCTGGTATTGCATCAGGCTTTGGTGTTCCAGGTACTAGTTGGGTATTACCGGCTGCAGGTGTTGTATCTGGCTTTGCAGGTGTTGTTCAAGCTATGGCGCCTTATATGGGAAGCTTTGGTTTAGGAGCAACAGTTTTAGGAAACTTATTACAAGGTACAACATCAGCTGGATTAGCAGCATATCAAAATATTTCAGGCAGTATTTTATCAAATGCTGACACTATCCTTTCAAATAAGGTTAGAAATATTGAAACTGTTGTAAAAATGCTTGATACACAAGGTGATATTGTTAAGAAAATGCTTAAAGATTCCATTGAAAGTGATAGCAAGCAAGTCCAAAATATGTAATTAATAATAACAAGGTATTAATGAACGAAATAACATACTATAGAACATTAAACATGGCTATATTTGATAGATGTTTTGTATTTTCACTAATAAAAAAGATTGTAACTTTTTATTACAATTCACTCAATTTTAACCATAATATATTCAAGAATCCATCAAATATGTCGATAAATAAAACAGAACACAAAAACTGTTTAGCTTTCTTAAAAGCTGCAGCAGACAATAATATAAATTTTATTTATTAAGATTTATTAATATTCAGTCGGAATAGGGCAATTAAACAAAGTGTTCTGTTTTTATAGTTATGTGTAGGTCGAAGTGACCAAGGAGTCAACATTGTTTTTAGATGTATTACAAACAAATCTTCAAAAGATAGTGAACTTCTTCGGATATCTGATGGCTTATTTCAGAAGACACAATCTTCTTCAATCCATCGCGAACCAAATTGTTACAGTAGTTAAAGACTACCTGACAATGAACAGAAAACTCAAAATGGCAAAGTACAGAGTTAATTATCAAATGTACAAGCTGAATCAGATGGAACAGTTGATTGCAGAAAACAATGAACATGTTTTCTTACGTGGAAATAAGATAAACCTACAAAGGTAACTATTAGACAAAGGGTGGGCCCATTATGGGATTAGCAACATCACAACTCAGATTAATGTACTTGACAGCCTACAGGCTTGATTTAGAGTACAAAATACAGCTGATTACTGAAGCTAAAATGAATCTATCAAAAACTTGTACTGACTTAATAAATGTTGGTACCGATTTGGATTCTGATGACCCAATGATAAAAATGTTAGAAGCTCGTAAAGAGCGATTAAATATTATGGAAAAGAAACTCGATATGCAAATGCAACAGTATCAAAACAAATTGCAAATGATTAATACCGAGTTCCAATCTTGCGAAAAAATGTTATCTGACAATATTGGCAGATCTTTTAAATATTAATTAGTTTTTTGAATTTGAAATTAATTTTGAATTAGACATAGAAAGTTTTATAAAGTTTTTTGCTTCATTTATCGGCACGGCAAACCCGATGCCGATATTTGATATATTATTATCAGGATTATATATTGATTGACTTATACCAATAACTTCACCATGAATATTGATGATAGGTCCACCTGAATTTCCGGGATTGATTGCAGCATCAGTTTGAATTTTTTTCTTTGCATAATCAATTCTTGAAACAATACCGGTTGTCAATGTACCGCTAAAACCAAATGGATTACCTATAGCAAGGACTCTTTGACCAACTTTTACCTTTTCAGAATCTCCTAATTCTATTGTAGGCAAAACTTTTTTTGCAGAAATTTTTACTAATGCAAGATCATTATCTTTACCCATAACAGAAATTGTTTTACCTTTAAATACTTCTCCTGTTGAAATGGTTACCTGTACAGATGGAGCATCATCAACAACATGAGAGCTTGTTAAAATAATTCCACTAGGATCAATAATGCAACCTGTTCCACTCGATAAACCGTCCTTTAAATCAGCCTCAATCAAAACTATTGCAGGAGCCATTTTTTCATAAATTTTAGTAATAGTTGTATCTTCATCATACGGAGCATTATTTAATATGCCACAATAACCTTTTTGTGGCGAAAATGCAGTTACAACAATAAGTGACATAATGACAATCAAATATTTACGCATAAATTCTCTCCTCATAAAATGTCTTGTTTCAATGATGTAGACATTATGAAAATAAATTTTAATTAATTTTATATGAACATAGCCTCAAATAATGCTAATTAATTTTTTTATTAAAATAGTTATTTGAATTTTAAAAGTGGATTTATAATTTCCTATTTATTAATTTATGTTCTATAATTAACTTAAAGAGGTAATATGCTGACAAAGAATCATATTGAATATAAGCAATTTGATAAAAATATTCTGGATAAATTATCAAAAATAGTTGGTAAAGAAAACATAATTTCTGATATTGAAGGTGTTTATGCTTATTCCTTTGATTGCGCTCATATCCCGTTTTCAAAAGAATATCCACAAGTAGTTGTTTTCCCTCAAAATCCCCTTCAAGTGAGTGAAATACTTAAAATTGCAAACAAATATAAAATACCAATAATACCTCGTTGTGCAGGTTCAAATCATGCAGGAGGTTGTGCACCGGTAATTGGAGGAATAATCCTTCATTTTTCCAAAATGAATAAAATTTTTGAGATAAACAACCAAAATTTAACCTGTAAAGTTCAACCAGGAGTTGTTGTTGCAGATTTACAAAAAGAAGCAAACAAGATTGGGCTATTTTTCCCCCCGGATCCGTCTAACCTTGCTGTATCAACAATTGGTGGCGGTATATCATTAAGCTCTGGTGGACCTAGAGCATTTAAATACGGCACATTTAAAGATTATATTCTTGATTTAGAAGTAGTTTTGGCTGACGGTAGCATAATTCATACAGGTGCACAAACTGCAAAGAATGTTACAGGTTATAATTTGACCCAGCTCATTACAGGCTCAGAAGGTACATTAGCAATAGTAACAGAAGCTACACTAAAATTAATACCTGCACCTGAAAAAACAAATGTTATACTAGCATATTTCAATTCGATAAAAGACGCTGTTGATGCAGTCAGTTCTATAATTAACAATCATCTTGTACCATCAGTAATAGATTTATTAGATAAAAAGACTATTCAAACAATTGAGGATTTTTACCCAACAGGTCTTTTGACTGATATGGAAGCTTTATTGCTAATAGAAGTAGATGGCGATGTATCATCTTTGAAACATCAAGAAGAAAAGATTATTAATTTATGTAGAAACATGGGATGTAAAAACGTAAAATCAGCTTCGAATGAGTTAGAAAAAGAACAAATTTGGACCGCAAGAAGATCAGCTTTTGGTGCTTGTGCAAGATTGGCACCAAATGTTATAACAGAAGATGTTGTAGTCCCACGGGAAAAAATATCGGAGCTTGCTGATGGAATAATTGCCATTAGTAAAAAATATAATATTATAACAATGGTTATGGGTCATATTGGTGATGGAAATATTCACCCAAATTTTGCTCTTGATTTAAGGAACAAAACTCAAAAAGCAAACTTTGAAAAAGTTAAAACAGAGCTTTTTCGCTTGGCTGTTAATTTAGGCGGCACTTTGTCTGGAGAACATGGAATAGGATGTCAAAAAGCAAATTATCTCCCGCTCGCAATAGATAAAACAACATTAGAAATTATGTCTAAGATAAAAAAGATTTTTGATCCGAATTATATTTTAAATCCTAAAAAAATGCTTTAACATAATAATAAAGGAGTACTTTTGTGAAAAACTGTATCATTTACTGCACTGTACCTAACGAATTTAATGCAAACTTAATAGCATCCTCTTTAGTAGAAGAAAATTTGGCAGCTTGCGTGAATATTCTTCCATCGCTCACTTCTGTGTACAAATGGGAGGGTATAGTCCAAACTGACAATGAATTACTTTTGATAATAAAAACTAGAGAAGAATTGTTTTCTAAAATTGAAGAAAAAATTAAATCACTCCATGAATACACATTACCAGAAATAGTTGCAGTACCTATTATAAAAGGCAGTGACGAATATATGGAATGGATAAGAAAAGAAACAACATAAATGGAAGTTATTGATATTCAAAAAGAAAAAGAATATAAAAAAATATTTAATTCAATGACTGACTATGTACGCTCACTTGGTATTGTTGTAAACACAAGTACAAAAGCACGCGGTCATCAAGGATTTTTTCTAAAAAATAGAATTGATATTTCTACTAATATTTCATATGAAAGAAAAATAGAAGTTTTGATTCATGAGTTTACACATTATATACATTACAAAATTGATGATTCAATCTATAAAACACATGGGGATTTAAATAAAATATTTCCCAATGCTGATATAAAAAGAATCGAAAAAGAACTATTGTGTGTTACAAGATTTATTGATAAAAGCAAAGCTTTAAACAATTTAAACCTGTTAAAAGATAAAATATCATCAGAAATTACATTATTGGACAAAAATTTAAAAAAACACTATCCGGATTTTAAACGTTCATATCCATATAAAATAATTGAACGTGAAATAAAAAAATCTGATGCAAAATACCTTTTAAAATACGATAGAGTAAAAGTAAAAACTTTGTTTTTAGGTAAAACAAATGAATATTCAATAAAAAATTTAGATAACGATTTTCCTAATTTATCAGAAACAGCAAAAGATTACATTAGAATCAAATCTAAACAAAGAGCTCAAAAAAGAATTGCAGCAAGAGCAAACAGACTAAACTGTTATTACAAAAGGCCCACAGAACTATTTGCAAGATTTATAGAAGCACTTTTTGTTGACACTTCAAAAGTTTCAGAAATTGCACCACATGCTTACCTTGTATTTTGTTCAGAATTAGCTAAAGGAAAATATTTTGAACTTGCAGATTTAATAAATAATTTTTTTTAATATATCCATATGTTATCAGATAATGTATAATTATTATTATGAAAAAGCACATAATTTGGATACTTGAACTTATTGCTTGGGGATTAATAATCTTCTCTATTTCTTTTGTTAGTATTTACATATATAACAAAAATATTAGGGACAAGCATACTTATTATGTTTTTTTTAGTGATGTTGATGGCTTAATTAAAGGATCTCCCGTCAAAATACAAGGTTATCAAGTTGGATATGTTTCTGATATAGATATTGTCAATGACGATGCATTTGTAACTTTTATTATAACTGACAAATCATTTGAAATGCCTAAAAAGCTCTCTGCAAGTGTTGAATTTACAGGCATGGGCGGTTCAAAATCATTGGAATTGTTTGTTCCAAAAGGGAAAATTGACAACAAAAATTATATTACAGCTATAGAACCGAGAAGAATAAATGATTTTTATATTTATCAAAATCATATTGCAAGAACTATAGTCACAATGACTGCTGATTTTATGAAAATTATGAATAAAAAAAATAGTGAAAGACTTATTGAATTTATTAAAAAACCTCAAATTATAAATGATGCAAACAAAACGCTAGACACAATAAATGCAAGTGAAAACAAAATTATAAATAGGTGGAAAAATGATACAAACAACAAAAAATAATGTTACAGTTGTTCAGCATCCTTTATGTGAACACAATTTAAGCATAATAAGAGATAAATATATTAACTCTGATGGTTTTAAAAACTCTATAAAAAGACTTGCTACAATATTAATTCTTGAAGCAACAAAAGACCTACCACTGAAGGATTATAATGTAACAACACCTATAAAAGATTGTAAGACTAAGAAAATCAGTGATGAATATAAAATAATTTTTGCTCCAATTTTAAGAGCAGGATTAGCCATTTCTGATGTTGCAAGCGAAATAGTACCAGATGCAAGCATACAACATGTAGGAATGTACAGAGATGAAACTACTCTTGAACCTGTTTGGTATTACGACAAAACGCCGGTAAAATATAAAGACCCTGAGCACGTTAAAGTTTTTATACTTGATCCAATGCTTGCCACAGGCAATTCTGCACATGCTGCAATATCATTATTCTTAAAAAAAGGAATTTTGATTGAAAATCTTGTGTTCATTTCTATTCTAAGTGCACCTGATGGAATAAACTTGTTAACAAAAGACTTCCCAAATTTAAAAATAATAACTGCAAAAATTGATGAGTCATTGAATTCTAAAGGCTATATTGTACCTGGTTTGGGAGATGCAGGTGACAGATTATTTAATACGTTTGAGAAATAATAATGTTTAAATTTGAATTTATAAATGGAAAAAAAATCTTAAAATCAAATATTTTTGAATCAAAGAATTTTACTCATTTTTTTACTACTCGCGAAACTGTAGTCACTCCAAAAGGGATTAAAGCTCTAGAACAAACTGCAAATGAAAACCTGAAAGAGATTTCAAAATATTTGGGCATTAGCCTTGCTTCAATAATAATACCCGAACAGACTCATTCAGATAATATTGGAATTGCCAAAAAAGGAAACATCTATAATAATACAGATTCTCTGATTATAGAAGATAGTGATATAGCTATTTTGCTTAATTTTGCAGATTGTACTCCCGTAATTCTGTATGACAAGGTTAATAATATTGGAGCAATAGCTCATGCAGGCTGGAAAGGTACAGCAAAATCTATTGTTCAAAAAACTGTTTTAAAAATGAAAGAAATTTACAAAACTAATCCTAACGATATTGTAGCTATCATTGGACCTGCTATATCAATGAAAAATTATGCTGTTGATAAAAGCGTATTTGACAAAATTTATAAAACAATGAAGTACGATTATACTGACTGGTATGAATACAATATAAAAGAAAATAAATATTATATTGATTTAAAAACTGTTAATGAACATCAGCTCAGAGAATTAGGCATACTGACAATTGACAAGTGTGAATATTGTACTTATGATTCGGTTGATGTATTCTTTTCATACAGGAAAGAACAAGGTATTACAGCACGACATAGTGCTATTTTAAAATTAAATAAATAGAAAATTGAGGGGAGCATTATAAATGTCAGTTATAGACAAATTATCATCTATTAGTGATACATTATCTGAAGTTTTTAGGTTCGCTACAGAATATGATGAAATAAAAGAAGATTTCGAAGAGTATTTAAAAACAATAGGTTTGTATAATGCGGCGCCTTCACAGATAAACTCAGTGCTTGTAACATATGTATTTGAAAGATCTTTTCATAAAGGTGCAGACAGTGTATTTTCAATTTTTCTTAAAGAAAAACAAGATATTGATGAACAAACAAAAAATGTAGTTAATGCTCTACAAAATTCAATTGATGCAATATTTGAAGTTAAAAATGTTCAAAAAACAGGCTTTAATTTAGATAATCTGGTAAATGAAAAAAGCTACTTTGCAATGCCACTTGTAAAAATGAGTCATTTAAGAGGGATTTTCAAAGGATCATATATTTTAGCCAGAATTTTTCCATTTGAAAATGAATACTATATTATTGAAATTAGAGAAATATTTTCTTCAATAGATAAAGATAAAGTTTTAAAATTTGCTGTAGCTAAGATTATTGAACAACCAGAAAATCTCTATAAAGATAATCAAAACAAACTTGCTGAAATTGAAGAAGAAATTTCAAAATTTGCTCAAAAGTTTTCAGAATGTTTTGGTACTGATGAAATAGTTACAACTAATGAATATGTCGACAATTTAATTAGTGATTTTAACGATTATTATTTTGGTTTAAACGAAAAAAGTTCTGATGATGTTAAATCAAATTTAATACCAATAGATAAATATGCTTATTTTAAAGTTCCTGAATTTAACAGCAGTTACGACAACTACATAGAATCATCATTATCAGGATATTCAAGTCATAGCAAAAAATATGACGTCGGAGTTATATTTGACAAAGAGCTTGGAATGTTTATAGTTCCATTTTATGGCACACTTTGTCACATTTTTGAAACGGCAAATTACAAAGAAATTGAAGGTTGGGATGAATGCATAAAATCATTTATTGAAAATGACAAGATACATGCATCGCTTGTAAAAAGACTTGCAGGCAAATATAAAAATTTTACAGATATTTTGAATGAAGTATACGGTACTAACAAAACTCTTGACGAGTTTTTGAATGAATACAAGGTTGATTATCTAAATAACAAAATATTCTCGCCCACAAGCGTTCTATATGCCTCAAAATCATTTGGTGATTTAATGGGATTTATTCCAAATGAAGAACAAATAAAAGCAAAAGAAATCAACAGAACACAAGGACATACAGTTGGTAGAAATGACCCTTGCCCATGTGGTAGCGGTAAGAAATATAAAAAATGTTGCGGGGCTATGGTATAATATAAAAGTTAGACTAATCAGAAAGTATATTTATACCATATGGAACATTTGCTGACTAAAATTTCCTGTAATACTCCAGAATTAAAAGAAAAAGCACTTGATGAACTAAAAAATGTATGTTTGCAGTGCAAAGCTTGTGAACTTTGTAAAACTAGAACAAGTGTAGTATTTTCTGACGGAAATCCAAATGCAAAAATTATTTTGATTGGTGAAGCGCCAGGTGCAGATGAAGATGCAACAGGTACACCATTTGTAGGCAGAGCTGGTCAGCTTTTAAATACATTTTTGACAGAAGCAGGTTTCGACAGACAAAAAGATTTTTATATTTGTAATACTATAAAATGCAGACCACCACAGAATAGAGTACCTACAAATGAGGAAAAATTAGCTTGCCAATCCTACTTAATGGGTCAAATTTCTATAGTAAAACCAAAAATAATTTTGCTTTGCGGGGCAACGGCTGCTCACTCATTTATTGAGCAAGACTTTAAAATATCACAGATTAGAGGAAAATGGCTTAATATTTTTGATGATATAGAGGTTATGCCAATCTTCCACCCATCTTACCTTTTAAGAAACCACTCCCTTGAACAAGGCAGTCCAAGATGGCTAATGAAAAAAGACTTAGAAAATGTGAAAAATAAACTTAATGAGCTATTATAATATTTACAACATTTAGCTGTTATATGTCCTTTTTAGATATTTAAATTTGTTATGTATAACAATTATAAACAGTGTACTCATTGCAAGGAATGATACAGCAAGTCCTATCCAAAAACCATTTAATGACATTTTATAATGGTAAGCAAGCATGTATCCAAATGGCAAACCAAATAGCCAATATCCTGCTATAAGAGTTATTGAAGCAATTTTTGTTAATTTTAAGCCTTTTAAAATACCGCTCAAACTCACTTGTAAACCATCAAACATCAAATAATATGCAGCTATATGTAAAATTGGAATTCCTAAAGCCATGATTTCTTTACTGTTAGTAAAGACACCAAATATTTTGCTTGGAATAAATGTTAATAAAATTGAACAAATTCCCATAAATATAACTGACATAATAGTCCCTGATAAAGAATATCTTCTAATTTCAGAAAAGATTTTTGCACCATTGTAATAGCCGACTTTTATTGCAATTGCAGCTGAAATTGACATTGGAATCATATAAGCACTTGAAGTAATTGTTACTGCTATATTGTGAGTAGCAGCTAGTATGCCTGCTTGTCTTCCAACAAGTATAGTTATCAAATTGAAACCCAAAAATTCAAGGAGCATAGCAATACCAATCGGATAACCGACTTTTAAAAGTTGCTTGATTAACTTTTTATCAAATGGGTTTCGCAACCTTATCATTCCTAGACAATATCCTAAAAGGATTAAACCCATTAGTGTTCTAACAATAAAAGCAGCTAATGCTAAGCCTATTACACCTAAACCAGAAATTGGGCCAAATCCGAATACAAGAACATATGCGAGAATAAAATTTAAAAATAAAGCTATTACTAATATTAAATTTGGGAAATTAACTATTTCATATGCAAGCAAAAATTCTTTTAAACATTGATAAAGGTACATTCCAAACAACGAAAATGCACAAATAAATACATATTCTTGTATCATAGGCACAAGATTTTCCTCAAATCCCATTTGGGGGATTAACGGGACCATCAAAAGGCAAATACCACAAAATATTACTGCAAGCAGCATAGAATAATTCAAAACAGTTATTAAAAACTTTTTGGTTGGTTTTCTATTGCCTCTATAATTTGATAGTACAATAGAAATTGCTGACATTAGTCCAATCCCAACAACAAGAATACAAAAAATTATCGAATTAGCAATACTAATTGCCGCCAATGTATTTGTTGAATGCTTTGCAGCGATAAAAACGTCAGTAGCACCTATCAACACCTGCCCTAAATTACCCACAATTAACGGTATTGATAAAGAAATTATTTCTGTAAAATATTTTTTGTATGATATTAATTTTTCGACTATTTCCATATTACCTAAACTTATCACAAGCATAATATTAAGCAAAGTTATACAATTGTATAAAAAAATATGAAAAAAAGAATATATATAATATAATTTAAAGGAGTAAGTGGAGGAATTTTAATGCCATTTGAGTTTATAAAACTGAAAATCAATGATGTGATATTGGTAAAACCAACTGTTTTTGGGGATACAAGAGGCTTTTTTATGGAAAGTTACAAAAAATCACTTTTTGTCGAAAACGGAATAAAAGATGATTTCAATCAAGATAACCATTCAAAATCAACAAAAGGTGTTTTAAGAGGTCTACACTATCAAACAAACCCCAAAGCTCAAGCAAAATTAGTAAGATGCTCAAATGGAAAAATTTTTGATGTAGCAGTGGATTTAAGAAAAAACTCACCAACATTTGGGAAATGGGTCGGTGAAATATTATCTGAAGAGAATAAATGTATGTTATATATACCAGCAGGTTTTGCTCATGGATTTGTTGTGTTAAGTGATGAAGCTGAATTATTATACAAAGCATCAAATGAATATTCGCCCCAAAATGACAGAGGAATAAGATGGAATGATTCTGAAATAAACATTGATTGGGGTATAGACTTTGAACCATTGATAAGTGAAAAAGATTCAAAACAACCGTTTTTAAAAGATGTACCATTGGAGGAACTATTTTGAGACTATTAGTTACAGGCGGAGCAGGTTTCATTGGAAGTTGCTTTATCAGATATGTATTAAACAAACATAATAACTATAAAGTTATAAATCTTGATGCACTAACATATGCAGGTAATATTGAAAACCTTGATGATATAAAAAACAATCCAAATTATCAGTTTGTACATGGAAATATATGTGATAAAAAATTAGTACGAGAGCTTGTTGAAGAATCTGATGCTGTAATCAACTTTGCTGCAGAAAGCCACGTTGACCGTTCAATAACAGGACCAGAAATATTTATTGAAACAAATGTTCAGGGCACTTTAAATTTACTTCAAGCATCAAAAGAAGCAAATATAGAAAGATTCTTACAAGTATCAACAGACGAAGTATATGGTTCATTGGGTAAAGATGGATATTTTTATGAAACAACACCTCTTGCACCAAACTCTCCATATTCTGCATCAAAAGCAAGTGCAGATCTTCTTGTAAGAGCATATTATGAAACATACAATATGCCAGTGTTAAATACAAGATGTTCAAACAATTATGGTCCATACCAATATCCGGAAAAACTTATTCCGTTTTTTATATCACAACTTCTAAAAGGCGAAAAAGTTCCTGTATATGGTGACGGCTTAAACGTAAGAGACTGGCTCTATGTATATGACCACTGTAGCGCAATAGATACTGTTTTGCATAATGGTAGAATCGGACAGGTCTACAATATAGGCGGACACAATGAAAAAACAAATCTTGAAATTACAAAAATAATTCTTGATGCAATGGGCAAAGATGAATCGTCAATTAAATATGTTGAAGACAGACTTGGACACGATAGAAGATATGCAATAGACAATCATAAAATACAATCGGAACTTGGTTGGGAACCATCAGTTACATTTGAAGAAGGTATCAAACTAACAATTGATTGGTACTTAAACAATCAAAATTGGATTAAATCAATTGAAAATAAAAAGGCGGGAATAAAATAATGAGTGAAGCTTATTCACAATATGGTACAGTACTTGTAACAGGTGCAAATGGAATGCTTGGACAAGATTTATGTCCAATGCTTGAAGATTGCGGATATGAAGTAATAGAAACAGATATAGACAATCTTGATATAACTAATGAAATACAAGTCAGAAACGTAATATCTGATGTTAAACCGGACTTTGTTATTCACTGTGCAGCATACACTAATGTTGATAAAGCTGAAGAAGAATATGATAAAGCAGAATTAATAAACGCAAAAGGCGTAGAATATATTGCAAAAGCTTGCAATTCAAATAAATGTCGATTTATATACATATCAACAGATTATGTATTTGATGGCACAAAAAATTCACCATATGAACCTGATGATAAAATTAATCCTATAAATAACTATGGTTTAACAAAATTGCATGGTGAAGAAGCAGTACAAAAATACTGTAATGATTATTTAATATTAAGAACAAGCTGGTTATATGGGCACCACGGCAAAAATTTTGTTGAAACAATGATATCTCTTTCTGAGAAACAAGAATTAAAGGTAGTAAATGATCAAATTGGGTGTCCTACTTGGACAATAGATTTGTCAGATGCAATTATTAATTTAATCGAACAAGATGCGCCATCTGGAATCTATCATGCCTGTGGTGGCGGAAATACGAGCTGGTATGGATTTGCTAAAGAAATATTTTCTCTTATGAAAATAAATACAAATTTGCAACCTTGTACAACAGAAGATTTCCCGAGACCTGCTAAAAGACCAAAATATAGTATAATGGACAACAATGGTTTACTTAGAGATTGGAAGCTAGCTTTAAAAGAATATATTGAGTTGAGGGTGGACTAATGAAGGGAATAATTTTAGCAGGTGGTGCAGGCACAAGACTTTATCCTAGTACAATCGCTGTATCAAAACAGCTATTGCCTATATATGATAAACCAATGATATATCATCCAATATCGGTACTAATGCTTGCTGGTATAAAAGAGATCCTTGTCATCTCCACACCCCAAGACCTACCAAATTTCGAAAAATTGCTAAAAGATGGCTCACAGTTTGGAGTAAAATTTAGCTATAAAGAACAACCAACACCTGATGGACTTGCACAAGCCTTTATATTAGGTGAAGAATTTATTGGAGATAATGCAGCTGCATTGATACTTGGAGACAACATTTTTTATGGTCCAGGATTCTCAGCTACATTAAGAAAAGCCGTAAAACGTGCAGAAGAAAATGGTGGTGCTACTGTTTTTGGATATCAAGTAAAAGATCCTGAAAGATTCGGTGTCGTTTCATTTAACAAAGACGGTGTTGCTGACAGCATTGAAGAAAAGCCACAGAATCCAAAATCTAATTATGCCGTAACTGGATTATATTTTTATGACAAAAATGTTGTTAAACATGCAAAGAACCTCAAACCATCTGCAAGAGGAGAACTTGAAATTACTGATTTAAACAAAATTTATCTTAAAAACCAACAGCTTAATGTAGAAATACTTGGTAGAGGTTTTGCATGGTTAGACACAGGAACTCATCAATCACTTTTGCAAGCAAGTCAATATGTACATACGATTGAAGAAAACCAAGGCATAAAAATTGCTTGTCTTGAAGAAGTTGCATACAGAATGGGATTTATCTCAAAAGAAAAACTTGCTCAACACTTAAAAGACTTAAAAAATAATGATTATTACGAATACATAAAAAGGATTCTACAATAAAATGCAATCATTTGTCATAAAAACAATAACTTCAATTAACACATTAAATGAATTGCTATTTAAACCTATTGATAATATAATTGAAAATTTGAATCTACCATATTGGCTTTCAGATGCAATAATTGATAGCATACATATGCTGCCATTTCTGTTTTTTATATTCATTATCATTGAACTAATTGAACAATTTTATGGAAATAAAATTAATAAAATAGCTGAATACTCTGACAAAGCTGGACCTCTAATTGGTACTATAGCTGCATCTGTACCGCAATGTGGATTTTCAGTCATAGCAAGTGCATTATATACAAAAAGATTTATAACAAAAGGTACACTGCTTGCAGTATATCTTGCAACATCAGACGAAGCTATACCGGTTATTCTATCAAACCCCGAAAAAATTAAGCTAATAATTCCATTGCTAATTACAAAATTAATTATTGCACTGTGCGCAGGGTACAGTATCGACTTTTTTCTTAGAAATAAGATAAATACAATGTTCAAATCTGAAACAATTGAAAAATTAGACAATGAAGAAGGATGCTGCAAACATAATATTACACAAAAAGAAACAAATGAGCTTTTTATACATCCTATCAAACATACATTAAATGTTTTTATATTTGTTTTATTGATAACTATCGGGCTTAATTATTTAATACATGTTACAGGTGGCGAAGAAAATATTGGTAAATATTTCCTTCAAGATACATATTTACAACCAATATTAACAGGTATTATTGGTTTGATTCCAAATTGTGCAATTTCTATTGCTATTACCTTGATGTACTTAAAAGGTGCTATAAGTTTCGGTGCAGTAATAGCTGGACTTTCATCTAGTGCAGGACTAGGAATATTAGTATTACTAAAGAAAAATGAGTCAGTTGCAGACTCTATTAAAATAATACTTTTACTTTTACTTATTAGTATACTTTCAGGAACTATTATCCAAATATTTGACATATCACCAATTATTTAAAAGACATAATATACTAAAATCATAATAAAGGAGGAATCATGATTTTAGTCAGATGGTTTTGTTTTGCATTAGCATTAATATTCACAGCATGGTTAGTCCCAGGGGTAGAAATTGCAAACTTTATGACAGCATTGCTGGCATGTGTAGTTATTGCATTAATAAATACATTTGTAAAACCTGTAATAGAAATTATCTCATTACCAGTAAATATATTAACAATAGGCCTTTTTAGCTTGGTAATAAACGCATTCATGTTTATGCTTGCGGGTTGGCTAACACCTGGTATAGAAATAAATGGATTTTTAAGCGCACTTATGGGATCAATTGTTTTATCTATACTTAGCTTAGGAATAAGCAAGATATAATTTACTTATTTTTGTAAGTATTAAGATGATTACCGTCCATATCGTATTTTTTGGTTAAACCATCCATATCAACCTTAAAATATCCGACAGGTGTGCCATCTTTGTCATAAAGATTTGTTCTATATTTAGATACTGCTTGAAAATAGCCTACAACATGGTTATATTTGTCATAAAGATAGGTTTTCCCCCGTTGGTTAGCTTTATATTTAGATAAAATATTTCCATTTTTGTCATATTTTACAATCATTCCAAAGCCATCGTCAACATAATACCCTGTTTCTGAACCATAGGTGTCATATTCAATTACAGTAATATTAGACTGTGTGACATAACCACCCATTCTCATTCCTGTCGTATTAACTTTATTTATGCTCGAACCAATTCCACCAGAAAAAGCCGGTGCAATAAAAATAGAAACCAAAATAATAGAAATGAATAAAGTATATTTTTTCATGCAACCTCACTCCAAATAATATACTATTATTCTAACACATGCTTTTTAAACCTTGCCATCGAGAATAACAGTTTGCTTTGAAGCAACACCCAAACCTATACCTGCAAGTATGTATGTGCCTAATGCAAGTGCATAATTTTTCTTTAAAACTTTTAAATTAGAAGCATTTCCAAGTACTTTTTTAGCTGCTTTTATACCTTTAAAAGAAGCAAGACCTTCCTCAATTATTGTCGGCAAAAATGCACAAAAGCCCAAGATACCTGCATTTCTTTCAATAAATGATTTTTTACCATCATTTTTATTTGAAAACATACCGTTAGCAATCAACAATGCCATAGGTGCATATCCAGCATAGCGACGTGATTTTTGTAATAATTTTGTAAATACATTTTTTGTGTTTGCAGCATGACCAAGTTCATGTAGTATCAATGATGGTTTTGACTTAGGAGCAACTGCAAGTTTTAGTTTATCAACATAAAATGCATTCAAACCTTTAGCAACGGTGTCTAACTCTTTATTCAATCCATATCTGGCAATAAATTGATTTTTATTAGATTGATCAATAAAAGCAGCTGTGATATTCAAGTTATTACTATGTATCATATCTCTAGCTACTTTTACAACATTTTGAGGTGTCGTAAATTCCATTCCAGCACTAAGTTTTTTTGAGAGATAAGAAGAGCCTTTCTGCAATGCTGAAGCAACTACCTGTAATAAAGCAGCAAGTCCAAGAGTTTTTACCGTCTCATTTTGTTCAGATCTGCTTGGAGTTCTATTTATATCACTACTATCATAAGGTGCAAAACCTCTATAATAAGGTGGTGATTGTGAATATTGATGATTACTAAATGAACTGATTGGATACATATTGCTACTTACACTTTTACCTTCATCTAGTATAAAACATGACAAATTAAAAATTTGCTGTAATACTAATAATTTGAAGAAAAACTTAACAAATTACATAATACTTATATAAAGTAAACCAAATAAATTATTGTTGTCATGATAACATTATGTTATTATGATAACAATAACTCTCAAGGAGAATATAATGAAGTACAAAAGATTTATAGCAACATTAATAACTACAAGTATTTTGAGTACAAATTTTTTAAATGCATTTGCATTAGCACAAAGCTCAGAATCACAAAATTCAACAGACAAAAAGAAAAATAAATTAATAAAATCACAAGTATCTGAATATAGATTTGACTATGTAAACACTGGTTGGTGGAAGGGTTTTGATGATGAATATTTAAATGAATATATTATCAAAGCTATTGAAAATAACCATGATTTAAAAATTGCAACACTTAGAGTAGAGCAATATCATCAAATGATGAAACTTCAATTTGCAAACGAATTACCTCAAGTTTCAGCTGGATTTGCTCCTACTGGTATAAAATTACCTGGTACATCGAGCACACAAGGAGCATGGGCTTTCCCTATAAATGTAAGCTATGAACTGGATTTGTTTTTAAAAAACAGAGATAAAACACGTTCCTCTAAAAAAGAATGGGAAAAATCTAAATTTGACGAAAGAGCTTCTTATATAGCAATTTCTTCAGCAGTAGGTGCAACATATTTTAATATAATTAGAGCAGATAAACTAATAGAACTACAAAAAGAAATTATTAACGATAGAAAAAAAATATATGACTTGATGTCAGAAAGAAACAATGTAGGTCTTACCTCAACAGCAGATGTGGTAAGTGCAAATAAAGCTTATGTTGCAGCAACAGCAGATTTGGCGGATTTAGAAAAAAGCAGAACAACACTACTAAACAATTTGGCAGTTCTAATTGGCGAAAGTCCAGCAAATATTGACGAATTAAAAAGAAAATCATATGACGATTCATATTTGGTTAAAATACCAAACTCTATACCATCAGAAGTTATTGATCAACGACCGGATTATTTAGCAGCAGAAAAAATGGTAGAAAAAGCAGGTTTAGATGTAAGAATTGCCAAAAAAGAATTTTTGCCAAGTATAAACTTAATAGGTTTAATGGCATTTGCGTCGTCATCATTTAGCCAAACATTTAACTGGAACAATGTTTTTGGTGTATTAGGTGCTAGCGGAATGCTTAATTTATTCACTGGTGGCCGAAAAACAGCTAATTTAAGATTAAAAAAGAATGCATATGAACAAATTTTACATCAATATTACAATACAAATTTAAGAGCTATCCAGGAAGTAAACGATTCTCTTGTCGCGCTAAAACAAGACGATAAAAAATACAAAACAAATCTAAACGTTTACGAACTTGAACAAAAAGACTTTAGTTATACAAATGATAAATACAATGCAGGAATGATATCATATCTTGATTTACTGCAGAAAAAAGAAAATTTATTATCACTAAATAAACAGGTTGTGTCAAATAAAATTGACTGCAATATTGACTACATTGGTCTATATAAAGCAACCGGTACAAAACTATAATTATAAAATTTATATAAAGCTTTTATTTAATAAAATCTTCACATGTTAAAATTAAAACACAGACAATGTGAGGAAAGTATGCTTAAAGATTTTTTAGAAAAAAAACAATGTTTTAAATTAGTTTGCGGTGCAGGAAATGAAGATGCTGAAGAAGTAGAAAAGCTTGTTACATTATATTCAAAAGCTGGTTGCATGTTTTTTGACTTATGCGCAAAGCCTGAAATTGTTGATGCAGCAAAAAGAGGATTAAAAAAAGCTGGAATAAAAAATGACAGATATTTATGTGTAAGTGTTGGTATTGACGGTGATCCACATATAACAAAAGCTGTTATTGACACATCAAAATGTACAAAATGTGGCAAGTGTTTTCAAATTTGTCCTCATGAAGCTGTGAAACTTAATAACAATGAATATAAAATTAATAAAACAAGATGTTTAGGATGTTCACAATGCGAAAAATCTTGCCCATCAAAAGCTATTAATATGATAGCTCAGCTTCAAGATTACAATGAAATATTACCTGAACTTATAGCTAAAGGCATTGATTGTATTGAATTTCATGCTATATCAGAAAATGAGAATGATGTAACTGAAAAATGGAATCAAATTAATGAGAATTTCGACGGATTACTTTGTATATCAATTGACCGTTCTGAACTAGGCGACAAAAAGTTAATACAAAGAGTAAAAAGACTAATTTCTAACAGAAAGCCATATACAACAATTATCCAAGCTGATGGTATAGCGATGTCCGGAAATACAGATGAATATGGAACAACATTGCAAGCAGTAGCAACTGCACAACTTTTTCAAAATGCAAAACTACCGGTTTACATAATGATGTCAGGAGGAACAAATACAAAATCTACTGAACTTGCAAAATTATGCGGTGTTAGACCAAACTGCTTGGCTGTCGGATCATATGCAAGAAAAATTGTAAAAGAATATCTTGAAAGAGATGACTTTTATACAAACAAAGAAATATTTGAAAAAGCAGTTAAAAAAGCTAAATCACTTATTGATACAACATTGAGGTACATGAATGATTAGTCTAAAGACAGATAATTGGCAAATTGACCATATTGATACTGTCTTATTTGACAAAGACGGAACATTCATCGATTTGCATTATTTTTGGGGCAAAATGACAGAAATGAGGGCTAAAGCAGTAATAAACCAGTATAATCTTTCTATAGATTTTATGGATAATTTATGTGAATATCTTGGCTACAACAGAAAACAAAAAAAAATGTTAAAATACGGAATTACAGCTTTGTATTCACGTCCACGAATTATTGAAATATTTAAAAATAATTTACTAGATCTGAATATCATTGCTACCACAAAAGATATTGAAAATATTTTTGATAATGTTAGCAAAGAATTTTATCAAGAAATACATAAATATACAAAACCAATTGATGATGCAATCAAGTTTATTAGAGATTTATATTCACATGGAGTAAAACTAGGCATAGTAACTTCTGATTCTGTCGACTCAACAATGCTAACTCTTGAATATTACGATTGGGAAAAATATTTTTCAGCAGTAATAGGGCGTGAATCAACAAAAGAAAACAAAGAAAGCGGTATACCTGCAAAAAAAGCATTAGAAATAATGCATTCTACTCCAAATAATACAATTATGATTGGCGATGCACCAATGGACTATCTTTCAGCAAAAAATGCTGGAATAGACAAAACTATACTAGTTGCTACAGGTCAATTAAATATAAAGGATTTAATGTCGTACAGTAATTATGTTGTTAATTCATTAAAAAAAATAAAAATAATTAAACATAAATAAAAGAAAATGCCCCGGATTGGACTCGAACCAACGACGCACAGCTTAGGACGCTATCGCTCTATCCAACTGAGCTACCGAGGCATATACCTCATTTTACAACAAAATTGAGTATTTGTAATATTAGTACAAAAAATTAGTCATATGTGTAACTTAAATTTTGTAATAATCTAATTATAATCTCTAATATGAAAAAACAGATTTTAATTTTATTGGGTTTATTAATTTTGCAGATACCTTCATTTGCAACAGACAACAATGTTACAGAAAATGTAATTTCAGAACAGCACATGTTTCAAATGAAAAATGCGCCTAGTGACAAAGTATGCATAACTAACTTAAGGAACATAATCTTAAAAGGCAATGTTTTTGCGGTAGAATTTAATCAAAAATTTTGGTCTGAAGAACAAAAAGCAGGGAACAATGTCAATTTTTGTGTTCCGGAAGCAATATATACACAAGAAGGGACTTTATTAATACCAGCAGGCTCTAGGTTTGTTGCAACTATAATCAAAATAGAAAAACAAAGAATTTTTAATAAAAATGCAAGAGTATATCTTAAATTCAATTGTCTAGTATTACCTGACAATAAAGTCATTGCAATGTCAGCTAAGCCATTTACAAAAGACAGTTCATTAAAAGAAGGCCCTTGGATGACAGCGGGGAAATTGACAGGTGCTACACTTGGATTAGGGATAGTAGGTGCAGGAGCAGGTGTAGGTTTTGCTTTTATACCTAATCCTGCTAAAATTGGTGCAGGGCTGGCGGCTGGAATACCTATAGGCTGTACTGTAGGACTTATAACAGGGCTGGTTACACCGGGTCTAAAATATCACGCTAAAGCAGGAGAAGAAATTAAAATTATACTATGTGATAATCTCTATCTCCCAAAACTTTGTAAATAAACTATTATTTTATCGAACTATTGCTAGAAATTTTCATTTTGTGCTAATCTTTAGAAAATTAGTTTTAAGGAGCACTTATGAAAGCACTTGTATATAAAGAAAAAGGTCACATTGAACTCATAGACAAAAGTGTACCTAAAATTACAGATACAAGAGACGCAATAGTTAAAGTGAAATTATCATCCATATGTACAAGTGATTTACACATAATTAATGGCGCTGTTCCTGCTGCTAAAAAAGACATTGTGTTAGGACATGAATTTGTTGGAGAAATAGTTAAAATAGGTTCTTCAATACAAAATCTTAAAGTAGGAGATAGAGTTAGTGCCAACTGTGAAACATTTTGTGGAGAATGCTATTTCTGCCGAAAAGGTTATATAAACAACTGTATCAATGGCGGCTGGATGTTAGGCTGCAAAATTGACGGATGTCAGGCAGAATATGTTAGAGTACCATTTGCTGATAAAGGATTAACAAAAATACCTGATAATGTGAGTTACGAAAATGCACTTTTTGTCGGTGATATTCTCTCAAGCGGATATTTTGGCGCTGAAATGTGTGAAATAAAAGGCGGTGAAACAATTGCCGTAATCGGTGCCGGACCGGTTGGACTTTGTGCAATGCAGTGTGCAAAACTTATGGGTGCAAAAAAAATCATAGCAATTGACAAAAATGATTATCGATTAAATATAGCTAAAAAAGAAAATCTTGCAGATATAATAATTAACTCAAGTACAGAAAACTGTGATGATATTGTTGCTAAAAACACAAATACATATGGTGCAGATGGTGTAATAGAAGCAGCTGGCAGTGATGAAACATTTCGTATGGCTTGGAAAATTGCTAGACCAAATGGAATTGTAGCAATTGTAGCAATGTATGAAAAAAATCAAATTTTACCTTTACCACAAATGTATGGAAAAAATTTAATATTTAAAACAGGTGGCGTTGATGCCATTCACTGCGAAAAACTGCTAAATTACATTAGTATAGGCAAATTAAATACTGATTTTTTAATCAGCAAAACCATAGACCTTGATAATATCATTAATGCATATAATCTATTTTCTGAAAAAAACAATGATATTTTAAAAATAGCAATAAAACAAAACTAAATTTAATAACAAAATATAGAAATATATGCTAAAATCAAAAGTGTAAATCAATAATTCAGGAGAAAAATGAAAGAATTTTTTTGGGAATCAAAATATGATATTGGCATAAAAAAATTTGATGACCAACATAAACAATTAATTGAAGCACTTAAAGATATAAACAATGCAATGGAAGATAAAAGAGATAAACTAGCTATTGCACAAGTAATAAACAATTTAAAAAATTATGCAAAAGAGCACCTTATTGAAGAAGAAAATTTTCTATTAGAAATTGGTTATCCGGATTTTGAAGAGCACAAAAAACAACATGAAATATTTAAAGATAAACTAGCCAAATTTTGCGATGATTTCAATTCAGACAGATATCTATTACATTTTGAAATAGCAGTTTTTCTTAAAAATTGGATATTAAGCCATATAAGTGTAGTTGATAAAAAATATTCAGAATACCTTAAAGAAAAAGGTATGTTATAAATTTTAAAAATTTTATTGCAAAAATACATTATCTCACAATAAAAATAGTCGTTATAAGTAATTTGTATAAATACAGCACAAAATATTCAGTCAATACATTCTTTTAAAATTTTATTTAAACAGTTAAAAAATTCACCAACGCAGCAAATTTTGAGTGAATAATAGACATTAGAACCTTCTTTTCTGTCTTTTATTAGACCAACCTCTTTTAACTTAATCAGACTTTTAGATATATGAGGCTGCTCATAATTCAAATTTTCAACAATTTCGCATACACACTTTTCACCATCAGCTAAAAAATCAATAATTTCAAGTCTTACAGGATTCGATAATGCTTTAAAAATTTGAGCTTTCTGTATATAAATATTATTGTTCATATATTCTCCGATTTAGATTGACAATATTCCAAAAATGGAATATTATAAATATCCATATTCCAATATTGGCATATAATATTTTTTTGTCAATTATTATGAGGTAAAAGATGTTTATAAAATTTGCAGACTGGTTTGTATATCAAGTATTAGGTTTTTCCAGAGAAACGAGCTATGGAACTGCTCTACACTTTTTTGTATATGATGTGCTTAAAATATTATTCTTATTATTCACAATAATTTCTGTCATCGCATTTTTAAGAAGCTTTCTTGATACCGATAAATTTAAAGCATATATTGAAAAACAACCAAAATTTTTGGCTCATCTTTTAGCTGCACTATTTGGAGCAATAACTCCTTTCTGCTCTTGTTCTTCTATTCCACTATTTATAGGGTTTATGGAGGCAAAAATCCCTTTCGGAGTTGCCATGAGCTTTTTAATCACATCACCTATGATTAATGAAATTGCAATGCTAGTCTTAGCAGGTGTCTTAGGCATAAAAATTACAGTAATTTATGTAGTTACAGGAATTACCATTGGTGTTATCGGTGGATTTCTAATGGAAAAATTAGGATTTGAAAAATATTTACAGGATTATTTGAAGAAATTAGAAGCAAATACAGGATGCTGCAGTTGTTCTTGTTCTGAAACCAAAGATGTAATAACCATAAAGTCAAGAATCAAAGATGCATTAATTTACGCAAAAAACTTATTCCAAAAGATTTGGTTATTTGTTCTACTAGGTGTTGGAGTAGGAGCATTTTTGCACGGATATGTACCACAAGAATTCTTTATGAAATATATGTCAGATAATAATTTCTTTGCAGTTCCTCTGGCAGTAATAGCTGGAATTCCACTTTATGCTGATGCCACTACCATTATTCCCATTGCACAAGTTTTAATTCAAAAAGGAGCTGCTGTTGGTACTGTTTTAGTATTTATGATGGCAGTGGTTGGCTTATCACTTCCTGAAATGATTATTTTATCAAGGGTTATGAAAAAAGAGTTAATAATTAGATATGTAATCTTTATGTTTATCACATTTACTCTGGTAGGATATTTTTATAATTCTATACTATAAAATAAAAAAAAATACCCTGGATTGGATTCGAACCAATGACCTACCGCTTAGAAGGCGGTTGCTCTATCCAGCTGAGCTACCAAGGCATAAAAAATATTCAAACTATACTTTATTTATAGCATATAAATATTTTCTTGCAAGAAAATATTTATTTAAAATAATTACTTTACAAAGAATTATTTTTCTATTAATATATTCTTACTCTAGTCAATACAATTAATACTCTTGGAGGAGTGCCAGAGCGGTTGATTGGAGCAGTCTTGAAAACTGTCGTACGTTTGTAGCGTACCGTGGGTTCGAATCCCACCTCCTCCTAATTTAAAAGCCAATTTTATATTGGCTTTTGTTTTATTTATTTGCGTATTTAAATTACTATTAGTTTTATAAATTACTTAAGATTATAGGTAAATATATTAAAGTTGTTAAACAACGAATAGAATGATATACTCTTTTAAGTAAATTCATTCAAATATAAATATTATTAGCATTTGTTTGACAGTATATTTAACAATAAAAAGATAAAAGGTATAAAATGAAAAATAAATTACAAATTATATTATTGCTTATTAGTTTTATAACAATATCATCAATAATTAACGCACAAGAATCTAAAGCTACATTAGCAAATACAACAAAAGATAAGAATACAAAAATATATTATAGAATTGATAAACCTGGTTCAATTGCTGATTTTGAAAAAGAAATAAAAAATAACCCTAATGATGCAGAAAACTATGCACAACTTGGTATTAGATATTCAAATATGGCTGACCAAGAAAAAGATAGAGAAAATAAAAGGTTAAGATTGGATAAAGCATTAGAATATTACACTAAAGCCATAACACTTCAACCTGAAAACTATGTTTATTACGAATACAGAGCAATGTGTTACAAAAAAGACAATTATTATATATTAGCAGCTGATGATTACATTAAAGCAATTGAATTAAATAATGATCCCAAAGACATAAACAATATCATAGATTACTACAAATTAGCCTCAGATTGCTATAAAGAAAATTACGAGGATTTAAGGGCGGAAGATATACTATTAAAAGGTATAGACAAATATAATAATAATATTTTATACATAGCACTAGGTGATTTATATTATGATAGATGCTTTTATGAAAAAGCATTAGATACATATCAAAAATCTCTAAATATAAACCCCAATGATTCATATATTATTTTTCAAATAGCAAAAATATATACAGCACAGTATGACTTCACAAAAGCTATTGAGTACTGTAAAAAAGCTATTGCACTTAATGACAAACAATCTGAGCATGTATATTATCAAGAACTTGGTAATATATATATTCTAAATGAAGATTATATTAATTCAAAGAAATACTTTGAAATAGCTATAAAAACATTTGATAAAAACAATAAGCAATATAATTTAGAATTTAAATATCCTAAATTCAAAGAAGAATGCCAATACAGATTGACACAAATTAATGAATATATGAAAAAAAATCAACACAAATAAATATACATAGAAGATTTTTATATATTTGTATTATTAAAAGATAATTATCTTAATTTACATTGGCCAGTTTTTATGAATTTTTTTATAAACTGCATTAGTAATTCACTTTTTTCAAAGTATTCAGCGTATTTTGAAGAAAACATTTGAAAAAATCCTGGTTTTTTCATACCTTCACAATTAACTAGGAAATTTGTAACACTAGCTTTTTCATCAACAAAACTGTTTGATTTGTTTTTTTCCCAAAATCTAGTCATAAAATTAACAAAATTTTCTTTAGTCATTTCCCATCTATGGACTGAGTATTTAGGTGCACCTTCTTCACTGTAATATGATTTAGTGCTTACAACTTCACTCCATTCACCTTGTTTTGAATTTACAAGTCTTTGTAAAAAAGCATTGATATCATTATGCAGCTTAGTAAAAGCAGAACGATTATCAGCACCTTCTACTACATAGCCTTTTTTAGATAAATCTGACATTGCATTGGTGTATTTGTAATTACTAGGAACGTAACCACAATCGTCACCAAAAGAAACATTTTTTAAACCGTTAAATTTTGAATAATTTCTAATAGCTGCTACTTTCATACAACCCTCTCAATCTATGTTATTATTAAATCACTAACATAGTTCAATTTGTTAAAATAATAAATCAAGTTTTCATTTTTGTTACATACGTCGAATATATAATAAAAAATTAATGTTAAAATATAATCATCAAACAAAGAGAGACAAACATGTTAAACAAAAATGATATAGTCGAAATATTAAAAGACAATACACAAAATCACAATTTATTTAATTTGGCAGACGATACTAGAAAAAAATATGTTGGAAATACAGTACACCTAAGAGGTCTGATTGAATTTTCAAATATTTGTTCAAAAACCTGTAAATATTGTGGATTAAGATATGAAAATAAGAATATTGACAGATATAGAATGACTCAAGAAGAAATAGTTGAGTGTGCCCAAAATGCCGTTGAATTGGGCTACAAAACGATCGTTTTACAATCAGGGGAAGATAATTTCTTTACAAGAGATACTCTTTGTAAAATCATTAAAGAAATAAAAAGGTTAGATGTAGCCATAACTCTTAGTATTGGTGAAAGATCCGATGATGACTACAAAGCATTTAAAGAGGCAGGAGCTGACAGATATCTGCTTAGAATAGAAACAACTGATGAAAATTTGTACAAAACAATGCACCCCCATATGGACTTTAAAAACAGATTAAAATGCTTGGAAAATCTAAAAAAAATCGGATATGAAACAGGCACTGGATGCCTTGTAGGTTTGCCAAACCAGAGTTTAGAATCACTAGCAAATGACATAATGTTTTTTAAAGAACTAAATGCAGACATGATTGGAATTGGTCCATTTTTACCTCACCCCGATACACCTTTAAGCGATGCGCCTCATGGTGACTTTAATTTAGCATTAAAAGTAATGGCTATAACAAGAATTGTACTAAAGGATATAAATATTCCAGCCACAACAGCAATGGAAACTCTAAACAAAAATGGGAGAATAATTGCATTAAAAAGCGGGGCAAATGTCATAATGCCAAATGTTACTAATACTAAATTTCAAGAAAAATATGAGATTTATCCTAACAAAACAAAAAGCGGAAACGACTTTGCTGAATACAAGGAAACTCTTGAAATCAAATTAAAATCTATAGGCAGAACTATTGCGCAAAATAAAGGTTTCAGAAATCCAACAAAATAAACTAATGCTCAAAAATTTTGTCTATAATCTCTTTTAAAGCATAAGCAATTTTTATATGAGAGTCTTTACTGTAATGCAAACCATCCAACTCAGAGACTTTGGCAATTTTATTTAAATCTATAAAATAACATCCGCACTTATCAGCAATAATTCTATACAACTCAGACATTTTTTCAGATTGCTTAACAGATAATTCATCAAACATCAGTGAAAAATTACTTTTCAAAACATCTAAGGTCATATTCGAGGGCGAAGCAATTATAATTTTAGTAACAGGACAAATTCTTCTTACAATAGCAACTAAATTTTCAATGCCAGAAGCAATCTCAATATCAGATGGACGATAAAATTTTTGCAAATCATTTACCCCAATTGCCAAAATTACGCAGTCAACGTCATTTGACAAGAGCTTTGGTAAAATTTTATACCCAGTATAAATATCACCATCTGGATTGTCATTAAAGCAAGTTCTATTATTACAGCCTTCTTCTATAATCAAAAACTCATCTTTAAGTAATACTTGTAAGATTGTAGGCCACCGTGAATCAGAAGAGTAGCGCATTCCAGATCCCGGAACATATCCATAAGTATTGCTATCACCAAAACAAAGTATTTTTTTCATAATTATTTAATGAATAAAGACTCAAATCTCTTCATAGCTTCAACAGTATTTTCCTTTGACCCAAATGAAGTCAATCTAAAATACCCTTCACCATTATTGCCAAAACCAGCACCAGGAGTACCAACGACTTGAATATTATTTAAAAGATAATCAAAAAACTCCCAAGATGACATATTATTAGGACATTTTAGCCAAATATAAGGAGAATGTTTTCCACCAACATGCCAGATTCCGCATTTTTCTAAAGTCCCTGAAATAATCTTTGCATTTGCTTTGTAATAATCAATATTTTTTCTAATTTCTAATAGCCCTTCATCAGAAAATACAGCTTCAGCACCTTTTTGAATAATGTAAGGCACTCCATTAAACTTAGTAGTCTGACGTCTTAACCACATTTTGTTAAGCTTACCTAATGATTTTGGAACAATTGTATAACCACATCTTGTACCAGTAAATCCTGCTGTTTTAGAAAGAGAACAAAATTCAATGGCACAATCCTTTGCCCCATCTACTTCGAATATGCTTTTTGGTAAATCATCATCAGATATAAAGCTTTCATAAGCAGCATCAAAAAGTATGATTGCATTATTTGATAGCGCGTAATCTACCCAAGTTTTTAATTGTAATTTATTATATACTGCACCTGTAGGATTATTTGGTGAACAAATATAAATAATATCTGCTTTAACCGATTTATCAGGCATTGGAAGAAACTTATTATCTTGTTTTGCGTCAACAAATACAACCTTTCTACCTGCCATAATATTTGTATCAACATAAACAGGATAAACAGGATCTGGGACTAAAACAACATTATCTTTATCAAACAGATCCAATATATTACCCAAATCACTTTTGGCACCATCAGATATAAATATTTCATCAATATCTAAATCTACATTTCTATTTGTATAATAATGTTTTATTGCATTTCTCAAAAAATCATAGCCTTGTTCAGGACCATAACCTCTAAAAGTATCTTGAGAAGACATTTCATTCACTGCATTGTGCAAAGCATTTATCACAGCAGAACACAAAGGTAATGTAACATCACCAATGCCTAGTTTAATTATTTTTTTATCAGGATTATTTTGTGCAAATTCACTGACTTTTTTAGCTACAGTAGAAAACAAATAGCTTTCTTCTAAGTTATTGTAATTATTGTTTAATTTCATGCTAACCTCAAATAGTTATGTAACCTTGATTTATTTTACAATGAATATACAATAACGAACAGAAATTTTAATTAGAAGTTACACGCAATCCATTCAATATATCAACAAAAAATTTATTTCTAACATTACTGTCTAAATTGCCAAGATTATCAGACATACTTATTAACATTCCATCTTTTACTGTTGCAAAATAACCTTTATTATTTTTAACATGATAAGCACTTAAAGTAACACTATTATCATCATTTAAATTGCACATTGCAACATAATTGCTTCCAACCCTACTTTCAGCAAAGCCCCATTTTTCAAGATGTTCTTTGGCCATTCTGAATGCAGATTGAGCCTCTGGTGAGAGCTGAGATCTATAGTCATAAGGATAAACTGAATTTTCAAATTGATGTACATTTTGAGATTTAACATTAGCTTTAACTCTATTAACAAGTCTTGGAAGTTTTAAATTAATAAAATAATCATATTCAAAATCATCAACCCACATAAAATTATTAGGACCTTGATCAGAATCAACAATTTTTCCATCCGGAGTTATAGTTGCCCAAACATCACCAACCATATTTTTCTTATCAACACACTTAAATGTAGCATTGCCATTTGGCTCCAATTTAAAAGTCATTTCTTCTGTATTATTTTTGTGAGAAATCATACCGCCATTTTGATAAGCAAGAGTTTTAGCTTGGTTATAAAATTCCATTGTTTCTGCTGTGAGTTTGTTTGGTTGTGCTCCACAGATATCATCCCATACTTCAACTAAATTATTCCAAAACCCTTTAAAAGAAACAGTATCTTTGCTTTGCTTGTTCATAACAGGATTTGTAGAAAAACTATTATTAATATAATTTCTATTGTTTGAATTATATTTATACGAACTAACATTAGAAATCTGAATCTTTTGAATCATCTCTTTCTCCTTCACAATTTTGAAATTACCATTTGGATATTTAAAAGCAGTAAATTTAATATTTTGCTATTATTATACAAAAATTTTTACAATAACTTAATGTTTATATTAAGATTGTTAATATGACACAGAATTTAAAAAGAACATTATCACTCCCCGATGCTGTTTCAATAGTTGCAGGTTCAATGATTGGATGCGGTATATTCATTGTTTCAGCAGATATTGCAAGACAAGTAAACTCAGGATTGCTACTTGTTTTGATTTGGATACTTGCCGGCTTCATAACACTTTGTGGCGGACTTTCTCTTTGTGAACTAGCAGCAAATATTACAGAAGAAGGCGGACAATATGTATACTTGAAAAAAATATTTAACGAAAAAATCGCATTTTTATACGGATGGACGCTGTTTTTAGTGATACAAACCGGTACAATAGCTGCTGTTTGCGTAGCATTTGCTAAATTTTTTGGAATATTAGTCCCTTTTATTAGCACAGATAATTTGATTATTCAATTAGGGCATATTCATTTTTCAACACAACAACTTTTTGCAATAATTACAGTTTTATCATTGAGCTACATTAATTCCAGAGGTATAAAATACGGCATAATTACGCAAAATATTTTTACAATAACAAAAGTTTTATCATTAGCAGCAATAGTTGTTATTGGGCTACTATTTGGTTTTAATGCACACATACTTCAAACCAATTTTCACATGCCGATAAATTTTTCATTTGAAACAATAAATATTATTGCAGTAGCAATAGTAGGTGCGCTGTTTGCTTCAATAACTTGGAATAATATTACATTTATAGCCGGTGAAGTAAAACAACCGCAAAAAAATATTCCTAAAGCACTTGTATATGGTGTAGCACTCGTAGTTTCACTATATTTGCTGATGAATCTTATTTACCTCGGCGTGTTGCCACTTGAAGCAATTCAAACTGCTCCTCAAGATATTGTTGCGGCAAGAACCATAAGTGAAATTTTTGGAACAGTTGGCAAAAATATCATAGCAATAATAATAATGATTTCTGCATTTGGTTGTGCAAACGGCATGATTCTCACAGGTTCAAGAGTTTACTATAAAATGGCAAAAGACAGAGCATTTTTTAGACCGCTAGCTGTAATAAACAGACAAACCAAAGTCCCTGTAAACTCACTATGGGCACAATGCATTTGGATATGCATTTTAATACTTTGGGGTAATTATTCAGAACTTTTAGATTTTGTAATTTATGCTTCTTTAATATTTTATATTCTGGTGACAACAGGAATTTTTGTATATAGAAAAAAATTCCCTGAAAAAAATAAAAAATTTAGAATAAATAATTTTTTCCCAATAACATTCATAATTTTGGCAACATACATAGTAATATGCCTATCACTATACAAACCTTTATACACAATACCGGGATTACTTATAACAATCGCCGGTATACCTGTTTTCCACATTTGGAAAAAACTTGATAAATAATAAATCTCCTATCATATAAGATATCATAAGTCGATAAACTCAGATATCCATTATTTAAGCATATTTTCAAAAGACTTGAATGTGAGATTGTTAGACTCTTTATCAGAAACTACATTTAGTTTTTGCCCTTGTTCAATCTGTTTAGGCTGAACTGATGTTGTTTCAGAACCTTCATTTAATGTTTTCTTTGCTGAGACTTTCTTTTCTCCATATTCTTTAATGTAATGAGCCATTGGAGTAGCCAAGAAAGGAGTTAAAACACGTTTAAGAATAATTTGTGCAAATATCAAAGTACCTAAGAGAATAAAACCATTCTTAGCTGCAGCACGAGTACCACCTTTAAGTGAAGAGTTTTTGAATAATTTGTCAAAAGCATTTGGTAATTTATTTTTAATATAAGCCCCCAATGTCAACTGTGATGCCACATTCAAAAAGCCATTTGACAAATCAATAGCAGCAACAAATTTTCTGTTTTCTTCAGGAATTTTCTTATTGTGCAAACTTTGATTTGTATAGTAATAACAGTTTACTGCATCTTTAGTTGTTGTAGACCATAATGCAATTGTTGCAGCCATTTCTCCGGCTCTTTCAGAGAAGCAGGATTTCATAAATTTAGAGTTAGCTACTTTATTCACGCCTCTTTCTAAACCTGCAGATATAGTTTTAAGACTAATTGCCATTATTTAGCCTCCTTTGTTTCTGCTGGTTTTGATTTTGCATGCGCAAGTTTCGGGAAAAATTCCTCCATTATTCTCGGATATGCCCAGTTAAGGACACCACAAGTAATTGGCAAAATGCATAACCCTACAATCAAACCACTTATCTGTTTAAAGTTTTTCATTACTTTTTGAGAATTATTAATTCTTGCAGTAAGCCATTTTTTAGCTTTTTGATCTTTTATAGTTTGTTCAAGAGTTTCTCTATTCTCTGTCTTTAAAAACTTAATCTTTGTCTCACCATCAAAACAATTATAGATCATTTTTCTCAACTTATCTCTCAATGAAAGATTTTCATTTGTAGGATCAATAACTGTTTCTAACCTTGCTTGGAGCTTACCAACAAGAATTTTTGCCTCTCTTGCATCTAATGAACTATCTCCAGCAGGAACTTTTGCTGGTGCATTTTTTAAAATTTCTTTAGCTTTAGCAATAAAATCATTGAACAACTGATAATTTTTTTCTTCCATCATTGCAATAATTTCGGCTTCACTCTTACCTTGTTTCATAAGCTCTGCTTTATAACCAAGAAGTACTGCTTTTGCTTCTTTTGCCATTTTTGCAAAATTAAATTTGATTTTAGCTTTTGTTAAAATTTCAGCTTCAACATTTTTAATAGCTTGTTCTTTAATAATATCAGGGGTCAATCCAGCTTTTAAAGCCGCAAATTCTTCTTTTGAAATTTCAATACCATTAGCTTTCAGTAATTTTTTAATAGCACCCTTGCGCAAATCAGAAAGCTTTTTAATTTCTTTTTGAAGATGAGTATCTTCAATTTTTGTATCACCTATTTGTATAATCTTGCCTGTTTTTTCATCAGATATAATTTTATGTTTGTCTTTCATATATTCTTGAATTAATTGTTTTTCAGCAAAATCATAATCAGCAGGCGAAATCAATGATTCAATTTTGAAATCATTATTTTGATCGAGACATTTTGCTATTACACTCTTCAACGTTCCAGGTTTGGCATCTGCAAGTGATTCACCTTTTCCAAGAGAATGAACAATTTTTCTTACATTGTCTAATTCTTCATAAAAAGCACTATTTTTTTTCTTGTCATAAATTAAATCTTTGACAAACTGTATATCAGCCTTATTCATTTCTTGAGCAAGTTCCGGATGTTTTAAAAGGAATTCTCTTGTTTCTCCGTTAATTGCATCTTTAAAAAATCCTCTTGTTGGCGCAGCATGCAAATCACATCTGTCGAGTCTATGTTTAGTTACATAATCATCTAACATTTTGTTATATGCCATCATTATCGGCACCTGACCGGCAAGTGTAATAACAGCAGAAATAGGCTGTCTTGCCGCTGTATATTTTTTAGTATTAATATCTTCTTTAGCAAGAGGATTATTTATAATAAATATAGGAGCAACACCTGCTGTACCTACAGCTGTAACGATATTATTGAAATGTTCTCCCTGAAATCTGTTGGAAGCAACCATTGCTCTCTCAAACCACTTTAATCCTTTAGTATCAACTTTTGCATCGTTCGCCTTGCGAATGAGATAGTTTGTTGTGACCTTAGCTTTAGTGGTGATATAAGGTCCAAAATTTATCGGCTTAATACTAGAAATTCCCATTTTTCCCACCTTAAACACACTTCTTACATATTTAACAACAATTAAAAAAAATAAAAGTTGCTTTAATTACATCTAATTATTAAGCATTGTAAACTTTCCATGACAAAATTTACACTGAATAGATGACAAGGATAATTTTACACCAGACAAAAAAAAGTTAAGCAAAATCTTTAACTTATATTAAAAAAAAATAATAAAATATTTTAAATTTCTTTACTATTTAATTTTTTTAAAATACTATAATTAGTAAGTTATCGTAAAAAAATAACCTTTCGCGTAAAAAATGTATTAGATTGAAAGAGGTCAAATAAGTGGAAAATTTCGGACCGGATATCTTCGGAAGAAGAGAAACAGAACAAGACACAAATACACCACAATCATCAAATGTTGCTGATATAAAAGTAATCGGCGCTGGTGGTGGCGGTGGAAATGCTGTAAACAGAATGATTAAAGCTGGGTTGACTGGTGTAGATTTTTGGGCAATGAACACAGATGCTCAAGTTCTAAAAATGTCATTAGCTGAAAATAAAATTCAACTTGGTAGTAAGTTAACTGAAGGACTTGGCGCTGGTGGTGACCCATCAGTTGGTGAAAAAGCAGCTGAAGAAACAAGAGATCAAATTGTACAAGCATTAGATGGTGCAGATATGGTATTTGTTACTGCAGGCATGGGTGGAGGAACAGGGACAGGTGCTGCTCCAGTAATTGCCAAAATAGCAAAAGAACTTGGTGCATTAACTATTGGTGTTGTAACAAAACCATTCAGTTTCGAAGGTAAAAGAAGAATGAATCAAGCACAACAGGGTCTTGAAAAACTTAAAGAAACTGTTGATGCACTTATTGTAATTCCAAATGACAAATTGCTTGAAGTTGTTGAAAGAAGAACAACAATGAAAGAAGCATTCCAAGTAGTTGATGAAGTGCTATTAAGAGGTGTACAAGGTATCTCTGATATAATTACTGTTCCAGGACTCATAAATGTAGACTTTGCTGATGTTAAAGCAGTTATGCAATCAAGCGGTTCTGCATTAATGGGTATAGGTAGAGGAACTGGTGAAGGAAGAGCAATGGAAGCTGCTAAATTGGCTATCAATTCACCTCTTCTTGAAACATCAATTAACGGTGCATCCGGTATCATAATGAATGTAACCGGCGGTTCAGATATGACATTGCATGAAGTTACTGAAGCCGCACAAGTTATACATGATGCTGTTGCTGAAGATGCAATCGTTACATTTGGTTCAGTAATAGATGACAGAATTCAAGGAGAAATCCAAATTACTGTTATAGCTACAGGTTTTGAAATGAAATCAACAGAAGTAGAACCCAAAAAAGAAATGAGTAAGTCATTAAGCGCAGCTGATTTCTTCTCTGGATCATTCAATACAGGCAGTTCATTAAATCCATCACCTGCATTGAACCCTACTTCTCCTCAACCAAAACCGGCTATTACACCGGCTCAAAAATCTCAATCAGATTTAATGAGTATAATTGATATTCCGCCATTTCTTCAAAAGTAATGGTATTAATTAAATATTAAAAAAAAGCACAGAATAGTATCTGTGCTTTTTTTATAAAACTTTAGCACTTGTAATGAAATTTTCTTGCTATATAATTATGATACTCACCAAACCTCTTTGCAGATTTTAGGAGTTACACTAAAATGTAACACCCAAGGTAAATGCAAATGAAAGGAAAACAAAAAAATGGCTAATATTAAATCCGCTAAAAAAAGAGTACTTATTGCAGAAAGAAACAGATTAAAAAACGTTGCTGTAAAATCTGAAATCAAAACAGCAATAAGAAAAACTCTTGAATTAGCACAGGCCAAAAATGAAGCAGAATTGAAACCAGCTATGAGCCATGCATACAAATTGTGTGACAAAGCTGTTTCTAAAGGTGTTTTGCACAAAAATACCGCTGCTAGAAAAAAATCAAGATTGACTTTAGCAGTAAATAAATTACTTGCTAAGTAGTTGAAGAACTTGAAAACAAAAAACGCATAACTTTTTAGTTATGCGTTTTTTGTATATAAATAACAGATTTATAATAAATTAACCAACTAATCTGCTTTCATCAGATTCAGAAGCTTTTACCATAATAGCATGTTCCACTGGATTTTCTTTTTTGAATGATGTATCAAAGCCATAATCATCAAATCCCAACTCATCTTTTGGCTTTTTCATTTGATATTCATCTACCAACTTTTTAGCAAGTTCTGCTATTTCATATACTAATTGGTATCTGTTTTCACAATTTTCATTTAATTCCCATGCTACTTTAATTATCTGATGAGTCATATTATTCTCCAAACTTATGTCTTTTAATAAATATTACTATATTAATATAATATAATAAAATCTTAATATCAACACTAATTTTTATTAATTACAAATTTGTATTGAGCATATAATTATATACAAGAGAAGAAGCTGAAACAATAAAATCTTTGCCTTCTGGTGAATTATATGGTCTATTCACCAACATAACGACAATATACTTTTTGCCATTAGGAGTGTAAACAATACCAGCATCACCCAACATTTTGCCAATATCACCTGTTTTGTGAATAAAAATAGCATCAGAAGGCAGACCAGCTTGAATTAAGCGATTATTATGAACATGACTCATATAATCTACCATTTTTTCTCTAGAATTCAAACTAAGAAAACTTGGGTTATCCAGATTATACAGCAATGTAGCCATTTCTTTAGAGGTAGTAACGTTAGTTCCTTTTAAATCAGGCAACCAATCATTTATTCTGGTTTCTTTTAATCCCCATTTTCTCAAAGACTGATTCATTGCATTCATGCCACCTGTTGCATCTAAAAGCATATTAGTTGCAGAATTATCTGACTCAGTAATCATAACTCTAGCAAGGTCATCAATAGTGTAAACTGCCTTCACACCTTTAAATTGCAAACTTCCTGACCCTTCTGATTTGTAATAATCAGTCATAGTAATTTTATCATCTAACTTTAGCATACCCATTTCAATAGACTTAAAAAGCTGAATTAAAACAGGAATTTTTATTATGCTAGCTGCAGAATATACTTCTTGAGCATTCAAATCAGCATATTTACCAGATTCATAATCCCAGACATAAACAGATGGTTTTAAAGAAGGATATTTAGAAGCTAAATATTTCAAATCATTTTCTAATGAAGACATATGATACGTTTCATAAAGCCCTTGCATCTGTGGTTTTTTAGATTCAGTAGCAGATAATAAATTTACACCCAAAACATGATTATTATAAATATAAGCTGTAGTCGGTTTATATAAAAGATTAAAGTTAGTTTTTATATCGGGATATTTGGGAGTTCTTAACACAACAGGTCTGGTAATTTGATTTACATATACAGGAGACACATACAAAAAGAAAATTACAGCAAAAATAATTTGTAAAGTAAAAGCAAGAACATTTACTTTTTTATGTCTAATCTGTTTTTTTCTGGTCAATGCAGGTCTAACATTTGAGACATACTTATTATTTTTAACAGGTATGTTGTAACCTTGATAGCAACTATAAGATTGCTTGCGCAGCGGCCTTGCCAATCTCCTCATCTCCCTAATATGTAATCTAACATATTAATATAATAAATTAATAAAATAATAATTCCATACATCAAATGTAGTAATGTATTATCAATAATTTACCATTATTTCTTTATTAAAGACAAGCAGTTAACATAAAATTCAAGATGGTACGTATAACTTATATACATTTATTAAAACATCTGGTATTATAATAAAAAAAGTAAATACAAGGATAACTGTTATGAAAAATATCGTAATTTTTACAAACAAAGATAGTAGCAATTTAGAATCAATGATTGCTGTTAATGATGAGTATGATGTAAGAACAAAAAATATTGATGAAATTAAAGATGCGGTAAAATACAATCCATCCTTAATAATATTAAATGCAGATGAATCAAAAATAAAAGAAGTGTCTATGGTTACAAAATTAGCTTCACCATCTTTGATTATTGCAGACAAATTTATTGATTCGATAGTTTTTAGAGGTGATTCATACGACTTTATTACTGAACCGATAAATGAAAAAGAACTTCAATTAAGAATAAAAAACCTTTTAAAAATTAAAGAATTAAAAGAGACTATTAATCAAGTTTCAACAACAGATGCATTAACAGGATTGCATAACAGAAAATTCTTGCACGAAAGACTTGAAGCAGAAATTTCACGTGCAAAAAGGTACGACACAAAGCTCAGTTGTTTGTTGTTAGATATTGACTTTTTTAAAGTAGTAAATGATATGTATGGATATGATTGGGGCGATGTTCTTCTTAAGAAAATCGCTGAAATGCTTAAATCATTTATAAGAAAAGAAGATATCTTAACCAGATATGGTGATGAAGAATTTATTGTAATTCTTCCAAATACACCTGAAGAAAATGCATTTATTTTTGCAGAACGTTTTAGAAGAGAAATTGAAAAAATGGAATTTATTCCAGCAGGAGAAGAAGAAAGACATCCTATAACTATTTCCGGTGGTATTTCTTCTTATCCTTTCCTACAAAATGTAGAAGAAGATGCAAACACGCTTATTAGATATGCAGAACATGCTCTTTATAATGCAAAAAAAAGAGGAAAAAACAAAATTGTTCAGTTCTCACAAATAAATATAGAATATTAATATAAAGCTCCCAAAATGGGAGCTTTTTTAAAAGGCTTTTATTAATTCGATTATTTTTACAATTTCATCAGTCAAATCTGTTTTATATTTCAAATTCTTTGATATTTCTTTTGCAAAATCTGCTTTTTGAAAATCTCCAAGTTCATGTGTTCTAAAAAATTCTGACAGAATTTTTGTCATTGGTAAATTTTTCTTAAAGTCAGCAATATTACTTTCACAAATATTTTTAAAACGCTTATTAATAGTCCTTTTAATAAGATTTAAAGAAAATAAATCCTCAAATTCACCATGTTCAATTAAATAAATATAATCAGATTTTCTTAAAACATTTTTTATGTGATTTGCTGTTTCAACAGCATCAGCATCGAGCAATATAAAAATAGGTACTTTAATCTCATTTTTTAAATCACAATACAATTTTTCAACTTGATTTTTTCCACCCGCACTTATTAAACGAACACCATGTTTTTCAAAATCATATCCAACTAATCTGGCAAATTTGGGCATCAATATTTCTTCAGTTATACCTTCACATAACAATACTTTTTCAATAGGAAACCTTAGCGAATATTTTTCTCTAAGAAATTTAGGATTTGAATAATCTTTAGATAAATAAACAAGTCTTTTTAGATTAATCGGAGCATTATCAATATTAGCAATTAGACTCAAAGCTGCAGTAATATTAATATTTAAATCAATAAAATTTAGCATATTATCAGATAAATTATAAGTATTGATAATCTCATCAATAAAAATTTTATTAAAATCACAATCAGCTTGAATATATGGTGCCAGAACATTTAATGAATCATTCCACATTTTTTCAATAATTTTTTTTAAAGTATAAATATCCAAACTTTCAATTTCTTTTTTTGAAAGTTTAGGTGAAATCAAATATTTAGATAGCAACTCAGAAAATACCCTATAATACTTAATTTCAGGGTATTTGAAACGTGTTAGTCTATCCAAGGCTAGCAAAATATCTTTTGAAGATATATTGGAAAATTTAATTTTTTCTGGTTCAATCTTTTTATACAATACTTTTACTATTTCTTAATATTACTTATTAATTATAACAAAAAAAGCAATTTTTTTAATTCTTGGTTTTTAACATAACAAAGGCAGAAGTGTAGAATGTTAAATTTATCTAGTGTAAATAGTATAAATAACAACCAATATTCATACGGAGTAACTAAATTAAATTCCGTAAATAGTACTACTGCAACTAATTCAAATCCAATTTTCTTAATAAAATCAGAAAAGAATGTTTCTAGAAATTGGCCAAGTTTTTCAGCACTAATTAACAAAAATGGGTTAAGAACGTCACTTACAGGGAAAACAGAACATGATAAATATAATACAGTAGTTACAATGCTTGATAAAAAAACAAGGAATGAGCTACAAGAGCTTTTAAAAACCGGCAAATTACTTGATAACAGTGCTAACGACAACTCTACTACACTTGATAATTTATATAAAATTGCTACAGAAAAAAGAGTCGATGGAATAGACAAAGAAACAATACTTAAAGATGTTATTACAACAATAAAACATCCATTTAATATCACACAAAAATTTGGTGATGTTCCTGCAAATCTACAAACAGAAGTAATACAAAAAGAAAGACAGCAAGGGAAAAATATATCATCTCTTGACTTAGATGTAAAATCCAGCACCTGCCCTGCTGCGAGTATAGAATTCAATTTAGCACACAAAATGCCTGCAGAATTTGCAAGAATTGCAGAAGGTTTAAGCTCTCCTCAAATGAGTGTTCAAAAAACAATAGACGTCAGTGGACTTTCTCAAGGTCTAATGGATACAATATGGATGCTAAATGAGTTTCAAACTGAACATTCTCTTGAAAATTGGAAAAAACTGAAAGTAACACTAAAACCCGATGAAAATGCAATAATAAGAGCAAGAATTCAAAATAATTATAAAGACCCTGACGAACGTTCGGTAGTTGATGTATTGATGCAATCGACATTTATGAATATAGGTGCACAAAACACATACGATACACTTACAGATAAAAGAATACCGAAATACAATCAAGATGATAGCGGCCTAATTGATATTGAAAAAAACTTTGCGGAAGAATTAGCAACAGGAAAAGGCAAAGTCTGCGTTACTTATCAAAGAATAGATGATGAAGGGAAATTAGTAGGATATGAGTGTGAACAAAATGAAACTCTTGCTCATATCCAAAATACCTTAGATCAAGGAGATAATGTAATCATCGGATATACATATTGCGATAATGACAACTATGTTATAGGCGGACACGAAATAACAATAATAGGAATAGAAACAGACAAAAAAGGTAAAAAATATTTTATATGCAATGATACTGATGATGGAGTATCAAGTGCAATTAAATATTCTGTAGATGAACTTTTACCTAAAATACATCATGCAGGAATCCCAAAATCAGTTTTAGTTGATAATGTAGAATTTGTCGAAGGCTGGAAAGAGCTTATGCAAGTTTACAAAGAAACAAAAGCAGAACAAGAAGTTCAAATTGCCCTTAACGACAAAAGACTAAAAGTATTAAACCAAGCTTCTTAAATAAAACTTGGACATAAGTTTTTGATTCTTCTATAATTAACCTATTGGTAGAAAGAATTATATGAGGATTCATAAATGAAAGCTGTAATTTTTGATGAGATTCTAAAGTTAGACAACAATTATCCTATACCTGTTCCTAAAACAGGAGAAGCGTTAATTAAAGTAAATACAATAGGTATTTGCAATACTGATTATGAAATAACAAAAGGATATATGGGATACAAAGGCATACTGGGACATGAATTTACAGGTATAGTTGAAAAAGCACAGAATAAAAGCCTAATCGGCAAAAGAGTTGTTGGTGAAATAAACTGTGGTTGCGGTAATTGCGAATGGTGTGCCCAAGGATTGGAAAGACATTGTCCAAACCGTTCTACACTTGGTATATGGCAAAGAGAAGGTTGCTTTGCTGAATATGTATGCTTACCGGAAAAAAATCTGTTAGAAATACCTGAAAATGTATCAAATGAAGAAGCTGTCTTTGTCGAACCATTAGCTGCTGCATTAGAAATACTTGAACAAATACACATACCACCATATAAAAAAGTTATTGTTTTAGGCGACGGAAAACTTGGCTTAATAATAGCATTAGCATTAAACGCAGCAGGACTAAATTTAACACTTGTTGGAAAACATGAAGAAAAACTTACCCTTGCGAAAGCACAAGGTGTAAAAACCAAATTACTTAATGAATTAAAAATTGAAAAAACTTATGATTACGTCGTTGAAGCTACAGGTTCTATAACAGGCTTCGAGACATCATTAGCCCTCACAAAACCAAGAGGAACTCTTATTCTAAAAAGTACAATAGCAGCCTCAAAAGAATTTAATCTTGCACCTATTGTTATCGATGAAATAACCGTTGTAGGTTCAAGATGCGGACAATTTGCTCCTGCACTAAGATTATTGGAAAGCAAAAGAATAGACGTAAAACCTCTGATATCAGATATCTATCCTATTGAAAAATCAATAGAAGCTTTTGAAAGAAATAAAGAAAAATCATCAGTTAAGGTGCTAGTAAAAATTGACTAAACTAAAACAACACAAAAGCAAAATTTTAGGATTGATTGTCAGCTCTCTATTCATAGGGTTGATAATATGGAATCTTGATTTTAAACAACTTATTGATACCTTTAAAGTCTTTAACTATAAAGTTTTATTAGCATTTATACCGCTATATACACTTGGATTATACATAAGAGGTTTCAGATGGAAATACTTGTTATGTGGAAGCAGCAAACTAACAGTTAAAGAGGCTTTTTTCTCTTTTACAACAGGTAATACAATAAACAGCTATCTTCCGGCTAGAGCAGGTGATTTTTGGAGAGCATACCATGTAGGCAAAAAACTCGATGAAAGTAAAATGAAAATGCTTGGTTCAATTATTCTTGAAAGAATAATAGATGGCATTTCAGTATTACTAATACTAACATTTGCTGTTCTTGCTTATTTTAAGCACAAATGGGTAATAAACCTAACATACATATCAGCAGCATTATTTATCGGAAGTTTAATTTTCTTTTTTGCAATTTTTAAATACAACAAAACCGATTGGTTCTTTGAAAAAATCGCTCAAATACCAATGCTATACAACTTTAAAAATCTTATATACAAAATATCTGGCATGATAAACAAGTTTATAGAAGGCTTCCAATCATTGAATAATCCAAAATGTTTTTTTATGGCATTTTTAACCAGTTGTATAGCTTGGGGAATAGAATGCATTTTAACATACATTTTAATACTCGGATTTGGCAATGACTATGGTTTTTCCATATCATTATTTATAATAAGCTTCATAGCATTGTCGACAATAATACCATCATCATCAGTGTTTGTAGGCCCTTATCAATATGCTTATATTCTTGCTCTAGGAATTTATCATATTCCAAAAGCTAATGCACTTGGTATTGCTTTTATCCATCAAATTACAATAATGATAATTATAACAACTATTTCAATAATATATTTTCTATTCACAGATACAAATTGGAAAAATATAAAAAAAGAAATTGAGGACAATAATGCAAGCGACGCCTAAAGCAAACAGACTTCATATAGGGATATTTGGGAAAAGAAATGCCGGTAAATCATCATTAATTAATACACTTGTAAATCAAGACATATCGATTGTCTCTCCCACCGCAGGTACAACCACAGACACTGTAGAAAAGACTATGGAATTTTTACCTCTTGGACCTGTAGTTTTTATAGATACTGCAGGAATCGATGATAATGGTTCACTTGGTGAAAAAAGAGTAGAAAAAACTAAAAAAGTTATGGATAGAATAGATATTGCTATCATAGTCTGTGATTCAAATGGTTGGGATGAATATGAAAAAAATTTGTATAAAGAATTTGAAGAAAGAAATATCCCAGTACTTTCTGTAATTAACAAAGAAGATATTAAAACAATTTCTAAAGAAAAATTTGAAGAAATTGAATCGTACGTAAAAACGCCTCTAAAAACAAGCATTAAACAAAGTCGAGAAATTGTATACAGAATCAAACAACAACTTATTGATGCTTGTCCAGATGAATTTATAACACCACCTTCAATTTTAGGAGACCTTGTAAATTCAAAAGATACAGTAATTCTTGTAATTCCTGTAGACAAAGAAGCACCCAAAGGTAGAATCATTCTACCCCAAGTACAAGTACTTAGAGATCTATTGGACAATAGATGCAAAGTATTTGTCACACAAGAAACTGAGCTAAAAGAAACTTTGTCAGAATTAAAAACAAAGCCTAAACTTGTTATTACAGATTCTCAAGCATTTGCAAAAGTCACAGAAGATGTTCCGCAAGACATAGAATTAACATCGTTTTCTATACTTTTTGCAAGAATGAAAGGCGATCTTAAAGAATTTTATGAAAGTGCAAAAAAAATTGATAAATTAAATGATAATGACAAAGTTTTGATATGTGAAAGTTGTTCACATCATCAAATTGAAGATGATATAGCAAGAGTAAAAATACCAGCATTATTAAAGAAAAAAACAGGGAAGAAACTTGAATTTATTTATCATTCAGGACATGATTTTCCTCAAAATTTGACAGAATATGCCTTACTTATTCACTGTGGAGCCTGTATGACAAACAGAAAAGAAATATTGTCTCGAATTATGAAATGTAAAAAAGCAAATCTGCCAATTACAAACTACGGAATAACAATTGCATACTGTTTAGGTATTTTAGAAAGGGCCATTAAACCTTTTAAAGTTTAAAATAATAGACACAGTGGAATAATGATATTATAATAAGGAAAATAATCAACGAGGAGTTAATAATGTCAGAATCAAGACGTTGGTATGATAAAGACCCTGTTTTAAAAGAAGCACTTGAACTTTTGAGACTTCAAACAGATGAAACAAAAGCAGAAGCTGCAGATTATATACTAAAACTTCAAGAACAAGTAGCAGCAGATGTAATAGAACATTTGTATGAAACACTAGCAAAATACCAAGGTAAAGGTAATCGTTGGTACGACAATGATCCTGTTATGATGAAAGCAATTGAAATGCTTCGACTTGCTCCGCCCAAAATGCAAAGAATAGCAGCATTAAAACTTCTTTTAGCACTTGAACAAAAATCATCAGAAAATTTGGAAGATTTAACATAGAGAAAACATGAAAAGCAAAATCAGAGATTTACACCTTAGAGATGTTCAAAACCTTGTAGACAATAGAGGAATTGATATTCAAAAAGTTGGTATAAAAAATGTTGATGTACCTCTGATAATACAGAGAAAAGGTCAAGAAAACCAGATTGTTTATGCGACAGCACAAATTTGTGCTTCACTTGCTATGAATTATAAAGGTACACATATGTCTCGTTTTATGGAAATACTAAACGAGTGGCGAGAAAAAGAACTACTTGGTGTTGATATTAAAGGATGTCTTGAAGCTATACAAAAAAAATTAGGAGCAAAAGCTGCTCAAGTAAAATTTTCTTTTAAATATTTTATTGAAAAAGAAGCTCCTGTTTCAAAACAAAAATCCTTAATGGCATATGATTGCTCATTCGAAGGTAGTCTTGACGAAGACAGCTACAAATTTTTTCTTGGTGTAAAAGTGCCTGTGACAACACTTTGTCCTTGCTCAAAAGAAATATCTGACTATTCTGCACACAACCAAAGAGCACTGATCAAAGTTGTTATTAGCTACGAAGAAAATGAGCATATTTGGTTAGAAGATTTAATATCAGAGATAGAAGAAACTGCATCTTGCAAAGTCTATCCTTTATTAAAAAGAGAAGATGAAAAGTATGTAACAGAACATGCATATGACAATCCTAAATTTGTAGAAGACGTTTTGCGAGATATAGTAATAAAATTCAGAAAAAATCCTAAAATCAAATTTTTTGAAGCAGAAGTTGAATCACTTGAAAGTATACACAATCACAGTGCATGGGCATATCAATTGGAGACAAAAGGTTAATATGAAAGAGCTTTTTAATGAATATGTAAAAAATATCGAAACATATATAATGTTTCAAATAAAACAAGAAGCAGCAAAACTAACACCGGAGCTAAAAGCAAAAGGGAGAACTCCAATAGCATTAGCAATGGGTGCACCTGTTGCACCACCACCTAAATTTGTATATGAAGAAATAAAGAAATCACTTGATACACCCCAAATACACACATATTCAACACCAAAAGGTGAATCATGGTTTCTTGAAGCTGTTGCCCAAAGAATGAAGAATCGATTTAATGTTGATCTAGATCCACAAAAAGAAATTTTTTCACTAATAGGGTCAAAAGAAGGTATTGCAAATTTTATTCGAGCATTAATTAATCCAACGACAAACGATGAAGAGAAGGACATTATACTTGTTCCTGATCCTGGATATGCTTCTTATACTCAAATGATAAAGACTTCAGGTGGCAAAAGCTACAGTATTGCCCTCACTAAAGAAAATAACTACATGCCTGACTTGTATCAAGTATGGGAAAAAATGAAAAAAGATGGATATAACGAAAAAAAAGTAAAAGCTTTAATGATAAATTACCCATCAAATCCACTCGGGGCAACATGTACAAAAGAATACCTAAAACATGTTGTCGATTTCTGTAAAGAAAAACAAATTTGGCTTATGAGTGACGCTGCTTACTGTGATTTATACTTTGATGAAAAAGACAAACCTCACAGTGTGCTTGAAATCGAAGGTGCAAAAGATGTAGCAGTAGAATTTTATAGTTTTTCAAAACCATATTCAATGACAGGATTTCGCTTAGGATGGATATGCGGCAATGCTGATGCAGTGGGAGCTTTTGGCAGACTCAAATCAACAATAGATACAGGTATATTCAAAGTCATTCAAAATGCAGGCGCTAAAATAATTAATTCAAAGGATGGCGACGAATATATTTCACATTCCAATAAAGGATTTAAAGCTAAGCAAATGATTGTTGTAAACGGTTTTAGAGAACTTGGCTGGGAAATAAAAGATGAAGATATACCAAAGGCAACATTTTATATATGGCTGCCAATACCGCCGAGATATACATCATCAAAACAATTTACTGATGATTTACTAAAAAAATCAGGGATAGTTGTTGTACCAGGAAACGGTTTTGGAGAGAATGGCGAAGGCTACTTCAGATTATCTGCAGTAGCAACTGATGAACAATTAAAAGAAGTAATTTCAAGAATGAAAGAAGACGGGTTTTATTATAAATAATGAGCAATAATACAGTAATAGTAGACTACAATGCAGGAAATTTAAAAAGTATAGCAAATATGCTTGATTACTTAGGAGAAACATATATAATCTCCTCATCAAAAAGTGATATCAAAAATGCAAAACGTATTATTTTCCCTGGGCAAGGACACTTTAAACAAGCCATTGAAAATCTAGATAAAAAAAAGCTTATAGAACCAATTAAAACTGCTATTTCTGATGGTAAACCTTTTCTTGGGATATGTCTTGGATTACAAATTCTTTTTGAAAAAAGTGAAGAAGCTCCTGCTTTTGAAGGGTTATCTATACTTGAAGGCTCTGTAAAAAAATTTAAACAAGGAAAAGTTCCACAAATAGGTTGGAACAAAATATCAACAACCTCTAATAATAATTACCTAAAAAATGATTTCTTTTATTTTGTAAACTCATATTATGTAGAGCCAAAAAACAAAAATATAATTTCTTCTACAGCAAAATATAATATAGAGTTCTGCTCATCAATTCAAAAAGAAAACCTTACTGCGGTTCAATTCCACCCTGAAAAAAGTTCTACGGCAGGCATGGATTTTTTTAAGCTATGGATTACTAAATCGTAGCCTGTTTGTATCAACAAAATTCACTAATGAATTAATACTATTTTTTATACTGTAACCGTTTTTAATATTCAAAGCTCTTAATCTTAAGTCAAAAAGTACAAAATTTGACTCAAAGTGACTATTACTTTTAGTTTCATTTTCGTTTTGCATAAAAATCTCTTTACTTATTTAACTAAAACCTTATATTTCTATAAAAACAATTTAATTATTCGAAATTTAAAATCAATAAAAATTGTAATATTTATTTACAAAAACAAACTAAATTGCATAATAAAAGCAATATTAAATATTCAGCAATTTTGTGCAATGTATGAAAATGACAAATGATTTATCTAATAAGAAAAATATAAATTTTCAAGGAATAAAACAAGAAAAAATTATTGCAGAAAAATTTTTAAAAAAATGTAATGATGTAATCCCTTACACAAAATCAAATTCATATATTGCTGCAAAAATTAACCAACACTATGGAGACAAAAAATACCAAGATTTAATAGATAAATTATTTAATCTTTATGAAGATTACAATAAAGCAATCTCAAAAAACAGACAAGAATTAAGAAGCCACAGACTATTTAATAACTTTAAAGAATTAACTGATTATCTAAAAAACACTATAATAAAAACAAAATTTGCGAACTGTGCTGAAAAAAATTATGTACTTCAATCAATGTTTTTAAAAGAAAATATAAGTGCCAATGCAGTAAGAATGTTTACCAAAACAAAAAAAACAGGAGAAATAGTCCATGGGAAAGATCATACATTTCTTGTCTTTAATCTTTCTCCATATGCACAATTAGACTCACCTTCTACATGGGGAAGCAAAGCTATAGTTGTTGATGCATGGAATAACATAGTTATGAAAGCAAATGATGCAATAAAATATTTTGAAAAATTTTTTTCAAATAACTTACAAAAAGAAGCTGTAATGTTTGAAAGTGCAAATAAAATAAAAATCCCTAAAAGCAGCAAAATTTGTTAAAAAAGCGACATTGAATTATAATTTTGCTATGAGAAAAACTAAAAATTTCATCAAAGCAATAATATTAACAACACTTGTATGTATATTTAATACAACAGTTGCTATTTCTGCGGATACCCCACCTATACCAACAAAAATAGAAAAGCAACAAGAAATAAAAACAGCAACTGATATAAAACAGACAGAGAAACAAGAAACATCACAAAAAGAAAATATTACACAAGACAAAATTGATGCATTTGAAGATATAAGAAATCAGGCAAAATTACTTTATAATGCAAATAAACCAAATGATGCAATTGAACAATATAAAAAGATTCCGGATGCTGAAAAGACCTCTGAAGATTGGTTAATTTTGGCAAATATATCCCAAGATAACGGAAAAATTATAGATGCAGTATTTTTTCTAAAAAAATCAATTCAAGTAGATGATAAAAACTATAAAGCTCATTACAATTTAGGTAACATATATTATCTTGACGGCAAATACAATATGGCACTTAGTGAGTATAGAAAAGTTTTGAGAATAAACAAAGACTATGCATATGCTCATTACAATAAAGGATGTTGCTATTTACAGAAAAAAAGCTATATTAATGCAAGATATGAGTTTGGGCTTGCTATCAAATCCAACCCCTCTGATCCGGCTTTTTATTATAATTTGGCATATACAAATAAAATGATGAAAAAAACTAAAAAAGCCCAAGAAGCTTTGGATATTTATAATAAATTAATGACAGAATAAAATTAGTAAGTTGGGTAATATACGAAAAAAAATAATTGGGTAATATAATAACAAACATTTAATTACCCAGACACGATCAAACTATTTACCCGACTGTATGGCAGACGGGTTTATTTTATTTGTAATTATTTTTCATACAAAAAGATAATAAAAATATAACAAAACCGTTACATCCATAGTTGACAGTAGCCTATATGCTTGATAGACTAAACTTACTAATGTAGATAGGTAAGTCGCCTTAAAATGCATAATCAAAATGCTGCGACTCCTCAAATGAAAGGAAAAACAAATGTACGCAATAGTTGAAACAGGCGGAAAACAGTACAAACTTGAAGAAGGCCGTTACGTTGATATTGAACTCGTTGATGGCGAAGAAAATGACAAAGTTGTATTTGACAAAGTTGTTATGTTGGTTAACGGTGCTAAATCAAAAGTTGGTGCACCTTATGTAGAAAAAGCTTCAGTAGAAGGCAAAATTGTTAAACATGACAAAGACAAAAAAGTAATAGTATTCAAACAAAGAGCTAAAAAAGGCTACAGAAGAAAACAAGGCCATAGACAGTTCTTTACAAGAGTTATGGTTACAAAAATCAGAACAACTGCAGCAAAATCTAAAGCAGCAGAAGCTGAAACAACTGAAGAATAATAGACAAGAATAATTAATTACAAGGAGAAATAAAAATGGCACATAAGAAGGGCGTTGGCTCATCAAAAAACGGTCGTGATAGCGAAAGTAAGCGATTAGGTGTTAAAAAGTTCGGTGGCGAACTTGTTAAAGCAGGAAATATCATAGTACGTCAAAGAGGTACAAAGATTCACCCTGGTAACAACGTAGGCATCGGTAAAGATGATACTTTATTCGCTTTGATTGAAGGCAAAGTTGTTTTCGAGCCTCATAGAAGAGATAGAAAACAAGTTAGTGTTTACGCTGTGTAAAGATTAAACAAGATAAAAGAGCGACTCGAAATGAGTCGCTCTTTTATCTTAATAGCCTAAATGGAAATCCGAAATATCATCAAGATATGATGATTTATTAGAACCAAATCCTGTAATATCATCCATAAAAGAATAGCCTGTATTTTGCTTAAATCTATTTATATCATTTAGTCCATTAGAATAACGTTCTACTAATCCATTTCTAAAAGCATATGCTCTTTCAGAATTATGTCTTGCCATATAAGACAGTTTGTCAGACACTTTTTGAGCTAAATCGGGATTAATTTCCCTTAAGTCATTTAACATGTAATTAAAAGCTTCCATTCTTCCCCTTTCTTCCTTTTCTTGAGCTAATAATCGCGCTCTCTTATTGGCTTGCTCTATTTCTGCTTTTATAGCATCTGTATTTTTGCCAGCAAATCTGTCAATAAATGCTTGTTTTCGTTTATCATGACCGAGTTTAACTCTTTTTAATGTATTTTCTATTCCTTCAGCTTCTTTGGGATCGATTTTTCTAACCATTTCTAATGTTTGTTTAAATTTTTCATCTAATGAATTTACAGAACCAGCAATGTTTTGAGCTTCTTTAGCTACTGTATCTTTTACTATTTCAGCAGTTTCTTTAGATTTAGAAAGGCTAGTACCATATGGAGCTGATGTTTTGTTTACATATCTGCCAGCAACTGATTTAGGAGAATATACTTGTACATATTCAGTAGGATTACTTACCCCAGAATTTCTTAAAGCATCAACTCCTGCTTTCGTTCTAATTGTACTACCTGCAACAGCATTTGTTTGCTTTTGTACTCCTGTTAATTGAACACAATCACCAAATTCATTAAATTTAAAGGATACATTTAAATTATGTCCTGGTGACATAATTTCGCCAGGGAACAAACCAATAATCCCTTCTGATTTTATATTAGGAACGTTAACAATGTACCCTCCATTTTTTCTTGCTATGATGCGAACATCATTTATTCCATTGTCTTTTAAAGCGCTTAAAATATTACTAAATGTTTGATTATTTAAATCTTGTGATTGCAATGTATTTTTTGTTTTTAAAATTTTATCAACCAAATTTTTTGATTCACTAATCTTCCCAAAAGCAGAACTGCCCCTTAAAGAACTTGCTTTGTTTACAGCATTTAGAACTCCAAAAGATAAAGAACACATAGATAACCAACCTTTCCTAAAATAACCTAAACTAATTAACTATAATTTTATTAAAACAACTCGATAAAAAAAATTGCCTAAAACTAATTATCAAAAAGTAAATATTCAACTTTTACATTTTGTGTAAAGGAGATTTTTCATATATAATTAAAGACGAACACAGTAAAAGTGCAAAGTAGAAAAGAAAAAGGAAAAAAACATGGTAGATGTTAAAAAGATTGAAATTCCTGTTGGTAACAAGGTAGTTACAATTGAAACAGGAAAGTATGCCAAATCAGCGAGTGGTTCGGTAGTTGTACGTTGTGGAGACACAATGTTGTTGGTTCATGCAGTAGTTAGCCCTGAACCGAGAGTAGGGATAGACTTTTTCCCATTACTAATTGATTATGAAGAAAGAATGTCCGCAGTAGGAAGAATCCCTGGCGGATACAATAGAAGCGAAGGAAAAGCTTCTGATAAAGCAATTTTAATCTCAAGATTGATAGACAGACCAATAAGACCTTTATTCCCAAAAGGATACAGAAATGATGTTCAGATTGTCTCACAATTAATCAGTTTAGACCATGAATGTCAGCCTGACACATTGGCAATGTTAGGTTCTTCTGCAGCATTAATGTTAACAGAAGCACCTTTTGAAGGCCCAATTGGTGCAGTTAGAGTTGGAAGAATAGATGGCCAATTTATTGCCAACCCATCATATGCTGATGCAGCAAAATCAGATATAGACATTGTTGTTGCTGGTACACATGATTCTGTAATTATGGTTGAAGCAGGTGCCAAATTTGTAACAGAAGACGATATTATGAATGCTGTTGAATTTGCACAAAAAGAAATTGCAAGACAATGTGAACTTCAAGTTCAATTTATGAAAGATTGTGGTATTGAAAAACCTGAATTTGTTAATCCATATGATACTACAGCTATCGCTAAAATAATCAGTGATATAGCATATGATAAAGTTACAGAAGCATACCACGATTTTGACAGAGAAGGCAGAAAAGCAAAACTTGATGAAGCGAAAAAAATGGTTAAAGCAGAATTTGACTCTTATGGTGATGACCATGAAGCAAAAATCATGATGGCAGAAACAGGAATTGACTTTGTTGCTGAAGAATTTAAAGCTCTTGAAAAGAAAATCATGAGAAAAATGATTAAAGAAGAAAGAGTAAGGGCAGATGGTCGTAAGTTTAATGAAGTAAGACCAATCTGGTGTGAAGTTGGTGTTGTACCAAGAGCACACGGTTCTGCTGTATTCACAAGAGGTCAAACTCAAATTATGTCAGTAGCTACACTCGCAGGTCCAGGTATGGCGCAAGAGCTTGATGGAGTTGACCCAGAAACTAAAAAGACATTTATGCACAAATATATATTCCCCGGATTTTCAGTTGGTGAAGTAAAACCATTGAGAGGCCCAGGAAGACGTGAAGTAGGACACGGACACTTAGCAGAAAGAGCAAATGTTCCAGCTTTACCTTCACAAGAAGAATTCGGATATACAATAAGAGTTACATCTGATGTTCTAGAATCTAACGGATCAACATCAATGGGTTCAACCTGTGCAACTTCAATGGCATTGATGAATGCAGGTGTTCCTGTAAAATGCATGATTGGTGGTGTCGCAATGGGTCTTATAAAAGAGCCTGATGAAGACATCGTTTTGACTGATATCCAAGGTATTGAAGACTTCTTAGGCGATATGGACTTCAAAGTTACTGGTAACGATGAAGGAATTACAGCTCTTCAAATGGATATGAAAGCAAAAGGTATTTCAAATGAAACACTAAGAAGAGCTTTATTACAAGCAAAAGAAGGCAGATTACATATCTTAGGCAAAATGAGAGAAGTAATCACCGAACCTGCTAAGGAAATGTCTCCATACGCACCAAGAATTCATACAATGAAAATTGCCAATGAAGACATCGGTGCTGTTATCGGACCTGGCGGTAAAAATATCAGACACATCATTGAATGTTCAGGTGCTGAAATCGATATTCAAGATGATGGAACAGTTACTATCACAAGCAATGACAAAGAAGGTACAGATATAGCGATTAGAATGATTGATTCTATCACTTTCAAACCTGAAGTTGGAATGATCAGAAAAGGCAAAGTTGTGAGAATTATTCCAATAGGTGCATTTGTTGAACTTGCACCTGGTAAAGACGGTATGGTTCATATTTCTCAAGTTTGCAACGAAAGAATTGAATCTATCGAACCACACTTGAATGTTGGTGACGAAGTAATTGTCAAAGTTATAAAAATTGATGACAAAGGTAGAGTAAATCTTACAGTTAAAGGAGTTACAGAAGAAGAAAAAGCTTCTTTAAATTAACTCTAATAACTATCAATAAAAAAGACTGACAATATATTTGTCAGTCTTTTATTTAATAAATATTTTATTTTTATTAAAAAGTATGTAAAATAAATATATAAGAATATTTGGAGAGTTTATGTACGGAAAAATAAAATATATGATGTATATGTCAATATTTTTAATATTGATATTTTTTGTGTTACTAATTATTACATCTAGCAAACAAAAAGATAAAGAACTCAAAGAAATAATAGAGAATCAAAGACTTGAACAACAGGTTGAACAAAATAATAAGAATATAACTCAAGAAGCAATACAGGTAAAAAACGATCAAAAACAGGAAAATCAATATCAAGAAGATATCGTTCAACCTGAAATCATAAATACAGAAACTAATAGTATAGAACCAAATAAAGACACTAGCAAAAATGATTCATATGAAATAACTGTTGAAAATTATCCCAAAATCAATACAAATTCAGAAGAATTCGGTAAACTATATAAAAATGATGAAGAAAATATAAATATCGCAGCTCAGATTTTAGATAAATCAAAAATTTTACTTTATTCGTTTTCAACTGATGATTGTATATTAAAATGGCAAACTCTAATAAGCAAAACCGACAACAAAAAAATTATCCCTAAACATCTTGAAAAAGAAAACAATAACATATATCTGACAATAAAAGAAGAAGAAACTAATAAAGACATATTTTTAGATTTTGAATCTGATGCAGAAGGTTCAAATTACACATTAGTAGCCAAAGATACTGATAGAATCTATGATTTCTCAGGTAAAGAGATAAAATCAATAAAACCCGTACAAAAAATAAAAATCAACAACAATATTTTTTATATCATTTGCTACACAAATATGAACAGTGCACCATCATATTCAAAAAATATAATGAGAGAATTTTATTTATATAAACAACAAAATTCATCATTAAAAATGTGTATATTTTTATTCAAAGGACTAAGTAAAAAAGATGTACTCTTAAATGAGTTAATAACAGTAAATCAAGAAAATAATTACATAAAAGTAAGGTACAATGGTTTAAATTCAATATCAAAAATTATTTATAATTCACAATTAATCGGACAAAGTGCAAAATATCAGAACGGACCAACATTTTATTTACATCGAAGTATAAATGTAGAAAAATCAAATTACAAAATAAATATTAATAAATTTGAGGGGAAACAATAATTTTCAATTTACACCATCTATTTTTTCAGCTATAATTGAGAAAATATAATTTCGAGGAGAAATATATGGACAGTAGTCTTAAATATAAACGAGTTTTATTAAAAGTTAGTGGAGAAGCACTACTTGGTGATCAAGAGTTTGGAATAGACCAAAAACCAGTACAAATGATTGCTAATGAAATAAAAGAAGCTCATGACTTAGGTGCACAAATCGCAGTAGTTGTCGGTGGTGGAAATATTTTTAGAGGAATGAAAAATAGCTCAAAATTGGGAATGGACCAAGCTTCAGGCGACTATGTAGGTATGCTGGCTACTGTTATGAATGCAATTGCATTACAAAGTGCACTTAGAAAATTGAATGTTTCTTGTCGAGTACAATCAGCAATTGACATGGATAAAATTGCCGAACCATATATTAGATTTAAAGCAATCAGACACCTCGAAAAGAATCGTGTAGTTATATTTGCAGCAGGTACAGGCAATCCTTTCTTTACTACTGATACAGCGGCAGCTCTTCGTGCTTCAGAGATAGATGCCCAAGTGATGCTAATGGCAAAAAACGGTGTAGATGGTGTCTACTCTGATGATCCAAGAACAAATGAAAAAGCAGTAAAATACGACAAGATTTCATATGATGATATAATTGTAAAAGGTTTAAAAGTTATGGATACTGCATCATGTGCATTATGCAAACAAAATCATATTCCAATTATTGTATTTGATTTTGCAGCAAAAGGAAGTATTACAAAGCTTTTAAAAGGAGATAAACTAGGTACTTTTGTAGGAGAATAATAAAATGTCAATTGATGAAATGCTACTTAATGGCGAAGAAAAAATGGAAAAAGCAGTCAATGCACTGAAAAAAGAATATGCATCTATTCGTACTGGTAGAGCAAACCCTATGATTTTAGATAAAGTAATAGTTGATTACTATGGAGCACCAACACCTTTGAGACAAATGTCACAGGTTAGTGTACAAGATGGTCAAACACTTGTTATTACTCCATATGATAAATCAATAATAAAAGAAATTGAAAAAGCAATGATTAAAGCAGAATTGGGTATTACCCCAAACTCTGATGGTATAGTAATAAGATTGACTTTCCCACCTCTTACGGAAGAAAGAAGAAAAGAAATTTCAAAAGATGTCAAAAAGACAGCAGAAGATGCAAAAGTTGCTGTTAGAAATATCAGAAGAGATATGACAGACGACCTCAAAAAAATTGAAAAAGAAGAAAACTTGCCAGAAGATGCAGTAAAAGATAATCAAGATAAAATTCAAAAACTAACAGATAAATATGTAAAAATTATCGATGATGTAGCTTCAGAAAAAGAAAAAGAGGTTATGACAGTATAGTGAATGTATTAAATCTTTTTAATAACTCTACACTAAGAGTAATTACTGGAATACTAATAGGGGTATTGGTTTTAACATGTGTTGTTACAGGTGGGATACCATTAATGCTTTTAGTAATGTATATTGTATACATTGGTTCTAAGGAGTATGTTAGTATTTTAGAAAAAAAAGGATTCAGACCTTTTTTACATCTGATAATAATTGCAGATATCTGTTTTGTAGTTTTAACAGCATTAAAAAGATTTGATCTCGTTCCTGTTGTACTAACACTTGGTACAATAGGTGCTTTTATACTAGTTCTGTGGAAAGGTAGACAACCGTATATTGCAAATGTTGCAACAACAATACTTGGTTTTATATATGGCGGATGGTTACCTTGTTATGTCATACTACTAAGACAACTAAATCAAGATTCCCTCGGATTTTTCACAATCAAGATGAGTTCTGGTTTAGGATTTTTGGTTTTGTTATTCTTTACCATCTTGGTTACAGACGTAGGCGCATATATATTTGGTTCAAAGTATGGAAAAACGCCATTGGCCCCTGTTGTTAGCCCCAAAAAAACAGTAGAAGGTTCAATTGGAGGCTCAGTGCTAGCAATAATAGTGGCAATGTTTATCGGTTGGATAATTCATATTGAATGGTATCAATCATTGATTGCTGGTATATTAATTACAACATTTGCACAAATAGGAGACCTTGCTGAATCACTAATAAAACGTGATGCAGGTGTAAAAGATTCTGGCAACTCTCTACCTGGTCACGGTGGTTTTTTAGATAGAGCAGACAGTTATTTGTTTAGCACACCTGTAGCATATTTTTACTTTAATTACTTTGTTGTAAGTAATCAATTAACATTAGACTTTTTAACATTTGCCAGAAAGGCGTTGCATGCAGTCGGACTGTAGTCATCAGAGTTTAAATAATTTTATAAAATCATTAGGTTTTTGCGAATTTTCTCAAGAACTGGTTAATATTGCATTTACGCATAGTTCATACACAAAAGAAAATAATTTACCTTATACAAAATGCTATGAAAGATTAGAGTTTTTGGGTGATGCTGTATTGAAAATGGCAACAACAGATTATTTGTACAAAACATATCCTGAAAAACAAGAAGGTGAATTAACAAAAATCAGAAGCGTTGTTGTGAGCGATGAAATATTACATAAAGTTGCAATAAACATAGGCATAGAACCGTTCATAAAAGTAAGTGAAGCTGAGAAAAAATGCGGTGGACAGAAACTTGAATCAATCCAAGCTTGTGTTATAGAAGCAATGTTTGGGGCATTATACCTGTCATCTGATAAACAGAAATTAAATGAATTTATAATCAATAATTTGAAAATTTGGATTGAAGATGTAGAACAAAATAAAAGTGTCTATAATGCAAAAGCAATTCTTCAAGAATACACACAAGCGCAAAGTAAAGAAATTCCAATATATGAAACTATAGCAGAAATTGGAGCAGCACATGACAAAACATTCTGCGTAAGTGTAGTCTATAATAACAAATCTTTAGCAACAGCTACTGGAAAAACAAAAAAACAAGCTCAACAACTTGCAGCATATGAAGCTTGTAAAAAATTAAACTTAATAAAAGAGGAAAATGAAAATAAATGAGCGAAATAATAGTTTCACCATCAATTTTATCAGCAGACTTTGCTAACCTTGAAAATGAAGTAACAGAGTTAGAAAGAAGTGGAGCAGACTGGATTCATGTCGATGTCATGGACGGACATTTTGTTCCGAACATAACAATAGGTGCGCCTGTTGTAAAAGCAATAAAACCACATACAGATATTCCTCTTGACGTACATTTGATGATAGAAAATCCACAAAATTACATTGAAGATTTTGTTAATGCGGGCTCTGATATAATAACAATTCACTATGAAGCAACAAAAGATTTGACAGAGGATGTAATCTCACATATAAAATCACACGATATTCTTGTCGGGTTATCAATAAAACCCAAAACAGCACCACAAGAAATATTAAAATATCTTTTAATGGTAGACATGGTTTTAATAATGACTGTTGAACCTGGTTTTGGCGGTCAAGAATTTATGATGGACTGTGCACAAAAAATACCGGTAATAAGGCAAAATGCACCAGAAAATCTTATAATACAAGTTGATGGAGGTATAAACAACGAAACTGCGCAAATTTGTAAAGAGTTAGGAGCAAATTCACTGGTAGCAGGTTCATACATTTTTAAATCTACTGACAAAAAAGAAGCAATTAAATTACTGAAAAGCCAAAACTAAACAGCAAAATAAACATAATTATCAATTTCTTCATCAGTATTCATTTCTGTAGCACAGACGAGTATTCTGTTATCATCTAGTTTAATACCGCCAAGAATATTGTTTTCTTTTAAATTAGCTAAAAACTCATCAGCATTATTTACTTTTAAAACAAACTCATTAAAAAAGTTATTTGATTGTAGTTGGAATCCTTTTTCTACAAGTTTTTTAGCTAACAAATGAGCATTGTAATAACTTAACAATGCTACCTGCTTAAGCCCTGCTTCTCCCATCAAAGTAAAATACACTGTAGACTGGAGAGCTGTTAAAGCCTGATTTGAACAGATATTGCTTGTTGCTTTTTCTCTGCGAATATGTTGTTCTCTTGTCTGTAAAGTTAGACAAAATGCTTGTTCACCATTTTTATCTACGGTACGACCAACAATTCTACCCGGCATTTGCCTTTTATATGCATCACGGCAAGCAAAATATCCTGCATATGGTCCGCCAAAAGAAAGTAAATTTCCAACAGGTTGCAAATCTCCAACCATTACATCACAAGCAGGTGGCTCTAATATAGAAAGAGAAATTAAATCACAACAACATACAAGCAAGGTTTTAGAATCCGTAATTTTTTCCTTTAAAAGTTCAACGTCATGAATAGCACCGTAATAATCAGGAGTCTGAATAAGTACACAAGCTATATCACTATCAATTTGAGACAAATCATTTGAAATTTCAATTCCAAAAGCATTAGCATAAGTTTTTATAACTTCTTGATATTGCGGGTTAACTCGCTTACAAACAAGAGCTTTTTTTCTGTTGGTAACTCTTGCTGACATAAGGACTGCCTCAGCACAAGCAGTTGCTGCATCATACATAGAAGCATTTGAAACATCCATATTAGTCAAGTTACAGATAATAGATTGATACTCATATATAGATTGAAGAGTACCTTGTGAAATTTCTGCTTGATAAGGTGTATAAGCCGTATTGAACTCAAATCTTGAAGAAACTTGAGAAACTGCAGCGGGAATAAAACGTTTTGTTGCACCACCACCAAGAAAAGAAGCATAATGAGTATTGTTATTTTGTGCAAGCTTTTTTATTGTTCTTGTAACTTCGAGCTCAGACATAGGAGTATCCAAGTTTAAACCATTAATCCTAATTTCATTAGGTATATTTCCATATAAATCGTCTAAAGAATTTATACCTATATCTTTAAGCATCAAATCACGTTCAGCGTTGGTATGTGCAACAAAATTATTCATATTTATCCTTATTATTCAATTTCATCTTTGTAGTCAGAATATTCTAACAAATCGCCTGATTCAACAGCAGCATTATCGGCTTCAATTTTGACTAACCATCCTTCTTCAAATGGTGAATCATTTAGAATTTCCGGTGTTTCAGCAATTTTTTCATTAACTTCAACAATTTTGCCGCCAACAGGCATATAAATTTCAGAAGCAGCTTTTACAGATTCAACAGTAGCAAAAACTTCGCCTTTTGAATAACTAGAACCTACTTCCGGTAATTCTACAAATACAATATCACCAAGTTGTTCTACTGCATAATCAGTCAAACCTATTGTATAAATAGAGTTATCACCTTCTAATAAATACTCATGACTTTTTGAACATAAAATACCATCTGGCACCATCATAACAATATCTCCTGTTATTATCTAACTATTTTTATATCTTTTTTTGACAAAAGGCCTATTAACAACTTTGGCATTATATAGCTTGTTTCTTACCATAATTTGTATAACTGAATCTATATTAATATCATCCTTTGTATCAACATACCCCATCCCTATATTTTTATCCAAAGTTGGAGAGTAACCTCCACTAGTTACAATACCAATTTTATGACCATCTTTGAATATTTCATATTCATGTCTTGGTATAGCCCTATCTATCATTTCAAAACCAACAAGCTTTCTGCTTGTACCGTTTTTTATTTGATTAATAATAATTGATTTACCATTATAGTCACATTCTTTGTTTTGAGGAACAGACCATTTTAAACCTGCTTCAATAGGTGTTGTTGTTTCATTCAAATCATTACCATAAAGCATTAACGCTGCTTCAAGCCTCAAAGTATCTCTAGCTCCAAGACCAATAGGTTTCAAATCATAGTTTTTGCCCAATTCCAATAAAAAAGACCAAATATTAACAGCATAATCATTTTTTAAAATAATCTCAAAACCATCCTCACCTGTATAACCAGTTCTGGAAAGGAGAATTGGAACATTATTTAAAATTGAATTTTTAATACTAAAAAATTCAGGTTGCTCTATATCTGAAATACCTGCAGCAGACAAAATATCAGAAGCTTTTTGACCTTGCAATGCAAGCATTGAATACTCAGCTGATTTATTTTCTAATAAAATATCAAATTCAGCAGCGTTATTTATAAACCAATTGTAATCTTTTTCAATATTAGCTGCATTAACTATAATCAAATATTCATTAGAACCTATATTATAAATAATTAAATCATCGACCAAACCTCCATTTTCATATGGAAGTTGACAATATACTGCCTTATTAAGCTCTAACTTTGAAATATCCTGAGGAACAATTTTTTGTAGAAAAGCTAAAGAATCATTTCCTGATACAAAGACCTGCCCCATATGAGATACATCAAAAAGACCTGCAAAATTTCTTACAGTTTTATGTTCATCAATAATACCTGAATATTGAACAGGCATATCCCATCCGCCAAATTCTACCATTTTGGCACCGAGTTTTATATGCTCATCATAAAGAACAGTTTTTTTCCCCATCGATGTTTATGATTCCTAAAAAATGTATTATTACTTTATTTTTAGATTATTTTAAAGCACATGTCAAGAAATAAATACTATATTTGGTTAAAAGTTTTAAAATGTGTTTTAACAAGATTTTTTAACTCATCTTTTGAAAATTTATCTTTAATTTCTTCAGCAGCTAATATAACTTTTTCTGATGCACCTTTAGGTATACTAACACCATATTTCACAGACATCTCACTTATCCATTTTAGAAATTGTTCCCTTGCCAATATAGAAGCTGCAGCTACCGCAATATCACTTTCGGCTTTACACCTTTGCTCCAAATGAATACTTTTGCCAAGTTTCAAAAGCGCATTTTTAATAAGCTTTTCATCACCAAATTTGTCAGAAAGAGCATACTTGCAGTCTTTTTTTTCTAAAATATTCTCAATAGCCCTAGCATGTCCCCACGCCAACAAATAATTTAGGTTCTTTAGCTTAGAATACAATTCGTTATATTTTGCAGGGCTGATTGTAACTACAGAAAAAGTACAATTATTTTTTATAATTGCTGCCAGTCTAGTTATATTTTTGTCATCAATTTTTTTACAGTCTTTTATACCTGATTTAACTAATATTTCAGAACTGTTTTCATCAACCATTACACTGGAAATAACAAGAGGTCCAAAGAAATCTCCCTTACCAGATTCATCGACACCAATTCTCTCTTTAGGCGGTAATGAAAAATCACTGGTATGATTCTGGTCAAACAATTTATTTTGAATACTAATATTTAGACCAACAATATCTTCTATTTTACTTACTAGAGAATCTATACTTGCACCTTGTACAAGAAGTTTACCGGTATTGTACAAAGTAGCAGAATAATCAGATTTTTTATACCGCCACAACGCATTTTGTACTGGAACTAAAACTGCCCCGTCTTCTTCAAAAAACTTCTTCAACTTGTCTGCGTTTTCTATATTTATTTTATTTGAATAACAATTCATAACACCAACTCAAATATCATGATTTTATGAATAATATATCATAATAATGACACACTATATAAAATATAATATAATTAACATAGGATTTGGGTTGCAAAATATTATGAAATTCTCATATAAAAATATTTTTGTATTTTTAAAGAAATTTTTCTTATCAATTTTGGTAATTGTTTTATTAACATACATTGCGATATATCTTTTATTGCCATTTCTGTTAAATAGAAATGACTACTCACAAAAAATAACAGAAACAGTAAAAAACCAAACAGGATTAGTCTTAATAATAAAAAATTATAAAATTAATGTTTCACCAAAATTAGAAATTACAATAAAAGCTGATGAAATAAATCTATTTTATCCAGACAAAAAACAGATTTTAAGCATAAATAAAGGTGAATTTAACGTTTCATCACTGTATTTGTTAAAAAAAGAAATTAAAATTAACAAAATAAAAGCCGATAAATTTCAATTCTCAACAAAATTATTGAAAGATAACCAAACATCTATACAAGCATATATTGAAAAAAATATAAAAAATAAAGATAAAACATTTACACTTTCAAAAAATACTCCCAAAATAGATATTGCCAATTACATTATAAAAATAAAAGATGAAGAAAGCGGACAAAAATTTAAAATAAAAGGAAAAGATTTTAAACTTATTCAAAATCTGGATTATAGATATCTGTCATTAAGTTCTAATGGAGAATTTTACTGCTTTGACAAAAAATACGTAACATACACACTAAAATTAGCTATACCAAAATCAATATTTGATGAAGTAAACACAAAACTATTTGACATACCTTTCAACAATTTTTATAAACAAAACTTTTATGCTGATTTAAAATCAGATTTAAAAATACATACAAAAAACAATCAATTTGACTATGTAAGTGGAGAAACAAATATTGATAATTTCTCAATTGAATTAGGTAATACAAAGCTTCCTCCTAGTTATTTTCATATAAAAACAGATAAAGGTTTTGCATTTATAACATCAAAGTTTTATACAAACATCGATGAATTAACAAATATAAAAGCAATAATAAAAGTCAAAAAACCTTATGAAATTGAAATGGAATGTAATTGTCCAAAAGCAGATATTACAAATTTACAAAAATTGTCGTCATCAGTCTTAGATTTATTGAAAATAAAGAACAACATAATAGAATTTAATGCCAAAGGCTCAATTAGTGCTGATTTTTCAATAAAAAGCGATTTCAAAAAATTAAAATCTAATGGATCATTAAAAATAGAGAATGCCCAAATATCACACAAAAAAGTACCATTGGTCTTTTCAGACATAAATGCACTAATAGACTTTTCAAACAATTCAATAAAAATCAAACAATCTAATTTATTAATAAACTCTCAACCTGTAAAAATAACCGGCACTGTTTGTCCTGATGCGACAGGAGATATTGAAATCTCAGCTAATAATTTAGATTTAAAAAATATTATAAAAGCATTTCCAACAATAGGACTTCCTAAAAATATTGCTATAATGTCTGGGAAACTATCTTTTTTAGGGAAAATTAAAGGTAAATTAGCAAATGCATCACCACAAATCAACAGCAATATATCCAATTTTGCAGCTATCGACATAAACAGCAAAACAAAAATTGCAATTAATAATATCATACTAAACACAACAATAGAAAAACAAAAACTGAAAGGGAATATAAAACTCAAAAAAACAAGTTTTATTCTACAAAATATTTCTAACATTTACAGTACTTTAACTTCTGAAAATACAAGCATAGATTTTGACAACAAAAACATAAAAATATTACCTGCAAAATTTACTACAGGCAAAGCCAATATGACATTGCATGGAGATATAAAAAACTACAACACAACTCCAGAAGCGACTATTAATGCAAGTGGAACAATAAATACAGATTTTCTCAAATCTATAATAAATCAATATTCAAATAGAACAATTGTTTATAACAAAGGATACATTCCATTTCAAACAGAAATAAAATCAAAACAAAATCAAACATTCATTGACGCGAAATTTCTTGCAAACAACAATAATTATATTACACCTGTTTTTGTTAACAGCTATTCATCAACAAACACACTTACACATTCAATTATAAGAATTGATAAAAACAATATAGATTCATTGGACATATCCCTATATTATGCTCCAAATCTAAACAATCTAAAAAATAATGTAAATACATTTAAATTAAAAAAATCTATAGCATTTAAAGGTAAAATTAACAATTACTTAAAAAGTCCAAATTTTGAAAACATAAAACTTCAGACATTGAATCCATTAAATATTACAATACCGCAAATAAATGATTCAAAAGCAGATATCAATACAGATTTAACAATAAATGGAAACATAGAAAAACCAATAATAACAGGAATAATAAATGCAACAAATATAGATATACCGCTGTATTTTATAAAAATACAAAATGCAATAATCAATATGTCGCAAAATAGCATAACAACACAAATTAATAGTATAAAATTAAGAAATACACTCGTTAATGCGGAAGTAAACATCCCCCAAGACTTTCTAAAAACAAATAGAATTAATAATTTAAAAATTGATATCGGATATGCAGATATGGAATATCTTATGCCGTTATTACAAATTTTAGGACAATCAAAATACGCGCCCGGAGTAGATTTTCCATATACAATAATATCAGGAAAAATAAATATTAAAACATTTAAAAATGGTGTTCTAAAAGCAGAAAACGTAACATCAGATTTATGTTCAAAACCCAATATTCTCTATTTTAAAAATTTATATGCAAATGCCTACGGAGGGAAAGCCGCAGGAAAAGTAACATACAATATTCCATATTCATCCATACACGCTCAAATCCAAGGCAGAGGTATGAATGCAGAAGCAGCAGCAAAAGACTTTATGCCACAAGAACAACAAATATCAGGCAGACTTAATTTTGATGCAGATATAATAATGTTTGGTAATACACCTGAGCAACAAACAAAAACATTGAAAGGCAGAGCAGATGTGTTGATTCAACAAGGGCATCTTGGTCAACTCGGCAGATTTGAACATTTTCTATATGCACAAAACTTACTATCACAAAGACTAATTTACGCAAGTTTGAACAGTGCAAAACAAGCAATAAGTCCAAAAGATACAGGAAGATTTACATACCTAAAAGGAATGCTAAAATTTAATAACGGTTATGTATATTTAAATCCGCTAATTACTTCCGGTCCACAAATGAGTATGTATATCACAGGAAACCTAAACCCGCTAACAAGTGAAGCTGATTTACAAATTCTTGGAAAAGTATCTTCAGAAGTATCAAGCTCATTAGGATTATTAGGTTCTATGACAATAAAAGACTTTCTTGATGAACATACAAAATACGGACAAACCATAGCAAGTCTATTTAATTTCTGTAACTCTGAACTCCCGGAAATAGACATATCAAAAATACCGGAATTAACACCAAATCTCAGATATCAAACAAAGAACTTCAGAGTTTTGATAATAGGTGATGCCAAAAGTGTTAAATCAGTAAAATCTTTTACTTGGGTAAACCCTATAGGTACAAAACAAAAAGCTCTAACAGAAAAAGCAAAAGAGGCTATTGAAAAAGTACTACCACAAAATAAAAATAATGTTCAAAAAACCACATCACAAGAAATCAATAACAAACAACAAAAAATTATTATAGAATCCAGACCAATGCAACAAAATAAACCGGCAGGATTAGAACCTGCAAGCTTTTTAGACAATATACCTGATAACTTTAAAGATTAATTACTGAACTTTTTGTATTCTACCATCTTCTGCAATAGTTATAGGTTTATTGTCAAAAGATTTTATATAATCAATAAACATCTGAGTTTCTGTTCTATCACATTTGTATAGACATTTTTCAGGGGCATTTAATACTTCAAGACCTTCTGAGCCGCTTGCAACAAAAGTATTATAAGCAACTTTGAAAAATTTATTGTCACTTGGATTTTGTGCATCCAATTTAACTTGAGTACCATCACGTTTTAAAAGAGTAATATCTTTAACTTTATCATCACTTCCAATAGTATATCTCAATCCAGCAACTTGTAACGCACCTGTTCTATGATATTTACGTGTCGCAGCAATAGCACCATTTAATGCAGTTACAATGTCTTTTTCACTTAGTTTGTAGACATGTACATCATTAAAAAATGGCATCAAATCCATTATTGCTCTGTCTGTTACATCTCCTGCTGGCAAACTTGCACGAATACCGCCCATGTTATTCAAAACCAAATCAGCATTTGAATATTTTAAGTAAGCATCACTCAAAAAAGAACTCAAAGGGCTTTCTTCCAAAACAGTTTCTGGTTTTGATTTTACAGGAACAGCTATAGTGCCGATCTTTTCCGGAGTACCTATAGACATATCTTCTACAAGTTTTACCAACATGTTTTCTGAAACAGTATCAAGTGGTTTAACTTCATTTTTGGCTTTAATTATACGACCATCTTTATCATATACAACATCAAGTTCACCATAAGAATGTCCGTTCTTGCCAGCTTGAGTAATAATAACCCATTCACCTCTCGGTGATTTAAATAGGTTTTTACCTTCAACCAAACCATCCAATTTATGATGTGAATGCGCATCATGAATTACATCAATACCACTAACACTTTGAGCAATTTCTACAGAAGCATCTTGACCCATATGAGAAACAAGTTTTATTATTTTGACACCTTGTGCTTCTAATTTATTAACTTCTTGTTGAACAGCTTTTTTAGTTTCTTCTAAATTAAGGACCTTTATGTCTTTACAGCCTTCTTTAGTCTGCGTGCTTATTCTTGAGAACAAATCAGATGGAATTAAACCAATATATCCAACTTTAGTTCCATTATTGTCAACAACCATAGAAGAAGCTAAACGCCCAGCATCAATATCATCCTTTAATGAATAAGAAGCAGCATTATTATTTTTAGGAATTAAATTTAATGCCAATGTCTTAAACTTAGCAAAATCAAGCATTTTAGAGACACCAACTGCGCCACCATTGTCAAAATTATGATTACCTAATGTAGCAGCTGTTAAGTTTAAAAGATTCATCATTTTAACAATAGCAATATTTTTGGGCTCATAAGCTCCTACCCAATCATCACCGGACATAATAACATCACCATTAGGATTTTCTGCTTTAAAGCTATCAGAAACAGTCTTAAATTGACGAAAAGCTTTTAAATGTCCATGGAAATCGTTAGCCAACAATGTTTTTTGCCTAAATTCTCCGTTAGAATTTTCTGCCTTTGAAATATTATTAGACATTAAACTTTGACCAAAATTTAGATAATTTTGATAAAGATATTTTTTATTAAAATTATTATTAATATTCATAAAAAAATCCTATAGAATTAATAATCTTATAAAACACCTGACTTCATGATTTTGACAAAATATTAAGATTTGTTTACAAAAATTCTTCTAAAAAGTAAATAAATTTAGAAAAATTGTTTTTATATATGTAGGTTAGATTTAAGGTAGATTAATATTATGGTAAACAGTGTATCAGGTTATAATCAAAATGCAGCATTTTATAGAGCAGCAGCAGGCAATGCTATTTTGCATCAAAATGATGTAGAAAATATGATTAAGTTTGTTAATGGTCAACCTCTCACAGCTACAACTGATCCAACAATTGGTGAAGCTGTAAAAGGTACAATGCCATTCTTAGCAATATTTGGTGGGTTTGAAGGCTTATCACAATTAAAAAACAATGGTCTTATTGGTATCGAAAGAGAAAAATTCCAAGTAAAGAAAAGAGATAAAATCACAAATGGTTGGAATATAAAAGAAACAATTAGAAATATTAATAAAAGATATCCTTATACACAAAGAAACGAAGCCATAAAAGCTGGTATGGATAGAGTAAAACAAGAATATGGAAACTTCTTCCAAAAAAATATCTCATTACCAGCAACAAAAAGAAGCAAAGTAGGAAAAATTCTTTCTAAAATTCCTGGCTATGACAAATTAAGAACAACAGGCTTTGGACAAGCAATGGGTAAATCTGGTGCAGGTTGGATGGCAGTAATTGATGGTGGTGTTGAAACATTAACACAAGTAGTTCCAACATTCAAACAACTTGGTGCTGGTGCGGGTTTTAAACAAATAGCAAAATCAGGAACAAAAGTTGTTGCAGGAGCAGCTGGTTGGTTAGCAGGTGATGCACTAGGCAAAGGAATAGGAGCTGCAATCGGTACAGCAATTTGTCCTGGTATAGGTACTGCAATCGGCGGATTTATCGGTGGATTCCTCGGTGGTATCGTTGGCTCTGCTGTAGTAGGTAAAGCAGCAAAAGCTATTACTGGTCCAAATGAACTTGAAAAAGCACAAAAAGAACAAATGGCTCAAGCAACAGCTCAAATTGAAAATGACCCACAAAGTAAAGTTGCATTAGCTCAACAAGCATATCAACAAGCCGAAGAAATTCTAGCTCAAGATCCTAAAAACAAAGATGCACTTGCAGCAAAAGCTGCTGCAGAAAAAGTTATTGCAGAATCACAAATAACAACTGAAACAGCAAATGCTCAAGTAAATAGCCAACAAAATATTCAATATCCTCAATTCAACACAGCTATTCCATCAGTACCAGGATTCAACGGAATGGGATATGATATGAATCAATATCAACAATTTGTTAGCAATATGAACAATATTTCAAATACAAATCCTTTCAAACCACAACTTGCAAGATAATCAATAATAATCAATAATTATATATAAACAAAAAAATAAAGCGGTTCAAATATGAACCGCTTTTATAAAACCTATTTCCTTATTCCCCTATTAGTCCAGTATTGCCTATTTTGTTTAATCTAGTTTTACTTATGTATGAAATTTCCCCAAATCTCATAGCCATTTGTTAAATCAAAGCTTTTTTAATCTAATAATGCTTCTAAAATTGTTGCATTTTTAGCTGCCAATGTGTTTTCTCTTACTCTGTTTCTATGAATGTAAGTTCTCAATGCTTCTCTAATCAATTCACTTCTTGAACGATTTTCTGTCTCTGCAACTTGATCGATTTCATCTAAAAATTTTTCTGGCATTGAAATAAGTACTCTTGACATAAGTTTCCTCCTGTGGTTTTCTACTCTCTGTTTTCTCTTGTTTCTCTTGTTTCTCTTAATTATCTCTCGTACTTATATAAAAAAAATTTTTAAATAATAATTGCTTATTTTTTATATAAAAAGTATATTTTACTTAACAAAACTTAATATAAATGTCTAAAAGCTAATAATATATAGAAATAATTAAACTAAGATATAAAACAATTAGTAGCAGAATGAATAAATTCTATAATCTGTGAAAAATAATCTAAAGAAGAAGCACCATTTATAATAATATCAGCATCATGCATTGATGGCCTTATGTATTTCTCAGCAGCAGCACAAACATAATTCCAATGTTTCTCAGCGTTAGCAGCGTCTTGGTTACGTTTTACAGCACGAGCCATAAACCACTTTTTCTGGATTTTAGGGTCAATGTCTATATATATTTTTACGTCGAAAAGATCTCTTATATCTTTATACATTGCCGCCATCCCTTCGACTAGAATGAATTTTTCAGAGCTAATAGGTATAGAGTTTGGAACACTTACTCCTGTACCGTTAATTAGATATTCTGGAGCTTTGATTGATTCACCATTAGATAATTTTGTTAAATCTTCCTTTAAAAGATCTAATTGAAAACTTTCAGGGGAGTCCACATCATAGCCATTGTCTCTAAGTGCATCAAAAGAACCATATTTTTTAATTAAATCAGATATATCATTAAAGTAATTATCAATACTCAAAAATTCTAAAGGAAATTGCAACTCAGAACTTGTTTTCTTAATTTGTTTACAAATGGTTGTTTTTCCACTAGCAGATTCACCTGTAACACCAATAAGAAACTTTTTCTGAGGATTTTCAATTAAGCGCCTTGAAAACTTTGAAATAAAATTAGGATTAATTTCTTTAAATATTGGTTTTTCAGTTTTTTTATCGTATTGCAGAATTTGTTTAAACTTAGTTTGCAAATAAAAAGCAAGAAATTCTCTGCCTGTTTTAGTTGAAAAATCAGGTTTAATTATCTTATCTTTAGAGTTTTGTTGTTTATCAATCAACATTTGCATATCTTACCCAATACCGAAAAATTCAAAAATTTGCTATTTCTGAGAAAAAAGTGAATAAATATTAAGCGCATTTTAAATTAATTTTAAAATGCGCTTAATATTATACATTAGGCAAATCACCCATTACCACAGCAGTCTCGTCTGAATCCAAATGGAAAGCTGTGTGTAAAGCTTTTATTGCTGCATCTGACTGAGCTTTTTCAACCAAACAACTAATTTTAATTTCACTGGTTGATATCATTTTTATATTAATACCGCTTTCAGCTAAAGCTTTAAACATAGAAGCCGCAATACCTGGTCTATCAACCATACCAGCTCCTACTATAGATACTTTTGCAATATCTTCATCAACTAAAACACCTGAAGCATTGATTTTTTTAATAATATCTTTAACTATTTCCATAGTTTTATCAAAATCCGTTTCACTTACAGTAAAAGCAATATCATTTGTGTCATCACTTCTACCGTAAGATTGAATAATCATATCAACACTTATGTCAGAAGATGAAAGCATTTCAAAAATTTGAGCAGCATTACCTGGTTTATCAGGAACCTCTGTAATAACAACTCTAATTTGGGACAAGTCAGAAGCAACTCCTGCAACTGGTTTGTATATTTCCATATCATCAACTCCTATAATATAAGTACCTAAATCATCTAATTTAAATGTGCTTCTAACACGAAGAGGAATTTGATACTGTTTTGCTGTTTCAACTGAACGAGGATGCAAAACATTTGCACCAACATGAGCTAACTCGAGCATTTCCTCATATGAAATTTCGCTTAATTTTGTAGCTTTCGGAACAATTCTTGGATCAGTAGTATAGACACCTTCAACATCAGTATAAATATCACATCTGTCAGCATGCAAAGCTCCAGCAATTGCAACCGCAGAAGTATCTGAACCGCCCCTGCCTAGAGTGGTAATTTCCCCATCTGGAGTAACACCTTGAAAACCTGCAACAACAATTATTTCACCTTTTTTCAAATGTTCTTTCAATTTGTTTGTCTTTATGTCTACAATTCTAGCTTTAGAATGCACACACTCTGTAATAATACCAACCTGCATTGCATTCATACTAACAGCAGCATAACCTTGGGCATGAATTGCCATTGTTAAAAGAGCGATTGAAACCTGTTCGCCAGTAGCTAGCAACATATCCATTTCTCTTGAATTTGGCTTATCACTAATTTCTTTAGCCATTTTTACAAGATAATCAGTCGTATGTCCCATTGCAGAAACTACAACAATAACATCATTGCCATTGTTTTTCTCTCTAATAACAGCTGAAGCTACATTTTTTATTTTTTCAGTGTCTGCTACTGATGTTCCGCCAAATTTTTGAACAATTATACCCACTATTCATTAACCTCGAGTTTAAATTTATCCAATAATATGTTTTTAAAGACTAGTACCTTATCGTTATTATACAGCTCTAAAAATTTATTACAATATTCTAATGCACAATTTAAAACATATTGTGAAATTTCTTCACCATTTTCAGGCGAATTTGCGATTTTATCAAATACCCTCGACTCAAGCTCATCAAATTCACGAGTTTTTTGTGCTTGAGAAGATACCATTTGCAAATTTTCCAAAGCTAAATCATATTTTTTTAGATTAATATATACTTCGCACAAACCAAGATATGCAAGATTGTAGTTGATATCAATCTTTATTGCATTACTAAATTTTTCTTCTGATTCAAAAAATTCACCAAGCTTTAAAAGAACTACACCATATGCAAAATTCGTATATGCAGAAGTCTTGTCTAAAAGATATGCTGCTCTTGCTTTTCTTTTTGCCTCTTGAAAATCTCCTAATTCTATTAAAAGATTTGAATAATTTAGATATGCTTGAACATGATTTGGGCAATATTCTATACACTTTTTAAAATAATTTTTAGCTTGCTCAAAATCTTTTTTTCTATAGTAGCAATTTGCTATATTGAAATATATGGAATAATTCTTTTTGTCAGCATTTAAAGCATCGTTATACATTTTTAAAGCATAATCAAAATCAAATCTATTAAAGGCCAAAGCTGCAATATTAAGAAGTGCAGACGGATGAAAAGGGTTAATTTTAAGTACTCTTGAAAAATACTCTTCTGCTTGTGTACATTCATTTGCTAACATATAATTAACACCTAGATTGAATAATATAATTTCGTGATTAGAATCAATCGTATATGCTTTTGTAAGCTTTTCACGAGCTTCATCAATATATCCATATTTTTGAAGGGCCATACCCCAGTTTGTATAAAATTGCGCGTTAGTTTGTGCTTTTTCTTCAGCTTCATTGAATATTTGAAGACATTTATCTTGTTTACAAGTATGCATATAACAATCTGCAAGGATAATATAAGGATCCACTTTTGAAGAATCTATCTCAAGTGCTTGTTTTGCACAGACTTTTGCTGATTCATAATCAGACATTTTTAAATATGACAAAGCCAGATAATACAAAGTTTCATATTGATTTTCAGAATACAAAAGACAATGATTAAACTTGTCTATAGCTTCTTTATATTTCTCTTGTTCAAAAAGTACAACCGCCCATAAAAAAGGCGTTATTGGATTTAATGGATTTAAAGCTACTGATTTTTTAAACTTTTCTTCAGCTTCTTGTTTTCTACCAGCTTTTGCAAGAGAAACACCCCAATTTAAATATATATCGGGATCTCTCGGATCATATTTCTGTGCCAAATTATAAATTTCAACAGCACCTTTCAAATCACCTATTTCAGATAAAGCAGATGCCCACATTGCATAAGCTTTGGAATTAAACTTGTCTAACTTAACGGCTTTTCTAAAATTTTTTATTGCCCCTTCAAAATCTTTTTGTTTTAACAATGCAATTCCCAAGTTAGTATAGACACTAGGATGTTCCCCGTACATAAGTGATGCGGTTTTTAATTTTTCAATAGCATCTGTTAAGTTACCATTTGCCGCTAGCTTAATACCCCAGTCCATATATGCAACATTAGGTATTTGAAGAGTTGAAGACATATTAGTATAATCATTCACGTAATCTTCAAACTTAGCAATTTGACTTTTTATATTATCTTTAAATTTTAAAAATTTATTCTTCATATGTTTACTATTCTTGTTGTTTTAACTCCAACAAATTATCAACAACTTCCCTAAAAGCACCATCTCCAGCTTTTGCTTTTGTAATTTGGACGTGAGGAATTTCTTTAACTTTATAATTTGCTTCAGATACGGTAATTGCATACTTTAAACTTTGAAGACAAGCAATATCATTAATATCATCGCCAATGTATAAAATCTCATCATTTGATAGAGAGTACTTATCTTTAATTTGCTCTAAAACAGGCAATTTGTTCCTTATACCTTGATGAATGTCTTCAATAGAGAATTTGCTTGCAATATAATCTATTTCAGGACTACATTCTCCTGATATAATTGCAAGTTTAATCCCATTTTTCACACATACAGAAACTCCCATCAAATCTTTAAAACTAAGTTTTTTTAACTTTTTACTCTCATCTAAAATAAAAACAGAGTTGTCAGTAAATATACCGTCAAAATCTGAAACTATCATTTTAATTTTAGAAGAAAGATTTAATGTACTATACATTATACAAAAGCCTTTTTCGATTTTCTCAATTTATTCTTTACTGGGATTTCAGAGTCATAAACAACTTTAACACCATCACCCAAAACTTTTTTTACTTCTCTTATATCACGCACCATTCTTCTCAAACCTTCAGGTTCTAAACTAGCAGCTTGATCAGACCCCCAAAGTGTTCTATCAACGGTAATATGTCTTTCTACAGCAGCTGCACCTAATTCAACTGAAAGAATAGAAGGTAAAAGTCCTCTTTCATGTCCACTATAACCGATAGGACAAGAAAATTCTTTTTTGAAGGTTTCAATAACTTTCAAATTAATTTCATTATGATCAGTAGGATATGTAGATGTACAATGGAATAATACAAGATTATCTTCCCCTAAAAGTTTTACAGCATGTCTGATTTCATCCATAGTACTCATTCCTGTCGAAAGCAATATTGGCTTGCCTGTTTTTTTAACATGCAACAACAATTCATCATCAGTAAGAAGCGCTGATGCAATTTTATGACAAGGAACATCAAACTGTTCAATAAAATCAACAGAATCAATATCCCAGCAAGATGCAAACCACATAATCTTCTTAGATTTACAATATTTATCTATTTCTTGATAATCTTCATATGATAGCTCTAGACCGTTTTTTAAATCTCTATTTGTACTACCATAATAATTAGGACGGTATACATCAAGTTCTTGAGGAGAATAAACTTTTGTAACTGTCCTTTTTTGGAATTTTACAGCATCACAACCAGCCATAACAGCTTCATCAATCATTTTTTTTGCCAAATCAACAAAGCCATTATGATTTATGCCAATTTCGGCAATTATAAAACAAGGTGAACTATCAGATATTTTTTTATTTCCAATAATAACTTCTTTACTCACATAAACTCCTAACAGCTAACTTTTATACTTTTTGTACAAAGCATCAATATCAACAGATTTTTTTAGTTGCTCATTTGCATCATTAATATCATCATTTAATGAATCTACAATCGATTCCTTTTCAATATCCGGTTTATCAAATTCTTTTATAAGACTAACGTGACTAGGAGTAGAGCCTATCAAAAGAATTTTTCCTGCCATTTCAATAGTATATAAATGTCTTTGCTGCCCCAATGGCATAGATTGAATAACATTAAATCTATGAAAATCTAAGTCATTTTCTGCCATTTTTTTTAATTTATTTCTATTAACAATATTCAACTTGCTATACACCCAACCGGTAAAATAAATCAAGAGAATAACAAGCACCATAGAAACAACAAGATTAAGAAGACTTGGCATTCCAACTGTTTCTCTTGCCATTGTATCTTTCATTGCATCAGGAATATCAATAGCCCAAACAGTATTAACAGAACAAAATAAAAATAATATTACAGTTAAAAATTTATTTTTTAAATTCATACAACACTCTCTGTAAAACTCACACAAATAAATTTATTTTATATGCTGATTAAATCACACATAATATATCTATAACATCTTAGCACAATAACAAAAGGTTTACATTAATTTTAAATATTATTAAGAGAACTCCTACACTAATAAATGTAATTTTTATATGGCAATTAAAAATAAAATAAAAAAAACCGACATGATAATTACAGCACACTTAAATAAGGTTTTATCATGTTTAACACATCCATACTATATCCGGCATTGGTGTACAAAAGCAACAAAAGAAATGTATTTGTAGCAAATTGCATAATAAAAAAACTCATAGGTTATGGACGCACAGAATGTGATGCCATTTCAAATTTAGAAAAAATACTTAACAGCAACAATCCTGATTATCCAATAAAGGTTAAGCCTGTCTACAAAATTTTACCTGACTTGTCAGAGACAAATCAATCAAAATGTAAATAATAATTTTAGCAAAAAGCTAATTCAAAATTTTGTACTAAATTAATTTTAGGTAAATTTAAACCAATTTTTGGAAGTGTCTGTAAAATTTTTGGTGCAAATAAATTGTCCTTATCCTGTAAATCTTCTAAATAGCAGTAAGAATACTTTACATCATCAATAGTTTCTCTCATTTTTCCCTCAAATCTCTCTTTTAATAGTATAGTCTAATTTTGTTTTACATGTATATAAAACAAAATATAGAAAGATTATTGCTAAATTATATATAAATTGTTAAGTAACATTACAAAAATCTGAAATAAGTTTACTTGACCGATAACAAAGAAGTGACAGATAATTGAAACATGGTATCGAATATAGAAATAAAAAAAATAATAAAGTCTGAAGGTATTAAAACAATACACTTACAATTTGTAGATATAAACGGATGTATAAAAACACTATCAGTGCCGTCTGCCCAAATTGATGAAATATTAAATAATGAAATCATGTTCGACGGCTCATCAATTAGCGGATTCCGTAAAAATGAAACAATGGATTTAAGACTTGCACCAGATAAAGAAACTTTCTTGCAGTTTCCATTTGAATTTTCAAAATTAGCAAATACAGCAAGATTTATTTGTGACATAAAAAATGCAGATGGAACTCCTTTTGAAGGATGTCCTCGTTCAAATTTAAAAAGAATAATAAAAAATGCCCAAACATACGGGTATAAAATGAAAGTTGGACCGGAAGTAGAATTTTTTCTGCTTAAAACAGATAAAAATAAAAAATTAATTTCAACTAATTCAGAAAAAACCGGTTATTACGATGTCAACCAAAATAGCATATACGACAATACATTAATGGAAATGCTTATTTCTATTCAGAAAATGGGTTTTGCAATAGAATCATTGCATCACGAAGGAGCACCATTTCAACATGAAATTGATTTGGGACATGATGATGTTTTAAAAACAGCAGACAACTTGATAACCTTCAAATATATTACAAAAACCATTGCTGAATATTTTGGATTTAAAGCAACCTTTATGCCTAAACCTTTTTATGGAAAAAACGGTTCCGGTCTGCATTTAAATATTTCTCTTTCTGATGAAAATGGAAATGCATTTTTTAACCCAACTGATACAAACCAACTCTCTGATATAGCAAAATACTCTATAGGTTCAATACTTAAAAATATAAAAGGAATAACTGCAATACTCAATCCAACTATAAACAGCTATAAAAGACTGGTTAAAGACTATGAAGCACCAATTTATATTGTATGGTCAGTCGTAACAAGAAGTGCATTGATAAGAATACCAACAAAGAGAGAAGATGCAACAAGACTGGAATTGCGATCTCCAGATAGTGCAATGAATCCTTATCTTGCATTTGCAGTAATTTTACAAACTTGTATTGATGGAATAAGAAACAAAATTGACCCACCATCACCAATAGAAAAAAATCTTTTTCTTTTATCAAATAATGAAATAAAACAAAGAAAAATAAAATCATTACCAAGGAATCTTTTTACATCATTAGAAGAAATGGAAAAAAGCTATGTAGCCAAAGCAGCTCTTGGTGACTATATTTTTGAAGAATTTCTACGTTCTAAGAGAAAAGAATGGAATGAATATCGAAAACAAGTTACCCCTTGGGAATTTAACAAGTATTTAGATATATAATCAGAAATAAATTTTTATATTATAATCTATAGAGTAAAATACCAGATGGAGAACAAAGGTAGTTATGGAAAAGGTTGAAAGACAGCATCCTGTTGAACAGGATCCACAAATAAGAAAAACTAATTTTGAAGCAGTTGAAAATAATTTTACAGATGAACAAGCATCACTTGAAGCATCAAGATGCTTACACTGTAAAAATGCAAAATGCATAAAAGGCTGTCCGGTAAACATACAAATTCCGGATTTTATAGCAGCAATCAAAGAAGGAAATATCGAAAAAGCCGGAGATGTAATTAGAGAAACAAGTATGCTCCCTTCTGTGTGCGGAAGAGTTTGTCCACAAGAAAGACAATGCGAAGGAAACTGTATACTGGGAATCAAAGGAAAACCTGTTGCAATAGGTGCATTGGAAAGATATGTTGGTGATAAAACAAATGCAAAAGTCGGTGAAATAAAAAATACAAATAAAAAAGTTGCAATCGTTGGTTCTGGCTGCGCAGGCATTACTGCAGCAGCAGACCTCAGAAAAGCAGGACACGATGTCACAGTATTTGAAGCATTACACGAACTTGGCGGTGTATTAAGATATGGAATTCCCCCTTTTAGACTTCCAAGAACAGTTCTTGACAGAGAATTAGAAGGGCTAAAAAATATTGGTGTTAAGTTTGAGAAGAATGTAATTGTCGGCAAATCAATTACAATAAATCAACTTAAAGAAGAAGGCTTTGATGCAATATTTTTATGTTCAGGCGCAGGTTTGCCCAAAATGATGCATATACCAGGAGAAAATCTTAATGGTGTATACAGTGCAAACGAATTTCTAACACGTGTAAATTTAATGCATGCAAATGAAGAATCAACACCAACTCCACTTAAAGTTGGCGAAAAAGTTGCAGTAATTGGTGGCGGCAATGTTGCAATGGATGCAGCCAGAACTGCTGTGAGAGTAGGATACAAGGAAGTTTATATTGCATATAGAAGAACAGAAAAAGAATTACCAGCCAGATTAGAAGAAATCAGACACGCAAAAGAAGAAGGTGTTATCTTTAAATTTTTACACGCACCATCAGAGATTATTGGTGAAGAAGGTTATGTAAAAGCAATGAAATTTGATGTAATGGAATTGGGAGAACCTGATGCATCAGGAAGAAGAAGACCTGTCCCGACTGGTGAATCTGTAACAATGAATCTTGATGCAGTTATTGTTGCTTTAGGTACAGGCCCTAACCCAATTATTCAATCTTCTGCACAACAAGAAGGATTAGACCTACAGACAAATGACAGAGGATACATAATAGTAAACGAGGAAACAGGTGAAACATCTATACCCGGAGTTTATGCCGGCGGTGATGTAGCACCCACAGGTGAATCTAACGCTATAAATGCAATGGGTGCAGGTAAAAGAGCGGCAAAAGCAATAAACGAATATTTAAAATAATATGGGAAAAGCAAAAAAAAGAAATTTTCATACTTGTATTAACCATTCAAAGCAAGGATGCTCTATAGACACTTTGCCTTCAGCATTTTCTCGCGATGAAGCAATTTCTTTGATAATTCAAAATGTAAAGGACAATAATTTTTCAGAAGAAACAAAAGATATAATAAGCCTTTTCGGTATAACAGCTGAAGAACTTGCTGAAGCAGGTGCATCTTATGAAGAATTATTAGCTTTCAAATCTGTTTTTCTTTTATAAATTAAATATCCAAATAGCTATTAGAATAAATCTTTTTGTTCAAAATAATTTCTGCTGTTTTGATTATACGTCTTTGTTCTATATCGTTTTTATCATAAGTAACAGAATCAAGTTCTTCAAAGTTTTGCATCATATCATAAAGAGAAATATAAACATAATCATAAGATTGTGATGGTATTTTTGTTTCTATAACACTATTAATACGTAAAAGCTCACTATCAAAAGAATCCACAATTGCACTATCAAGCCCGCAGCCCATGGCCATTACCATAAAAACTCTATTTATCAAAGGTCTCAATTCTTTGGGGCAGCCGTTAGAAACATTTGAAAGACCAATAGTTGTCATTACTTGTGGATCAAAACTTTCTTTTAACATTCTTAGAGTATTCAAAGCCTCTAATGCTTGAGACTGGTCAACACAAACCGGCAAAATAAGCGGGTCAAAATATATTTTGGAATTATCAATACCTTTCTCATCAGTAACAGCATTAATTTCAAAAGCAAGTTCAAGTCTTTTGTCAGCTTCTTTTGGTATACCTGTTTCAGAATTCATTGTCAATGCAATCATTGAACAATTATATTTTAAGGCTAAATCAGAAACTCTGTCCAAACGTTCAAAATCAGCATTTGTGCTATTTATCATACATTTATCAGAATTTGAAACTGATTTTAGCCCTATTTCAACTTCATCTGCATTAGTTGAATCAAAAGACAATGGTATATCCGTAAGATTTAATGCAATATCAACAAGCCATTTCATAGAGCCTGAAAATGCACCTCTTGCTGGGCCTATATTCAAATCAATCCAATCCGGTTTTGTAGCAATTTGTCTTTCTAAAAGATTTTTAATATATTTCTCATCACGATTTAAAACAGCTTCTTTTGTAGCTTTTGATATAATATGAAGATTCTCTGATATAAGTTTCATTTTTACCCTCTACATTAATTCTGATAAAATTTGTGAAACAGCATTAGATTTATTTAAAGTATAAAAATGTAAGCCTTTTACATTTTTTTGAACTAACTCATCACACTGTTTTATAGAAAATTCAATACCATATTTTTCTATATAATCACTGTCATCTTTATGTTTTTCTAAAATTTCAAGCATTTTTGCGGGAATCTCAACCTTGCAAAGAGTTGCCATCTTTTCTAATTGCTTAAAATTAGTTACAGGTAATATTCCTGGTATTATCGGTATATTTATTCCAGATTTATTACATTCATCCACAAAATTAAAATAATGAACATTGTTAAAAAACAATTGGGTATAAACAACTTTTGTCCCAAAATCTGCTTTAAGTTTGAGATATTCAATATCTTTTTTAAAGGAAACAGCTTCTCTATGCCCTTCCGGATAACCTGCAGCAGCAATAGACAAATCTGTTTTTTGTTTAATATATTTTATAAGATCACTTGCATGTTCAAAATCTTTGCATACATTGCCGTCTTCCGGTATATCACCGCGGAGTGCCAAAATATTTTCAACATTAATTTTGCTAATTGATTCAAGATAATTTTTAATATTTTTCTCATCGGTAGAAACGCAAGTAAAATGCGGCATAGGATTTACCAATAATTCATCTTTTATACGTTTAATAATTTCAAGCGATTGATTTTGATTTGAACCACCAGCACCGTAAGTAACTGAAATCAAAGAAGGCTTAAAAATACACAATTTTTTAAGTTCAGAAAAAAGATGATTTAATTTTTGCCCATCAATATCATTCTTTGGAGGAAAAACCTCGTATGATATTACAGGAGTTTTATTTGTATTAAAATAAATATTTTCTAGATTCATACTTTTATCCGTTTATTGAAAAATATACCTCTTTTAATCTTTTTTTACTAACATGTGTATATAACTGTGTTGTTGATACATCACTATGACCTAACAACTCTTGAACTACTCTCAAATCTGCACCATTCTCAAGCATATGTGTAGCAAAACTATGTCTCAGAGTATGTGGCGAAATATGTTTTTTCAGCAGTTCACCTTGTTTTCTAATAAAAACATAAACATCTTGTCTTGTCATTAAATTACCGTTTTCTCTTAACAAAAACTGCTTTGTTTCAAGTTTATATTTTTTTGTTATAAGTTCTCTTATTTTCAAATATGATTTAACAGCTTTTTTAGCCTTCTCACCTATTGGAATAATTCTTTCTTTAGATCCTTTACCAATGCATCTTACATATCTGGAATTCAAATCTATATTATTTAACTCTAAATTAACAAGCTCAGATACACGTAAACCGGCACCATAAAGAAGTTCCATCATAACTAATTCCGTTTCGTTCAAATTGTTATGAATAATATTTTCAATTTCAGAAATACTAATAACTTTTGGTAGTTTTTTTGTTAGTTTTGGAAGTTCAACACCGAGACTAGGATCTGAACTTATAATCTCATTTGCATTAAGCCACCTGAACCAACCTCTGATTGCTGCAATTTTTCTAGTAACGCTTGTTGGGGTATAGGATTTATCATGCAATTCCTTAATATAAATATTAATATGCATACGTTTTATTAGATCAAATTCGTCAATAGATTCCGTATCATACAAAAATTCACAAAAAGAAGTCAAATCACGTCTATAGGCATCTATAGTATTTTGAGCTAAACCCCGTTCTGCTTGTAAGTATTCAAGATATTCAGCAATATATTGTATAAGCATGTTAATTATATATAAGTTGTTTTGCAAAGTTCATAGAATCTTCAGTAACCTCACCTGCAGCCAAAACAGCTATTGCTTTAATTTTATTTGCTTCATCCAAAGTATAAACTTTAACTTTTGTAGATTCATCCTGTGTTTTTGCAACATAAAAATGTCTATCAGACTTGGCGGCTATTATTGGCTGATGAGTTATTGATATAATTTGATGAGATCTTGCAAGTGTTGTGATTGCTTGTGCAACAGCTTGAGATGCATTACCTGAAATACCAGTATCGATTTCATCAAAAATTATAGTATTTATACCATCAGTGTTAGCAAAAATTGATTTTATTGCCAGCATAACACGTGAAATCTCACCGCCAGAAGCTATTTTTGCAAGTGGTTTTGGCTCTTCTGAAATATTTGTTGAAATTAAAAATTCTACAACGTCTGTTCCGTTTTGTGAAAAATCACAAGGGTTAATTTCAATCTCAAAGCGTACTTTTGGCATATCAAGCTTTTCCAATTCATTTTGAAGTAATTCAGAAAGAATTAATGCCAATTTTTTTCTAGAATCAGTCAATTTTTCAGCCGATACTGTAAGTTTTGAAACTAATTCATTACGCAAATTTTCTAATCTAATAACTTCATCTTGCGAAAATTCGATTGAATTATACTCTTCTTGTAATTTAGTAAAATTATCTAACACATCTTGAAGCGTAGAGCCATACTTGCGTTTAATCTTATCTAAAATATCGATTCTTTGCTGGAGTTCATCAAGTCTTTGTTCGTCAAGTTCTAATGACTCAGCATAATTTCTTAAAGAAGAAGAAACTTCTCTTAGCGTTTCTTGAGCATTTATTATATCTGATTCATACTGTTGTAAATTTGAATCAAATTCTGCAGCTTTTGACAAATTAGATTTTACCTTACCGATAGCATCAAGTATACAAGCATCATCACCATATAAAGTCCAATAGCTTGAATAAGTAAGCTCTTTCAATTTTTCAACATTGGAAAGCACAGTCAATTCTTCTGCCAATTTTACATCTTCATTTGGATCTTCAATTTTGGCACTTTCAATCTCATCAATTTGAAATTTTAAAAAATCCACATGCTGTTCAGATTGTTGAGAAGCATTTTTAGCAAATTCTAATTTACTTAAAATATCGACATAGCTTGAATATAAATTTTTATACTCATACAACAAAGATTGGTGTACATCATCACCATAACTATCCAACAATGAAATATGATATTTAGGTTGAATGTAAGTATAGGTCATATGCTGATTATGTATATCAATAACCATTTCTCTAAGATTCTTTATCACATCTTGAGTGACAAGAACACCATTAATTCTGGATCGAGAACCTGATTCAGAAATTTCTCTTGACAAAACAAGCTCATTTTCAAAACGTTCAATTCCGTTTTCATCAAAAAAACTATTTGGAAACTTTGAATCAAGTTTTAAAGTTAACTCAATCAGTGCTCTAGATTTACCAGTCTTAATTAAATCTTTACTTGCTCTTGCACCAAAAGCCAAATCAATAGCATTAATAATAATACTTTTTCCTGCACCTGTTTCGCCCGTAATAACATTAAAACCTTCGTCAAATTCAAGTTTTAGCTCATCTATAATTATAAAATCTTTTATCTCTAGTGTCTTTATCATATTAGCACTCCGGTGCAACTCCCCATTGAAGTTTTTTTCTCAATACAGAATAAAATTCATTGCCCTTATCTTCCAGTATCACCAGCTTAGCATATATATCACTTTTTTTAATAAAAATCCGATCTGATTTGTCAACTTCAACACTATATTGACCATCAGCAGACATTTTTAACCGATTACAAGTATTACAACTTGATATTTCAATTTGTTCAAATGCAGGTATAACAAGAGGTCTTGATGTAAGAGTATGAGGACAAATCGGAACAATAATAATTGCCTCTAAATCAGGAGAAACAACTGGTCCACCGGCAGAAAGAGTATAGGCAGTAGAACCTGTAGGAGTTGAAATAATAATGCCATCTGCCAAATAATCAGAAACAACTTTACCGTTAATTGAAAGAAAAAGCTTTGATGTTCTGGAAAAAGAATCACCTTTGATAACAATATCGTTTAAAGCCAAAATATCTTTATCAACAGCAGACAACATCATTCTGTTTTCAACACGATATTCATTATTAAATAATTTGTCAAAAGCAAAATCGACTTCATCAAAATTAGCTTGTGCAAGAAATCCTAATCGTCCTAAATTTAAACCAAAAATAGGAACATTAATTGGTGCATAAAATCTGGCAGCTCTCAATAAAGTACCATCACCACCGACAGTTACTACAAATGTTGCATTTTTATCAAATAAAGAAGAAGATACAGTTTGGGCATTTAAACCTTTAGCACAAATCTGTTTTTCAACTGATTTTGCAACTTCTAAAGAGGATTTTACATCCTCATTATAAATTATTGCAATATTATCAAATGACAACGTTTCCATATGGAAATTATACTATAACAGTGAAAAAAGAGCTTATTGTAACTAATATTTAATACTCTATGCTTTATTCTCTACAGCCTCACAAGCTCCACAACAAGCTTTTTCATATGCATCAGTAGTTCCTTGAGCCTGTAATAAATCATATGCATCATCAGATGCCTTTACTCCTGCTGCAATAAGATTAGGATTATTGAGAAAAGCATCAACAGCATTCTTTACAGTCTCTACAGTTTCAGGACTTTCTAACTTATCGGACTGTTTGATTAATGCTCTACCATAACTTTCTGCAGCTTTTGAAGCATCTAAGTCAACTTTTTGAATATTAGTTTCATTCTGAGATTTAGGCTTTATATCTTCATCACTTTTAAAAGAATGTGGATAAGAAGCTGCTCTCATATTGTTTAAATTAAGTTTATTATTCAAATCTGTCATAAATATCTCTCCAGGCTACTGCCTATTTTTCGTGTTTCATCATGCTTTAAAACATGAATAAAATTTTTTTTGCTAGTTTAGTATAAAAAATTTTTTGAATATATACAAATTCATTACAAAAATTTTATCAAACATCACCAAAGCTAAGTATATTAAGAAAATAATTTTAAGTGTAGTATATATACTTTATTAACATAACTTAACAAAATAAAAATATAAAATAAAATTAGAATTTTGTAAAGAAATGTAACAGTATATACTCATGTCTGCAATTTTGAAGTTAGTATATACTTTATATATATGTAAGCATTAAATAAACAAAAAAGATTTTAATCAAGATATTAAATAAGACGAGACTTTCACACTAACACTACCTACCTAACACTTCCTAACCTTCCCTTCCTATTAAAAGTATTGCTCTAATGTTAAATTAGAGCTTTTTTTTTGCGAATTTTGGCTAGAGTGGAGCGAAGCGTAACTCGTACTGTGAGACGGGACGTTACTCCCGTCGAACTGCCAATAATTCAAGAAGCGAATTTTGGCTAGAGTGGAGCTAAGCGAAACTCGTACTGTGAGACGGGACATGAAAAGAAGATTAAAGTTTAATAAAAACTTGTCGATATACAGCATGTGTATGAAGATATTAGGCGTATATTAACGTAGTATGAAATTATGGATATGCAGGCGATTGATACAGAAGATAAAGAGTTAAAAGAAGTAGGTCTTGAACTTATGTTCCTTACTCCAGAAAAATGTTCAAACGAAGATGGCATAACTGCTGTCGAGTTGAGTCGTCATCTCAATATGCCTATCGATACAGTTAAGAAAAAACTAAAAATACTTTTTGATAAAGGTATAGTTCAAGTAAAAGGAATAAACCCAAAAATTTGGAAATTCAATGAATATAATTTTCAAAGAATGGATGAGGAAGACGAAATTTATTTGTTACTTTGCAGCTTTGATGATGTAGATTTTGACAAATATTTTTCTTATTAATTTAAAAATTCATCTAAAATTCTTTTAGTATCTTCAAACACTTGTTCTATAGAATTGTTCGCATTAATAACTTTAACCCTATCTGTTTCTTGTTTTGCAATTTCTAAATAACCATTTCTAACTTTTTTATGAAACTCAATACCTGCAGACTCCATTCTATCTTTTTCTTTGCCAACACGTGTCATAGCAATATCTGTAGAAACATCAAAAACAAAAGTTAAATCAGGTTTCATTCCTCCTGTAGCCAAATTATTAAGATATTCAAGTTGTTCTATATTTTCTCCTCTGCCATAGCCTTGATAAGCAATTGTAGAATCAGTATGCCTGTCACATATAACAATTTTCCCCTGTTGTATAGCAGGTTTAACTAAATTTTCAATATTTTGAGAACGATCAGCAAGAAAAAGAAAAGCTTCACATCTTGGAGCGACATCACCATCATAATGAAGCAGTAACTCTCTTATTTTTTGACCTAAACCGATTGAGCCAGGTTCTCTAGTCCAAACAGTATTGTATCCTCTATCTTCGAGATATTTTTGTACAAGTTTGGACTGAGTAGTTTTACCGCAGCCATCAGCACCTTCAAAAGTAATAAAATAACCTTTTTTTGCCACAATAAAATCCTAACTTATATTTTGTCAAAACCAGTATATTTTTGAAGTACTTCAGGAATAAGGATAGTACCGTCTTCCTGCTGAAAGTTTTCAACTATTGCAGCAAATGTTCTACCTACAGCCAGACCTGATCCATTCATAGTGTAGCAATAATTAACTTTTCCTGTTTCTTTGCTTCTGTATTTCAGACCTGCTCTACGAGCTTGGAAATCACCAAAAACAGAACAGCTTGAAATTTCTTTGTAATCATTATAAGAAGGCATCCAAACTTCAAGGTCATAACATTTTCTTGCCGAAAAACCTATATCACCAGAACTCAATTCAACTCTTCTATAAGGAAGATTAAGCATTTCCAACATTTCTTCTGCATCACGTGTAAGTTTTTCATGTTCTTCAGGAGCTTGCTCAGGAGTTGTCAACTTGACCAACTCAACTTTATTAAACTGATGAACACGTATCAAGCCTCTTGTATCTTTACCTGCAGAGCCAGCTTCTCGTCTAAAACAAGGTGTATATGCTGTCATACATTTAGGCAAATCATCTTCGGAAAGAATTTCATTGCAATATATATTTGTAACAGGAACTTCTGCTGTCGGAATAAGGTACAAATCTTCATCAACACATTTGTACATATCTTCTTTAAATTTAGGAAGCTGTCCTGTTCCAGTCATTGCAGCACCATTTACTAAAACAGGAGGCAAAATTTCCTCATATCCATGTTTTGAAGTATGAACATCTAAAAAGAAATTAATGATAGCTCTTTCTAGTTTTGCACCTTTTCCTTTATAAATATAAAATCTTGATTGAGAAATTTTTACGCCTCTTTCAAAATCAACAAGATCTTTTTCAACTGTTAAATCCCAATGAGGCTTTTGTTCGAAAGACGGCTTTAAAACTTCTCCAACAACTTTTTTAACAACATTTGCTGAATCATCCGCACCTATAGGTGTATTTTCATCAGGCATGTTTGGTATACTCAAAAGCAAGTTTTTTTGTTTTTCATTTAATTCAATTTCTTTTTCCTCTAGTGATTTAATATCATCACCGAGATTTCTAACTTCTTCTTGAATAGAATCAGTATTTTCTCCATTTTTTTTCATCATTCCGATTTTTTGAGATTCTGATTTTCTTTTTGCTCTAAGCTCATCAGCTTGAGTTTGAACTTTTCTTCTTTCAACATCAATTTCTATTACTTCATCAATGCTTAGTTCAGGATTTCTTCTTTTTAAAAGTTCATTAACTTTTTCGGGGTTTTCTCTGATGATTTTAATATCTAGCATAAAATACACTTCCTATTCTATCGTACACGTGCCCTAATTTTATATAAAAAGCATTGAAAAATCCAGAAAATAAATTAAAATAAAATTATGAAAAAATTATCAGCAATATTAATTTCCCTATTTATATTAACTTTATGCTTACATTTAACATCTTCGAAAGCTAATTCAGAAGCACAGCTACGTAACTACAAACCAATTAAACTAGCAACTGGTTCATTCCTTAAAGGAATAAGCCAAAGAGATATATCAACATCAACTGTTAAAGTTGGTGATGTAGAATATTTTATTAATCCAGCAGATGTATTTGTTGGAGAATCAAATATAATACCGAAAGACTCAGTTTATTTAGGTGAAATCGAAGAAGTTGTTGCACCTGTTGAAGGCATAAATGCCTCAATGAAAATAAAAATTTATAAAGTAATAACACCAGACAAAAATGAATATGCTTTGGATGCATACGTATATAAAAACGGTTCAACACGAATAGGCGGAGATTTAGCAGAAGTAGCTTATTATACAAAAATGCCTCATTACCCAGGTGACTGGAAAAAAGGAGCATTACAATTAGTACCGACCTCTATTAGAGAAATGGGTCATCCTACAGTTATAAGAGCAGGTGATGAAGTAACCTTTATAATAAATAGTGAATTAAGCCTTTACAAACCGCTTAAATAGAATCCAATTGTTGATATAATTTTGTTTTTTATTTATAAATATCATAATTAACAAAAAGAAAAGTTGGTCATGCCTGATAACAAGCAATTGGATTTTAATATCATTGCATCTGACTGTCTGATAGCAACAAACTCTGACAGTACAAAAGTTATTGACCTTTTAGAAAGTATAAAGAAAAAATATACAGACATAGAATTAATTGCTATTTTTAATTATTTTTTAAAAATAGAATACAATCCTGAAGTATTGTGTTGGCTTGTCCGAAACGTTGATAAATATAGAGATTCATCATCACTTGAACCACTAACAAAACTTCTTTTAATGCAAGACAGAACACCGAATGCTGATTTTAACAAAGATGCATACACTAATGTTAGAGCACTTTGCGCAAAAGCTATATCAAATTTGAAAGATCATTCTTCTGTTCAAGTATTGATGTATTGTTTAAATGACAAAAATGAAAACTATAAAGTCAGACTAAGCTGTGCCGATGCATTAGGCAGATTGGGCGATAAATATGCAGTAGCAACACTTATGGATGTCGTGTCAGACGAAAATGAAAAGTCTGTTTATATAAGGGAATCAGCAGCGGTAGCCTTGGGATTGATTGGAGATATCAGAGCAGTAGATTCTCTTGTTAGCGTTTTAGAAACCCAAAATGGAATAATGGACAAATTCTCTTATTTAAAAGAAAAAGTAGTCGAAGCAATTTGCAAACTTAATCCAAACAGAGATAACAGGGTGTTTAAAGCATTAAAGAATTCACTTATGGACGAGAATCCACAAGTTAGAATAAATACAATAGAAGCTCTTATGGATTATGAAACAGAAGAAGCAGCTAACCTGATAAAAAATATGCTAAAAGATGAAGATGAAGAAGTTCAAAGAAATGCAGTAATTGCCCTTTATAATATGCAAGGAGAAGAAATTTTAAAAGATATATTACAAAATTCTTTATATTCAAATATTTGTAAAGAAGAAGCTCAAAATATTCTTGATGAAGAAAGAGAAAATAATGAATAACAAACAAGCAATTATCCTTCTTTCAGGAGGATTAGATTCTATAGTTTCAATAGCAGCAGCAAAAGAAAAAAATATAAATTTTGTATTGGCACTTACATTTGATTATGGGCAAAAAGCGTTTGAAAAAGAAAAAAAAGCATCTGCAAAAATTGCAAAATTTTACAATATTCCACATAAATGTATTAAATTAGACTGGTTAAAAAAAATTACACATACATCCCTTGTATCAAAAAACAAAATACCTGAAATAAGTAAAGAAAATCTTGAAAATAATGAAATAGCTCAAAATAGCATGAAAAATGTATGGGTTCCAAACAGAAATGGGCTTTTTATAAATATTGCAGCAGCATTTTGTGATGCATATACATATGATTATATTGTCATAGGAGCAAAAAAGAGAAGCACAAACATTTTCTGATAACTCCAAGGAATTTATAAATGATATGAATAAAGTATTAAAAACTTCTGTAAATACAAAAGTAAAAGTACTTGCACCTTTAATAAATTTAGATAAAAATGAAATTGTAGAAACTGCTGTAAAGTTAAATGTACCACTTGAACTAATAAACAGCTGTTATTGCAACACAGAAAAGCATTGTGGAAAATGTGAATCGTGCAACAGATTAAAAAGAGCTTTAGAAAGTACAAAACAGTATGAATTAATAAAAGACTTATTTGGCTAGGGGATAAATAATGAAATCACTTTTTATAGATAAAGAAATAAAATATATTGGAAGCCAATTGGCACCTCATTGGATTTATAAAAATTTTCATATCCTTGGCGATGCAATTGTTTCTTTCATTGGAGAAATGGATGTAAAAATCACAGAGATGGTAGACATCGAAGATGTAATATCAAATTCACCAATATATAGCAAAAAAATGGTCAGCTTTATTATAGAACAATTCGGTATAAGCCTATCAGAATGCGTATTAAGACAAAGATTTTTAATATGTATAATTATAGAAGAACTAAGAAAATTACTTGGTGATAAATTTCAAATCAGAAGAAGCGGTGACGATATATTTGTAAATATTGATGGAAAAGATAAGAAATTATCTGTATCAATTGCGACCAAATCAATAAACTCAGGTCTCATACATACAGGACTCAATATAGATCCAACAGGTGCACCTGTGAATGCTTGTGGATTGACAACAGATTTAGGAATTACAGATATTGAAGAATTTGCTAAAAATGTAATGAGACGGTATATTGAAGAAAATACAGAAATTTTGGAAGCTACTTGTAAAGTTAGGGGAGTATAAATAATGACATCAAAAGACAAAAAAGTTAAGCAAACTGCAGCACTATTTATAGTCACATTTCTTGTTTCTCTGATAGTTATTACATATTTTATAAAAAGTTTTTCACCAAATGTTGACGTTGAAATTGGCGGAGAAAGTGATGAACAGCAAACTGTTGAAGAAAATACCGACAGTGATGTAAAAAAAGCTATTGACGACAGACTAAGATGGATACAATTAGAAGATAATATGCCCGGCGCAGCCAAAAGAGAAGATGGACAACAAAACTCTGATGTTACATATCAAACAGATAGAGTAAAAACACCAGAAGAAATAGCAGAAGATGTTGAAAAATCAACCAACAAAGCTCATGAACTAAAACCAATTGAATATGTTGGTCCACAACACAACTCAAATGTTACCCCACCAACCCCAACTGTACAACAGGCAGAACCACCCAAAATGTCTAAAGTCTATGTAGGTTCTTATCCAACAATTGAGCAAGCAATTCAAGCACAAAACAAATTAATGAGTACATCAACATCAGTCAGCCCATTTGTTAAAGAAGTAAATGGCAGTTATGTTCTACAAGCAGGTTCATACGCAAGTCCGAATAAAGCTGAAGCTGTCTCAAGAGAAATCAATTCACTTGGTTTCCATGCAAGGGTAGTAAAAGAATAAATATT
>CALUSQ010000003.1 GCA_944323475.1 Candidatus Gastranaerophilales bacterium
GCTGCAGATGCACGGGTCATTACGATACCTGCAGAAACTGCCATTAAAAGAGAAGGAACCTGCGAAGATAAACCGTCACCAATTGTTAAAACAGTATATTTTGAAACAGCATCACCAAGAGGCATACCTTGTTGCAAAACACCAATTAACAAACCACCTATAATATTTATGATTACGATGATAATCCCTGCCATCGTATCACCTTTTACAAACTTCATAGCACCATCCATTGAACCGAACAATGCAGATTCTCTTTGCAGATCTTCACGTCTTCTTACGGCTTCTTCCGGTGAAATTAAACCAGCGTTAAAGTCAGCATCAATTGTCATTTGTTTACCCGGCATAGCATCCAATGCAAACCTTGCCGAAACTTCGGCAATACGTTCAGCACCTTTTGTGATAACCATAAACTGAACAATAGTAATGATTATAAAAATTACACCACCTACAACCATATTACCACCGGTTACAAATGTACCGAATGCATGGATAACTTCTCCGGCTTCACCTTTTGCAAGAATTAACCTCGTTGAAGCAATACCCAAAACAAGTCTAAACATTGTACCGATAAGAATAATAGATGGAAAAGCAGCAAGTTCTAATGGCTTTTGAATATACAAAGATATCATTAACAAAACAATACCCAAGGTAATATTTAAAGAAATTGAAAAGTTAATAACCCAATTAGGTACTTCGATAAGCAAGATAAGTATCAGCGCCACAACAAATGCCGCTAATGCTACTTCACTTATTGAATTTGAACCTTGTGCGTTTGCCATCAGATTTGTTTAAATGCTTCCTTTATCAATTCCAGTTGTGTACCTATACTTGCATCAATAATACCGTTTGAAGTTTCAATAATTGTAGAACCTTCATCAACTTCTCTATCACCCGTTACATAGATTTTAGCCTCAAATTGTCCTGAAGACAAAATATCAGGAACAATTTCTTTTGTATATTCAACATCTGTCGGGTTAACTTTTAATATAATTTTATTTTCATCTTTGGCAAGAGTTTTCAGCGCATCATGAACTATAGAATCCAAGACGCTTTTATCAGTCTCTACCTCTTTTTTGATTATTTTTTCTGCAACTTTTATAGAAATATCCAAAATATCACCTGATATTTTTTCATAAAGCGCATCTTTATATTCAAAAAATTCTTGAATAGACTCTTTCAAATCCTCAATTGAATCTTGAGCATCTTCTATCCCTTTTTCAAAGCCTTCCTTAGAGGCCTGTTCCTTTATCATTATAGCTTCTTGCTGAGCACGGGAGATAAGATTTCTGTCGTCTATCCTACGATACCCTCTTCGTCTGTCACCTCTTCTTCTTTCTGCACGTTGATTAAAGTCTATTTCATCAAAATTAAAACCTGCAAAAATATCTGATACATCATCTTTAGCTTCTTCTTTAATTTCAGCTTCAGAAACTTTCTTAATCTCTTGCGTATTTGTATCAAAATTTTGTTCATTCTCGTTTTGAGAAAGAGCAATATTTTTTTGTATATTAAGTTTTTTTTGATTATGTCTTTTTATTATCATCCGTGATTGTCTGTTTTAATTTATTTTGTAAGCTTTTCTTCTATATAATTACACACAATATCAGCTACTCTGGGTGGAATATTAACTTCTTCGCATTGACCGGAAGCCGACAAAACAAAGTTTTTAACAACTTTTCTTTCCTTTATCATCATATTAGATATTTTTGAAATATCCGAATTTTTTACAATTTTATATAATCTTTTATAAATTTTTTCAGAACTTATTTTTCTAGGTTCAGGCAATGTCTTTTTTATTTCATTTAAACATTTTACAACCAAACCTCTGTCAAGTTTGTTTTCCAAATCATCCATAGCCGCATAATCAGTAAGAATAGCTGCATCTTCAGGAGAAAATTTGTTCAACAAACCTTGTCTTTTATCAACAGAAAGATGTTTTAAAACGATAGCAAAAGTTGCCAACTTTAAAATTTTTGTATCATTAGTTTGTTGAATATATCCAGCATTGGCTGCATTAGCAGCAGGCAAATTATCATTTCCTTCTTGAGCCATTTGCTCTTGAGCTTGTGCTTGTGCCATTTCATCAATATTTGAATGACTCAATGCTTCTTTAACTTGCTCTTCATTCAAAACACCCTTGGCTTTAAGTTCATCCAATGCTTCTGTGTAAGCTTTTTTTACATGGTGCTCAACAACCGCAATCATATCAGCCTGCGGCAACTGTTTTATAATAGCAGTTTTAGCTATCTCAAACACAGTGAATGCAATTTTTTGCATAATTGCATCTCTAAATTGAGGATCAATATTGCTTCTTATAATATCAATAGACTTGTGAAAAGCCCATTCACCAATAAATTGAGTAACTATACTGGCCTGTTCAGCATTAAAGTTTATAGTCGTATCATTTGCTATAGCTTCACCGGCCATATAACAAAAATTAAAAACAATATTTATAATATATTGTTTATCAGGATCAGGAATATCATGAGGCAAAGCAGGACCTACTTGGTCCGACAAATTTTTTGCAAATGCTTTATAATCAAATCCTTCTATTGGCAATGGTTTCTCCCCTTTTTTATTTATGTTTTTTTAATATTTTACTTTTAATCAAAATATCAAAATTAAAATCTAACTTTTTTCTATCCAACTTTTGACATGTTCAGCCAAATCATCATCATCCAAACCTGTCATTTCATCTGCAAGTTCAGACAATGTTGAATTCAACTCCGGTAGAGTTTGTGCTTGTTGTTTTTGTTCAAGCATACCTTGAGCAAGTTGTGTCTGTTTTTCAATAAGTTCTGCTGCTTTTAAATTAACATCTCGAATCTGTTTTTCTTGATCTTGAGATTTTTCTCTTAGCATTTGTATTTCTGCTATTTGTCTTTCTTGAGCAGCTTTGACCCTATCAGACAAGAATTTCAAGCCAACACCCAATCCTACCAGCAGCATTGCTATAGCTATCCACCACGGGTTACCTGTAGAATCCGGTTTAGGTAAAGATTCTGGCTTATCACCTGCCAAGAATGGATCGACAGAATCAGAGAATGCTATTTCAACATTTTCTGGTTTTGCTTTTGGTGAGGCAGCTTTAGCAACAAGTATTTTTAACTCTTCAAGAGTCATATTGGCAGGAATAGAACTTTCTTCAAGAGTAACAGCAATTGAAATATCTTCAATTGTTCCAGGTTTTACAAGTTCACTTGTTTGTACTTTCGGTACACCGTATTGTGTTTCTCTTGCAGTTCTTGAGTAACTTCTGTTCTGTGAAGAATCAGCATTGTTGGCAGGCAATCCGTTTGGCAGATAAACACTCACTGCGCTAAGTCCTTTATTAGAATCTCTGGTTTGATCACCCAATCCTTCTGAAAAAGTTTGTTCAGTCAAAGCTGTCTTTTTAGTCGGATCAAAATCTATTGCATCTTTTTGCATTGGAGCTTGACGTAAATATGTACTGACAGTAACGGCATAGTTACCTTTACCAATTAATTTATCCAACTGCGTTTTAACTTTTGCCTGCATGTACTGATCATTTTCTTCAAGTTTTGCAAGCATATCATCATCTGCTGAAGCAATAGAATCATAAACATTTCCGTTTGTATCTGTGATAGAAATATTTTCTGCCTCCAAGCCATTAACCGAACCTAAAAGCAAGTTTCTTATTGCCTTAACTTTCATATTGTCAAGCTTTTCACCGCTTGGCATAACCAATTGAACTGTTGCAGTTATAGGTTTTTGGTCCTGTTCAAACATTACTTGTTCAGGAATAGAAACAAAAACCGAAGCATTTTCAATTGGCGGAATTTTTCTTATCAAACGAGATAATTCACCATTAATTGCACGAGTAAGACGAATTCTTTTATCTTCTTTTGTAGAAGTAAAATCGCCTTTGTCAAAAATTTCCAAACCTATATTTTGGTCAACAAGACCACTTTTAACAATTGCCAAAAGCGCTCTGTCTCTTTGTGTCATTGTATATTTTTGAAGATATAAAACAGACTTTTGTCCATCCGCTCTTCTTTCTACAGTAATACCTTCCCTTGCTAGAAGTGCTTGTATTTCAATCGCTTTTCCCAAATTATCAGTTGTAAGAAGGTCAAGCGGTTTATCAATAATTTTTTCTTTTACAGTTTTAGGCGCACCGGAACTATTTTGAGACACAACAACACCCACTGTTATAAACAGCGCCAATACGACAACAAGTCCCCCTATTATCCCATATAGTAATGGCTTATTTTCTAGAATTTTTTGAAAATCCATTTAATATTTTTTCCTGCCTCGTTACCTAAAATTATACTATCTTTTACGGTATAAGTTAACCGCCAATGAAGGTTTCAGAAAAATTTTCATCTATTTGGATGATATTTTCTTCTCCTCCAAATTAATGATTTTTTCTAAAAAGTCATGATTTTTATAAAAATTATTTCATTTTACAACCAGTCCTATAAAAAAAGAAAACAGGTCCATAATGAACCTGTAAGATTTTATTTTGCCATCCATGTTTAAATTTTTTGTTATTGCAATTTAGGCATTACCCATTTCACAATATCATCCGCCATTGTAGGGTTAACTTTTAGCATAAGCATTCCCATACCTCCGGCAGGATATGTCTTTATATCATTTGTACCTTGTACAAATTTTTTCAAAATATAAGCTTCATTCATAGAATATCTGTCCCTTACACTTGCCAATGTTAATACAGGTCCGTTTCCAATATTTGTCATCGCAATTGAAGTTTTCAATCCTTTAAAACTTCTTGAAGGAGACAACAAAACTAAACAAGCAGGTTTATTAAACATTTTTTCAGCAGCAATAATTGCAGTATTTGCGCCTATATCTGCACCAACAATTGCATACTTTGTCGTTGAAATATTTTTATAATTCATTGCAACATACTGCAAGATATCAACAGCATCTGATGGATATTTCTCATATACTTTGTCTGTGTAATACACCCAAGAACGTATTTTAAAATTCGAGTCATAAACGCTTTGTCCATGACCTCTTAAATCAACTAATAGAACTGCCGCTCCTGAATTTACAAATTTTTTAACAATATCTCCCCAATAATCACTTGAATAGCCTAGTGAATGAAAAAATACAACTACAGGATAAACAGCTTGTTTTTTAGGAGGATAAAAAAGTTTTGATTTTATAACAAAACTATCCTTAGTTTCATAAGTTATAGCGACATAACCGACTTTTTCTTTCTTGGGAGCCGCAAAAGATATTGTCGGTGTTAAAATTAGCAGTGCTATTATTAATATTAATAATTTTTTCATTCCTAACTTCTCTCACATATGTTTTGTTATATTAACCAAACATAATTTTATCAAGTGTTTCAACAAGATACGGATCCCATTTTATACCTGATTCTTTTTCGATTACTTCCATAGCTTCTTTTTCTGTCATAGCTTTTCTATAAGGTCTTTCTTCTCTCAACGCACAGTATGCATCAGCTATCGCAATTATACGAGAACCAAACGGAATACTGCGTCCCTTAAGACCTTCCGGCTCACCTTGTCCGTCCCATCTTTCTTTATGATAATGAATATATGGAATAACTTCTGATAAGAAATTTATACTCATAAGAAGACTTACCCCAATATTTGGATGGTTTTGTAAGGTTTCCCAATCTTCTTGAGAAAGCTTTTCTTTTTTATTAAACAATTCCTCAGGAATTGTTATTTTTCCTATGTTTTGCAAAAGACCTGCATAATATATCAAATCTTTTGTTTTTTCATTTAAACCGAGATAATCACATATATCCTTTGCCAAATCTGCAACATGTTGTGAATGATTGTTATGAAATTCACTTTTTGCATCTACTGCTTTGGCTAGCATCTCTACAAAATTTTGTTGTTCTTCACCGAGATCACCAATTACAGCCGTAAGCTCAGCTCGTGAGTGTTGCAAATCAGTACTATCAAGCTCTTCCTCTTGAAGCAACCTTGAAACATTATCAGTTAATTTTAATAAAAGCATTGAGATCGCAAACAGTCTTGCTGTAACTTTAATAAGTTTTTGAAACTCATCACTTACTTTTTTACCTTCGATAGGTTTAATTATAATCATACCAGTATTTTCTGAACCATACTGCATCGGTACTTTAATTAAATCTTCATCATCTATATTGATGACTTCATCAGGTCCTGCGGATGAACCGACAAGAACGAGATTAAGATTATCAGGATTCATACCTTTTGCAAATTCTGAAGATAAAAATATATGACAATCTTTAGCATCTATCATTTGAACAATTGTTTTTGCTATAGAGTTATAAATTATGTAATCTTCTTTATTTGTAAATCCAAGAACGCTTAAAGTATTGTTTATTGAATATATAGAAATTAATTCTAAAAGTTGTTTTTTCAAACTTTCAGCTTTGTCAGCATTGTCATGTTTTTTGATTTTTTGGGCCAACTCCTCTGAAATAAGGTGTTCTGTCAAAAAATCGCCAAGATTCAACGCAAAAATCTCTTCCAGCGGGTCATTATCCAAAAATTCTGCACTTCTTGAAAAAAGTGAAACTCCTTCTTCTGTTTTGTTAAAGTTCTCTTTTGCCATTTTTCATTCCTATAACTATGAAATACGCTTATTGGGATAAATCCCCTACCAATTTTCCTTACTATTATTATCGGCTGATAAATACAAAAACTTTATAGCAAAACTTCAAATATTATACTTTTGTTTAAGAAACTTAATAATTTAATATAGCTCTTTTGTACAAAAATTTAATAAAAAAATAGGTCTACTGTCATGATACAGGTGTAGTTTACTCAAGTATAAGAATAAATATAATAACCTTGTACACAAAAGAGTTAGTTTAAGGAGAATGTATATGAAAAAACTCGCAATTACCCTTTCTGCCGCAATGATTTGCTCTATCGCTACAATAAGCGCAACAAAAGCTGAATCGCTAGTACCTGTAGGATGCCCTGTTCAAAATGCCCCTTGTCAAAGTGTAGAAACTTGTCCTACACAACAAAAATGCAACTGCGGTAAACCTGAATGTCCAAAATGTAATGATGCTGCACCAGTATTCAATTCTTGTGAAGAAATTCAAGAATGGAAAACAAAATATTTTGAAAAAAGATGTGAAATATATACAAAACTAGGTTTAAGCCAAGAACAAAGAGTAAAAGCAAGAAATGTTGATGAAAAATTCTTTGATGAAATTGCACCACTAAAAATGTGCTGCAAACAAACAAAAGCAAAATTAAAAGAATTAGAATGTCAAAAATGTGCAAAATCTGAAAAAAAAGCTCTTAAAGAAAAAATTAAAGATTTAAAATCTGAAATAAAAGATAAGAAAAAACAACATAAAGAATGCTTTATGCAGCTTCTTAATAGCTGCCAAAAAACAACTTACAAAAAAATCGCAAAAAATAAAAAATGCGGCTGTTAATTTAATTTCTGACATATTACCTACAAAAAAAGACCTTTTAAAAATAAAAGGTCTTTTTTGCCATTAAAACTTAAACCTATGAACAACCTGAATATCCGCAATTTAAGCAAATAAAACAGCCTTCGCCATAGCCCAAAACAGCACCGCACTCAGGACATCTGTGTTCTTCACCTTCGTGTTGTGCTTCGGGAAGATCGACTTTAGTTTCTTCAACAGCTTTTATTTCAGGCATTTTTTTGTCATCTTTTTTCTCAAGATTCATTGGTTGGAATTGTCTTGAGTTGTTACGATACACAGTAATACCTTTCAAATTGTTTTCGTATGCTAACAAATAAGAATCAGCTACATCTTGTCTTGTTGCATTTTCTTCAAAGTTAACTGTTTTAGAAACAGCATTGTCTGTATGAAGCTGGAATGCAGCCTGCATTTTTACATGCCAGTATGGTGATACGTCGTGAGCAGCAACAAAGATTCTCTTAGCTTCAGCAGGAACTTCATCACAATGAGCTAATGTTCCATCTGTAGAAATCTTTTTCATCAATTCATCAGTATAGAAACCATGCTCTCTTGCATATTCTTCAAAAATCGGATTAATTTCCATCATGATTGTTCCATCCATAACATCACGGATGAATACAAGACCAAATAATGGTTCAACACCACCTGAAGCACTTGCAATCATAGAAATTGTACCTGTAGGCGCAATACAAGTAGTAGTTGCGTTTCTAATACCAAATTTTGCAATTTGAGCATCCAAATCAGCCCACATTTCGTCAGTAATAATACCAGCTGATTTACCTTCATATTTATAAGTTAAGAAAGGTTTGCCATCTTTGAAGGTACCATCATAAACACTTCCTTTGAAATTGCCAAATCTGCCTCTTTCTTTAGAAAGTTCAATTGATTTAACTTTTGATTGGTAATCAATAAATTCCATAATTTGAGAAGCAAGTTTAGTACCTTCTTCTGAGTTGTAAGCAATACCCATTTTCATAAGCATATCAGCCCAACCCATGACACCAAGACCGATTTTGCGGTTGTTTTGAACCATTTCTGCAATTTGTGGTAAAGGATAGTTGTTTATTGCAATTACGTTGTCTAAGAAGTGAATTGCTGTTTGAGTAGTTTTTGCCAATTTATCCCAATCGACACTATAATTACCTTTTTCTCCTTTAATCATCAATCCAAGGTTAATAGAACCAAGGTTACAAGCTTCATATGGAAGAAGAGGAACTTCTCCGCATGGGTTTGTTGATTCAATTTCACCAATCAATGGAGTCGGGTTGTCATAGTTCATATGATCAATAAATATAATACCCGGTTCACCGTTTTTCCAAGCACCTTCTACGATTAAGTCAAATACAGCCTTTGCACTTAATTTCCCAACAGGTTGTTTTGTTCTCGGGTGAATTAATTCATAGTCAGTACCAGCTTTTAAAGCTTCCATAAACTTGTCTGTAACAGCAACTGAAATATTAAAGTTATTTAGTTTAAAGTTATCAGATTTACAATTAATAAATTCAAGAATATCCGGATGGTCTATTCTTAAAATACCCATGTTAGCGCCACGTCTTGTTCCGCCTTGCTTAACAGCTTCTGTTGCAGCATTGAAAACTTCCATAAAGCTGACAGGACCGGATGAAACACCCATTGTTGAACGGACTACGTCATTTTTAGGTCTCAATCTTGAGAAAGAAAAACCTGTACCGCCGCCTGATTTGTGAATCAATGCTGTGTTTTTAACTGTTTCAAATATACCTTCTAGTGAATCTTCAACAGGAAGAACAAAACATGCAGCCAACTGCCCCAATTCTCTGCCTGCATTCATCAATGTAGGTGAGTTTGGCATAAAATAACGTTTAGTTATAAAATCATAAAATTCTTTTGTTGTTGCATCCACTTCTTCTTGTGTAGCACCAAATTTTTTGTCAGCATTTGCTAGAGTCGAAGCAACTCTCAAAAACAAATCTTTAGGTGATTCTACAGGGTTACCCTGTGCATCTCTTTTCAAATATCTTTTTTCCAAAACTTTGATGGCATTGCTAGACAAATCAATTTTTTCTTCCGTACAATCCACTTTTTAAATTCCCCCAAATCTACTAATTACAATATTATTTTTATTTTAATATAAATACGCCATGCTGTGCATAATTTTTAACCAAGATTTACTCAAGATTTACAATAGGCGGGCATTGACATTTTTTTAATATTTATCATGTATAACATTTACACAGGGCATGCAGATAAAAATAATTGTTACAAAGTATCAATTGTTAAGTAAATTTCTTTAAATAAAAGCAATTAAAATCTTTTTCGTATTTTAAACAGAAAAAGGTCAAAAAATGTTTTTTTTAACAAGAATTATAAATAAAATCACAAAGCCTAAACTTGTAAAAGCTGTTAATGACTCTGCTGAAATAATGAAAATGTATAAAAAAAGCAACATTTTCACAAGCAATATAATGAAAGAGCTTTTGACAGATACTTTTGAATACTCCGGCAATAAAGCTAATGTTATTTTTGTTAAAGAAGCAAAAACGGGGAAACCTTTTGAAGCTTATGTCAAATATTCTTATAAAGTAGATTCTAATGACAAAAATCTATTTCATGAAACAATTCAACTTGTAGACGAAAAAGGGTTTGTGATAGGACAAAAAACATACGGAATAAAAAAACTTCCTAACGACAAGTTTGAAATGATTAGCGGAAATATGTATAACAACAGACCTACGTTAGAAGGTATAGGATTTCGACTTGACCAAATGCAAATAGAAAGAGCTATTCAATTGGGGATAGACACAATTCCAAGATTTAGCCTTGCAAAAGCAATTTTATACCACACAAAAATGGGTTTTCTTCCCATAACAAAATTTCTCTTAAAAATACCTGAATCAAACAGTTTAAATAAAATATCAGAAGAATTTTTTGAAAAAATCAGAGGAGAAATTCCTCTCTCTGAATTTATACCTGTAGTTATAGAAAAAAACGGAAAATTCTATATTGATGTAAATAAAACAAAAGCAAATGCTGAACTTTCATTTGTTAAAAAGAAAATCGCTCAAAGACAAGACAAAAAAATATACGACTTGGAATCAAAACCTGTAGATTTGTCTTTAAGCGGTGAAGAACTTGAAACTTGGAAAGAGATAATACAAAAATACCCGATATTATCAAAATTGGACTTTATCTTCCCAAAATACAAATCTTATATTGGTGAAATAAAACAAAATTTTAAAGAATTTGTATAATTACAAAATAAAAAGGCTCAGCTTAGCTGAGCCGTCGGAATGAAAATTGCTTTACATTCCTCGTCTAATGTGAAGTGTGTGAAGTGTGAAGTGTGAAGTGTGTAGTGTGAAGTAAGTAAATGAAGTAAATAATTAAATCTTTTTATCGTCTCGTGTTATGTGGTGGTTTAACCGTTTCTCTGTCTCTTTTATCTCTCGTATATATATAAAGTATTTATTGAAAAAATAATTGCTTTTTCAATTGCATAAATAGTATATATTTGTAATATATCTTAACATATTACATCTAAATGCTTTTATACAAAGAGTTTTGAAATTAACAAAATTCAAAAAATAAGTTTTCAAAAACCAAAGATTCTCTTATATAAGCCTTTGATTGTTTTTTAGCCTCTTGAATTTTTAATATATCTTTTTGTATCTTTTGTACTAACAGTTTGTGATCTATATTCTGTTTTATCATCTCTACAAAATATGCTTCAATACAATCAAGCACATAATCAGAGTTATAGCCTTTTTCTTCAGCTAATACCAATAGTTTCGAAACGATACTTATTACATCTTTTCTATCTATAATAGGATAACTATCAAGTATATTCTTTGCAAATTCTTTATCATATTCAATTTCCTTATAAGAAGGAACATAAAAACATTGAGATCTTGAAATTATTGTTTCTATAATATCTTCTTTATCTTCAGCAAGGAATATAAAGAGTGTTTTTTCTGGTGGCTCTTCAATAGATTTTAAAAGAGCATTTGCAGAAGCCTCAATAAGTACATCCCTTGTCAAAGGTTTTGGCAACCAATTTTCTTGAGGAAACTTAAATTTTAAACTTGAAAAACTATCGATATGTTTTTTTTCAAAACTACTTGGTTCATTTAATTCAGAATCACAAAAAATAAAAACTCTATAATACTCAGATGAATTAATCAGACTGTTATTAACCATCAAAGCTTGTTTTATAGAAATAACTTTATTCGACGTATCGTCAGACGGTTTGTTATCATTTTTTGTAATTGTCATAACAGCGGGATGCTGATTGTTATGAATCCATCCGCAATTTATACATGTACAATCTGAAGAAGAATTCTGCTCAAAGTTCAAACAATTTAATTGCCTTGCTATATCAAGTGCCAAATAATACTGTGCAATAATATCCTGTCCATATAGAACAATAGACTGTGCAAAACTGCGTTTTTTATTTTTTAAAGCAGTTTCAAAGTAATTTGTAAAATATTCAAATTTTTTCTTTAATAACGGATGAAACATTTATACCTTTTTTATTTAATTTAGTAGTGCCAATTCAACAGGCAATTCATAAAAAGAAATCTCACCTGTTTTTACTCTATATTCAGCTTCCAAAAGATTTTTTCTAATTTTTATAAGCCTGTCCATAGGAACAGATCTTATTTTTTCTAACTGTTTTTTTACTATAAACTCGGGAAGTCTTGTTTTTGCAGAAATTTCATAAGGACTTAAAGTCAATGCATCAACTTTCATCGCAGCAAGCTTAGAAAAGTTTGTCTGCAAAACAGCCAATATTTCAAGATAATGTTTGTCTGTACATAGTTTTTTAAATTCTAAAAGAGCCTTGTCTTTTTCACCCTTTAAAATGTAATCAGACAATACAAATATATCTTCAGAGGAAGTACAAATATTTTGTATATCTTCTTTTTTGACAGTTTTTGAAGGATATACAGAAAGCTTGAGTTTGTCTGTTTCTGTATTTATTAACCTTAAATTTGTACCAAGCCTTTCTATAAGAAACTTTATAACATCAGACGCCATAATTAAATTCTTTTGCTTAACTAGATTTTGGACCCAAGATACCAACTCTTTTTGATATGATTTAAATTCTGAAAATTCAGCGACAGAAGCATATTTTGACAAAATTTTAAATATTTTTTTTCTTGTATCAATTTTTTTTGTACTGCCTCTTTCAATCTTACAAACAAAAACTATATTCAAAGAATCCGGAATATTTTGAAGAACTTCTTCTATTCGTTTCAATTCTTTATCATCAAAACTAACTTTTCCTCTGGCATCAAAAAAATACTTTTCGCAATTTATTACAGCCAAAACACTTCCAAACATAAGTGACGGAGTACATAAAATATCCATCAACTCAATATATGAAGGATTCTCATATACTCGATAATTTGTTGAAACAAAAGCTTTGTCTACAAGTTTATTCTTGAGTTTTTTAAGCTCAAGCTCAATCAGAAAGTCTTCCTGTCCATAATAAAAATACAGCATGACTATATTGTAACACGTTTATATTATCAGAATAGACTATTTCAACAAATCAAGTATGTAGTCCTGTGAATCCATCATAGTCTTCATTACTTTGACAAGAGCTTCCATTTGATATTTGGACTGCTGCATATCAGAAATAGCACTAATATAATCAGTATCTTGAATATCGCTCAATGAAGAGGCATAGGACATAATATTTGCCGATTGTTGTTCAATCGCACCCTCAAACGAGGTCTGTACTGCCCCTATTTCGCCTCTTTTTGAACCGATATTTTTCAGCATCTCATCGACATTTGCCAGTGTTTGAGCAGCAGCTTCCGGTGTAGAAACATCAAAATTCATATCTCCGATAATAAAATTCGGATCATAAGAAATGACAGAAGTTGATTTTTCACCAACCATAAAATCCACAACCGGTATAGCATTCGGATTTTCCGCGGTAATCGCATTTAATGTGGATTTCCCGTTGAAAGTCGCATTGCTGAGCGTCTGCATCATCTGATCAACATTCTGGTTAATTTCAGATTGCATTGCAGAGACTTGTGATGCGGAATAAATTCCGTTTGAAGCTTGAATGCTTAGTTCTCTAACTCTTTGCAAACTCTGATTAATATTAGCCAGTGCCGTGTCTGCTGTCGCAACGAAATTGTAGCCCATTTGAGCATTAGCAATCGCTGATTTTGCAGATCTGATAGACGTATCTAGCCCTGCAGCCACATACGCATCAGCAGGATTTATTTTTGCCTGTATACCCGCAGCTACACTCTGTGCAACCTTTTCAAAAGATTTTTGCACTTGTGTAAGTCCTGTTGCAGGACTTGTATAGATTGGATAAACTACATTCAGCGACACTTGGTGACTCCATTCAGTTTGACTACAGTATCCGCTATATACCCACTATGCCCTTTTTTGAAAAATTTTATTCATAATTTTTTATTAATTTTACAATTTGCAATTATTTTGTAATAAAATAAGGTTAAGAATTGATTCTACAAGGACAATATTGATGGGAAATAAGGATAAGAAATTTCATTTTATAGCCATAGGTGGAGTCGGAATGAGTGGTTTAGCAAAATATTTGCTGGAGTTGGGTTGCACAGTTTCCGGTTCTGATATAAAAGAAAGCAAATACACAAAAAAAGTTGAAAAACTTGGTGCAACAGTACATATCGGCCACGATGCAAAATACATTGCATCTGATATGATTGTTGTTGCTTCTACTGCAATTCGCGACAACAATCCTGAAGTAATCAGAGCAAAAGAATTAGGAATAAAAGTACACCATCGTTCTGATATATTAAAAATGATTTCAGAAGGATTAGGTAAAAAAGAAGATGAAATACCTGATTTTATAGGTTTTTCAGGAACACATGGAAAAACCACAACAAGCGGTTTATGTTCTTATGTTCTGCAAAATGCCGGTTATGAACCTTCATACTGTGTTGGCGGTATTATTCCGGATCTTGATACAAATGCAGAATGTGCTAAAGGCAGATTTTTTGTCGCTGAACTTGATGAATCAGACGGAACAATAGTTAAATACCATACAAATATTTCCGTAATTAACAACCTTGAAGTTGACCACGTTGATTTTTATAAAAACGGATTCAAGGATTTGCTTGCAACATTTAAAACACACATAGACAATATGGCAAAAGGCGGCAAAGTTATTGTAAATAAAGACTGCAACGGAATCAAACAACTTATCGCGGCATATCCTACAACAAAATTTATTACATTTGGTATTGAAAGTGGCGGAGTAGACTATTCTGCAAGAAATATGAAATTTACAGAATTCGGTTCCGAATTTGATGTTTACAAGAAATCAGAAAAAATAGTTTCATTAAGCCTCATAATACCAGGTAAACATAATATATATAATGCTTTAGCTGTTATTGCAGCCTTAAACGAAGAAGGTGTTGATCTTGAAAAAGTAAAACCACATTTTTCAACATTCTCAGGAATGGGCAGAAGATTTCAAAAAGTTGCAGAATTTGACGGTATAAGAATTTTTGATGATTATGCACACCATCCTACAGAAATCAAAACAACTTTAGATAGTGCAAGACTTTGTAATACAAACAGATTGGTTGCAATTTTTCAACCACACAGATATACAAGACTAAAAGGTCTATGGAATGATTTTCTGAAAAGTTTCTCAGCTGTAGACAAATTAATAGTTGTAGACGTTTATTCTGCATCTGAAGACCCAATAGAAGGAATTAATTCAAAAGCTTTTGCACAATGTTTTAAAACAGATGATGTCACATACATTGGCGGAAGTATGGAAAATGCAGCCAGAAAAATTTTACCGCTTTTAAAATCAGGTGATATGGTTATTACACTTGGTGCAGGAGATGTTACAAGAATCGGCTCCGAATTAAAAAAATTACACGATGCAACCCAAGCAGGAATATAGCTTATGGAATACGAAGTTATTGAAAATTATGAATTAAAAAAACATACAACCTTTAAAATAGGCGGTTGTGCAAAGCGTGCATTTTTTCCACAGACAAAAGAAGCCTTCATAGAACTATTGAAAGAGCTTCCAAATCCTATTGTACTTGGAGGATGTTCCAACGTTCTTATTTCATCTGAAGGAATTGATGCAGATGTTATTTTAACAACCAAGTTGAACAATTTCAGTATAGAAAATAACAAAATTTTTGCACAATGCGGTGTAAAAGCACCTATGCTTTCAAAAGAAGCAGAATCAAAATCACTCAGCGGCATGGAGTTTATGATTGGATTTCCAGGTTCTATAGGCGGTGCTGTTTTTATGAATGCTTCAGCACACTCTCAAGCAATATCTGACACATTTTTGAGCTGTCATATTTTTGATACAGAAAAAAAAGAAATTTTAGAACTTAACAAAGAAGAAATGAATTTTAGCTATAGAACTTCTGTCATGCAGAAAAAGCCTTACATCTTAATTGATGCAACATTCGAACTGCGTCCGGATGATAAAAATGAAATTACTTCTATCATGAATCGGAATTTAGAGTTTAGAAAAGACAGGCAACCAAACCTAACTTTGCCTAATACAGGAAGTATTTTCAGAAACCCACCAAATGATTCAGCCGGAAGATTACTCGAAAAAGCAGGAGTAAAAGGGTTAAAACAAGGCGGTGCAGAAGTTTGGACAGGTCACGCAAATTTCATTGTTAATACAAATAATGCAACCTCAACAGATGTTTTAATTCTAATGAATAAAATGTATAATGAAGTGAAAGAAAAATACACTATAGAACTTGTTCCGGAAGTTAAATTTATAAGAACAATCGGTGTATCAAAAACGGAAGATGAATTATGGGATACAATGTTGAACAAAAAATAAAAAAAGATGCCAAAATAGCTGTATTAATGGGTGGACCATCCAGTGAAGCTGAGGTTTCCAGACGTTCTGGGAAGAATGTATTCAAAGCTTTACAAAATCTCGGATACAAAAATGCAGAACTTATCGAAGTAACTGAAAATATTGCAGAAGTATTAAAAGAAAAAAATATTGAAATTGTATACAATGCGATGCACGGAAAATACGGAGAAGACGGATGTATTCAAGGGATGCTCGAAGTTATGCAGATCCCATATACAGGCTGCGGTGTTTTGGCAAGTTCTGTTTGTATGAATAAAGAATATACAAAAAATATTTTAAAAGGCGCTGGAATACCTCTCATCAAATCTGTACTTGTTCGCAAAGATGAAGATTATAAAGACAAAATAAAAGATTTGAAATATCCTTTTATGCTAAAACCTGTATCAGAAGGTTCTAGTATTGGTATGTACAAAGTCAACAATCCTGAAGAAATGGCTGAATGTTTCAAAAAATCAGCACAATGCGGTCAGGATGTAATGGTTGAAGAATATATTGAAGGTAAAAGCGTAACAGTTGGTGTTCTAGAAAATGGTGCAGATCTTTTTGCTACAGAGATTTTAGAATTCAGAACAAAAACCGAATGGTATGATTATGAAGCAAAATATACAGCAGGAATAACAAAGTTCATACTACCTGCTGAACTTTCTTCTCAGATGACAGAGAAAGTAAAAAAAATTGCTATAGACTCTTTCAAAGCCTGTGCTTGCAGAGGGGTAAGCAGAGTAGATTTTCTTGTTACTGATGATATTCCTTATGTACTTGAAATAAATACAAGTCCTGGTATGACAGATTTAAGCGATTTGCCTGCTCAATCCAAAGCAATGGGAATAGATTACGATACACTTGTACAAATAATTTTAAACGGTGCAGGGCTAAACAAATAAAAATATAAAAAACAGGGATGCAACATAACGACGAAAACAATCCGGTTGAAAACAACCTTAATATAAATATTGAGCGAAGGGTTAAAATTAACCAGATGCAAAGAAATGTCAGACGTGGTCGCGAACGCCTGAGATGGTTTCGTTGCTGGGTAAGACTTTTTATGATTATCTTGCTGGTTTTTTGTGCATACAAAGTTTACAAATTACCGCAATGGTATTTAAATAAAAATATTTTTTCATCAGCAAGTAACAATACATTAAATATTGTAGGAAATAAAATCACACCAACATATAGAATTATTTCTATTTTAAGACAAACTCCTGTACCTCAAAAACCAATTTACCTTTTTGATACAGCAAAAATAGAAAAAGAAATTGAAAAACTTCCACCTGTAAAACAGGTATACATAAAAAGATTATGGTTTCCCGCTCGTTTAAGTATCATAATACTTGAAAGACGACCAATTTTAAGAATTTCTCCGGACCCTAAAGTTCCACCAATTGCATTTTTTGCAGAAGGCGGAAAACTAATAGGCAGAGATTATCTACCATTAAAAAATATTGAAAATACAATCCTTGTTTTAACTTATGGAACAAAAGGCGATGATTACAGAACTTGGGATGAGAAAAAAATTAGAAAAATTGAGACTATTGTCCATGCAACAGAACAATTTTCAGGGCAAAAAGTAGAATATATAGACATGAGAAATCCAAAAGATGTCTATATCAAACTACCTATCGTCAATATAAGAATAGGTGAACTGGATTATATGGCACTTTCACGTGTAAGAAATATTTCAGCAATTTTGCCTCAAATAAAAACTTTGAAAAAGAAAATAAAATATATTGATCTTCGTTGGGAAGATGCTCAATACATAAAACTTGATGAATAAAATAAAAACTTATTTTACACCTGCAGCAAGTTTTTGCTCTTTTCTTCTTTTACGTCTTCTCATCAAATCAACAAAAGCTTCAAGACGTGTAATATATCCTGCTTTACCTGTTTGCTCATCCATAATAAGAGGCAAAATTGGTATCTCACAATTTTCTCTCATTGCAGGGAAAAAGTTTTGAGACATAATCTCAGGCATACAAGTAAAAGGACTTATATGAATAATACCGTCTTTTCCTTTTTCATTTGCAAAAATAATATCAGAAACACACTCTAAAGAGTCACCGCCAATATCTCTTTTTAAATAAGGTCTTGCTAACCTAAAAGCACGTTCAAGGTGTGTTTCACCTTTAACAAACATTTTTGGAATAATAGCATCTCTCAAAAAGCTTGAAATAGTGAGAGTTCTTCTTGTTTGAACACCCATTTTCCCTAATTCTCTTTCAATATTTTGGTTTGAAAAAGGATCCTGAACCATATATATTTCACCTGTCAAATCCACATGTAATACATCTCTATTTGGATCAATTTCAACTTTTTTCATAAGAGATTTTGCCTGTTTTTCAGCTTTTTTTAATTCTCCATAATGATTTGCTTCGTATATAATTTTCATTCCTTTTTTAAATGCTTTTTCTGCATCTCCGACATGAATTTCTCTTGCTCTGTAATAAGAAAGCATATTTTCCATTCTGTCTGCAGCAAATACTTTACGAAAAGCAAATATAATAGCTCTTAAAATAGTTATAGGATTTTTAACACCAGTTAATTCAGTCAAAAATCTAAACATACCTTTAATACCGTCATAAAGTTGCAATTCTATATAATTTGCATGATACCCCATATCAGCTAATGTTTCTTGAATACCTGCACCATATTCTCCTAAACGACAAATGCCAGGCGATGAAATCATTGCAACATAATCTGCGCCACCTTCAATAGCTTCAATAAAATTACCTAAAATGAGTTTGTAAGGTAAACAAATTGACTCAGGACTGTTTTTTGTACCTAAAGAAAGAGTTCTTTTACTTGAATAAGGTGGGATATATGGTTCGACACCCAATCTTCTTAATGCAGATCCCCAAGCTATATATATATTTCCCATATGCGGAAAAGCAACTTTTAATTTTTTTTGGGTTCCTTTTTTTGTCATATTATTTATTCCCCTGAGTCTTAAATATTTTTTACCAATAAATTGATTATATATTAAAGGTAACTTTTTTTCAGAGAATATTTAATAATATTACAAATTTAAAACTATCTCCTTTGAGAAATATTAGGATTATTAGGATTATTAATACGCATTTTAGGCGGTCCGTCTTTACCATATACAAATGCAAGTATCTCAGCAACTGCCACATACAACTCTGCTGGAATAACTTGATCAACTTGAACCAACTTATATAAAGAACGAGCCAAAGGTTTATTTTCTACAATAGGAACACCATTCGCTTTGGCTATCTCTCGAATTTTAAAAGCCATATAATCAACACCTTTTGCAACAACAACAGGAGCAGGTGCAATATCTTTGTCATACTTAAGAGCGACAGAAAAATGTGTCGGATTCGCAACTACAACATCAGCTTTAGGAACCGCACTCATCATTTTTTGCCTCATAAACTGCATTTGAGCAGATTTGATTTTTGATTTGATGATAGGATCCCCTTCCATGTTTTTCCATTCATCTTTAATTTCCTGTTTAGTCATTTTTAAAGATTTATTGTATTCGTAATCTTGGTACTTTTTATCAATAAAACCTATAATCAACATTGCTACACAAATATTTATAATCATCTGTGTTAAAATACTAGCCAAAACGGCAAACGCTGTTGGAATATCAACACCCAAAAGTCCTAACAGCTCATCTTTTCTTCCATTTACCGCTGCAAAACCACAATATCCGACAACAGCCATCTTTAAAATAGACTTTGTAATTTCAACCATATTTTTAGGTTCAAAAGGATTCAAAATTTTCTTTAAACCTTTTAAAATACTACTTGGAGTAAGTTTATCAATTTTAGGTTTTATTTTTTCAGTAGCAAACAATGCGCCTACTTGTAACCTCATAATAAGAGCTGTTACAACCATCAAGCCCAACAAAAAAGGAAGCAAAATTTCTCCCGTAATCTTTGCATAGGGAGCAAATATAGTTATAATATCATTAATCTCAATTTCATCAGGTTTAAGATGAGTACAGGTGTAATACAAAAGATTTTTTAATTTTTCAAGAATAACAGGAGCAAGAACAAAAAGCAGACCAACAGCAGCTGAAATAGTTAATGCAGCTGTCATGTCCTGACTTCTGGATATATTACCTTTTTTCCGCTCGTCTTCCCGCCGCTTGGGGGTCGCCTCTTCCGTTCTTTCGTCTGCCATATATTACCTTTATTTATAGAACAAAATGTTCTTTTATTTACCCTCCAAAAATGTTTAAAATACCTTTCAAATATGTTTGTGTAACATTTACAAGATATGTAACCGTTGGTGATAAAAACATCAACATCAAAACAATACCAACATATACTTTAAGAGGTATTGCTACCATAAATATATTCATCTGAGGCATCATTTTTGACATAAAGCCCATTAATACCTCAGCAACAAACATAACACAGAATATAGGTAAAATCATACTAATACCTATTGAAAATACAGAAGAACTCATATGCAAAACTTGAGATACCAAGTCTCCACTATAAATCAACTCCGCACCAGGAGGAAGCGCTTGAAAACTTTTATATAATGCAGCAAATAGCCATTGATGAGCGTTGATTCCTATAAATACCATAGCTGCTAGATATGAATACATTTGAGAAATAATTTGAGTTTGCTCACCTGTCGTCGGGTCCAATACTTGGCTCATTGAAATACCGATTTGAATACTAATAAACTCCCCGCCAATTTGTACAGCAGCAAAAAGAAACGAAGCACAAAAACCTATTATATATCCTATAGAAAATTCTCTTAATAAATACATTAATAATTCAGGCATACTCTGTGGAACAGAAAAATGTGCCGTAGCTGCAACCATAGGAAACAAAATAAATGAAATTAGTGCACAAAGCCATATTTTTATTTGCTGTGGTATTGGATAAGTAGATATTAAAGGCATTGAAAACAACATACCACTAATTCTTGTAAAAATTATTACAAAAATTACAATATTTGCTGGTGATAAAATTGTTAACAGATTCGGCTGCACTACTACGTCTACCTCTTCTATTTAATAAATGTTTGTATATATTCAAACATTTCATTAATCCTTGAAACAAACATATTTAACATCCAAGGCAGCAAAATTATCATTGTTAAAATACCAGCAATAATCTTTGGCACAAATGTCAAAGTTGCTTCTTGAATTTGAGTTACTGCCTGAAAAATACTTATCACAAGACCTACTACCATACTAACTATCAGTATTGGGGTAGATAAGATTAATATAAGTATTAGAACATTTTGTGTAAGTGTTAAAAAAACGGAATCTTCCATTTATAATTTCCTTAATTTTTATTCAACATTTTTATTATCTTCAGGTAATAAAACCTTCCAACAATGTTTTTGTAATCAAGTACCAACCGTCAATCATTACAAATAAAATCAACTTAAACGGCATAGCCACTGTCGTTGGAGGTAAAAACAACATACCCATTGACACCAGGATACTAGCTACTACTATATCAATTACCAAAAACGGTAAAAAGATTACAAATCCGATCTTAAAAGATGTTTTCAATTCACTCAAAACATATGCTGGTATAAGAGTATAAGTAGGAACATCCTGCCAGTTTTTAGGCTTGTCTATCTTCGCCATACTCAAAAACAATCCTAATTCTTTTTCTTCAGTATGTTTTATCATAAATTCACGAAGAGGCAAAACAGCTTTGTCCAAAGCAACCTGCTGAGTAATCTCGTTTTTCATATAAGGCTGAATTGCAGTTTCATTAATCTTGTTAAAAGTAGGCGCCATAACAAAAAATGTTAAAATTAAAGCAAGACCAGCTAAAACCTGATTTGGCGGTAAACTTGTAGTACCTATAGCCTGTCTTGTCAATGCTAAAACGATAATAATTCTAATAAACGCCGTACACATAATAAAAATACTAGGAGCAAGAGTTAAAATCGTTAAAAGAATAAGAATTTGAACACCCTGTGTAAATTCTTGAGGAGTGTTAGCCTGATTCATACCTACACTGATTGTTGGGAAAGCTACTGCAGCATGAACTGCTGAACTTGTACAAAAAGTAACAAGCATTGCCCCCAAGATTTTAAACAAACCAAATATTTTTTTCATTATTATTCCACTATATTAAATACTCAACTATATCTGTATTTTAACCTTTTTTTTTATTCAATACTAATTCTTAACCAAACTTTAAAATTTAATTTCTTTCTAGTTTAGAATCAAATTTAGGGAAAACCAAAATCAAACCATCATCCTCTCGCCATCTAATGTAGCCTATTTTTGGCTTGCTGTCAAAGTCAACTACGGTAACAAGCGCCCAATTCCCACTGATTTTGTTTAATCTAATATTTTTTATAAGAGTGAAACCACCCAATTTTTGAGATTCTTGATATGCTCCGCTATAAATACCACGCTTTCGATAATCAATATTTTTCATATAATACAAACCATATCTTTTACCAAAGTATGAATAAAAATCTCTTAACCCCCAAAAATCATCTTGTGACACTGGTTTTACCCAAGCAGATTTATTATTAGTTTTGTCATAAATAATTTTATACCAATCATCCTGTTCATCAATTACCATACAAAAAGCATAATTTTTGTCAGGAATTTGTACCGCAAACAACTCAGCAGGTTCCATAGAAGATTTTTTTAATCTTACTTCATACTCCATAACACTCACTGTATCAACTATAGCTGAATCACTTCTAGGGTATAAATAAAGTGAAAAACTCTTTGGTACTTGCAAAAAACCTATTGTTTCTTTACTGATTGAACCTGTATAATATGGCATTACATCAGCAAAAGCAGGAATAATACTAAAAAACAGAAATAAATACAAAAATAAAATATTATATTTTATAAATCTTTTCATAATAAAAAAATTAGCATAAAATCATATATTTTTCAAAAGCCCCAAAAGCTTTATTTAAAAGAAACATCCCGGAATATTAAGAAATATTAAGCAAAACTAAACACAAAAAGCAATTATTTACAAAGTAAATACTTTATATATATACGAGAGATAAATTAAGAGACCGAGAGAAAAAGTTTTTTATACATACACACACTGACCTACCACACTAACCTACACTTACTTACACTTACTTACACACGAGGAATCAAAAAAGATTCGACGGGAGATTCATTATGAATGTCCCTTTTTTTTGCATAAAATTACATATAAAATTTATTACAATTCAAAACCATAAGGTAAAAGTTCTTTAATCGTAAAAATTGCACATTTAGAATTTTCGCTTTCTAAGATAATTTGCAAATTTTCGTCTTTTTTAAATTCCGCCATCCATTGTCTACAAGCACCACAGGGCATACAATTGGTTCTATCTTTTGAGAATATTGCTATTTTAACAAGTTTGCCCTTTTCTCCTGCAACTATAGCATTGGACATAGCATTTCTTTCTGCACAAAGGGTCAAACCATAACTAGCATTTTCAACATTACAACCTACGTAATAATTACCACTGTCATATAAAGCACAAGCACCAACATGAAAATTAGAATACGGAACATATGCATTTTCGCAGGCTTGTTTTGCGAGATTTAGCATTTCTAGATTATCTAACATAAATAAAAATTCCCTAACATAACATTTTATATTTAAATATTTTACACTATCTCATTTTTTATGAAAACGCGAAACAATTAAAAATACTGTATTTAATGGATATAAAATACAAAAAAAATAAAGGATAATAATATTAGGAAAATGGGGATAGGTATGAAAAAATTTTTTATAAATATTTTATTATTGGTATTTGCAATTTTTGGATTTAATACAGCTGTTTTCTCAGCAACAGTTCAACCTGTAAAAACTATTGCAGTAATAACAGATACTGGACACAGAAACGGTACAAATTACCTGATATGCGGTGCTGCTTCTGATATAATTGCCACAGATTTGGTTAACAGAATAAATATGACCGGCAGAATGAAAGCTCCGCTTTTGGGCGATACTATGTCAAAAATCACACAAAGAAACATCCCCTTATTCTATATGACTTTTTTAAACGAATATAAATACAACTATAACATTGACTTTGTGAATCTAAAACGAGTAACAAGATACATTCCTGCAGATTACCTTCTACTGGTAACAAGCGGTCTTGATGTTCAAAGTAACTTTTTAAAAGATACTTGGTGGAACAAACTAAATATTCCAGGAATGGATCCTGTAAAGCCAACTTACAAACTTTCAACTTTGATAACTTTGATTGATAAAAAAACGTATCAAATAGTATGGCAAGATTTGTATTTAAGAGATATAGAAGCACACAACTATGATCTTGGTATAGTACAATTCTCACCAAGTTATGCTCAACTTGCAAAAATAAAAAAATATTCAAAAAACATGTCAGAATATGTAACAAATATTATTGATAGAAATGTAAACCCTTGGATTGTTCCGCCGGAAGAGCCCAAAGCTGTTGAAATGAAAAGCAAATTTGTTAATGAAGGAACAAAAATATACTACCCAACAGTAAATGGTGATGTTGTAAAACAAAACTTCAACGAATTTAAAACTGATACACACATGAAGATTGAAAAAATGCAACAAAAACGCCAGCAGAAAAAGCAAATAGAAAATGTTAGAAGAATTGAAAAACAAAAAGTCATAGAACAAGAACAACAACAACTTGAAACAAAAAATCAAAAGCTCAAACAAAAAGAAGACCAAAGACTTTTTGATTCAATTAGAAACAATATCGATGATGTAACCAATACTCTGCCACCTGCAAAAGAAACCTCACAGGACTATGTTTTGCCGGCAGTTCAAGTTACACCAAAAGAAACTCAACAGCAATCAACAGACGTAGAAATAGTTAAACCTAACCTAAAAATACAAGAAAAAACTACTCAACCAGCAGTGAACAAATTTCAATCATCACAAAAAAATCAACAAAAAACAAAACAAATAAACTATAAACAAAAAATAAAACCTAATACTCAAAAACAAGAAACACCAAAACAAGAATTGCCGCACTATGATTGGAATATAAAAAATATTTATCTACAAAAAATAGGTCACGCATAATTTAATATAAAATTTACATTAATTAAATTATATACGACAAAACATGTTGGTTATATTATTATAATAGAAAACACATCACCCTAAAGGGAGAATTATCTTGGTTGAGAAGCTAAAAATAATAGGAGGCAATTCGCTTCACGGTGAAGTTTCCATAAGCGGCGCAAAAAATGCGGTACTTAAGCTTATGGCAGCAGCAATACTAGCAAAAGGCGAAACAACCATTCACAATGTACCAGAACTCACTGACGTGAACATAATGCTCCGTGTAATAGAAGGTTTGGGTGTAAAAACAATTTATGATAAAACAAAAAAAGCTGTCACTATTGATGCTACAGATATAACAAGTATAACTGCAAAATATGAACTTGTTAGCAAAATGAGAGCTTCATTTATCGTCTTAGGTGCTTTGGTATCCAGATGCAAAGAAGCTATCGTAGCACTCCCAGGCGGCTGTGCAATTGGAGAAAGACGTGTAGACTTTCACATAAAAGGTTTAGAAGCACTTGGTGCTGATATAAAAATTGAAAACGGTTATGTCCATGCAAAAGCCTCAAAACTAGTAGGTACAGACATATATCTTGATATTCCTTCAGTAGGTGCAACTGAAAATCTCATGCTTGCAGCAATCCTCGCAGAAGGTGCAACAAGAATTCAAAATGCAGCGCAAGAACCCGAAATTGTTGACTTAGCAAACTTTCTCAACGCAATGGGCGCAGATGTTTCCGGAGCCGGAACATCTGAGATTGTCATTAATGGCGTAAAACAAGAGGACCTTCACCCGATTGAGTATACAACTATACCAGATAGAATCGAAGCTGGAACATACATGGCTGCAATTATTGCTACCCAAGGTAAAGGTATCATAAAAAACATTTTGCCATCGCATTTAACTTTTTATAATTCAAAGTTAATAAAAATGGGGGCAAACATAAAATTAATTGAGCCCACAATCATTGAAGTAAGTTGCAATCAAAGATTAAACTCAGTTAATATAGTAACTCAGCCTTATCCTGGATTTCCTACTGATCTACAGGCACTTGCTATGGCTATGCTAACAACTGCTGACGGTGTTAGCATAATTACTGAAAGTCTTTACGAAAACAGATTTATGCAAGTTCCTGAATTAAGAAGAATGGGCGCAGATATCCATCAAGAAAGAAATCATGCATTGGTAAGGGGAGTTCCTTCATTAGCCGGTGCTAATGTCAAAGCTAGTGATCTTAGAGCTGGTGCATCTCTCATTGTTGCTGCACTAATGGCTGAAGGTCAAAGTGAAATTGAAGCCTTACATCATATTGACAGAGGTTATGAACTTTTTGAAACAAAATTTGCCAATTTAGGAGCAAACATAGTAAGATACAATGATGAGATTGAAAATTCAATCTCTAATATTGAAAATAAAATTGAAAAAGGGAATTTAAATGCCTCAATTTAAAAGATGGTACGATCACGATCCGGTTTTAATGGAAGTAGTTGAACTTTTACGCAACTACCAAGATGAGCTGAGAGCACAAGCAGAAATTTTCCTTGCCAAAATTGAAGAAAAAGTTTCAAAAGAAACAATAGATAAATTTTATGAAATGGTAAAACCAATAAACGGAAATCGTTGGTACGATAAAGACCCTGTTATCTCAAAAACAGTTGAATTATTGAGAGTTGTTCCTCCGGAAATTCAAAAAGCAGCTGCCGAAAATTTTATCAAAACGCTTGAAGATATTGGTGTAGACAGAAAACCTGAACAAACAAAATAAGTTTTTATTAATTTATAATTCCTCAATCACTGCCATCAATAATTTCATAAATGAATCTTTGGTTTTTGCTGCAGTTTCAACAACTTCAGCATGTGAAAGTCTTGATGGATGTACCCCCGCAGCAGAATTTGTGATACAACTAATACCAAGCACTTTCATAGAACAATAATTCGCCACCAAGGCTTCTGGTACAGTTGACATACCAACAGCATCTGCCCCCATAATCCTTAACATGTTTATTTCAGCAGGTGTTTCATAACTTGGACCACTCATTGCAGCATAGACCCCTTTTCTGACCGTAATACCAAGTTCTTTGCCTTTTTTCTGTGTAAAATCTACCAGTGCATGATTATATACCTCACTCATATCAGGAAATCTGTCACCAAGGGTAGAATCATTTTCACCAATTAAAGGATTAATACCCATAAGATTAATATGATCAGATATTACCATCAAATCACCTGCATTATATTCTTTGTTAACACTACCTGCAGCATTTGTTATTATCAGAGTTTTTACACCCAATTTTTTCATTACTTTTATCGGATAAACTATGCGACTGATATGATACCCTTCATAATAATGATATCTGCCTTGCATTATTACGGCTTTTTTACCAAAGACTTCCCCAAAAACCAGCTGTCCCTTATGCCCGGCAACAGTAGAAGTTTCAAATCCTGGTATATCTTGATATTTTATTCTTATACCTTCTAAATTATCTGCAAAATCACCAAGACCAGAACCCAATATAATACCAAGTTCCGGTTTAAAACTTTTTATTTTATTTTGAATATATTCGATAGTCTCTTTCATAATTTTTACACTACTACTGCTTGGTTTCTAATTAATTCTGCACCAAAATTTAGTGATTCTATATTATTTGGCAAAAGTGCTGCTTTTTTCGCTGAAACAGTTTTTGACATCTCTTTCATAGATTCAATAACTGACTCAAGCTTTAATGCACTTGTTTTTTCAATAAAAGCACCCAGTGCCATAACATTTATAAAAGCAGGCTGCAAAAGTTTTTGAGCCAAATCATTTAAAGGTAATTTAATATAACTTATATCATTTCTTGTAGTTGGAATATGAGAAAGAGATGAATTCAAAATCATAAATCCACCTTTTTTTACCTTATTTTCAAATTTCTTTTGAGAAGCATCATTCAATGCTATAACAACATCTACAGTATCAACAACAGGAGAAGGAATTTCTTTGTCTGAAATATTCACACAACAATTCACTGCACCGCCTCTCATCTCAGCACCGTAAGAAGGGAACCAAGTTGTATGTTTGCCTTCTACCACTGCTGCATGACAAAGAAGAATACCTGCAAAAAGTGCTCCTTGACCGCCAAATCCTGAAATTATTACACTAACATCTTTCATTTTTACACCTTCTCTTGAACAGTTACATCCTTAAATACACCCAAACAATGAATTTTTTCAGTAACTTCTTCAATATGTTTAACAGATTCCACAGGAGTCATATGCCAGTTTGTCGGACATGCAGCCAAAACTTCAACAAACCCAAAACCCAAACCATTAAGTTGTGCTTCAAAAGCTTTTTTTATAGCAGCCTTTGCCTGTCTGATATTTTTTGAATCTGTGATTGCAACTCTTGCACAATATGCTGTACCATCACATTTTGCTACAATTTCAGCAGCATGGAGAGGATAACCTGTTAATTCTGCTTTTCTTCCTTTGGGAGTAGTTGTAGTAACTTGACCAACCAAAGTTGTTGCACTGGCTTGACCACCTGTCATACCAAAATTCGTATTATTAATCATTATCATACTAATATGCTCACCACGACAAGCAGTATGAATAGTCTCATTAAAACCTATCGTCGCAGCATCACCATCACCTTGATATGTAAATACAAATTTGTCAGGCTTACATCTTTTTACACCGGTAGCAACACAAGGCGAACGTCCATGAGAAGCACCTGCAACATCCAAGTTAAAAAACTTTTCTAAAAATATTGAACAACCAACAGAAGAAATAGCTATAGTATCTTTTTGCAGATTAAATTCATCAATTAATTCAGCAATGATTTTTAAAACAACACCATGTCCGCAGCCCGGACAAAAAGTAAAATGTCCATCCTTCAAAAGTGATTCGGGTCTTTTGTATACCAGTGTTTCTGCCATTATTTAACCCCAACTTTCGTTTTATTTATAGCTGCATAAAGTTCTTTAACTTTTTCAAAAATCATATCAGGGGTGAGCATTCCTCCACCGCTTCTGCCATAGAACTCTACAGGACAAGCTCCAAATACAGAAGAACGAACGTCCAACAACATCTGACCTTGATTCAATTCCAAATCCAAAACCATATCAGCATTTTTTGCAACATCGTTTAATTGCTTTTCAGGGAACGGAAATAATGTTACAGGTCTAAAAAGTCCTACTTTCATTCCTTCCCCTCTAGCTTTTAGAACAGCGGATTTAGCAATCCTGCCTACAGTACCGAATGCGGTTAAGACAAGTTTTGCATCCTCTAGCATAAAACCTTCATATGTTGTTTCTTCTTTTTTTATTTTCTCATATTTTTCAAAAATTCTATTTGAAAGTTGCTCTAACTCACCTTCCGGCATATGAAGAGAAACTATATTTCTTGCAGGTCTATTATCAGCACCATTCAATGCCCAAGTGCTAACATCAGGATCTTTGTACGGGTATTCGCCAAAATCAGCAGGCTCCATCATTTGCCCTAACAAACCATCTGCCAGCAACATAACAGGATTACGATATTTCAAAGATAGATAAAAAGCTCTGTACGTCAAATCAATAGCTTCTTGTACAGTAGAAGGAGAAAGAACAATTGTTTTGTAATCTCCGTTCCCACCGCCTTTTACGGCTTGAAAATAATCACCTTGAGCCGGCGCAATATTACCTAACCCGGGGCCACCTCTCATTACACTAACAATAACACCAGGCACCTCTGCACAACACATTGCGGAAATAGCCTCCTGCATCAATGCAATACCACATGAAGAGGAAGAAGTCATAGCCTTTGTACCTGTAGTACCTGCACCTATAACCATATTTATTGATGCAAGTTCACTTTCTGCAGTAATAAAGTTCCTTCCCATTTCAGGAAGATGAGCTCCCATATACTCTCCTATTTCACTTTGAGGAGTAATAGGATACCCAAAATAGCACTGGCAACCTGCATTTATGGCAGCTTGTGCAATCGCTTCATTACCTTTTACCAAAACTTTTGCCACTATCTGTAAACCTCTTTTATCGCAACATCAGGACAGTTTAATGCACACATTGCACAGCCTATACATTCGTTTTTTTCATCAACAAATTCAGCCGGAAAATATCCATGTGTATTTTGTTGATTACTTTTTCTCAAAAGTTTTTTAGGACATGCAGCCACACAAAGATAACATCCCTTACACACATCTTTATCTATTACAATCCTGCCCATTAAATTAAACGTCCAATACTATTTATCTTCTTTCTCAATTGTACCACTTAGCCAAGAAAACACAAGGCAATTTCTTAACAATATAACAAACTATTTCACTGGTTTGGTTTGAGAATACAAGGGTGACATTATCTTGTCAAAAGTTTCTTTGTAAAAATCAGTATTTATGTTTAATTTATTTCCAAGCTCAAGAAGTAACAGAACAAATTTTCTGTCATATTCGTCTTTGAGTTCATCTATATTTGAAACCACTTCTTCTAAAATTTCATGTATTTTGTTGAAATAAGTATTTTGTGATTCAGAAGTATCTATCCTCAACTCAAGCAGTTCAACATATTTGAATAAATTCAAAACAGTTTCTATTCTGTGAATCTCAGGATTTTTTGCGAGTGCATACATCGCATCATTAATTTTTTCCGTAAATATTTTGTTTGCTAGCTTTTTATCAAGTTTGATATCAAGCATTTTAGCTTCATTGTTAATATCAATAGCTTCTTGCAAATCATGTTCATTAATCATACTATCAGCATTTTCAAACTGTTTGCTAAATTCTAAACCTAACACATATCTCGCTGCAATTTTAAATTCATCAGGAGGCGTTAAACCTAGATTTTTGAAGTGGAAAATAGATGCTTTGCCATCTTCATAAATATCTTTGTACAATCCGGAGAATTTACTTGTTTTACCTTGAATCATAACATTCAAGATTTTTCTTCTCTCTTCAATAAAGATATCTTTAAGTGTGTAATACTCTATACCAAAGTTTTTATCCAGACTTCTGATTATCTCTGTTAAAGGATAATTAACAAATGTAGAAGTTAGATTTTTTTGAATATCATTAAACTCTTCGGCAGTTGAATATTCTTTAATTGCACAATGAAAATCACCGCCGGAATACTTCAACAATGCAAAAATTAAATCGTATTTTTCAAGAGTAATAAGTGATTTTATTTGCACACGACCTATATAAAGACTGTTCTTACCTTTTGAAACAGTTTTATAGTTCAATCGTTTTATATCATAGCAATAAAGCCTTGTTTCATCTTCCACATCTTCATAGAGAGAAACAATCGCCCATAGACTGGCTATTTGCTTAATAGTAACAACAGAAGGTTTGACAAACTTTTTGTAGATATCAGCACCCGTACCAAACTCTTTGATATTGCTGTTTGCTTTAGAAAGTATATTAACAAACTCTGTTTCAAAATCCTCATCAGTAAAATTTGCTGCTAACTGCATAGCACGTGCTGCATATTTCATAATCTGAGTAGTCTCAATACCTGAAATATCCGCAAAAAACCAACCGCAGCTTGTATACATAAGCATAGCTTGTCTTTGCATTTCCAACAGCTTCATAGCAGCTACTTTGTCCTGATCATTACATTCAGGCTTCAAATTATTTCTAAAAAAGTTTTTGATTGAAAGTTCACTTCTGTCCAAAATTACATTAATATAATCATTACGAACATCCCAAGGATTTTTTGTAAAAAACTTTTTACCTTGTTTTTCGTAAAGAGCAATCAACTTGTCTCGAAGATAATCAAGCGCATCTCTTAAAGGTTTACGCCATTTTTGATTCCAGCTTGGCTGTCCGCCTGTAGAACAACCACAATCTTCTTTCCATCTGCCTACGCCATGGAAACAACTCCAAGATGAAGCTTGTTTTATATCAACTTCATCTTTAACACCGTATTTATCAAGGTATTCTGCATAGTTTGTAAGAGTGAAGCCGGAATCTTTTGCTTTCACACGCAAAACATAAGCAAGAGCCATATCACCAAATTTTGTATGATGTCCATAGCTTTCACCATCAGTACCTATATTAACAAGTTGAGGATAATCTCTTACATCAGAAAGACCCTCTTTTAAACGATTAACAAACTTGTTGCCATCTTGAAGAATATTGTCAAAAGCAACAGATTTTGAAATTGCTCCATCATAAAAGAACAAATCAATATATTTTTTAGGATTTTTTTTAATAAAATATCTGTATGGTTTTGCAGGGTCAATATTTCCCCAACCTGCATCAGTCCATTCTTTTGCTCCTAATTTTCTGTAGCTTTGAGCTTGATATGGAGACAAAATAGTAAATTTAATACCGTTATCAGCAAGCACCTCCAGAGTTTCGTCATCAACAGCTGTTTCAGCAAGCCACATACCTTCAGGCATTCTGCCAAACCTGTATTCAAAATCTCTTATACCCCATCTGACTTGAGTTTCTTTGTCCTGTCTGTTAGCCAAAGGCATAATCATATGATTGTAAACCTGTGCAATAGCATTGCCATGGCCTGAAAATCTTACACGACTGACAATATCTGCTCTAACAACTCTTTCATAAGTCTTTGGTGCGTGAGTTTCCATCCAAGATAATAAAGTCGGACCAAAATTATAACTCATAAGAGAATAGTTATTTACAATATCAAGAACTTTGTTATTAGAATCTACAATTCTTGATGCTGAGTTTGGGTTGTAACACTCTAAGTTAACTCTTTCGTTCCAATCATGAAATGGCAAAGCGCTATCTTGTAACTCAATTGCTTCCAACCAAGGATTCTCTCTTGGAGGCTGATAAAAATGCCCGTGAATTGTAAGATAATTTTTCTTTTTATCGTTTTTATCAGTTTTATTTTCCGCCATATAGAATGTAACTCCGCAACTTTTCGTAACCACCTGAACATTACTATTATATACTTATTTTTATTTTAGTCACAGGATTTATATCTTAGTAATATTATTTATGCTTTTTTAGATTTGTCTTTACTGTTTTTTGAAATAATAACAAGTTTTTCTACATCCACCCATGCATCTGTCAATGCATCAGAAAAAACTTTGCCATAAACTTCTATAATATCTCCTGAATCAAGATCAATAAATTTTTCAGCATAATCACGTTTTATAAATATTTTCATTTCAGAAAGAGGTATTGTATGATCTGTCACATCATCTCTTTTAATCAAAAAAGAAATATATTTTTGTGAATCTCTAAATGCAGGTTTGTAATCAAGTCCCAAAGTAGAGAATTTATCAAAAGAAGCTCTAAATTTCACTTGTTTACCTAAATAAGCTGAAGGATTTGCAACTACAGCAAGAGGTTTTACAACTAAAAAATTATTTTCATTTACAACAGGGTTTTTAGCCGCTTCTTTGACAGCAGATTTTACTGCTGCATTATATTCCACAGGTTTTGTAACAGACGGTGCCGCACTCAAAGAAGTTCTTTGTGCAAAAGAAACCAAACTGCCTGTCAAAACCAGTGCTGTAATTATAGTTGCTAATATAGTATTTTTTATATTTTTCATTGTGTTCACCTTATTTCTATATGTCAATTTGACTATTCAATTCTATCATACATCCGAAAAATAGTAAGCTATTAATTAATACTATCCGGCTTGCCAATTCTCAAGGTTGTTGAAAAAACAAATAAAAATACAGGTAAAATTTGAAGAATAATTCTATCCATCGAATTTTCAACCAGCCAATTTATATCATGCGGAGCTAATACATAAACAGCAACATATCCTAAAACCATTAACACAAATATGATAGAAGAAAGCAACAATGCTGATTTGATTTTTTCTCTGAATTTAAAGCCTTTAACACAAAGTAAAATCAAAGCTAAAAATAAAACAAATTTGCTAAATAACAGCTCAAAAAATGTTTGAAAAATAACAACATATCTTTGTAAATCAAAAGCAAAAGTATATGATTTTATTTCATTAAATCCATATAACAAATCATTTGGTGCTCCTGTGTATTTTTTATAAAGAAAAGCACAAACAAAAACCAAAATTGCAAAAATAGTAGTAAAAATTGATTTTTTAATATCTTTTATTTTAATAAACCAGCCTAAAAGTACTACAACATATATGGCAAAAAACATCAGTCCCTCATTTTTTACCCAAACACTCAAACCAGCAAGCAAAAGTCCAAGAAATAGTGTATTGAGTCTTTTGTTTTTAAAATAGAAAAACAAACAAACAATTGCACACAGAAAAAACATCGCCAAAGGGACATCAGCACATTGTGCAGCACCGTTAACAAGAAATATATCTGAAATCATAAATACTATACATACAACATTGGCAACCTTTTCGCTTTTAAAATAACTTACCGCCTGATACAAAAGATATACCAAACCAAAAGTAAACAAAAGCCCAAAAATCATATTCATTCCATAACTTTGGTGCCCGCTATATTGCCACAATCTTGCAAAAGATGATGGTATAAAAAGAGGATAATCACAATGAGACATAAAATGAGGAAGAGAAAAAACATTCTTCCATAAAGGACTATTTAAATATAGAAATTCAGCTTTTAGATTCCATATACGGAATCCATCCCAGCTTCCCATCGGGTTATTAATAAAATATTTTAAAAATATCATTAATGCGTAAACATTAACTAAATAAAACCAATTGCTCAGTTTTTTAAATTTATGTTTTGACAAATCCGGACGCTCTTGGTTGTAATAAACTAATGCCAAGATTAACAATATAATCAGCTCAAACCATTGGAATTGTCTAAAATTATAAACATTTAAATATTGGTAAAAAAAGTAAAAAACTGATGTCATTGCAAACCCCAAAGGTATTGCAAAAAGTATTCTAAACCTCAATTCTAACTCTCTATCAATAACAGATACAGCAAAATATCCGTTAAAAAAAGTTATAAAAAATGCTAAAAATGCACCCATTAGTTATCTTCCTTTTTTAATATATATAATTTTTTGTTAATTTTACCTTGAACTGTATATCCGACAGGCAAATCAAGCTCTTTTTCAAAATCCGCGACAACAAAATTATGTTCTTTGTCATTTTTCAAAATTGACGGAACTACCGCATACTGAACAGTATAAAAATCACGAATAGATTCTGTTTGGTCAAAAATATTACCTTGCGGGACATCAGAAACAAATCCAATCTGACCTTCATCTTGAAAATCTGTAATCTTTGAAGCAGCTTCTCTGACTAATGTAACTGTAGAATAAAAAGAATTATTCCATATAAAATCTTTTGCAATTAGCGTAAATGGTACTTGCAAAGGCAAAAAGAAATATTTTAAGTTCCAAAAAATTACTATCAAAAAAATTGATTTAAAAAAGACATTATCGGATATTCTATGAATTTGTTTTAGCATGTCCAAAGCCTTTCAAGAGTTTTTTCAATCTGAGTTTCAAGCTCTATCAAATTGTTATTATTTTCAATAATAAAATCTGCAAGATTTCTTTTTTCTTCTTGAGAAACTTGAGCATTTATTCTTTCTATAGCGTGTTCCAAAGGGTAGCCTCTTCTTGTCATCAAACGTTGAAGACGAATCTTTTTATCTGCACAAACTAGTATTGTTCTGTCAAAAAGATTTTGCATATTCTCTTCAAACAAGAGAGGGACAGAAGCAACAACTATCTCTTCTCCTTCATTCTCTTCAAAAAACTCAAGAATCTTTTTTTCTACCAAGGGATGCAAAATATCCTCTAAAGCTTCCATTTTTTCAGGGTCTGAAAAAACAATAAGACCTATTTTGTGACGGCCAAGACGTCCGTCTTCTAAAAATATATCTTTACCTTCAAAGAGTTTTTTTACCTTTTCGATTACTTCTTCATTGTCATCCATCAATCTGTGACAAATCCAATCAGCATCTATTACGGGGATTCCCTTCTTTTCAATATAGCTTTGTACAATTGATTTTCCTGAGGCTATGTTACCTGTGAGACCTACTTTTAGCATGCCTGCCAACTTTCTTTTTAACTATGATGTTATCTTTGTTGCAATAAAAAATTTTTATTTCAACTCAAAAACTGTACCATCTTTTGTATCTTTTAGCACAATACTGATTTTATCCAGAGAGTTTCTTATTTTATCAGCAACAGCCCAATTTTTTTGAGCTCTCGCTTCATTTCTTACTTCAATAATTTTGTCCATTATTTCTTTTGCAGATGCATCTTTATTTTCAATAAAATCAAATTCATCCACAACTTTAGACAATTTTTCTTTCAATTGATTTTCATCTAATTCTACTTTTTCAAAATCAAAACCCAAAACTCTTGCCAATTTTATTAAAATAGAAATATATTTTGTTGCATTTTCTTTGTCATTAGCATCCTTAGCTTTGTTAGCTTTTGTAGCAACATCAAAAAGTACAGCAAGGGCTTTTGAAGTGTTTATGTCATCATTCATTGCATCTTTAAATGCATCAATTTCTTCTGCTTCAGATATATCAACCAGAGCATCTTTTCCGACCCAAGCAAGTACGTTATTTGCTGCATTTTTTAATCTTTGAGCACCTGCTTGAGCAGAACTCAAAGCTTCATCATTGAATTCGACAGGCATTCTGTAATGGTTTGTTAATATAAAAAATCTGATTGTATTAGCATCATACTTATCTAACAACCCGTCGATAGTAATAAAATTGCCAAGTGATTTTGACATTTTTTCTTTGTTTATTGTTACAAACCCATTGTGCATCCAGTATTTTACAAATCTGCAACCGTTTGCACATTCTGACTGAGCAATTTCATTTTCATGGTGAGGGAAGATTAAATCTGCACCGCCTGCATGAATATCTATTTCATCAGCGAGATGTTTTTTACTCATAGCAGAACACTCAATGTGCCAACCTGGTCTGCCTATACCCCAAGGGCTTTTATAACCGAATTTTTCATCCTTTTTCCACAATGCAAAATCTAATGGATCCTCTTTTATGTCAGAAGCTTCTACTCTTGCACCGGATTCCAAATCATCAATAGGCTGTTTACTCAAATAACCGTATCTTGGAAACTTTTTAACTCTAAAATAAACATCTCCATCAGCCTCATAGGCATATCCTTTTTCAATGAGAGTTTTAACCATCTTGATCATATCACCCAATGTTTTTGTTGCAAAAGGCTCAACATCAGGTTTTAGGTTGTTCAATTTTTTCATTGATTCAGAAAAAATATCATAGTATTTTTTTGCTATTTCATCAGGCGTACAATTTTCTTTTACCGACTTGTTAAGTATTTTGTCATCAACATCAGTAACATTACGGCAATATTTGACATCATATCCGAGGAATTTTAAATATCTATACAAAACATCCCAAGTAATATAACAACGCGCATGTCCTAAATGAGGATGGTCATAGACTGTAGGACCACAAACATACATATTAACTTTGTTTTCGTTAATTGGGGTAAAATCTTCTGTTTTGCCGGAATATGAATTAAAAATTTTCAACATAATATTAACAACCTTAATATCCTAACCTTTATTCAATTTTGACTTTTCGCCTATAGATTACTTTCAAAATTTTATTAAATACAAATATTCACAAAACTTTTACAGTATCTTTTAACAACTATCTATATTACACCAAAACAGCTTATCTTAAAAGTACTTGAGAACTAATATAGTACAGCAGTATTACTTTTGAACATTTACACTAAGTTTTTCCGTATTATTTTTATGTTGAAGCTTGTTCCAAGCATCATAAGCTGTTTTTAGAAGACTCTGTTTTTCAGCATATTTTTTATACAAATCATTAATTTTAGAACCAATTACATTCAACAAATAGCCTGTTGTTAAACCAATTATAAGGTTTTTAGCACCTGTCCAACCTCTTGTCGTTCCATAATAAGAAACACCGACACCACCTATAATTGGTATTCCCTGTGTAAGTGTTTTTGAAATTCTTTCATTTTTATCTTTTGAATTTACTACCAATATTGTACCTAATGCAGTAGGTCCAAGTATACCAAGGATATCAGTCATAAGAGAACCGACTTGTAACTCTGCCAATTTTTCATATGCTTGTAATTCAGAAGTAATAGCAGTATTCAAAGTAGTATTAAGTTTTGCCACAAGCTTTTTAGCATGTTTGTATTGAACAGAATCTTTCCCGTATATTTCTTTTATGTGTGTTATTGTATCTTGTGCAAGACCTTTTTTAGCAACATTAGGATTTATAGATTTTAAGAAATCTGATACCCTTGAATCAATATTTTTTGCTACTGATTTATATTGAATATCACTTTTCAAAATTTCTGATAATTTAACTATTTCTTCCTTAAAAGCAGAAATAAGCTTATTGCGCATTTCTGCTTCTTGCGGCCCATTTACTGTTCTATAATTTTCTAAAGTTTTACCTAGTTTCTCTATAATTTCTACAGATTTTTTGTCTTTTGGGTTTACACTTATCGTAATTTCATTTAAAAGACGTTTTATATTTATATAATTATCATTAACGTTGTTAGAAAGTCTTGCTTTATTCTCCAAAAGCATTTTTGCAAGTGCTTTTCTTTCCGGCTCAATCAAATCCATAGTAACATATGTTTTATACTTTTTGATATTTTTAAACATTCCTCCATTACCAAAAAGTTTTTCATATACTTTTTCATCCAAACCATACATTTTTTTGAACGCATTATTTGTTCTTTCATAATGTTCAGCTGTAGAGAATGTATTTCTAAACTGCAATTTCAATTGATCAGCATATTGTTGAAGCTGCATCTTAATTTTCGTATCAGTAGATTTTTGTATCAAGTCATCCAGATATGAACAAAACTGCAAATTAGCTTTTTCAGCCTTCATATAGTAGTTTCTTGTGTTTTTTGTTACTACATTTTTGAAAACATTGTTTAATTTGTTTATCAACGGCTCAAAACCAAATTTTTTAGACCAATGTCTAAACCAACTGTCTTTAACAGATGTAATGTTAGAACTTGCTTGCATAGTATCAGCAAAAGGTTGCAAAGCTTTGCTCAATCTCAATTTCATTTTTTGTGAAGTAGTAAGCTCTTTTGTTTCGGTAGACAGTTCATATATCTTTTTTTGCAGAGATTTAGACCATTTTGAAAATTTTTGAGACACACTGCTTGAAAAGCCTTTAGATAAAGTGAAAAGCCCTATAATCGATAAAAGAGCAACAGAGCCTAAAGAAATACCTATAATACCAAATATTTTCTTACCGTTACCTTTGTTTTTATCATTGTCTTGCACATCTGCAACCTTTACAGATGCTACTTGTGCAGAAGACAACGCAGGAGTAATATTTGAAGACACAAAGGATTGCCCGCCAACTTTTATAAAATCTTTATAAGGATTTTTATTCGAAAAATTTACAATCATCTGTCTACCTTACTTCACTTATATATATTAAAACAAAACGCATACTTTTTTTGACTAAACAATCAAATAACAATTCACATAACTATAAAAAATCCCCCTAATTACTTAGTCCTGCATTACATATGTTCTTTTTGTTTTGTGCATGATAAAATCAATATAAAATTAGAGACTAGGGGAAATTTAATATAATGATTGATTTACTTTTAAAATTATTAGGCGATCCAAATGCTAAAAAAGTAAAAAAAATGATGCCTATAGTTGAGCATATAAACAAACTTGAACCGGAAATGGAAGCATTAACTGATGAACAATTGAGAGCAAAAACACAAGAGTTTAAAGAACATCTTGCAAACAGAGAAACTTCTTCTGATTTCAAAAAAGATAGAGCTCTTGAAAAAAAAGCACTCGATGAAATTTTACCTGAAGCTTTTGCTGTAGTAAGAGAAGCAGGTAAACGTGTTTTAAACATGAGACATTTTGATGTTCAACTTATAGGTGGAATATTTCTCCACAACGGACATATAGCTGAAATGAGAACAGGTGAAGGTAAAACACTTGTGGCTACATTACCTGCATACTTAAATGCCCTTACAGGCAAAGGTGTTCACGTTATCACTGTTAATGATTACCTTGCAAAACGTGACAGTGAGTGGATGGGACGTATTTATAAATTTCTCGGATTGTCGGTAGGTGTGATTCTTTCCGGTGGAAGAGATGTAGATGAGTTTGAACGCAAAAAAGCAGCATATGCTTGCGATATTACATACGGAACAAACAATGAATTCGGCTTTGATTACCTAAGAGACAATATGGCAGGCAGTATGGAAATGCTTGTTCAACGCCCATATAACTATGCAATTATCGATGAAGTTGACTCTATTTTGATTGATGAAGCCAGAACACCTTTGATTATATCAGGTCGATTGGAACAATCCGCACAGTTATATCAAACAATGGCAAAAATTGCACCGCAACTCAAAAAAGATTTAGATTATGAAGTCGATGAAAAGAACAAAAATGTCATTCTTTCTGAAGAAGGTATCGATCATGCAGAAAAACTTTTAGGCATAGAAGATTTATTTGATGTTCATAATCAATATGCACATCATCTTTTACAAGCTTTGAAAGCAAAAGAACTTTATCAAAAAGATACAGATTATGTAATCAAAAACGGAGAAGTTGTAATTGTTGATGAATTCACAGGTCGTCTTATGGAAGGCAGACGCTGGTCTGATGGTCTTCATCAAGCTGTTGAAGCAAAAGAAGGCGTTAAAATACAAGATGAAACACAAACTCTGGCAAGTATCACTTTCCAAAACCTTTTCAGACTTTACCCGAAACTTGCAGGTATGACAGGTACTGCAATGACTGAAGAAGCAGAATTTGGCAAAATTTACAATCTGGAAGTTACTACAATACCAACAAACAAACCTGATATTAGGATAAATTATCCTGATGTTGTTTATAAATCACAAAAACAAAAATATTTAGCTGTTGTCAGTGAAATAGTAAAAATGCACGAACAAGGCAGACCTGTTCTTGTCGGAACAATAAGTATTGATAAATCAGAGTATCTCTCAGAATTGCTCAAAAAGAGAGGAATAAAACATAATGTATTGAATGCAAAACACCATGAAAAAGAAGCATATATTATTGCTCAAGCAGGTCGTTATGGTGCTGTAACGATTGCTACCAATATGGCTGGTCGTGGTACAGATATCCTGCTTGGTGGTAACGCAGAATATTTAGCAAAAGATATGCTTGATCAAAAAGGTATAACAGAAGAAAATCCTAACTTTGAAGCGGAAAAACAAGCTGCATTAAAAGAAGCAAAAGCAATAACAGAAGCTGAACATGAAAAAGTTGTTAAAGCAGGTGGTTTGCATGTAATAGGTACAGAAAGACATGAATCACGCCGTATAGATAACCAACTTAGAGGTCGTGCAGCAAGACAAGGAGACCCCGGTTCAACAAGATTTTTCTTGTCATTAGAAGATGATTTGATGAGAATTTTTGGCGGACAACATATCATAAACCTTATGAATACATTAAATGTTGAAGAAGATATGGCGATTGAATCATCATTAATCACAAGACAGATCCAAGCCTCTCAAAGAAAAGTGGAAACTTACCACTTTGATATAAGAAAAAGCGTTCTTGAATATGACGATGTCATGAATATTCAAAGAGAAAAATTCTACAGTCAAAGAAGAAGAGTCCTCAAAGGAGAAGATTTAACACCGGATATCTATTATATGATTGAAAGAGAAATGGATAGAATAATCAAAAGCTACATTTCTCCAGGACAAAACCCTCAAGAATATATCTACGAAGATATGCTTGGAATGATTAAAGAAGTACATTCTCTTATCCCTCAACTTTCATATCTTGAAGTCAAAGATGTTCAAGGTTTGAGCTATGAATCAATCTATGAAAAATTTAAAAAACTTGCAATAGATGCATATAGGGAACACGAAGAAGAAACAATAAGCTTCTACAACAATATCCAGCAACAATATGAAGAGAATTACACATTAGAAGTACCATTCTCTCATACAAACGTAATGAGAAATATCGAAAAAGATATACTCTTGCGAGTTGTTGACAACAAATGGATTGACCACCTTCACAACATAGATATGCTAAGAGATGGCATTGGCCTTCGTGCATACGGACAAAAAGATCCTCTGATTGAATACAAAAGAGAAGCATATGATTTGTTTAACAACATGATGTATGAAATTCAATCAGAAACAGTTAAATATTTGTTTAGAACTCGTTTTGGAGTTCAAATTGTAAACAGACGTGATGATGAAATCATAGAAACTCAGCTTTCTCAAGCAGCACAAAGCTTCAAATCTTCTGCAGAAGAAGATGATGATAATACTCATACACCTATACAAAAAGGTGATAAGATAGGAAGAAATGACCCTTGTCCTTGTGGCAGTGGCAAAAAATATAAAAACTGTTGCGGCAAAGATAAATAAAAAATTAGATATCAAAAAGACCTCTCAGTTGAGAGGTCTTTTTGATATCTAATAAAAAACTATTACTGATATAAAGGTTTAAGCTTTTCTTCCTGTTGAGGAATTTTGCCTTCTTCAATCGGCAGATATGCTCTGTAATCTATTACAGGGAAGCAATTGTCAATAGACTCAATCTCAGAAAGTTTACCTTCATCAATAGAATTGTTTTCAATCATTTCAGCAATTGTTTCAAATCTTTCAACATGTTCTCTGAATCTGTCTGTAGCATAATCTTTTGCTTGCCATGTAGTAATCAAGAACGGCCAATCAGAACTTTGCAACAATAGATTTTCTCTTGCCAATTGATTCAAAGCTCTATGAAGAAGTTTGTCTTCCGGAATTTTTTCGTATTTTGAAACTATATCAATAATACGTTTCTCACATCCGTGAATAATTGGCCACATCCATTCTGTAAGGTGGTTTTGCCATACATAAAAATGACCACCTTGACCCCAAGAAGATTCAGGAATTTGAATAGCTTCTGTCGGCGGATGAGCTTGTAAATATTCGCCTGCAGTCATTCTTTCTACTTGAGGCAAGTAATTGTTGAATTTTCTGATAACCTGTTTAATAAATTCAACACCTTCAAACCACCAGTGACCAAATAACTCTGTATCAAATGAAACCATTACAAGACCTTCTTTATTGTGTGAAAGTTTGTAGTCATTTAATAAATGATAAATCAAAGTTGTATAGTGATCAGAGTTTAAATTAACCTGTGACATAGCTAATACTGGATCATAAAGCATTTTGTCACCAAGATCAGTTGTTGAAGAAGTAATTCTCCAATAGTGACCACCTGATTTATCATCTTTTTTGTGAAACTCTCTATAGCAGCCGTCACCAGGATAACCATCAGCAGCAGACCAAACCTGGAATCCTGCTCTATCATTTCTACCCATTACAGCAACCTGTGCATCAGGCAACCAGTATGCTGAATATGTATCATATCCTGTTGGTTCTCTATCAGGTAGAGGGATATATTCTATATTTCCATAAACACCTATTACACGTCTGTTACCTATAGAGTTTCCGCCTTCGATAACATGCGATTCAGTAAAGAAGTATTCAATATCATTATTCTGAAGAGTTACTTCAATAGCAGGACGCCATTTTTTTTGTCCATCTTTACCTGTATACTCGTAGCCTTGTCTGTATGCACATTCTGGAAGCCAACAGCCTTTTGCTTTTTTACCAAAAAGTCTTTTTGTTGTATCCGAACCGATTTTAAACTGTGCGTTTAAGTTAGAATCAGTAGCAAGAAGAGGAGAAAATCCGTGTGTTGCTCCTGATGTTGTAATTTCTATACATCCCAAATCTTGGTATTTTTTAAATGCACTAATAAGATCCTTATTATATCTGTTAACAAAACAGTCTTTAATATGGTTAAACCAATCAAAATAATATTTTGCAAGATATTTTAAATGTTGAGAATGAGCAACCTCAGGATCAGGATATCTTTCCAAATCTTTTGAAATAGCTTTTATTCTTGTATCAAGATATTTAATAAAGCCGTTTTTTAAGTGTTCATCATTCAACTGTTCAGCCAAAATAGGTGTAATACCGACTGTAAGTTTTGCTTTAATACCTTCATCTTCATAAAGCTCGGAAATTGCGTTTAATAAAGGAACATAGGTTTCTGCCATACATTCATAAAGGTTTTCTTCACCAAACGGCCACATGCCTGCTTTTCTGTAGTACGGGAGGTGGGAGTGTAACATGAATACAAATTGACCAACTGTCATAAAATCTCCTTTTCTCTTAATTTATGCCTTCTCGGCTAGTCATATATATAATTATCTGTTCGGACTATTTAAAATTCTATCCGCCCCAGTTTAAATATTGTTATATCACAATTATTTATAAAATATAACCCCCCAGAGCTAATTCTTTTGGGTAATATTTACAAAAATATATCCTAAACTCCGATGACAGGCTACAAAATCTTTTAAAATAGACTCTTTAAATCATTTTAATTTGTATTAAATTTTGATACAATAAAACACATGAATTACAATAGAGCTATTGAAATATTTAAACAAAGTGCAACCTACAATCTCTCATTACTTCTGCTTAAACAAGCTCAGGACTTTTTTGAAACTCTTGGTGAGATGGGGTTACGAACAGTACAAGTTTTTAAACTTATTTTTTTCGATATAACAAAAAAAGAAATGAACTGGAAACTTGTTATCGAACAATGTTCAAGGTTCGCTGTAGATTCTTTACCTATTACTCTTTCAATAGTCGGTATGTGCTCCATTATCATCTCAATGCAAGTTGCACCTGAAATGGTGAAACAAGGAGGCGAAAAATTTGTCGGAATGCTTATGGGTGTAGTCATGACAAGAGAACTTGGTGCTATCATGTCAGGATTTGCAATTATATCTATGATTGGTTCTGCCTATGCATCAGAAATTGCAACAATGAGAGTTACGGAACAAATAGATGCACTAAAAGTATTGAAAGTTAACCCTATAGACTATCTTTTTGTTCCAAGAGTTGTTGCAGGTTTTATAATGATGCCTATTATAGTCATAATCGCATCCACTTTCGGTTTAATATGCGGTGGAATTGCTGCTTATCTGAGCGCTCATATCAGCAGATTGAATTATATAAGCTCCCTATGGCAAGGACTTTATATAAAAGATATTTCCGTAGCACTCGGCAAATCAGCTTGCTTCGGCGCTGCTATTGCTTTAATAAGCTGTACTTGCGGATATCTCGCTTACGGAGGAGCAAAAGGAGTTGGGCTTTCCACAACAAAAGCAGTTGTATGGTCTTTTGTAGCAATTTGTATAATCGACTATATCTTTGCAACTATATTCTTTTTCTAAACATAAACGCAAACAAGGATAATACAGTAATGAGCATAGAAGTTAAAAATTTAACAAAATCATTTAAAAATAAACTTATACTAGATAACGTCTCTTTCAAAGTAGATGACGGAGAAATTCTGGCTATTGTCGGATTAAGCGGCGCGGGTAAAAGTACAATTTTAAAACTTATTTGTGGCTTAACAAAACCTGACAGCGGCGAAATTGTTGTGTCACCAGGTGATATTGCTATGGTATTCCAATATTCTGCTCTTTTTGACTCATTGAATGTATTTGACAATATCGCATTTGCCCTAACAGAAAGAAAAGAATTCAAAAATAAGTATACAAAAGAACAATTAAAAGAGATTGTTTCACAAAAACTCAGATTGGTAGGACTTGAAGGTATTGAAAACAAAATGCCTCATGAGCTATCAGGCGGTATGCAAAAAAGAGTAAGTTTTGCACGTGCTATTGTCACAGACCCCAAAACAATATTATATGACGAGCCTACAGCAGGGTTGGACCCTGTATCTTCTACAATGATTGAAGATTACATAGTACGTTTAAAAGATGAGCTTTATGCAAGTTCAGTTATAGTAACTCACCAATTATCCACCATTCAAAGGTGTGCTGATAAGGTAATAATGTTATATAATACAAAAATCGTATACTCTGGCACGCCTCAGGATATGATAAACAATGGTAACGAATATACAAAACAATTCATAAATGCTTGTATAGACGGGCCAATGAAAGTAGCGGGTACATAAACCTCAAAATAAAACGCCCCATTTTATTGTTAACAGAAAAAGAATTGGAAAAAATAATGCGGTTTTCATCATCATTTAAAGTCGGATTACTCACATTAACAGCTTTATTAATATTAATTTTTAGTATCATGTGGATTAAAGGCAGGGCACTTTCTGCAGGAGAAAGACTTTTTGTAGATTTCAAAGATGTCAACGGAATGCGTCCCGGTTCAGCCGTACAGCTTATGGGCTTTAGAATAGGGCAAGTTGAAGAAATACAACCTGTATTAACAAACCTTGATGATCCTTACATAAGAGTAAAGTTTGTTATCACAGAACCGAATGTAAACATACCTAATGCTTCAACAATTTCTATACAACAATCAGGTATTATTGGAGAACAATTTCTTGAAATTACACCACCCAAACTACGTACACTTTACTTACCTATAAATAAAAACTCAATGGTACTTCATGCAAATGACAATGTAAGCATGATTTTGAGCGACAAACTATCTGAAGTTGGTAAAGTCAAAAAAATTGAAATTATTGAAACCAAAACATTACCAATAAATATCCAAGAAGAAATAAAAACACCTTCTGCTTACAAAATAGGATATATAATTACACTGCCTGGATTACAACTTCCAGATAGGTTGCTTGGCAAAATTAAAGTAAAAGACTCAAAACACTATTTGTTTATAAAACCTGCAACAAAAATGGAAATTGCATATCCTCAGTCAACCTCAAAATTTACTGTTATTGAACCATTAAGACTTTCAGATTTTATGGATTTGCAATACAGAGCAGCAATGTCCCTTGCAGAGACTAATGAAAAACTTTCAGCTTTAATGTCTGATGATGTTATATCTGATTTGAAAAATATTATCTCAAATATCGACTTGCTGACATTAAAAGCAAATGACACTCTTGATAAAACACAAATGTTGATTGACTCTTCAAGACAAGACTTGAAATCTCTTATGGAAACAACAGACAAAGTTTCTGCAAAAGTAATTGTTCTAACAGACAATATCAACTCTATTATTGGTGATAAAGAGTTTAAAGATACTCTTATTTCTACAACAAAATCAATTGATAGATTATCAAATAACCTTAATAACTTAATAGAAGATCCAAAAACAAGAGAAACTTTAGATAATCTACAAGTAGCAAGCAAAAATATTTCTGAAATTTCAACTTATGTAAACGGAATGACAAAAGATCCTGTTTTGAAATCTCAGATTAACACTACAGTAACCAAATTCAACAAAGCTCTAGATGATTTGTCTTGTACATTGGAAACTGTAAATAGTCTTACAACAGACAAGAAAACAGAACTCAACGAAACAATAAATAATGTTAATGAAACATCTAAAAATTTAAGAAAATTCTCGGAAAAACTTAATAAAAGATTCTTGTTATTCCGATTAATGTTCTAGACATTTACAATTATTTATAAACTAGCAAAATATTTTCTTTACAGATTTAATAACTTTGTAAGGGAAATATTTTGCTATGCGCATCAATTACATTAATAACTATAATTACAACTTCAAAACACAAAACACTAATCAATTCTCTTTTAAAGGATGGAGTCCTGAAACTCCTGAGAACAAGGAACAAATTGATAAAATATGTAATCTTTTGAACACTGCTGATATAAAACGAGTCTCTATATCAGGACACAGCTTCCCTGATTCTGATTCAATAGGATCAAGCTTTGCAATGGCAATGCTTTTAAACACAAAATACAAAGTTCCTGTTGATATTTTTGTGTTTGGGAACCTTCCAAGAAAATACAAATTTTTAAGAGGACAACCGGGTATAAGAGTTTTTTCAATTTGCGACAAAAACAATAATTTAATAAGACGATTCGGTCAATATGATTTATCTATCTCAATGGATACTCCAGATAATATGCGTATTCATACCGATTATTACAAAAATATTTTTCTTAAATCAAAACACAGAGTAAAAATTGATCATCACCAAACACCAACAAATAATAAAAAACAAATAGGCAATTATGCAGAATATAGTCTTGTAGACACAAAATCACCTTCGGCATCACAGCTTGTTATGCAATTTGTAGAACCACTTGATGTAAAAAAAGAATTATTACCTAAAAAATTTAATGAAGCAATCTATACAGGAATATTAGGAGACACAGGCTACCTTACAAGACCTAACACTGATTCTGCAAAACAAGATGCAATTTTATTGATAAAAAATGGTCTAAAACCCAAATTGGTCAAAGCTGCACTTCATCCTGAAATACCTCAAGAAGTAAATGATTTTTTTAAAGAAGCATTATGCCACGTTAAATTAAGCCCTAAAAAACGAGTTGTATATCTTTACATTGACGATGAAATACAAAAAAAAATAAATGAATTAAACAGCCAAGATATGGCATATGAAATAAATAACAAACTCAAAGGTTTCTTGACAGATACAAGAAGATTAACAAAAGCAAACTTTTCTTTAATATTTCAAAAAGTAGAAGAAAACAAACTAAAAGTAAGTGCGCGCAGCGAAAGTATAAATATTCTTGATATAGCAAAAAAGCATCATGGTGGAGGACATGAAAATGCAGCAGGTTTCTGCATTCCTTTAAGAAAAAATATTGATATGCAGATAAAAAGTATTATTAAAGAGTTTGATGATCAATATTAAAAAATAAATTTATCATAGAAAATTTATGATAGAATATTACTGTTGAGAATGGTTAGTTAAAAAGACAGGAACCCTCCCCCATGGGTGATGAAGACAAGCAGTTTGAAGCTTCACAGCAAAAACTGGAGAAAGCAAGAAAAGAAGGTCAAGTTGTAAAATCCAAAGATTTTTCAACAGCACTTGCCATGATAGTAATGTTTTTTGCAATAGCTAAACTTGCTCCATTTATATTTGACCAAATTTCAAGGCTTTTTGTTCTTTGTTATGAACAAATTCCAAACCAACATCTTCAAAATATAGGATTACCTTATTTATTATTTATTACACTAGTTCCTACACTTTTAATCATCGGTCCAATTCTTTTTCTTGCAATGTTTATAGCCATAATCGGAGATTTTATACAAGTAGGACCCCTTTTTACAACAACACCTCTTGCACCAAAACTTGATAAACTCAATCCGTCTAAATATTTTAAAAACATAATGTCTATAAAAACACTATTTGAACTTTTTAAAAACATATTAAAAGTTATAGTTTTAGGATGGGTCGGATGGTCTGTTTATAGTTCTCATTTTGAAACAATACTCGGATTAGCCGCAATGGACAACAACTTTGCCGTAATGCAAGAATTCGGCTCTTTGATTATGGACTTTGTTATAAAAGCAAGTATAGCTTTTTTGATAATTTCTGCAGCTGATTACGGAATGACAAGATGGAAATTTTTACAAGACCAAAAAATGTCTTTCAAAGAAGTTAAAGATGAATACAAAAACACAGAAGGTGACCCAAACGTAAAAGCAGCCCTAAGACAACGTCGTCAACAAATGATGCAACAAGGAATGATGGACGCAGTACCGGATGCAGATTTTGTTGTAACAAACCCAACACACATAGCATGTGCTCTAAAATATGACCAAGAAGAAATGGAATCCCCAAAACTTGTTGCAAAAGGTACAGAGTTATTTGCAAAAAAAATTATTGATATTGCAAGAGAACACGGTGTGCCTGTTATAGAAAATCCACCCGTTGCAAGAGCTATTTTCAGACTTGTAGAAGTAAACAGAGAAATCCCTCCGGATTTGTACAAAGCTGTAGCAGAAATCTTATTATTTGTATACAATTTGAAAAAAACACAAAAACCTAGTAATATAGAAACTAAGAAAACAGATAAGACGTAATGATGGTAAACAACGCTTCACAAAATAAAATAAAAGAATATATTACAATCGTTGAAAAGGTTGCAAAAATAGAACACAGACGTATACCTTCTCATATGGTTGATTATGAAGAACTCGTTTCGATCGGTATTATAGCTGTTCAAGCAATGATTAAAAATAAAACAGAAGAACAACTGGAGAAATATAATAGCTCATATATTGGCACTGCTGTGAGATGGGCTATAAGAAACGAACTCAGAAACAGATATAAATGGTATACTCTAAAACATAATAAAACAGAAGACAATGAGGGTTCTTCTGAAAACGGTATTGACGTTTCTCCTGGAAAAGTTAGAGAAGCAATCTATGAAACTATCTTATCCATAGATTCTATCGCTGCAGCATCATCTGATAACGACTCGCCTTTTGATTTTATCAAAGACCCGCATGCTTTGCCTGATGAAAAAGCAGAAATATCAGAACTTGGAAAAGCTATCCGAGAAGCTATTGCAACTCTTCCTCAAAAAGACAGATTGGTTGTAGAATATAGATTCTATAGAAACATGCAAGTCAAAGAAATTGCTGAACAAGTAGGATTATCCTCTTCTCGTATTACGCGTATTGTCCAAGGTGCCCTAAATCACGTTAGAGAATATCTTGTGCAGCATGAACATTATGGCTATTAATCATAGGTGTAGATTGTGAATTTTGTTGTTCTTTGTCTCTCAACAATTATAATCTTGTTGATTATTTGTATCTTAGTTTTAAGCATAAGCTACAAAAAGCTAAAAGATACATTTCGAAATCACAAAAAAATGTTAAATACAGTTTTAAAAGTAATTAACTCCGTCAGATACGGAAACCTTTATGAAAGAGTTAATGAACAAACTTGTTCATTGATACCAAATTTTGTACAAAGCATAAACTCTATGATTGACTCAATCGTTGATAGGGAAAACATGATTAAAGAATATCAAAATGACTTGAGCCAAAAACTAGATTCTTTACAAGAAGTAGAGCAATTAAAAGAAGATTTTGTTGCAACACTCACACACGATTTAAAAGTACCTATACTTGCAGAAAAAAACATGCTCTCTTTTCTTTTAAGCAATAAATTTGGAGAACTTACAGAAAAACAAAAAGAAGCTTTAGTCCACTTGAAAAACTCTAACCAAGAACTAGTAGAACTTGTAGAAATAATCTTAGAAACTTACAAATTAAATGAAACTAAAATTGATCTCACAAAAGAAAAAGTCTGTGTGAATGACTTGCTAAAAGATACAATAGACGAAATGAAACCAATTTCAGATTCAGATAATATAACCGTCAATTTCTTTACAGAGTTTGACGGATTTGTTGAACTAGACAAATTTTATATTAAAAGAGCATTAAAAAATTTAATACTTAACGCAATTTCATTCAGCGAACCTGATTCAAAGATAGATACCGCTGTTTGTATAGATGACAAAAACGTATTTATAAAAATAACAAACTACGGGAAAAGCATAAAAAAAGAAGAAGTTAAACATGTTTTTGACAAATACTATACAACTGCAAAAAAATTCCGTAAAGTCGGCACAGGACTCGGCCTATACCTTTCTAACAAAATAGTAAAAGCTCATAAAGGCAGAATAATGGTAGAATCAGAAAAAGATTCTTGGACAACTTTTGCTATTGTTTTGCACAGATAAATCTAATCTTTTTCAATATTTGCATCAAAAAAGTATTCTAATGCATCTTTTACATCAAAATAAACAGGCAATGTTTCTGGTATATTTTCTTTTGAAAAAGTGTAAATTCTTGATACCAACACAACTTTTTCATTAGTCAAAGGATTTAAAGCAATTGCTTTTACATAATTTGTCCCATTAACATTTTTTATACTTTCAACTTTAGCATCAACTTTTATACCATTTCTTTTTAAATTTTCTATTTTTCTTTTTGAAAACAAATAATAAAAAGAAAGACTAAAAACAGCACTAAATGCAACTAATAAAGAAATTACAGGCACATCAAACCCGGCATACTCTTGAACAAAATGTCCAGTAAAATCAACAAGATCATCAAAAAGAATAGATAACAAAAGAGCTATACAAAAACTCACAAACAAATAGTTGTTTTGAACAGTTTTATATAAAATTCCTGCTAAATCTATATTTGCATATTTATATTCCATTTTTCTATCAATTATACTAGCCAAAGGCATTATTGAATATACAATTAACCAAATAAAAAGTGATTCAAAACCTAATATATAATTTCCAGAGCGAAAAGAATTACCGATTGCAAAAAACGCCAATCCAAATGTCAAAACTATACACAAAAGATTTTTGTCAGACATAGATTTTTTCCTTTTTAACTTTTTATAGTAAGAGTTTCTACTTCTTTATTTTTATATGCCAAAAGACACTTTGCAAGCTGATCAGGGCAACTTGTGTTTTTGTCTCCGCATCTTATACCACTGAGTTTTTGAATTACCTGTGAGATTTCCATACCTTTAATAAGGTTTTTTATCCCTTGCAAATTCCCATTGCATCCGCCATAGAAATCAGCATCAATAACAATTCCGTTATTTACTTTTACCTGCATTATACCGCAGCATACACCTGATGTTCTGTATTGAATAATTTCTTCTGCCATTTTTATATTCTTCCTAAAATTTTACTAATCTTCTCTTTTTCTTCTGACGGAATATCAAATTTCAAATATTCTTCATAATATTCCTTAGCATCAGATTTATCACCTCGTGCCATAAAAAGCATACCCAAACGTTTGTAACCCAAAGGGAATTTTTCGTTTACAGAAATACTTTTTAACAAGTTTGATATAGCTTTGTCTATTTCGTCATTTGCTTCATAAGCAAGAGCTGTTTGATAATATATGAGCTCATTATCTTCTATATACTTTAAAACTTCTTCAAAATTTGCAATTGCACTGTTGTAATCACCCAACTCAAAATAAACCATTCCCAAATCCCAATTAGCATCATAATTTTTAGGTGCCAATTCAAGAACAGAATCTAACGCATCAATTGCGTCATCGTATCTTTTGTCCTCAACGTAAATTCTACCTAAGTAATGTCTTAAAGCAACATTATCAGGCAAAAGAGCAATCGCGCCTTGCAAAATATCAATTGCATCCCACAATCTGTTCTCTTTGTAATAAATATCAGCTATATTTATATAGGTTTCAGGCAATTTGTCATCCAAAAATAAAGCTTTTTTATAAAACTCTTCAGCTTGATTATTTTGACTCAAATGAGCATAACAAAGGCCAATATTATTGTATAAATGAGGATTTTTGTTATCAGCTTCAAGAAGTTCTTTAAAAATATCTAAAGCTTTTTCAAAATTTCTTAATCTGAATAAATCCATTGCATATTTTAGCTGTTCTTCGTATTGTTTTTCATCCATAATTGCATCCTGTTTGTTTTACCCAATAATTATATGTTAAATAAACATTTACGGCAAAATATCTTAATATAATCGCTAATTTATTTTTTGGTTAATGGTATAATAAAACCAAATCTTAGTTAATTGAGAGGACTTTATATGAAAATCTACATCGAAGACATTGCAAAATACGAAGGACAAACAATCACTTTGCAGGCTTGGCTTTATAACAAACGTTCAAGCGGAAAACTTCATTTCTTACAACTTAGAGACGGTACAGGGGAAATTCAAGCTGTTGTATTCAAAGGCAATGTTTCTGATGAAGTTTTTGCTCTTGCTGATAAAATTACACAAGAATCAAGCGTTGAAATAACAGGTACAGTAAAAAAACATGACCGCTCAAAAATCGGCTACGAAATCGATGCAACAGATGTAAAAGTTATCGGTGAGTCCGTTGACTACCCAATTACACCAAAAGAACACGGTACACACTTTCTTATGGAACACAGACATTTGTGGTTACGTTCTTTAAGACAAAAAGCTATTTTGAGAATACGTCACAGAATCATCAAATCTGTACGTGACTTTTTCGATAATAAAGGATTTACTCTTGTAGATGCTCCGATATTTACACCAAATGCTTGCGAAGGTACAACAAACCTGTTTAAAGTTGATTACTTTGACGAAAATGCATATCTAACACAAAGCGGACAATTGTACATGGAAGCAGCAGCAATGGCTGTAGGTAAAGCTTATTGCTTTGGACCTACTTTCCGTGCAGAAAAATCAAAAACAAGACGTCACTTGACTGAGTTTTGGATGGTAGAACCGGAGGTAGCTTTCTTCGATATATACGATGATATGGATTTAGCAGAAGAATTTGTTGAATACATTGTACAAGAAGTTGTAAAACATAATAGAGCAGACTTAGAAGTGCTTGAAAGAGATATCTCAAAACTTGAAAATATCAAACGTCCATTTCCAAGAATTTCTTATGACGAAGCTATCGAAATACTTAAGAAAAAAGGAAATGATACTGAATGGGGTGCAGACTTTGGAGGAGATGAAGAAACTCTTATCTCTGAAGAATTTGACAAACCTGTTATGATTCACCACTATCCGATGGCTATTAAAGCTTTCTATATGAAACAAGAAGGAGACAAAGCAGCTTGTGTTGATATGATTGCACCTGAAGGATACGGCGAAATCATTGGCGGCGGTCAAAGAGAAGAAGATATTGAAAAATTAAAAGCAAAAATCAAAGAACAAGGATTGCCTGAAGAAGTATTTAACTGGTACTTGGATGTCAGAAGATACGGAAGTTGCAAACATGCAGGCTTTGGCTTGGGTATTGAAAGAACAGTTGCTTGGATTTGCGGTTTGCATCACGTAAGAGAAACTATTCCATTCCCAAGACTTATGGATAGACTTAAACCTTAAAATTTAAGGATATAACAAAAAAACACAGGCAAAATAAAAGCCTGTGTTTTTTTGTTAAAAAATTTTTATTCTCGTGATATTATAAAAATATTGACATTATAAATTAGACGGGGATTAAGTAATTATGTTTGAAAAATACAGAGTTGGTGTAGATATTGGCGGAACTAACGTAAAAATCGCATTAGTAAACAAAAAAGGTGAAATATCTCACCCAAAAACAGTGCCGACTCGTGCAGAAATGGGTTATGAATATACTATTGGTAATATTACACAATGTATAAAGGACTTGCTTGCCGAAGCAAAATTATCAACCAATGATATTGAAGGCATAGGCTTTGGCTTCCCCGGACAAATTGATTGTGATAAAGGGATTGTTAGAATATTACCCAATATCCCAGGATGGATCGATGTTCCAATTACAGAAATAATGCAAAAAGAATTTAACGTACCGGTCAAAGTTGACAATGATGTACGCTGCATGGCTCTTGCTGAACTAAACTTCGGAGCAGGCACAGGCTGCAAAAACCTTGTTTGTATAACAGTCGGAACAGGTATAGGTTCAGGGCTGGTAATTAACGGAAAACTTGTCAGAGGTGCAAGCAATGCTGCAGGAGAAATCGGACATATAAAGCTCGAAATGCACAACGGACTAATTTGCGGTTGCGGTGACACAGGTTGTTTTGAAGCTTATGCTTCAGGCCCTGCTATCGTAGCAATGGCAAAAGATTATGTCAGAGGCGGCAAAAGTGCCAAATTTAGAGAAATTGCAGGTTCTACAGCAGCAATCACTCCTGCTATAGTATGCCAAGCAGCTCAAGAAGGTGATGTCGTTGCCAAAAAGATTTTTGAACGAATGGGTGAATATCTTGGTATTGGCTTATCAAGTGTTGTTAACCTTTTAAACCCCGAAAAAATTGTAATCGGAGGTGGTGTAGCTGACGCAGGTGACATTCTTTTTGAACCATTAAAAAGAACATTAAAAGACAGAGCAATGCCAATCCAAGGTGCTGCTGTTGAAGTAGTTCCTGCTCAGTTAGGTAATACGGCAGGTATTATCGGGGCAAGTTTGTTAATAGACAATTAGTCTTTAATATTAATAAAATCTTGTAAATTAAGTGGTAGAATTATGCTATGAGTAATATTCTACAATGGCTTAAAAGTGAAAATAATCTCCAAAATCCATTGATTTTGGAAAAAATTAATGCGTTTTTAAGAAAAAAATGTACATTCACGCTTACTGGGCTAACCTCATTTTTAAGATTACTTTTGCTTGCTCAAATTTCACAAGAAAAAAAATCTGTTTTTATTGTAAACACCGAGCAAAATGCGCTTAAATACAAACATGATTTGGAAAAACTTTTTAAAATAGATTCTGAAATTTTTCCTTATCAAGATATTTCTATTTATGACGACGTAAGTCCAAACTTATACAGATATTCAAAACAAATTGAAATTATTCAAAATATATCAAAAACAAATATATTGATTATTCCTATAAAATCTTTACTTGAAAAATTCCCAACAGAAAAATTTTTTAATGAAAATTCAATAAATATAAAAATTGATGATGAGATTGATACGTCAAAAATTGCTCAAAAGTTAATAAATTTAGGATACAAAAGAGTTACAATGGTCTCCGATATAGGAGAATTTTCAATAAGAGGAGATATTATCGATGTCTTCTCTCTTAATCGTTATGCCTCTCGTATAGAGCTTTGGGGTGATACTGTCACTGACATAAGATACTTTGACAACAAAACACAAAGAAGCGTAAAAAAAGTAAAAGAAACTACAATTTTACCTATATATAAATTTGTTTTCAACAAAGATAATATAGAATCTTTTAAAAATGAACTTATTAGTGCAACTGTCGGAGCAGAAGTCGATGAAAATGCTGACATAATAAAAGAAATGTTAGCTGAAACTCTTGAAAAAATCGATAATGAAAAATATTTTGAGGGTATAGAATATTTTCAATCTTACTTGAACAAAAAAACAAAAAATATTTTAGAACTTATACCGGATGATTTTGCATTAATCTTTGATGAATCATCAGAACTTTTTTCCAGATTTGCACAAATTGATGAAAATTACTCAAAGCAAATAGAAGAAAATACAAAAAAAGCACTTGCACTGCCTTTAAAAAACAAATGCCATACTCAATTTGAAGATTTTCAAAATGCAATTGCAAAATATGAAAAAATATACTTTGACAATTTTCTTGATACTGTTTCTGATTTTACAGAAGAATTTAACAGTACCTTAATCCCAAGTTTTTCCTCAAAAATGGAAGAAATCCTTGCTTACATTGAAGAAAGAATTAAACAAGGCTACAAAATTGTAATAGCAACCGATTACACAAATCGTATAGAAGAGGTTTTATGTGATTTTGAAATACCATATTCAAAGTGTATAGAGAATCAAGCAGAAGTCTATATTACTGAAAACATTGCTCTTGGGGGTTCTTTAATAGAAGATTTTAAATTAGTGATTTTAACAGACAAAGAACTGTTTAACAAAAAATCAAAAGATATTACAACAAAAAAATCAAATTATCATAAGGAAAGTGCTGAATATATAGAGTCTATAAACGACATAAAAGAAGGTGAATATGTTGTTCATCAAGTACATGGAGTAGGCTTGTATAAAGGACTTTCCAAACAAGAAATAGACGGTCAATTAAAAGACTATCTAACAATTGAATATGCTCAAGGTGACAAATTGCATATGCCTGCTGAACAGGTCAATCTTTTGGTGAGATACAGAGGCTCCGGTTCTGTTGCACCAAAACTTTCTCGTATGGGAGGCAATGACTGGAATATAACAAAAACTCGTGCCAAAAAAGCTATTGAAGAGATTGCAAAAGATTTGTTAAGACTTTATGCAAAAAGAGAAGTATCAGAAGGCATTGCTTTTGAACCGGATACAGTATGGCAATGCGAAATGGAAGAAGCTTTCGAGTTTACGGAAACACCTGATCAAATGAAAGCCATACAAGAAACAAAAGCTGACATGGAACTTTCAAAACCAATGGACAGACTCATATGTGCAGATGTTGGCTTTGGTAAAACAGAAATTGCTATAAGAGCAATTTTCAAAGCCGTAATGTCAGGAAAACAAGCTGCCGTGATTGTTCCGACAACTATTCTTGCAATGCAACACTGGCAAACAATTTCAGAAAGATTCAAACCCTTCCCAGTTAAAGTTGAACTTTTATCCAGATTTAAATCAGCAAAAGAGCAAAAAGAAATTATAAAAAAACTTATTAAAGGCGAAGTAGATGTAGTAATCGGAACACACAGACTTCTTCAAGATGATGTCGTATTCAAAGATTTAGGACTTCTTGTAATTGATGAAGAACACAGATTCGGTGTTAAACACAAAGAAAAACTAAAAATGATGAGAAAAAACATCGATATTTTGAGTATGTCTGCAACACCTATACCAAGAACTCTTTACATGTCTTTATCAGGAATCAAAAACATGTCTGTAATCAATACACCACCAATGAACAGACTCCCTATTAAAACACATGTTGGACAATATAATGAAACATACGTTAAAAATGCAATAAACCACGAAATAGAAAGAGACGGACAGGTATTTTTCTTATACAACAGAGTCGAAACAATCTATGAATTTGCAGCAGAGCTTCAAAAAATTGTTCCAAATGCCAAAATAGCAGTAGCTCATGGTCAAATGGATGCAAAAACATTGGAAAATATTATGTTCGAATATGCAGAACACAAATATGACATTTTGCTTTGTACAACAATAATCGAATCAGGTCTTGATATACCAAATGCAAACACAATGATAATATATGATGCAGATAGATTTGGCTTGGCTCAATTATATCAACTTAGAGGCCGTGTAGGTAGAAGCGAAAGACAAGCATATTGTTACTGTTTCTATCGTAATCCCCAAAAACTTACACATGAAGCTTTACAAAGACTAAACGCAATAAAAGAATTTTCAACTCTTGGCGGAGGATATCAAATAGCACTTCGAGATATAGAAATCAGAGGTGTCGGAAATATATTAGGAACAAAACAACACGGACATATGACAAACGTTGGTTTTGACACATACTGTCAACTTTTGGAAGAAACAATAAATGAATTGCAAGAAACAGGTGAAAAACCTCAAACACCTGCAATTGTAGATATAAATGTTACAGCTTACATTCCTGATGAATGGGTAGGTTCAAAAGAACAAAAAATGATAGAATACAAAAGACTTGCAGATGTAAAAACTTTGGAAGAATTAGACCTAATCCATACTGAATGGATTGACAGATTCTCCAAAATACCCGACCCTGTTGAAAATCTTATAAAACTTATACACCTTAGACTGCTTGCAACGCAAGCTAAAATAACACTTATAAGAGAAACATCAGAAAACATAAGAATTTATATGCCATACAACAAAACAGAATGGAATATAATTGCATCAAGATTGGATAGAAATATTACAAAATATATAAAATACACTATTGCCCCAAAATCCTGCCAGGAGGGTAATTCCATCTTGCTTTTGAATAATGCTATTCTTAGTTTTAAAGAAGTATTTAACATCTTAAGCGATTTATTCTATTATATAAATAAAATCACTTATGAATATAAAAATCAGAATTAGAAACAATCAACAAGGAGTTATAAAGATGAATAAACTAAAACTTTTCGCAACATTAATAATTGCCTCAATGTCTTTTATGCTTTGCGGGTGCGTAAACAAAAATGCAGTTGTAACAGTAAACGGTGATGCTATTACAAGAGCACAATATGAAAAATCTTTTGATGCAATTGCAGACAACTCTATGTTTGCTCAAATGGGCATAGATTTGAAAAAAGACGAAAATAGTTTTCTTCATTTAATGTTAAAAGAAAGAGTAATAAATGAACTCGTTATAAAAAAATTAATTGATCAAGAAGTATCGAAACGTAAAATAAAAATATCAAAAGATGATATGGATAAACAACTTAAAACTATTATTGATAAAGTAGGTTCAAAAGAAAAATTTAATGCTTTGTTAAAAGAAAATGGTGTAACAACTGCTCAATTTAGAAAAGATTTGGCTGACGAAGTCAAAATGCAAAAGCTTGTTGATTCTTTGGCAGTAATTTCTATTAGCGACAAAGATGCATTAAAATTCTATAATGATAATCAAGACAAATTCAAAAATCCTGATAGAGTAAGAGCTTCTCATATTCTTGTTAGTGCAAATCCGGAAGAATTAAAAGCAAAAATTGCAGAAACTCCTGAAGGTAAAAAGCTTTCTGCTGCTGAATTGGATGCATCAGTAGAAAAAGCAATGGCAGAAAAAAAAGCTCAAGCAGAAAAATTACTCACTGAAGTAAAAAAGAATAAATCAGAATTTGCAAAAATAGCAAGAGAAAATTCCGATGACCCAGCAAGTGCAAAACAAGGTGGGGACTTGGGATTCTTTGCAAAAGAAGAAATGGTCGAACCATTTTCAAAAGTTGCATTTACTTTAAAACCAAACGCAATAAGCGAAGTAATCCAAACACCTTACGGCTATCATATTATCCTTGTTACAGACAGACAAAAAGCTGGTGTTGAACCATTTGAGAAAGTTAAAACAGAAATAAAAGAATTTTTAACAAATCAAGAAAAAGTTAAAGTATTACAACAATTTGTTGACACACTAAAAAATAATGCAAAAATTGAATATAATGATCCATCGTTCAATCCACAAAATATTCAAAAAGCATTGAAAGAACAAGCAAAAAATAATCCGGCTTTAATGGATAGCCAAAAATCAGCCAAAGAATAGTTTATGAAAAGGAATATATATGGATAAAACCTTAAAGAAAAAACTCTTTGACCTTATGGACAAATTCAACGAATCAAAAATCCTAGTCGTAGGAGATGTGATTCTTGATGAGTACCTCTGGGGGTTGGCAAATAGACTATCTCCAGAAGCTCCTGTGCCAGTGCTTGAAGTAAAAAGAAAAACATATCTTTTGGGTGGTGCAGCTAACGTTGCAAATAACATTGCAGCAATGGGTGCAAAAGCAATGCTGTGTGGAGTTATTGGCGATGATTTGTATAGCAATGTTGTTTTGGACTTATTGAAAAATAATAAAGTAAATACAGATTTTATTATAAAAGACAAAACAAGACCTACTACTGTTAAAACAAGACTCATTGCACAAAATAATCGACATCTTGCTCGTGTTGACAGTGAATCTCTAGATTTAATAAGCGATGATATTTCAAAACAAATATTTGGTTATGTTGAAAAAGTCATTGATGATATAGATTTGATTATACTTTCTGATTATATTATTAGCGTGTTATCTTCAAACCTTATAAAAGATATCGTAAAATTGGCAAATCGCCATGACAAAATTGTTTTGATGGACCCTAAAGGACAAGACTTCTCAAAATATGAAGGAGTAGACATTCTTGTACCAAATATTGAAGAAGCTTTAATTGCAACAAAATCATCAAAAACAAAACCTATCAAAAAAATTGCAGAAGCACTAAGAAAAATTGCCGATAAAGTAATAATCACTAAAAGTTCAAAAGGTGTATACTATTTCGATGGTGCTGATGAGATTAACCTCGATGCTTTCCCAACAGAAGTCGTTGATGCTACAGGTGCCGGTGGTTCTTTTGTAGCTTTTCTCGGTTTAGGTCTTGTAGGCTCAAAATTTGATTACAACGTTGCACTACCTTTGGCAAACTATGCCGCTGCAGCTGCAGTAAGAAAAGTTGGAACATTCGCTATAAAACCTGTTCAACTTAAAGAAATAATCGATGTAGCATACAATAATGCAGGTGCTGCTATAGGAAAATAAAATGGGACAACTTGTTAAAAGAGAAGATTTACAAAAATTACTAAACGACTTAAGAATCCAAAATAAAAAAATTGTCACAACAAATGGTTGCTTTGACATATTACATGTAGGACATGTTCGTTATCTTCAAAAAACAAAAACTTTTGCAGATGTAATGATTGTCTGTTTGAACTCTGATATTTCCGTAAAAAAAATAAAAGGTCCTGATAGACCAATAAACAATGAAGATGATCGTGCAGAAATTCTTTGTGCGTTAGAATGTGTTGATTATGTAGTTATGTTCGATGAATCTTCACCGGAAAATCTTTTGTGTGAAATAAAACCTGATGTACATACAAAAGGTGCTGACTATACAATAGAAACACTTCCGGAGGCAAAATCTATCATTGCAAACGGAGGAAGAATTGAATTTATCAGTTTTGTTGAAGGTAAATCAACAACAAATGTCATAAAAAAAATTGGTGCACAAACTCACTAGAATAAAATAATTATAAAAATTATAAAAAAACCGCTTTCAGTTTTGAAAGCGGTTTTTATATGTTGAATAAAATAAATTATTCATCAATTGTAAAATCAGGAGCACCAAACATGCCCTCAATTTCTTCAAGAATTGCAGAAGGTTTGCGAGCATTGTTCTTGGCTGCTGCTCTTCTTTGAGCTTCTTTGTCTTTTTCTTCTGAAGCATTAGTTAAGTGGTAATAACCGGTACCCGCAGGAATCAATCTACCAATAATTACGTTTTCTTTAAGACCTCTTAACAAGTCTTTTTTACCGTCAACTGCTGCTTCAGTAAGAATTCTAGTAGTTTCTTGGAATGAAGCTGCTGAAATAAAGCTTTCAGTGTTCAAAGAAGCTTTTGTAATACCTAGCAATACAGGTTCATAAGTAGCAGGCTGGCCGCCGGCTTCTTCTACAGCTTGATTTTCAAGTTCAAGTGACTGAATTTCTACAAGTTCACCTGGTAAAAGTTTTGTATCACCTGAATCAACTACTTTAACTTTTTTAGTCATTTGACGAACAATAATTTCAACGTGTTTGTCAGCAATTTCTACACCTTGAGAGCGATATACTCTTTGAACTTCATCAACAAGATATTGTTGAGCAGCTTCAATACCGTTCAATCTGATAACATCATGCGGATTCAAAGGACCGCTTGTTAATGGCTGACCAACATGAATTTGTTGTTTGTCTTGAACAATGATATTTGAATCTATAGGATATTTGATTTCTGTTCTACCATTTTCATTGACTAAATACAATCTTGGTACATCATCTTCAATTTCAATCTCAGCAACAGCATCGTATTCTGCAAGAATAGCAGAGTCTTTTGGTTTTCTACCTTCAAGAAGTTCTTCTACTCTCGGAAGACCTTGTACGATATCACCCGTTTTTTGTCTTTCAAATACAAGGTTTGCTAACATATCACCTCTGAGTACCAAAGATCCTGAGTCAACCTGCAACATTGTACCAGGACTGATTAAGTAAGGACGACCTATGCGGACTGTCACAGAATCTTTTGTAACTGCAACAACTTTACCTGATGTAGGAGTTGTTTCGCCACTTTCAGAAATGACTCCGTCTCGTCTTACAAAATCACCTTCTTTTACTACAGGTTTTGTTTTAAGCTTAATTGTTTTCTCTACATTATCAGAGATTAACAACAACCTTCTCAAATCTTCTTTATCAGATTTGATACTAGCAACACCATCATTTACAGCAAGAACTTGAGTTTTTGCAACAGGTTCTTTTGGAGCAATTACCTGACCATCTTCTACAAGAAGTTCTGTTTGCAATGATGCTTTATTCGTACCTTCAACTTCACGTCTAACAATTAAAGTTTCAAGTACAACAACCTTCAATGCATTATCTTTAGTCATTTCAACCATACCTTTGAGGTGGCTCAAATAACCTTGCATTTGAAGTACCAAACTGGTTCTGGTTAATGTAGAACCATCAAGATTTCTAACTCTTGCTCCATCTTTGTATTGTAATTGAGTAACAGGAACTATGCTGATAGCTTCATCCGTACTTTCAAATTCAATACTTACAGATTTAGGCTTAATATCAAATTGTTGTACTGGTCTGATAAGAATTTGTACAGGTTTGTTAGCAATAGATTCTTCATCTAAAGATGTAACATCTATTTCTTCTTCTAAATCATCGATAGCAAGATTGTCATCTTCTGATTCAAGAATAGTTACGATAGAAGTTTGTTTAGCTTTTATTTTTCCGGCAATTACCGTACCAGCTTCAACAACTTCACCTTCTTCAACTTTAAGATCACCAATTGAATCCAATGTATGAATTTCACCCGGTCTTACAACAACTTCGTGAATGATATCATTAAATTCTTTGATTTCAACAATACCGTCAATGTGAGTATAAAGATCTTTTACAACCTCTGTACCTGCAGTAACAAATGTATTGTTTTCAACCATTTTTAAAGCAACATCTTTGCTGATTTGATGAACTTCTTCTGGAATAAATACTACAGAACCAGGTTTAGTGATAATTTGATTGTCATCAACCTCAATACCTTGATATCTGATTTCACCTGAAGAATTAACAACATATTCATCATCTATTAATTCTGCTATTATCATACCATTTTCAACAGATGTATCAGCAGGTGATTTAACAATATATTTTTCGCCAGTTGATTCTACAGTCCAGAATTGTTCTTTCTTTGTAGTTTCAAATGTTGCATTTGAAGGAGCAATAGAAGCAATTACAATTGTTAATTCTTTACCTTGAACAATTTTCTTAATCTTCTTACCTTCAAATTTAACTTCTTCAACTTCAAGGTTTTCCCCGACTCTAACTTCACCGCCATGTTCTGATGAAATATGAGTTTCAGCAAGTTTTTCACCTGTTTTAATTTTTTGACCGTCTTTAACAAGAATCTTAGAACCACCTGGCAAGTTGTATACGTCACCGCCTAATACCCAAACAATACCGTTTTTGTTAGCAGTTCTTGAGACGTTACCTTGTCTGTCTTTCTTTTCATCTGCTACAAAATCTTCAAATATAACTTCACCTGACAAATCAGAGTTAATATCTTTTGTAGCTTTTTCTGTTAAACGACTACCATCACCAGATGATGCAGGCTCAAACTCAGCGATTTGATCGCCTTTTTTAAGTTTCATACCATTAACAACAAACATTTTTGCACCTGTTGGAATATGGTATTTTCTAGTTAATTTTGAACCTTTAACTTCAAGATCACCTTCTTGAATATTAACTTGAACAATATCACCATGACGTGTTCTCATTTCTTTTGTTTTCAATTTAGAAATTACTTCACCATCTATATCAGAATCAATGTGCTTCATAGCACCAGAACCTTTGAATACACCACCAGTGTGGAATGTTCTCATTGTAAGCTGTGTACCTGGTTCACCAATTGATTGAGCTGCAATAATACCAATTGCTTCACCTACATCAACCATTTTTTGAGTAGTCATTGCCCAACCGTAACATTTACGGCAAACACCATATTCTAAAGCACATGTCAAAGCTGAACGAACTTTAAGTTCATGAAGTTCAAGAGAATCAATTTTCTTAATATCTTCTCTGTCCATTGTTGTACCAGCAGGAACAACAACATTTCCATCAGCATCTTTGATATCTTCTGCAATTGTTCTTCCAAGAAGTCTTTCTTTTAAAGGAGCAACAATTTTTTCACCGTCTTTAATGTCTGTCATTGTAATAAATTTAGTAGTATGACAGTCATCTTCTCTGATAATTACATCCTGAGCAACGTCAACCAAACGTCTTGTCAAATAACCAGAGTCAGCTGTTTTCAACGCTGTGTCTACTAGACCTTTACGTGCACCGTATGATGAAATAATGTATTCAGTAACTGATAGACCTTCTTTAAAGTTTGATTTAATCGGCAAGTCGATGATTTGTCCTTGTGCGTCTGCCATCAAACCACGCATACCAACCAACTGTGATACCTGTGATAGGTTACCTCTCGCACCGGAGAATGCCATCATATATACCGGGTTTAATCTATCAAAGTTTTCTACTACTTGTTCTGTTAATTTTGCAGTTGTTTCTGACCAAGTATCAATAACTTTAGTATATCTTTCTACTTCGGTAATTTCACCTTTTAAATATCTGTTTGTAGATTTTTCAATTTCTGCTTCTGCTTCAGCTAGAAGTTCCTTTTTTACAGGAGGAACACTTAAATCACTGATAGAAATTGTAGTACCTGACAATGTAGCATATTTATAACCAAGGTTTTTCAAGCTGTTAGCAAGATTAGCAGCTTTTGATCCGCCATACTCCAGATAAACTTGAGCAAGAAGGTTATTCAATGCTTTTTTGTTCATTACTTGGTTAATGAACTCCATTGATTTTTTATGATGTTGTTGAATTAATGTATCCATTTTTTCCTTTACTTCCCTTAGTTTTTTTGTACTTCTGAGGTTTTTTGTTTTTTATCTTGAAAGACTGGCACTCCGTCAAATAATATCCGATTATGTATAAAAACTGGATTCATTTGCACACAAGACGTGCCTGTCAGATTTCGCTATGACGATAAAGATTTTCTAACAGTTTCGTTAAATATAATCCTACCGACTGTAGTTTCAATTCTTTCGCCTTTTTCATCTCTTACAACAATTTTGTCGTGAAGATCAATGATTTTAGCTTCTAATGCTGAAATAGCATCAGCAAAACTATAGAAATATCCTTTAACTTCATTATCACCGTCATGGTTTTTCAAGATAGTCAGGTAGTACATACCCAAAACCATATCCTGTGTAGGAGTGATAATAGGTTTACCTGTAGCAGGAGCCAGAATATTGTTAGTAGCCAACATCAACATTCTTGCTTCAGTTTGTGCTTCTATTGACAATGGAACGTGAACAGCCATTTGGTCACCGTCAAAGTCAGCGTTGAATGCTGTACATACTAACGGGTGAAGTTGGATAGCTCTACCTTCAACCAATTTTGGTTCAAATGCTTGAATACCAAGTCTGTGAAGAGTAGGAGCACGGTTAAGAAGAACTGGGTGTCCGTCAATTACTTCTTCCAATATATCCCATACGACCGGTTCTGAACGTTCAATTTTCTTTTTAGCTGATTTGATATTTTGTACCAAACCACGTTCAATCAATTTATTAACAACAAATGGCTTAAACAATTCGATAGCCATTTCTTTAGGCAAACCGCATTGATTCAATTCAAGGCTTGGACCTACAACGATTACTGAACGGCCTGAGTAGTCTACACGTTTACCCAACAAGTTTTGTCTGAAACGACCTTGTTTACCTTCAATAATGTTTGATAAAGACTTTAATGGTCTGTTGTTAGGACCAACAACTGTTCTGCCTCTTCTACCATTATCGATAAGAGCATCAACAGCTTCTTGAAGCATACGTTTTTCGTTTCTTACGATAATTTCAGGAGCTCCCATCTCAAGCAATCTTAACAAACGGTTGTTTCTGTTGATAACACGTCTGTATAAGTCGTTTAAGTCAGATGTTGCAAAACGTCCGCCGTCTAACTGAACCATAGGTCTCAAGTCAGGAGGTGTAACAGGAAGAACATCCATAATCATCCAAGTTGGTTCTGTATTTGAAGCAATTAAAGATTCAATAAGTCTTAATCTCTTAATTAATTTTGCTCTCTTTTGAACAGATCCGCCTGCTTGAGCGAGCTCGCTTCTGATTTCTTCAACGAGTTCTGTCATATTAATTTCGCCAAGAAGTTCTTTAATAGCTTCAGCACCGATACCTACTTTTAAAGCAGATTCTTCGTTTTCCATGATGAAGTCTTCATATTCTTCTTCTGACAACAATTGATATTTTTTAAATCCTGAATCAGCAGGGTCAATTACAACATAGTTGTTGAAATATATAACTTGTTCAAGATCTTTTAAAGACATATCCAAAAGCAAGCCAAGGTATGAAGGAATACCTTTTAAGAACCAAATGTGAGAAACAGGAGCAGCCAATTTGATATGACCCATTCTGTGTCTTCTTACTTTTGAATCGGTAACTTCAACTCCGCAGCGTTCGCAAATGATACCTTTATGTCTTACTCTTTTATATTTACCACAGAAACATTCCCAGTCTTTTGTAGGTCCAAATATTCTTTCGCAGAATAGACCATCTCTTTCCGGTTTGAGAGTTCTGTAGTTTATTGTTTCAGGTTTGGTAACCTCACCGTATGACCATTTCAGTATACGTTCCGGAGAAGCGATACTGATTCGTATATAGTCAAAATAATCTATACTTGTAGACAATTTATTATCTCCTTTTATTATTATTCTTTAAATGATGTCGGTGTTTCAAAGAAGTTGATGTTCAACAACTCTGAATCTATGTCAGATAATGTTCTTTTTGCAGATGATTTTCTCAAATCGTCTGTATCAGACATTAAATCGACTTCTTCACCGCCTTTTTTAGCAACAGTGATATCCAAACCAATTGATTGAAGTTCTCTAACAAGAACTTTAAATGATTCCGGAATACCAGGTCTAGGAATATTGTCACCCTTAACGATAGCTTCGTATGCTCTTGAACGTCCGTTAACATCGTCTGATTTGATTGTTAACATTTCTTGAAGAGTATAAGCAGCACCGTAAGCTTCAAGAGCCCAAACTTCCATCTCACCGAATCTTTGACCACCAAATTGAGCTTTACCACCCAATGGTTGTTGTGTAACAAGTGAGTATGGACCTGTGCTTCTTGCGTGAATTTTGTCATCTACAAGGTGAACAAGTTTCAATATATAAGTCAAACCTACAGCAACAGGTCTGTCAAAAGGTTCGCCGGTTCTACCGTCAATAAGTCTAACTTTACCGTCTTCACCTACCCAATCAACACCCGCAGCCTTAATACCTTTCAAAAGTTCTTCTTTAGTAACTTTTTCAGACATACCGCTTCCGTACATTTCATCAAATGAAGGAGCTTCATAATGTGTTTTGTTCAAGTATGCAGCCATACCTAACAAGTTTTCATAAGTTTGACCTACGTTCATACGAGAAGGTACACCAAGCGGATTTAATACAACATCAACAGGTGTTCCGTCAGGTAAGAACGGCATATCTTCTTTTGGAAGGATTCTTGAAACAATACCTTTGTTTCCGTGACGACCTGAAAGTTTATCACCAACAGAAACCTTACGTTTTTGAGCAATGTAAACTCTAATAACTGTGTTTGCTCCTGGTGGCAATTCGTCACCTTTTTCACGGTCAAATACTTTAACGTCGACTACACGACCACCTTCACCGTGAGGAACTCTCAATGAGTTATCTTTTACATCTCTTGCTTTTTCAGCAAAGATTGCTCTTAACAATTTTTCTTCCGGCGGATGTTCAGATTCACCTTTTGGTGTAACCTTACCAACCAGAATATCGTCAGCATAAACTCTTGCACCGATTCTTACAATGCCTCTTTCATCCAAGTGACGCAAAGATTCTTCAGAAACGTTTGGAACCTCTCTTGTAATTTCTTCAGGTCCAAGTTTAGTTTGACGAGCATCTATTTCTAATTTTTCAATGTGAACTGAAGTAAAGATATCATCGTGTACACATCTTTCAGAAAGCAAAATAGCATCCTCGTAGTTATAGCCTTCCCAAGGCATATAAGCTAGAAGCACGTTTTTACCAAGTGAAAGTTCACCACAATTTGTAGAAGCACCGTCTGCGATTATGTCACCTGCCTTAACTTCATCACCATCTCTAACAATTGGTTTTTGGTTAATACAAGTATCTTGGTTACTTCTTACATATTTCATTAATTGATATCTATGTAATTTGTTAGCTTTATCTCTTATGTAGATTTCTTCACCTACAACTTTTTCAACTACGCCGTCAACATCAGATACAACAACCATACCTGAGTCTTTTGCAGCTCTCTTTTCAAGACCTGTACCAACTACAGGACGATCAGTAATAAGAAGAGGTACTGATTGACGTTGCATGTTAGAACCCATCAATGCACGGTTAGCATCATCGTGTTCAATAAACGGAATCAATGATGTAGCAACTGAGAAGATTTGAATTGGAGATACACCAATGTAGTCAACTCTGTTTGCTTCGGACATTGTAAATTCTGATCTGTAACGACAAGGTACATATGGATATTTGATACTTCTGTCTTCGTTCAACTCAAGGTCAGCAGGAGCAATACGTAAATTGTCTTCTTCATCTGCTGTTAAGTAATGAACTTCATCAGTAACAACACCATCTTTAACTGCAAAGAATGGAGATTCAATAAATCCATAGTCATTAACTTTTGCGTGTGTAGCCAAAGAACCAATCAAACCTGCGTTCGGGCCTTCAGGAGTTTCGACAGGACAAATACGTCCATAGTGTGAAGGGTGAATATCACGAACAGCAAATCCTGCTCTTTCTCTAACAAGACCGCCAGGTCCTAAAGCAGAAATACGTCTTTTGTGAGTCAATTCTGCAAGAGGATTGATTTGGTCCATGAATTGTGACAATTGAGATGATCCAAAGAACTCTTTCAATGAAGCAACTAAAGGTTTAGTGTTCAATAAGTTCAAAGGTGTCAAGGTGTCAGAATCTTGAAGAGTCATTCTTTCTTTAACAATTCTTTCGATTCTTGAAAGACCGACTCTGAACTGATTCTGGAGCAATTCACCAACTGAACGGATTCTTCTGTTTCCGAGGTGGTCGATATCATCTACAGAACCTTCATCATATGTTAAGTTAATCAAATACTCGATTGAAGCTACCAAATCTTGAACAGTGATTGTTCTTTGAGTTTCAGGCAAGTTCAAACCAAGTTTCTTGTTTAATTTATAACGGCCTACACGACCTATATCGTATTTCTTTTCATCAAAGAAACGAGCTTCCAGTATAGAACGTCCGCCAGCAGCAGAAGCAGGATCGCCGGGTCTTAGTTTTTTGTAAATTTCAATTAATGCATCATCTGTAGTTTCTGTTGTATCTTTGTCAAGTGTCTTTTTCAGAAATTCTGCGTGTGTAAACAGAGTTTCCATCTCAGAAACAGTAATGCCTAATGCTTTAAGTAAAGTTGTTGCAAGGATTTTTCTGTTTTTATCAATCTTAACGTAAATTACATCGTTAGCATCAGTTTCAATCTTTAACCATGCACCTCTGTTTGGAATAAGAGTTGCATTGTATAAACGTTTACCTGTTGGAGAGATTTCACGTTTGAAATACACGCCTGGAGAACGGACAATCTGAGAAACAATTACACGTTCTGCGCCGTTTACAATGAATGTACCTTTGTCAGTCATTGTAGGAATATCGCCAATGTAAACTTCTTGCTCTTTAATTTCACCGGTATCACGGTTAACCAATCTAACCATAACACGTAGTTGTTTTGCATAAGTAGCATCATGGATACGTGCTTCTTCGATAGTATACTTCGGATTGTCGAAAGTATAGTTAGGAAGAAAATGCAGTTCCAAACGGCCTGTATAATCTTTAATAGGAGAGAATGATAACAATTCTTCCTTTAAGCCTTCTTTTAAAAACCATTCAAAAGAATTCTTTTGAACTTCAATAAGGTCAGGTAAATCATCCAATCTGGTATTTGGGATACCCATTGGTGTTACTCTGGTTGCTTGATTTGTTGTCGACATTTATTTACCTCGCTAAATGTGGCGTACTACATTATTTTTTTGTAAACTGTTGTTATTAAAATTTTCGGACACAGCGTGGTTTTTCACCCTCTGCTGTTTATAAAGATTTTGTAATTACAATACATTTTTACTCATATCTAACCATTATACAATCTTATTCGCTAAAACATGCCCGTCAAGAAAAATACCGACTTTTTTATTTTTAGATGAAATATTTTTTAACATTAAGATACAAAACTGTTACATTTCAATTCAAATATGTATGAATATTAGAAAAACCTGTCAAGTGGTTTTATCTTTAAAAATTTTTATAAAATATAAAATTTTGACTTAAATATAATTAATCATTAAATCAAAATACAACGAATAAATGATGTAGCAGACTACTTCCAATATTAAGATTACTCTAGGGGAAGTTATACAGGTTTATAAAAACTTCTATTGATTAGGGGAAACACTTTGCAGACAAGGGAAGAGAACACAATATCAAAATCCGTTTTTTCAAATCAGTTAGAGCTGACTTATGACTGGTTTGACAAAAATTTTCAAAAAATAGTCTCAGAATCTTTCAATGATTTCTGGACAAAAAAAGCTGATGTAAAGTTGATTTCTATAAGTGAAAATACAAATTTTCTTGCGCAAAATGAAGAGTTTTTTGTCACAAAAATTCGTTTAAATAAAGAATTATCCGTATTTGTAAGATTGTCAAAAGAACTTGTTCAAAATTTACTTGAAAAAGTTCTTGGAACAAATGGAAAAAAATTTAATATAGAAAAAATATCCGAACTTGAAGCAAAAATCCTAACCGGATTCGACAACTTTTTATACAAAAACTTCTCTTACCTTATAAAACAAGGTAATGAACTTCCTTCAAACAACATGAACTATAATGAATGTAATCTGACATTCTTCCTTAGAGACGGACTTTTTTCTCTCGGAAAAATGGTGATAAAAATACCTGTAGTTGCACTCACCCCACCAAAAATTAAACTTAATGAAGAAATTTTTACAATTTCAGATTTTATCAAAACAAAAGCAACAGTAAACCTTAATGTAGGTCACACAAGAATACGCCTAAATGACTTAAAAAGTCTTGAGAAAGGAGATATCGTTGTTTTAGAAAACAGTAAAGCTTCTAAAATGACTCTTATTTATGAAGGCTATAAAACAAACATTAGAGTTGCACCAAACGCAGCAATAATGATTGATTACGATATTGATGAAGAAGGAGTAAACTCCAAAGGAGAAAAATATATGGGTAATGATATCTACAATATGTGGGATACAATTCAAGTCGAAATCGGCGCTGAATTTGAAAAAGTTAAACTTACACTCGGTGAACTTAAACAGATCTCCGAAGGGCTGGTAGTAGATATCGGTTCAGTCTATGACAACAAAATTGATTTAAAAGTTGAAGACAAAATTGTTGCCTCAGGCGATTTGGTCATTATAAATGATAGATACGGGGTAAAAATTAATCAAATTTTCACAGAAGAAAAAAATCAAGCTTCGCAAGATTTACAAAATGCTCATCAAGAAGAACAAATAGAAGAAGCATTGCAAGATGACGAAACACCTATGGAAATTGAAGACAAATTTGAAGATATTCCGCAAGAACAACACAATGAAAATGAAATTAATGAAGAAGACTTTGATTACAGTGATTTTGATGTAGACGAAGAAGATATATAAGGACAGTTATGACAGGATATTTTATAAATTTCATAGTTTATACAATGGCAATGGTTGGTTTATTGTTTTTGTGCCTTATGGTTTACAAAAAAGCAAATCTTAACAACAAATGTTCAAAAAACGCTGAAGAGCTGAGTATTGAAAATGCCCTCAACCTTTCACAAAGAAAAACCTTATATGTTATTAAAGCAGGGAAAGAAAAATTTCTTATTGCTGCTGATACAGAACGAACTTCATTCCTTGCAAAGCTTGAAGATAACGAATCAAAAAATAATAAAACAGAATATATGAGTTATTCTTCAATAAAAACAGAACCTGTTATTGAAACAACAAGAAACAAACCTGTTGATTATTCAGAAGTTATGAACTCAATAAAAGGAAATACTAACAAAAATGCTCCGGTGATGAAAGAAATGTTGAGAAAACTTTCTGAACCGATACTCAAAGAAAATAAATAAAAAATCTTAAAGGAATGAATAAAAATGGATAGTGTATTAAAAGACTTAAATCCGGTTTTGCAAATGTTGCTGGTAATGACAGTTTTCTCTATGCTGCCATTCTTTTTTACCTGCATGACTAGTTTTTTAAGATATACAATAGTTTTTTCAATGCTTAAACAAGCCCTTGGTACACAACAAGTACCACCAGGGATTGTTTTAGTCGGTTTATCAATGATTTTGACTATTTATACAATGAGTCCCGTATTTTCAAAAATGTGGGAAATGGGTTCTGTACCATATCAAAAAAACGGTGACATAGTTGCTGCAATGACAGAAGGTTCAAAACCTTTAAAAGAATTCATGATGAAACAAACAAGACAACAAGATATGACATTTTTTATCCAACTATCAGGAGCACCAAAGCCAAAATCACCGGAAGACATTACTATATGGCAAGTTGCGCCTGCATATATCATCAGTGAGTTAAAAACAGCTTTTGAAATAGGTTTTGTCATCTACGTGCCATTTATTGTATTAGACCTTGTTGTTGCAAATGTGCTTTTGGCACTTGGTATGTTTATGCTTTCACCAACAATTATTTCATTACCTTTTAAATTACTGATATTTATTGCAGTAGACGGGTGGAGCATGATTGTCCATGGTTTAGTAACAAGTTTTAACTAGTCAGAATGAGGCAAAAAAATGGAACTACTACTTGAATATATGGGAAAAGGCCTTATGGTAATGTTGATGATATCAATGCCCTGCGTACTGGTTGCAGCAGGTGTGGGTCTCGTCGTAGGTATATTACAAGCAGTAACTCAAGTTCAAGAACAAACTATTGCCGCTGCACCTAAAATACTTGCAGTATTTCTTGTATTGATGATATTAGGCGTCGGTTATATAAAACTTTTAACAAATTTACTTTTAGAAGGTTATGCTATGGCATTCAACCAGATACCGGCATCGGAAAGTTACGTTTTATCATCAAATTACCATAAATATACAAGACCCTTTAACGACGAATTCAAAAGCGGTTCTGGCAGATTTGATAAGCAGGAAATAGGCGACATAATGCGAAACCCTGGTAAAATTCCGTTTATTGATTACAATTCAAAAATCAAACATTATCCATCTGATAGAATGCCAAACCCAACACCCAACTTAATTGAACGTAACGCTATTATGAACAGATAACAAAGGATACACAAATGAAAAAAATAATACTAACATTAACAGCCTTATTTTTTGTTCAAATACAATCCTTTGCAGTAGAAAACAACAATATACTAAATCTGCATACAGGAAACTCTTATATTATTCCCACTCAACAAAGAGCTATTAATCTTCAAAACAGCAACCCAAGGATTGTTACAGTTGAAGCAGATACAGATATCGACAGCTCCGATTCTTCCCTTTTGATTACTACATACGAAGAAGGTATTGCTTACATTTCTTTTAAACAAAAGAATGAAACTATTACTATAAAAATTTTGATAGACAATAAAGCAGATGAAGATACAAACATTTTGAAGTTAGATAAACCCGATGAAACGGATAAAAAATAGTAAATGATTGATACAGTACTTACAGCATTTCCAAAATATTTTCCTGAAATCAACAGCGCCCTCGGTGCAGGAGTGCTTGTATTTGCAAGGGTAATGGGATTTGTAAGGTTTGCACCTGTTTTAAACAGAAAAGAAATCCCCGGGCTTATAAAACTTTCATTTGCTTTAATATTAACAATAATACTTATGATGACAGTAGAAACAGGTCCTGCACCTAAAGGTGCATCTCTTGTTTTGGGACTTATTCTCAATATAGCAGGTGGAATGATGATTGGTTTTATTGCAAACTGTATAGTCCAAGCAATATCAGCTGCCGGTGATATGATTAACATGCAGATGGGTTTGTCTTCTGCAATGGTTCTTGACCCTACTGCAGGTGCTCAAGTTTCTATTCTAGGTAATTTTTTTGGTTTGCTTGCTGTAATACTTTTTATCCATATCGGAGGTATGTATTGGCTCATAAACGCTCTGCACAGAAGTTTTGAGATTTTTCCTGTTTTTGCATCAGCTATACCTATGGATAAACTCATAAACAAAGAATATCTTGTAACACTAACATCAAATGTACTCTACGTAGGTCTGCAAATAGCAGCGCCTGTTTTGCTTGCAACACTTGGTCAAGATTTAATCCTTGGTATAATCTCTAAAACAGCTCCGCAAGTAAACGTTTTTCAATTAAGCTTCCTTTTTAAACCTGTTTTGGGTGCTGCAATATTGCTATGGATTATGCCAATTATTGTAAACGTCATTAACGATTATTTTCTGTCTTTTGCAAAAATATTTTAAAAATATTAGGACACCCATTTTTGCCAATAGCATTGTTCATAATAAGAGTATTTTTTCATTTCATATTCAAAATACTCTTGAGGTCTGAAAGGTCTGCGCAAAAGTTTCATACCTGCCTCTTTGGGAGTCTTATCCGCTTTATACTGGTTGCACTCTTTACAGCACGCAACTATATTTTCCCACATATCAGGACCCAAACGGGATTTTGGATAAACGTGATCCAAAGTCAGTTCTGATGCCGGAAATTTTCTTCCGCAATACTGACAAGTATATTCATCTCTGACAAACACATTTTCTCTGTTAAAAGGCAGTTCCTTGTATGGAACTGCCACATTATAGTTAAGTTTAATTACTTTAGGAATATTTGTATTATTAATGTTAATATAATCTTCTATATTTTTTATACTTTCATCACACTCTGCCTTGCCTTTTAACAATAAAACCAATGCTCGCTTCCAACTGCAAATTCGAAGCGGCTCATTTTCAGAATTCAATAAAAGCACCCGACTCATATTTTCATCTTTCTTATTGTTACACTTGTAGTATACCATATTTTTAAATAAAAAATAAGTGTATTTTCTTGATTTGTAAACATATATTAAAGCAACTTTAAAACTTCTTGTTGCTTGCTATTCAAAGTTCAAACGCTTACAATTATATCTATGAAAAAAACATTGTTAATTTCAGGATATACGATTATTATTCTCGGCGCCATATCAATGATTGCACCATTTTTATGGATGATATTATTGTCATTCATGAATGACTCGCAAATTTTTTCATTTCCTCCTCAGTTCATACCCAAACCTTTTATTTTAAAAAATTATCAAGAAGTTTTTGCTTCTTTTCATTTATCAAAATTCTTTTTTAACAGTCTTTTTGTAGCAACAATAACCACAATTTTTCAAGTTTTGTTTTCTTCAATGGCAGGCTACGCTTTTGCCAGAATAAAATTTCGTGGGATTGATCTTTTGTTTTTTATATTTATCGTGACTATGATGATTCCGCCTCAAGTTAATATCATACCTTTGTTTTTTCTTATGAGAGAGCTTCATTGGATTGACACTTATCCGGCATTAATATTACCGGGGATATTTGGAGGTTTTGGCGTATTTTTTATGAGGCAATGGTTTAAAAATATGTCTTCAGAAATTGAAGATGCAGCAAAAATAGATGGTTGCAATTTTTATGAAACATTTTTTAAAATAGCTTTTCCACTAGCTTTGCCGGCAGTTATAACATTGGCTTTGTTTACATTTATAACGACCTGGAACAGTTTTATGTGGCCGTTGATAGTAACAAATTCACCAGATATTACAACGCTCCCTGTAGCTCTTGCCGAATTTAAAGGGAGTTTTAGAGAGATAATAATGTGGGGTGATTTAATGGCTTGTTCTGTAATTTTATCCATGCCTGTAATAATAATTTTTCTTTTAGGCAAAAAATATTTTATAAATGACTTACTGGCAGGAGGATTAAAAGAATAAAAGGGAAAAACATATAAAGCATAAATTTTATTAAAAAATACAATTCTCCATGTGGGCAATTATTTTTTCTAATAAATCGATTTAATATAAATAAACACAATTAGTCGTAAGTCATGAAAAGGAATATAAATCGAGATGACCAATGGGAAAATCTTGATAATTAATGATAGTCTGATAAATCAAGAGTTGTTGGAAGAAACTCTTGCCACTTTTTTTTATGAAATTATTTCATATTCTAACCCTATAGATGCATTAAAAAAGGAAAAAGAAACCAAAGTAGACCTATTAATTATCGATGACATAATATCAGAAAACAATATATTTAATTTCGCAGAAAAATTTCTTCAAGACCATAAAAATACTCCTATAGTATTTATAAGCGCTTACAACAAAAACGAAGACAAAATAAAAGGCTTTAACCTTGGTTCATATGTTTATATCGAAAAACCATTTGATATAAAAACCCTTCGTGCGCAAATCCAAAGCATACTAAAAGTAAAATCATTACAAGACAAATTGTTTGAAGAAAAACAAAAATTAGATAATATTTTTGAATTTTCAAGCAACGAGATTATACTTACTGATTTAAACTTTAATATAATCTCAAATAATAATAAAATTTTAAACAATAATAAAAATACCGAATCAAATTTATTAAAAATTTTGGGCAATGATATCGAACCATATTGCTTAAATGAATTGAAAGATTTTATTAATTCCTCTGAAAACCACTTCCAGTTCCGTTTATTTTTAAAACAAGAAAAATACGTAAAAACAACAATTTCTAAAGTTAAAACAGATAACAAACTATCTGGTTATATGATAGTAATGGAGGATTTAACTAAAGAAATTGAAAAACAAAATATTATAAATAATTTTATTGAAATGTTGACACATGACCTAAAAACGCCTGTAAGAGCAGAAAAAAGAGCTTTAAAGCTCTTGTACGAAGGCTGTTTTGGAGAATTAAACAAAGAACAACACGAAATTGTACAAGAACTTTTAAACTCTTCAAGATTTATGTTGAGAATGACAGACAATGTGCTTACAAGATATAAAATAGAAAATGGAGATTGTATAATCAACAAATCTAAAAAATCTATTCTGGATAGTATTCAGTCAAGTATTTATTATTTGCAGTATATGATTGAATCCAAAAATCAAAAAATAATTATCCATACAAATTTCAAAAACAATAATGATGAAATTGCTCAATTTGATGAAACAGAAATAAATCGTGTGTTAACAAATATTTTGTCGAATGCATCTGAGTTTTCGCCACAAAATTCTAATATAGAAATTTTTGTAAACAAAAATGACAAAAATATTTCTGTATCAATAAAAGATTGCGGTTCTGGTATACCCGAAAATATTTTAAGCTCAATTTTGCATGAAAAAATTCTATCTCCAAAAAGATTCAAAAAAGTTGGTTCCGGTCTTGGTATATACATTTCCAAAAAGATAATTGAAGCACATGGCGGGAAAATTGAAATAAAAACCAGTGAAAAAGACGGAACAATTTTTACTTTCTATTTACCTTGTGAAGAATTGCAGAAAAGTGAATATCCAGTTAGTATTTAAGACTATCTTCCTCTTTTAAAATTATAGGGTCATTATAATAAACATAATTTTTTATTACCTGAAATCTTGAAGAAAAAAATGGTCTTAAAGGTTGTGTCAATTTAATCGACGGACAGTTTTCAAAAACAATGTTGTGATTAAAAATTTTACATTTTTTTTGAATACAATTTTCTTTATTTTGCATAATCTCTCACCCGTAAAGTTCTAAAATGTGCCTGTGTTTAACATTTAAAATATGATATATATATTGATAAAAATCCTTGCTCTTTTATTGGATTTTGAGGATACTTAAAAAAGATTTTATAATTTTAAAATCGGACAGAACTGGATTATGGATCGTAATAAAAAAATAAAATTTATTGTTATAGTAGCAGCATTTGCAACACTTATTTTGATAGTTTTAGCAAATATCTTTCAAATGACACAAGTTTCAGAAAAAGATTTTAAAACATATCGACAAGGGCTAACATATTTAAACGCAAAAGACTTTGAAAATGCATATTACAATTTTTCAAACGTTTCAAAAAATTCTGCTATTTATGAAATTGCACTTTTAAGGCAAGGCCTTTGCGCAGATGATTTAAATGACTACGATACAGCAATTAAAAAATACAGATTATTTATTGAAAAATATCCGGACTCAATGTTCATACAAAAAGCATATTATGCATTGGCTCAAAATTATTTTAGAGCAAAAGATTACAACAAAGCAGAAAAAACTTTTCACAGCATAAGAAAATTGTTCAAAGACAGCGAGTACACAATCGCATCTAACTATTACTTGGGAGTTATATATAAAGAAAAAGCTATTGAAAAAGAAAAAAATCAAAAAGATGATAAAGATATTTTGCCGCTAAAACAAAAAGCAAAAATATATTTTGCAGAATACTTAAAATCTGCACCAAATGGCAGACTGGCAAAGAATTGTGCTGATGAAATGCAAAAATTAGAAATTCCTTTTAACCAACGAGATTACTATCTTTTAGGAAGAATGCTTTTCAAAAACGGTTTGTATAAACCTGCATATGACAATTTTAACAAATCATATATGTCATCTAGCTGGGGATATTTAGGGGAAATATATAAAAAACAAGGTGATTATAAAAAATATAGAGAAATTTTTGAACATAATTACCCGCTTTATTCTAAAAATTGTGAAACAGAAGAACTCTATACCTTCTTACAAAATTATGCTCAAAGCTATCCTCAAGGAGCAAAAGCTGGATGGTACAAACTTTTAGATTTAGCAAAAAATAATGCTCAAGGCATAGATTATATTCTTTACATGCTAACAAAATATGAAACAGAAAGTACAAAAGAAGTATTGTATTCAAAAATATATAAAGAATTTCCTAAAGGACAATTTGCTGCAGATGCATTAGCAAATGTTTTTTGGAGCAAATACACAAAAAAACAATACGATGAAGCTTTTTCTTTAGGATTAATTCATTTAAAAGAATACCAAAATACAATATCCGCTCCTAAAGTTGTATTCTGGATGGGCAAGCTGGCACAAAGACAAGGCAACTATACAGAAGCAAAAGGCTTTTATCAAAGAATAATAGACAACTATCCTGATGATTATTATGCCTACAGAGCAAGTAAACATTTGAACTATTCTTATAATAATGGCTGGAAAACAAAGTCCTCTCATCGTTTGAGCGAAAAACAACAAATTATAAAATTTCCAATAAAACATACATCTATTATTTATGACAATATTTCACTGATAGATGCAATATTAAAACTTAATGATTACAAGCTTTTGGGTGAAATTGATAAAGAAAACAAAGCAATACAAAGCTGGATAAATTATAAAGAAGGTAAAATCACAACAGCAGCATATCTTGCAAGAGATGCTATTTCTGAAATGTCAAAAAAACCTGATTTTTCTGACAGCATATACAAGCTGGCTTATCCTTTGCAATATCAAAAAATAATTAATGAACAATCAAAACAATATAGACTTGATCCTTATCTTGTAAGCGCACTTATCAGAGAAGAAAGCTATTTTAATCCTAAAGCAGGAAGCTCAGCAGGAGCAAGAGGTCTCATGCAACTTATGCCAGGCACTGCTTTCTACATAGCAAACAAAAACGGTATTTATTATGCAGGAGCAGATTCCTTATATGACCCTAAAAAAAATATAGAACTTGGCTGTGCTTATTTGGATTATGCAAAAGAACGACTCCACGAAAATGATATGCTAGCTGTTGCATCATACAACGGCGGTCCAAACGCTGTAAGACAATGGAAAAACTCCCTTGAATACAAAAATTTTGATGAGTTTATTGAAAATATTCCTTATCCGGAAACAAGAGATTACATAAAAAAAGTTTATAGAAGCTATTGGGTTTATATAAATATCTACTAAAAAACTTAATCGAAAGAATATATTATTTCCTAAAAAAAAAAGATATAATATCTTTATGGAAAAACTTTTAGAAATTAAAGATTTAAACATGTACTACCCTATTAGTGCTGATACCAGTTTTGGCGGCAGCAAAAGTTTTTTGCGTGCCCTCAACAACATAAACCTTGATATAAATAAAGGTGAAATTTTAGGTCTTGTTGGTGAATCCGGTTGTGGAAAATCTACCTTAGGAAAATCTATATTAAAACTCATTGAACCTAAAGGAAAAGTTTTTTATGAAGGTAAGAACATATTGGATTTTAATTCAAAACAACTAAAAACTTTTAGAAAAAAAGCTCAAATGATTTTTCAAAATCCATATGCAAGTCTTGACCCAAGAATGACAATTTTCTCGATTTTAAGAGAGCCTCTTGTTGTTCACGGTATAAGAAACAAACAAGAGATAAAAAAACGTATTTCAGAAATTTTTAATCTTGTCGGAATGAATGAAGAAGATTTAAAAAGATATCCGCATGAATTTTCAGGAGGCCAAAGACAGCGAATAGCAATCGCAAGAGCTTTAATTTTAAAACCTGATTTTTTGGTTGCAGATGAACCTGTATCAGCTTTGGATGTAAGTATCCAAGCCCAAATAATCACACTTTTGAAAGATTTAAAAGAAAAACTCAATCTTACAATTTTGTTCATTTCACATGATCTTGGTGTAGTAAAATATCTTTCTGACAGAATTGCTGTTATGTATCTTGGCGATATCATAGAACTTTCTGATACAAACAGTTTGTTTACAAAAACAAAACACCCTTATACAAAAGCGCTAATATCAGCAGTACCATCTATACATGAAAAAACCTTAAAAGAAATAAAACTTGAAGGAGACCTTCCGTCGCCCAAAAATCCGCCCAAAGCATGCAAATTTCATACAAGATGTTCTGAATGCATGGAAATATGTGCTAAAAAAGAGCCCGAAATCATCAAAATTTCAGACTCTCATTATGTAAAATGTCATTTGTATGATTAATTTTATTTTGCGTATTTAAGAAACTTTTGCTGTTTTGTATACATCATTTCTTCTTTAATTTTCAGTTTTCCATTTGCATCAGGTCCAATTACAAAATGTGCAGGGATTTTGTAGTCACTTGTAGAAGGTTGTCTTAAACAAGTAATTTTGTAATCATTACCCTGTTTTGTAATTTTTCTCTCTGTATAGTAATTTTTATATTTATTTATCTTAGCAAGATTAGCACCTATTCTCATTTGATTAAAATATTGTTTTGTATTTGCAGTAACTGTAGCAGTAGTACCATCAGGCTTCATCACTACTCTGATAATTTTTGCATCAGGAAGATAATAATTTGTAATAGTTTCACTGTATGTATTTGCAGCATTTACATAATTATTAAAAAAAGCCAATACTTCTTGTGGTGTTGCTGCACTTACAGCCAAACCTGCTGAAGATATAATAAGTGCAAAAATCACTGATAAAAGTTTTTTCATATTAAAAAAGTCTCCTTCTCTCATATCACTATTTAGTACACATATTATACAACGAAAAAACCTCCAAAAAGTTCATAAAAAATTGAATATTTTACAAAACAAAATCAGAGCTTAGATAAAAAATAAAATTTTGCCTAAACTCTGATTATAAATTTTATTATAAGTATTACCAAGCAACAGGTAATTCACGCATTGTAACTTCTTTTATTACAGGTTTTTTAGTCATATCACCAACATATGTTGTTTTAGCTATATATTTCCCTGTATAAAATCCAAATTCATCTTTTAATGCACGATAAACTGTTTTTTCATTTCCCATAACTAAAGAAGCTTTTATAAGTTTATAATTTCCTGTAATTGAATCCAATAAATGTTCATTTCTAATTATTTTTTTAACACCATCTTTATCATAACTTTCAATATTAATTTTTCTATTTCCATTGATTATCATTTCACGCACATGATTATCTTCTGGAAATATACTCTTTTTATACACAAAATCACCATCTTTATTAAATCTTTGCAATGTTGTAACTCTTACATCACTAACATCAGTAGAATTATGATATCTGGTAATTACTTCTTTAGAACCATCTGAATAAATTTGTTCAAATTGAGTTCCAGATTCACCCATATATTCACCTTTTACATATTGAACTTTCGATTGAGAAACAATAGTTGGTTTTTGTGGTTGAACTTTTTTATTATTTACATGAGTCATTTTTTTCATAGAGCCAACAGGATATTCAACAAGCATGTCATCACCTGAAGTGTTTGTAAATGTTTTTACCGGTTTTCCTGTAATTGGATTATAAGATGTTCTTCTGATTGAACCATCAAGAGTTGTTACATTAACTCTCAAAAGTTGCCCTGCTTCATTATATTCTTTAACCATAACAGCGCCATTTTGATTAACTTTACGAACTTCTTTATGTCCGTTTGGTAAAATCCTTTCTGCTGACTTTGGTGCTTTTGCTTTTTGAATAGCAACCGAAGCTTCTGATTTTGCTTTTTCAACAGCTTCAGCAGCATCTTTTTTAGTTGAAAGTATCACAGCATCTTTTTTTGAAGTTATTTCAGCTATTTCTTGAGCTGTTTTACCTCTTAATACATCCATTTCTTGTTGAACTTTGCCAATTGCTTCATCTGCCAGCTCTGACATTTTTTTAACTACAGCTGAAATAGCTTCTTGCGCACTTTCTTTTGAAACGCCACCTAAAGCTTTGCTTTTTAGGGCATTATATGCATTTTTTGTAACATTTGAAATTTGTTCAGGATTAATTGCCATAATTATTTGCTTCCTTTTTTGTACCTATAAGTCATATAAGCTCAGTAAAAAATTTTATTGCCACTTTACAAAATTTTTTCTTAATTTTTGTTAACAAAAAAGACCGCAAAAGCGGTCTTTTTTTAATTATAAAAAAATTAATTAATAACTTGTTGTTTGCAATAAACTATATGCTGCACTCCATGGGTTAGCAGATTTCGCCATATTTCTTTGTCTTTTTAACTTATCTTTTTGCAATTTTTCTTGTTCTTTTTTTGCTTTTTCTAGTTTTTTAGAGTCAGCATTTCTAATTTTTAGATTTGCATAAATCAAATTCAGTGCAGATTGATATGAATCAGTTTTATAATTTGCTTTAACTTGTGCTGGATAATTGTAATTAGCATAATCATAAATATTCATAATTCTTTCTTCACAAGAAAGATTTTCATCAAGAATCCCACCGGCTTGAGAAATATCTGACTTGTAAACAACAGAAATTAAAGCAAGCGGGTTATATTTTGCTGTCATCATTAAATCTACGGCTGTAATATCAGCTTCCTTTTCATTATCTTTGTTTACTTTATTTGACGAAATAGTTTTTAAAAGACTAACTGTAGCTGAACCGTTTTCTGTCTTTGTATTTGGATTAAATGAAGAAATAACATTGTTTAAAACAGAAGATTTTGAATAATGTCCATTAACAAGATGACCAATTTCATGAGCAACTACAGCAGCAAGCTCATTATCATTCTCAACATATTTTAAATCGCCGTTATAAATATAGACAATCTGTGTAGTATTGGTATTTGCTGCATTCATATTTTCATTATCAGTAACTTTAAATGTAACGGTAGTAGGCATTTTGTTAGCTTTGACAATATTTTGACCTATTGTATTAAGATGGCTTACATTTTTTGAATCAAACCAGTTTGTAGATGTATTATACGATGCAGCAAAAGCTGAACCGGATAAAAATGCACAAACAATACCTATCAGTACAAGTCCGATAACCTTTTTCATAAACTACTCCTTTTTAATCTAAAATCATTATTTTTTTATAAATAACACCAAAATTAACTAATATACTTTACCATAAGTTTTATAAAATATTCTAATAAAATTAGAAAAATGTGTTACAAAAAATCATAATTTTTTATAAAAAACCTTTATCTAATATCAAAAAATTTGTGAACTTGACCTATCAACCTCACATCAGAATATTTCTCAGTAAATTTATCAAAAATTTGTACTATTTTTTCATGAGAAACAGCCACCCCATTTTTGAACATTTTTGGCTGTAAAATCAATGAAATACCGTATTGATTAGCAAGTTTTACACACTCATCTATTTCAAAACTTTTTATATTATCATCAAATACTAACTTTGCAAAAACTTCTTTTTTAGCTTTTTCACAAACTTTTAAAAATTCATAATGATTTTTATATATATCACCTATTTTGGCACTGGAATCAATTTTAAAATCCATTGACACAATGTCAACATAATCTACAACTTTTTCTAAAGGTTTATATAAAGTTCCATTTGTTTCAAGATAAATTTTAATATTAAAATTTACAGATTTTTTAAAAGCAGGTAAAAACTCTTTTAAAAATTCATATTGTATAAGAGGTTCACCACCGGTCAAACTAATAGAATGAATATGTTTTAAATCATACTCATTTAATTTTTCAATAAGTCCATCAACAGTATAATCTTCCCCTTTTTGATATTCAGTATCGCAATAATCACATAAAAGATTACATCCACAAAATCTTATAAAAATCTGTCTGTATCCTATATATGGACCTTCTCCCTGTATTGAATCAAAAATTTCATTTATTTTTGCAATGTTTTTTTCAGTCATTAATTAAATTCTCCCTAATATTGTGAGAAGACAAATCCTTTAACTTTTCATAAAGTTTTATTTCTTCATATGTACTTTCTTTTGGTACTTCAATTTTAACAGTGACTATTTGATCACCTTTTGTTTTATTTTTTTCGTCATATACACCTTGTTCAGACAAACGAAATTTTTGCCCTGTAGAAGTATTTGGAGGTATTTTCATAGAAACATTCCCACACAAAGTAGGCACTTCAATATTTGCCCCAAGTACAGCCTCAAAAGGTGTTATTGGGATTTCACAAAGCACATTTGCACCTTCATATCTAAAGAAAGAACTTTCTTCAATTTCGATATAAAGGTACAGATCTCCGTCTCGTCCACCGTTGTAACCTTTATTGCCTTCATTTGCAATACGAATTTTTGCACCTTTTTTTATTCCCGCAGGTATTTTTACATTAAGTTTTTTATGTACGGAAATTTCTCCAGTACCTTTGCATAAAGGACATTTTGCACCATTTATAAAACGTCTGCCCTCACATTTTGGACAACGTTCCGTATGCAAAACATTAACTGTCCGATGTGTTCCCATAGCAGCTTCTGACATTTTTATGTTTACATTTAAATTAATATCTTTGCCGTTTTCAGGTTTTTGTTTTTTAGTTTTATACTCTTTTTGTGTTGTTTTTTCTTTAGTTTTTGTTGATGAATTGCTAGTAAATAAACCATCTAAAATATTCTCAAACACTTGAGAAAAAGAGCTTTTTTCTGCATGCTTGGATTTATTTTGAAAAGAACTTTCATAAGTACTTTTTTTATAATCAGTACTTGATTTTTCTTTTGTTGTTGTTTTTGAAGAACTTTCAGAATATGCTTTTTTAGCACTTTGTTCTCTTGTTTTTGATGTATAAGAGGCTTCTCTTCTTGTGTTAAACCCTTTTAAAATGTCGTATTGGCTTCGTTTATGTTCATCTGACAAAACTTCGTAAGCTTCAGTGATTTCTTTAAATCTAACTATACTTTCCTCAGAATTATCATTAACATCAGGATGCCAAATACGTGCTTGTTTACGATATGCAGCTTTAATTTTTACAACATCACAATCCGGCTCAATACCTAGAATTTTGTATAAATCTTTATGATAATATTCATTCACTGATTAGACCGTTTCTTTTTTTAGCTGCTTTTATAGTTTGATTAGACAAACTAATCTATAGTTACTAATATAACTATGTATTAGCAAAAATCAACTTGTACAAAGTTATTCATAATCTGACTCAATCATTTTTTGAGCAATCAAATCAGGTATTTTCTCAACTTCATCATAGCTGATGTCAGCTCTTAATGAAATTCTAACTCTTGATGAACCCGGTGCAACCGTCGGATGGCGTATAGGTAATAGGTAATATCCGTTATCAATCAAAAATTTTGAACAATCAACAGCTCGCTTATTTGAACCAAGTATCACCGGAACAATATGACTTTCTCCTGTTACTGCCAAACCATGAGAAGTCAAACTTTCTCTTAACTTTTGAGCATTTAATAATAACTGTCTTCTTTCTTCTTTCATATTTGGTAAAATTTCAGTTATTACACAATACGAAAAAGCAATGTTTATTTCAGGTAAGGCAGTAGAAAAAATTAAAGGACGACTTTTATTTATTAAATAATTTATTAAAACATCACTTCCCACACAAAAAGCACCTACAGAACCAATTGCCTTGCCAAAGGTTGCAACAATCAAATCTATATCTTTTATACAACCTTGTACTTCACATATACCCAAAGCTTTTTCACCAAAAACGCCATATGCATGTGCTTCATCAACAATAAGTAATGTATTATATCTGCGTTTTAGCTCAATAAGTCTGTTCAAGTCAGCAATATCACCATCCATACTGAATAAAGATTCTGAAATGATTATTGCATTTTCATATTCGTTTCTGTGCTTTTCTAAAAGTTCTTCAAGATGCTCATAATCTAAATGTTTGTACCTAAACATTTTCGCTTCTGAAAGTTTTATCCCGTCTAATATGCTTGCATGGTTAAGTTTGTCACAAAAAACAACATCTTTTTTTGAAAGCAATGCTGACATTATACCAGTGTTGGCATGATAACCACTATTAAAAATCAAGGCTTTTTCTTTACCATACATAGCTGCTAACAAACATTCCAACTTTGCATAAACATAGGAGCTGCCTGTCAAAAGTCTTGAAGATGAAGAACCAAAAGAAAAATCAGCTATCTGAACAAATTTATCAAGAACTTCTTGATTTTCAGCAATACCCAAATAATCGTTTGAAGATAAATTTAAGTATCTTTTATTTTCTTCAAAAATGTACTGTCCCAGTTTTTTAAAAGAACCGAGCCTTCTATATGCACAATGTTCATGCAATTCATTTAACTCTTGTTTATATTTATCTAAAAGATTTTTCATTTTGTTACGCCTTAATTTCTATACAAATGATAATGCAATCCAAAGACTTATTATCAATGTTAATATTTGAATATTAGTATAAAAATGAACTTTTTCATATGTGGCAAAATACCCTATTATAAATGGTATCAACAAAAATATTGGAAAAACTATAGAATAAATAACATTACCGGTAAATAAATTGCTAATTGAAAACAAAATAATAGCTAAAAAATACAATGCAAAAAGTACACATATAACAACAGACAAATATGCATAAAATTTTATTGCATTTTCCGTTTTGTAAAGAACAATTTTCCCGATAATAAAGCCTAAAATTAATAAAATATTAGCAAAAATAAGCAAAATTAAAGAAATTGGAAGATTTTGTATAATTTTCAAAATACTTAACATATAAGCCATTACAAAACCTCACAATCAAAATTCATTTTTCTTGCATCTTCAGGAACATATGAAGAACGAGAATTTAAAAAATCAATAGAAGTATTAAAAACAAAATCTCTTTGATTATCCATAACAACAAGATGATAACTATTATCTAATTCTATGTATTTTTTAATACTGGAACTAACATTTTTATAAACAAATTTGGCACTTTTAGAACTTGTCAAATCATCTTCTTTTGCATGCATTAACAAAATAGGTGCCTTAACCTTAAACATATGTTTTCTTGCATACTTAGAGAATTTTAAAAGCTCATATATACAAGACATAGGATAATGATCCAATGCTTCGGTATTCCTTTTTTGCAAAGATGCAATTTTTTTCCTTAATACTTCATTTTTCAAACCATATGGTTCTCTTTCAGGAAAAGAATAGTAATATCTTAAAATTGTATGAACAGCTATTGGCATAAAAATGTTGTACCAAGGAATTGTCCACCCGTCTAAAAACAATGTTGTTGACAAAGATAAAATACCATTAACATCTTCATATTCAGCAGCAATAGCAAGAGCCAGCACAGCTCCCAAACATAAACCGCCTAAAAAGACCTCATCATATTTTTCAGTCAATGTTTTATAGTGTAATACAGAATCTTCATACCAATCTTCCCAGCGCACAGTTTTTATATTTATAGGGCTTGTACCATGACCGGGCAAGCAGTAGCAATATACATCAAAATTCGCTTCATACAGAGCTCTGCCCATTTTTTTCATTTCAAAAGGGCTGCCTGTCATTCCATGAAACAACAGAACAGCTCTTTTGCAACTATTTTCATGAATAAATTCAAAATCTAGACTCTGTACCAATAATCTTTTCCCGTTTGTCTGACAAAATCCTATGCTTTTTCCATATATCTTTCAAACAGTTGATCCATAAGTTCTAAAGCCATGTCTATCTCTTCATCTGAAATAAACAATTGTGGAACTAATGTAATAATATTTTTGTAATATCCTCCATTATTAAGAATCAAACCGCATTTTTTACCTTTGTAATTTAAATCACCTTTTAATCCGGCTTCAATAATTTCATCACACAAATCTCTTGCCGGAGTATATCTGTCATTTTCGGTAACTTCAACACTCAAAGCGAAGCCTAAACCGTTAACAGTTCCGATATTTTTATACTTTTTCTCTAACTGTTTTAAACCATCAAGGAATTTTGCACCTTTTCTAGGGATTTCTCTTTCCAATTCTTGACGTCTTTCTTCAAAAATGCTCATTACCTCATATCCTGCACGAGTTCCTATCGGATTTGCAGCATAAGTAGAATGAGTTCTGCCTGCAGGGAAGACTTTCGGATTAATCAATTCTTCTTTAGCCCACATACCAGCGAGAGGGTTCATACCATTTGTTATTGATTTTGCAAATGTCATTGCATCAGGTTTTGCATCAAAATGTTCCATAGCCCATAGCTTGCCTGTTCTAAAACAGCCCATTTGAACTTCATCAACCATAAACAAAATATTATGTTCGTCCAAAACTTTTTTAAGCTCTTTAAAATAACCTTTTGGCGGAACAATATAACCGCCTGTACCTAAAAGAGGCTCAACAATGAATCCGCCAAATTCACAATCTTTTGTCTTAGGATCATAAACACCGTTGTATTCACTTTCAAACAATTTTGCAAACTGTTTGACACAATACATATTGCAAGATTCACATTTTTTATCATACGGACATCTAAAACAATACGGAAACGGTACAAAATGAGCTGTATCTGCAATTGGACCAAAATGTTCTCTATATCTGTAGCTTGAAGTTACAGCAGTAGTTCCTATTGTTCTGCCATGATACCCGCCCATAAAAGCAAACATCCTAGGCTTTTTAGTATAATTTCTGATAAGCTTTAGCATATCTTCATTAACTTGAGCACCGCCGACATTAAACTGTACGCGACCTTTTATTCCATATCTGTCCAGATTCGCTTTTGCTATTTTTTCTGCAAGCAAAGCTTTGTAATCATATACAAATCTTGAAGATATTTGAGGCATTGTATGATATTGGTCCAACACCGCATCTAACACTCTTTTGTTTTTGTAACCGAGATTGCAGCTTGAATACCACATTTGTAAATCCAAATAAGGTGTATCATTGCCATCATACATATATGACCCTTCACAATCTCTAAAAATTGTCTGATCATCATGATAGTGTACAGTATCACCCCAAGAACAATATTCCTTGTCCAAAGATTTAATTTCTTCATCAGACAATTTCATTTTGGTGTCGAGCATTTCTCTCTCCTTTTTTTATGTCTTTTATATATTTTTCAATTTCAACAAAAGAGTCAAAACCAATCAGGTTGTCAATTTTAGTATTTTTACCATACTCCAACAAGGAACCTTTGGCAAACAAAGTATTAACTTTATCTGCAACACAAAAGTCTGACAAACCGTCCCCTGCGTACAATACCAGTTTTGTAACAATTGTGTTTCTATTATTGTTTTCCACAACAGAACATTTACAAACACCCGATTTTCTTTTGCAATTTCTGTTTGAATACGGAAAATATGGATAAAATTTCCCATCTTCAAATTTTAATTTATTAGCATAAATTTTAGCATCTGTAATACCATAATTTGCCAAAATTTTTTCTATAAAATAATCAAATCCATCCGAAACTATAAAAAAATCAATATTTTCTGATTTTAAATATCTGTAAAAATCAGGAAATGTTTCGTCTATTTCTATCCCATTAAGAAAATTGTCCACTATGTTTTGTGTCATTTTAGGAAAAAGCTGCATTTGTTTTTCAATGCATTCTTTAGAGCCAATTTTCCCTTTTAGCCAATCATCTTCAATCTCAAGCCATTTTTTATTAGCATACATCTTAAGAAATTTATTCAGAGTATCTTCTTTGGTGATTGTTCCATCAAAATCACTAAAAAATTGTAGCTCCATTTTCCCTCCTTGGATTTCTACAAGGATACTACAAATATAAAATGCTTGCATTTACCGATTTAGATTATTTATAATAATTCAACAAAGCAAGGAGTATATTTTATGAAAAAATTTATGTCTGCACTATTTTGTATAGCTTTAACTTTAATTATTGGAACAAATGTTGTAGCTAAAGAAATAAAAAACGAACAATATTACTACAACCAAGGTCAAGATTATGAAAAGAAAAATAATAGACTGGGTGCAACAGAACCATATTCTAAAGCTCTAGAAATAAATCCTGAGTTTGACCAAGCAAGAATCGCAAGAGCACAAATATATTATTTTTACGGTAAATATGACAAAGCCTTAGAAGATTTTAATTACTTTTATAACAAAACTCCAAAATATGGTCCGGGTGCATTTTATAATGAAAGAATCAATTGCAAAAAACAACTCGGTCAATATACTCAAGCAGCAAATGATATGTATGAAGTAATACTCATATACGGTGGACAAGCAAAAGTTCTGACTGAACTATTTGATTTAGTAGCACAACATCCGGAATTGAGTGACACATTATGTCCGCTTGCTCATTCCGATTTGCTCGAAAAATACAAAGACAAAGCAAAAACAATCAGAGACTATGCTCAAATGTATAAAGATAAAGAAGGTAATATAACTAATGAAAAATATTATAACTTCTTTATCAATATAGCCAAAACAATGGATCCAGATATTTGTCTTGATGTAGAATATCCTACAGAAGGTCCAAGAAAAGCTCCTGACGAAGGCCAAGTAACAGAAACAACAATAGAAGTAAAATAGCTATATCAATTTTACTTTTATAATATTAGATTTTTCATCAAATCCTGTGACCATAAACATACTGTTTCTTGGTAACAAAAACTCTTGTTCATTCCAGTGTTTGCGGTCAATATTAAACAACATATCCAAATCAATATATTTTGAACCCTTAGGTACTTCTATTTCTAAAATAGGATTGTATCTTGAAAATCTTTTTGCTATACCAAGCTCTTTTGTTGTTGAGACAAAAGAAGAATCTTTAAAAACTTTACCTATAGTGGACAAAGCTTCAACCTGTGAAGGAGTCAATTTATCTTGAAGCGCACGATATAAAGTAATATTTTTGTCTGTTTTCCATACTTTTTTGTAATCATTAAATATACTATCTATTATATCTATTTGTTTTTTTAATTCCTTTTCAGTCTGTTCATTGTATACTTTGTCTTGTCGTAAATATCTGTGAATATTTTCAGGATGATATTTATATTCAAAAAGTGATTTCATATCAATAGAAGTAAAATGTTTTTTTAAAGTACCGTCCGGTTTATAAACAAAAACATCTTTTTTTAAATTATCAATTAAATAAATTTCATCAATAAAACCATCCGGTGTCCTTATGCATTTTGCTCTCATATCATCACTGTATAAATTGCTAAAACCTTCAATAGGCTTGCCTATACTAATATGATTGTCATTAAAATAACGACCGACTTTCATACCTCTGTCTTTTACTATTTCATTGATAATTTCTTTTACTCTAGAATCATCCTGCCTAGAAGAAAGTATTCTATTTTGCATAGCGACTTGTGCCCTGCCAATTGCACTTTGACAGTCATACGCCTCTGCCTCGACGTGTTGTTGCTCATCTGTTTTGACAGTATTTTGCTTAATTACATCAAGAAGCTTTTCTTTATTCTTACTACACTTAACCGAATTAACCTTCATAATATGTATAAAAACAAAAACTCATACAAAATTGCTTTTGAATCAAATAAGGTTTAATTTTTGTTAAAAAAGGCGTTTAAAAAGATTACCATTTGGCATACCGTTTCCAAGTTTTATAATCTGTTTCAAAGCAAAAACCAAAGGATTTTCTTTTACATTTGAAGAAGAAACGACAACAACTTTCGCTATTTCGTAATCATCAGCTTTTTTAGCTACAATAACATTTTTTTTGGGTTGATATCTAAAAAATTTAACAAAAGGATTGCCTTTTTCCAAAGTACCAACTTCAACATACAACCTGGAGGTCAGACGGGTTGCATCCAATTTTTTTCTTGCTTCATTTAGTTTATCAAATTTTTTATTGTCACAAGCATATCGTGCTATTCTGGCAAGATCATCGCTATGCCAAAATCTTGCACCAAAATTCGGGGATTTATATCGATTTGAACATTTGTTTATATACATTTTGTTTTCCTCTTTTATGTATAAAAACGCTGAATTTTATTTTTTGCTCTTATTTTTTATTTTAGGTGCAGTTAAATTAAAACTTCTTTTAATTAGTTCACACAATACCTCTTTAGGTGTTGCAGCAGGATCAACTTTTATCCAATGTTTTTTATTCATGTGCCAGCCATAAGTAATAGATGAATACTGCATACGTAAAATTGCTCCAATATCAGGCTCGCATTTAACATTCAAATATAATTTTTTATCAAGATAAAAAATCAAAGCAAACCATTTACTATTGCTTTTGTGACGCATTACACAAGTATCTTTGTACTCATCACGTCCAAAAGGATAAGTTTCTATTGCATCATCTGAAATTAAACAATTTTTTACTAATTGTTTTTTATTCATAAAATCTTACTTCAAAGTTTCGATAAGCTCTTTTATTGCATTGATTTGAGAAGTCAACTCATCAGCACGAGCTTGTGTTTCTTCAATCAATTCTTTAGGCGCTTTTTCAACAAAGTTTTTATTTTTGAGTCTGCCGTCTAAGCTCATTTTTTCTTTGTCGAGTTTTTCTATTTTCTTGTTTTGACGAGCAATTTCTTCATCAAAATTGATTAAGCCTTCCAAAGGAATAATAATTTTTGAATTGCCGACAACTGTAGAAGCTGATTTTTTAGGCATTTGAGTATCTTCACCCTTAAATTCTACACTTTCAATTCTTGCAAGGCGTTTAAGGTAAGGTACAACAGCTTCAAAAATAGGTTTTTCAGCCGCACTAGCCAAAACAGTAATATCCATTTGAGCACTCAAAGGAATATTCAAGCCTTGACGAACGTTTCTTAAAGACTTAATAGTTTCAAAAACAAGTTCCATTTCTTTGTTTTCTGTTTCAAAGACAAACTCTTTTTCATATGTCGGGAAGCTTGCTTTGATAATTCCGATTGCTTCTTTTTCCTGAGGAATAAGCTGCCATATAGCTTCCGTAATATGAGGCATAATCGGATGTAACATTCTCAAAGCCATATCAAGAACGTATCTCAAAACTCTTTGAGTATTAGCTTTTTGAGCAGCATCTTGAAGTTGGATTTTTGCAATCTCCACATACCAATCGCAATATTCATTCCAGAAGAAATCATATAAAACGTGAGCAGTTTCCCCGATACGGAAGCTTTCAATGTTTTCGTTGACCAGTTTTGCCGTTGCATTAAGTCTGTGCAAAATCCATCTGTCAGCGATAGTAAGGTTTTCCATATCAATAGATTTGTTATCTACACCCTCAAGGTTCATAAGTACAAATCTTGAAGCATTCCAAATTTTATTTGCAAAGTTTCTGCCATATTCAAATTTGTCTTCGCTCACCTTGATATCTTGACCACCATATGTACACATAGAGGTCATTGTAAATCTCAAAGCATCACAACCGTACTTGTCGATAATGATAACAGGATCAACAGTGTTGCCTTTTGATTTAGACATCTTTTGACCTTTTTCGTCACGGATTAAGCCGTGAATATAAACTGTAGAAAACGGTGCTTTGCCCGTAAATTCAAGCCCCATTGTAATCATTCTTGCAACCCAGAAGAAAATAATATCAAACCCTGTAACAAGAGTGGTTGTAGGATAGAATTTTTTGAAATCTTCTGCATCAGTATTTGGCCAACCCATTGTAGAAAACGGCCACAAGCCTGAAGAAAACCAAGTATCAAGAACGTCTGTTTCTTGAGTGTAATTTTCAGGATCCGGATTTTCTTTGGCAACAACCATTTCACCTGTTTGATTGTGATAATAAGCAGGAATTTGGTGTCCCCACCACAACTGACGAGAAATACACCAATCACGAATATTTTCCATCCAGCCTAAATAGTTCTTTTCCCATTTTTCGGGTACAAACTTAATTTCACCTGTTTTAACTGCTTTTATTGCAGCTTCAGCAAGGGGTTTCATTTTTACAAACCATTGTTCACTCAACAACGGCTCGATTGTAGTATGACATCTTTGACATTTGCCAACATTGTGTTCAAGGTCTGTAATTCTTACTAAATCATTGTGATAACGAAGCATATCAACTGTTTTTTTACGAGCTTCATCTCTATCTAAGCCATGAAGTTCTTCAGGAACTTCTGCACAAGCTTTCATCTTGCCTTCACCATCAATAACCCAAATAGGTTTGAGGTTATGGCGTTTAGCAATTTCATAATCGTTAGGGTCGTGTGCAGGAGTAATTTTTAACGCACCGGTACCGAATTTTTTATCAACATAATCATCGGCAATAATAGGAATTTCTCTTCCTGTAAGAGGAATAACAACTGTTTTGCCGATTAAATCTTTGTATTTGTAATCAGTAGGATTAACAGCAATCGCAGCATCACCGAACATTGTTTCAGGTCTTGTTGTTGCAATTACAATAGCCCCCGGCTCATCTTTTAGTGAATAGCTGATTTCCCAAAGGTGGCTTGACTCTGTTTCATATTCCGTTTCTACGTCAGAAATAGCAGACTGACAACGCGGACACCAGTTGACAATGTAAGAGCCCTTGTATATTAAGCCTTTTTCGTATAATCTTACAAAAACTTCTTTAACCGCATCAGAACAGCCTTTGTCTAAAGTAAATCTTTCTCTTGTTCTGTCAAAAGAAGCACCCAATCTTTTGCATTGGTCTAAGATTGCGCTTTTGTGTTCATTTGCCCAATCCCAAGTACGAGCAAGAAACTTTTCTCTGCCAAGTTCATGACGGTTTGTACCTTCTGCTCTAAGTTGTTTTTCTACAACATTTTGAGTAGCAATACCTGCGTGATCCGTACCCGGAACCCAAAGAGTTTCGTAACCTGACATCCTGTGATAGCGTACCAAAATATCTTGCAAAGTCTCGTCAATAGCGTGTCCCATGTGCAAAACACCGGTGACATTTGGAGGTGGAATGACAATTGAGAACGGTTTTTTAGGTGATTTTGCATCTGCTTTAAAACACTCTTTTTCTTCCCAAAATTTGTAAATTCTTTCTTCAGTAGCTTTTGCGTCATATGTAGTCGGCAAATCGCTAAAATTTATTGTTTTCGTATTTTCCATTCCATAGACCTCTTTAATATTTCAATTGATTATAAAATAGCACAAAGATATTTTGATATCTATTTTATGGAGATATTAATATTTTTTATAAAAGCTTAAAACGCAATAGATTCAACTACTTGTTTAAAATCAACATCTTCAAAAATGTTTACTGTTTGTCTCTCATCTGGCAGTACAAAACGAATTTTCCCATTTTGCGCTTTTTTATCTAAGGACATTTCACTATAAAATTTTTCATTATCAAACGAAGGCAAAACAGGTGATATTTCATATTTATCAATAAGCATAATTGCCTTTTTATAGTATTCTTCATCAATTAATTTCTTTAACAATGACAATTTAAAAGCCATTTTCATACCTGCAGCCACTGCTTCACCGTGCGTAAACATTTTGTATTGAGTAATATTTTCAATCGCATGAGCAAAAGTATGTCCCAAATTCAAAATTGCCCTAAGCCCTTTTTCTGTTTCATCTTTGCTGACAACTGCAGCTTTTAATGCACAGCATATTTCTATAACTTTTGTAAGGACCTCTGGATTGAGATTAAAAATATTTTCTTTATTATTTTCCAAATAATCAAGAAATCTGTAATTCAAATCTGCACCGCAAGATTTTTCGATAAATGCATATTTTAAAACTTCAGCAAGCCCTGTTTTAAGCTGTCTTAAATCTAAAGTTTTCAAAACATTTGTATCAGCAATAACAACTTTTGGCTGGTAAAAAGCGCCAATAAGATTTTTACCATTTTCGTGATTTATAGCAACTTTTCCACCAACAGAAGAATCGACTTGCGCCAACAAAGTTGTTGGAATTTGGATAAAATCAATTCCTCTCATATAAGTTGCAGCAGCAAAACCTGCTATATCACCTACAACTCCACCGCCAAAAGCAATTATACAATCCGAACGCTGCAATTTTTGTTCTGTTGCAAAGTCAAAAATCTTTTTAAGCGTTTCAAAATTTTTATACTCTTCTCCATCATCAAGTATTAACCATTCTGCATTTTTTATTTTCAAATTTTCTTTATAAAGATTTGCTACTGTTTTGTTAGTAATAATAAGAAATTTGTTTGCTTTTGTATATTTTTTAATTATTTCCCCACTAGAACAAAGCAAATTATTGCCAATTATAATCTCATAATCGTAAGAATCTTTTTTAGGTATATTAATTTTTATCTTATGCAATTGATTCATATTTCGCTATTATTTCTTTTACTATATCCAACAATTCTTTTTTATCAGTTTTAATCTCAAAATCAGCTTTTTTATAAAAAGGTTCACGTCTTTTTATCAATTCTTTTAGTCTTTCTTTTGGATTTGGATGTTTTAACAATGGTCTGTGCGTAGTATTTGCAATTCTCTTGTACAATTCATCACTGCTTGCACTCAGATAGAAAAGAACACTGTTTTTTTTGAACAAATTTATATTCTCAATATTTTCAACAATCCCGCCACCTGTAGCAATAACTTGATTGTGATAATTTGAATATTTTTTTATTAATTCGTGTTCCAAATCTCTAAAATGAGCTTCGCCGTCTTGTGCAAAAATTTCTTCTATATGTTTTTGAGCAAGTTTTTCAATCTCTTTATCCATATCTAAGTATGAAAAATCTTTTAAAAACTCGTCCAAAAGATGTCCTATAGTGCTTTTTCCTGCACCCATCATTCCTATTAAAACTATATTTTTTTTGTTATCCATTTATATCGTATCCGAAAATTTGTTTTTAATTTTGTTTAAGCAAAGTAATTTTTCTTAATCTCTTCAATACTGTCTCCACCAAATTTTTCCAGTATTGCATCAGCAAAAACTATTGCACACATTGCCTCAGCAACAACTGCACACGCTTCTAACGCACAAGTATCAGAACGTTCAAAATGTGCGGTATAGGGTTCTTTTGTTTTTATATCTACGGATTGCAAAGGCTTTTTCATCGTAGGAATAGGTTTCATTGTTATTTTAAGAACAACATCCTCACCGTTTGTCATCCCACCTTCTATACCACCAGCATTATTTGTTTTTCTGTAATATTTATTTTTCTCTTTGTCATAAAATATTTCATCATGCATTTGAGAACCTTTTAGAACAGCAGATTTCGCTCCTGCACCTATTTCTACAGCTTTTATAGCTGGTATACTCATTACCGCTTGAGCAAGGAGTCCGTCTATACGTCTGTCCCAATTTACAAAAGAGCCAAGACCAGCAGGAAGATTCTTAAATACCACTTCAAAACTACCGCCCAATGTATCGCCTTGCTCCTTAGCAATATCAATTTCTTTTTTCATTTGCTCAGAATCAAAAGCTTCTCCTATTTGAATTATTTTCGATGAAAAAGTTATACCAAATTCCTTTAAAAAACATTTTGCAACTGCACCCACAGCCGTACGTGATGCAGTTTCTCTGGCACTTGAACGTTCCAAAATATTTCTTACATCTTCTTGATTGTATTTTATTGCACCGGATAAATCGGCATGTCCAGGACGAACTCTGGTAATCTTTTTTTCTTCAACAAGCTTTGATACATTCTCATCTGTCAAATCAACTTCTTCAACAGACATCGGTATTTTCCAATTTTCCCAATCCTTGTTTTGAATCTCAATACAAACCGGAGCACCGGTTGTTTTAGAAAATCTAACACCTGATTTTATTTTTACACAGTCGTGTTCTATCTGCATACGACCACCTCTGCCGTATCCGCCTTGTCGTTTTTTCAGCTCTGAATTAATAAAATCAATATCTATATACAAATTTGAAGGCAAACCTTCTATTATTGCATTAAGACACTGTCCATGAGATTCACCTGATGTTAGAAATCTAAATTTTGTCATTTTTAACCTTAGTAATTAATTATGTAATGCAATTAATTATAAACTATATTGCTTATACAATCAAAATTTTAATCGGCTAAACTCCATTTTTCTCTCAGTTCTTCGGTAATATCAATAGCTGTTTTGGTCGTAGCCAAACCGGCTTCGGAACTTTCTTTCAACCTTGGAGACATCAATTCACCAACCTGTTGCATTGCATCAACAACCTCGTCAACAGGAATGACAGATTTTATTCCTGCCATTGCCAATTCTGCAGCAGTAACAGCATAAATTGCTAAAAAAGCATTTCTTTTTACACAAGGAACTTCCACTAAACCCGCTACAGGATCACAAACAAGTCCCATAACGTTTTTTAAAGCAAGTGCTACGGCATTTAAAATCTGTTCATTTGTCCCAGCATACATCTCAACAAGAGCCCCAGCAGCCATAGCAGAAGCGACACCACATTCACTTTGACAGCCAGCAACAGCACCGGCTAATGCCAGCTTTTCTGAAACAATTTGACCAACCAATCCAGCAGTAATTAAGGCATCGATTTGTTTTTCATCATCTGCATTTAAAGATTCAGAAATTGCAATAATAACAGAAGGGACAATCCCGCAAGAACCTGCTGTAGGACAAGCAACTATTTTCCCCATACGAATATTTTGCTCAATGGTTGCAAAAGCATATGTCAAAACTTTTTGATAAGTTTTAGAAAACAATGATTTGCCGTTTTTATATTTTTCAATTAACTTTGCACAATCATCACCACAAAGCCCGCTAACAGATTTTTCTTTTGATTTCAAGCCTTGTTCAATAGCAGTTTTCATAGCATTCAAATTTACTTTGACTTTATCTCTTACTTGCAAAACAGATAAATCTAAAGTTTGGGCTTCGTGTTCTTGTGAAATTTCGTAAAACCTTTTGTTTTTTTCTTCAGCCTCTTCAAATATATTTTTAAAAGTTTTTTGTAATATCATTTTTTTAACACTTCTATATTCCTAATAAGATATACTTCTTCAATTTTTTCAAGCTCACTCATAACAGATTTAGGCAAAATACCATCCAGACATATACCCATTGAAGCTTCTTGACCTTTAGCATTTCTATCACAATGCATAGAAGCAATATTAATATTGTAATTTTGGAGCAATGCCGTAACTCTATAAACCATTCCGGGTTTGTCCTTGTAAATTAAAACCAATGTGTCGTAATCACCATTTATATTGAATTTATATCCATTAATTTTATTTATACAAACTTCACCAGCACCGATAGAAATACCGGAAATTTCCATTCTGTAACTATTTTCTAATATAATATCAACAGAATTTGGATGTCTGTTGTAGTCTTCAATATATTCAAATTGGTATTCAACATTTTGTTTTTTTGCATAATTAAATGCTTTTTTGATTCTTTCATCATCAACATCTAAACCTAAAACACCACCTAACAGACCTTTATCTGTTCCATGACCTTTACCTGTTTTTGCAAAAGAATTATATAGTTTAAATTTTATTTTTTTAGGCTTTTCGCCAAAAATTTTTCCTGCCAAATAACCTATTCTAACAGCACCTGCCGTATGGGAGCTGGAGGGACCTATGATTATTGGACCTATTACATCAAATAAAGTTTTTGTTGAATTCATATTTTTATTTTTAAATTAATTTTACTTTTCAAACAAGTTTTGTGTAGTATAAAAGTATTGTAACTTTATTATTACACGATTAAAAACAATTTTGCTAAATTATATTTTGATTTTATTTAATGTTGTTAATATAATTAAAAAGCATCTATATTTTTAAGAGGAATTATACATGAGTGAGAATACGAGTTTACAGGGAAAATCCGAAACAAATGGCTTAAGAAAATTGACCACACTACAACTTTTAAATTTTTGTCTTGGCTTTTTTGGATTACAATTTGCTTGGCAAATGAGAATAATACTTTCCGGCCCCGTAACAGAAAATCTTGGTGCTTCACCATTTTTATTTGGGCTAATATGGCTTGCAGGCCCTGTAACTGGGATGGTTGTTCAACCAATAATCGGAGCAATGAGTGACAATACTTATACAAGATTTGGAAGAAGACGTCCATACTTAATGTTAGGTGCAATTCTTGCAGCAATAGCTCTTTGGGCGTTCCCAAACTCTCAAGGCATTGCTCAAATCATTGCAGACAAACTCCATTTATCATTACCTGTTTTTGGAGGTTTAATTGTAGCTGCAATAATGATATGGGTAATCGATGCTTGTGTAAATGCAGCTCAAGGACCTTATCGTGCACTTATCCCTGACAATGTAGTACATGAACAACATTCTATAGCAAATGCATACCTTAGTTTTGCTATTGGTCTTGGTTCAGTAATAGCAGCAGGTACTGCTCCTGTACTAAAATTAGTATTTGATTATCAAATGTCTATAGAAGCTCAATTTGTTATGGCAGCACTAGCATTTTTATTAGGAATGACTTGGACTTGTATAACTTTTAAAGAAAAACCAATGCAAAAACCTTCTAAAGAAGATGTGGAAAACAAAGAAAAACCAAAACAATCTTTCTTTGAAAATTTCAAAAGTTTTATGCAATCATCACCGGAAGTTTACAAAATATGTATGATGCAATTTTGTACTTGGATTGGTGTAATGTGTATGTTTATTTTCTTCACACAATTTGCAATACACATCGTATATGCAATTCCTGATTTGACAGTTGTTTCAGATGAAATGAAAGAACACTATGCAACAGCAGCTATTGTTGCAACTAATTTTTCTTCTATATGTTTTGCTATACTTAATTTAGTTTGCTTTGCAGTATCAATTCCAATAGGTATATTATCTACAAAATTTGGTAATAAAAATGTTCATATAATTGCTCTTTTATCAATGGCAATATCTTATGTTTTAATGGGATTTATTTCACAACCTACATTAGTTATGATTTTAATGGGTGTTGCAGGTATAGGTTGGTCTAGTATCCTGGCTTTACCTTTTGCCATGTTATCAGAATATATCAAAGAAGGTTCTGAAGGCGCCGTAATGGGTATTTTTAATATATTTATTGCCGGTCCTCAAATCCTTGTTTGTACATTAATCGCTTGGTTTATTTCTCACTGTGCAATGACAACGCCTAAAGGATTAAACTATCATTGGGAATATTCATTCTTTATCGGCGCAGCAGTATTATTCGTTGCCGCAATTATTACAAAAATGATACATGAGAAAAAAGCCTAAAACCCAATTATAACTTTATTTTTAAACAAAAACCCCTTGAAAAGCATGCTATCAAGGGGTTTTGCATGTTATAAATTTTTATCTTTTGGGAATATAAACAGTATGGAAGGAATACTTGTTTAAAAAAAAGTAAGAAAAAAGGAGCCGAAAATGGGTTTAGCAGCATCACAAGCAAGATTATTATTATTAACAGCAAGAAAATCAGATTTGGAATACAGAGCACAACAAATCACAAACAGTGAAATGATTTTAGCTATGCAAACAGAAGAAGTTGCAAGAGAATATTCAAACAAACTTTCTAACCAAACTTTGAAATATATTAATTCATCTGATTCAACAGAAATAGAAATTACTGCATCAAATTTGTCTGACCTTTCTGCCACAGGTATGAAACTTCAAATATATTGCGGACAAGATGAAAACGGCAATCCAATATGGAACGATTGGAAATCTGATGGAACAAAAACTATTACCAATTACACAGATGAAGAAGGTAAATCAATCTCTGTAGATGAATATAAAGCACTATCAGATGAAGATAAAACCAAATTTAAAGAAAACTTTGTAATGAATGGTGAAACAAATAACTATACAGGTCCTGAAATACTTGAAGGTATCAATGGCGGAACAATGAGAATTGTAACAGCAGCAGGAGAAGAAGTTGATGCAATCAACGGAACAGGTTTTTCAGTAGCATACAATACAGCAGATGATGCTAAAGCTGATGCAGAATACAGAAGCAAAACAGCTGCAATTCAAATTAAAGAAAAAAGACTCCAAATGGATTTGCAACAAGTTGAAACACAACAAAAAGCTTGTGATACAGAAATTGACTCTGTTAAAAAAGTAATGGAAAAGAACATTGAAAGAACATTTAAAGTATTTTCATAAACCCAAATAAAAGTATAAACTCCGTCTTTAAATAATTTAAAGGCGGATTTTTTTATAAAAAATAATTTTATTTGTTTTTTATGCAATTAAATACTTTAATTGCATGGTTTACTTTGAGAAAAAAAACATTAAACTGTACATGTAAAAATATAAGGAGACATATTATGTCATTAATGAATGGTTATTCTCTTTTTGCAAACGCACTTAGCGGTTTATCAAATACTTATTCTATATTAGCAAAAAACAGTCAAACTACAGGTGGCTTAACTTTAGAAGACATAACAAACCCTTCTAACACAACTCTTGCACAGCTTGGTTACAACACATCATTTGCTCAATTTTTATCAACAAATTTTGCAGCAATTGACCAAGATGCTGATGGAAAAATCAGTGCAGATGATATGAGCAATTTAACAAACAAACTTTCTCAAAACGGTTTAACATACCAAGAAATATGTCAGTTATGTTCGAGCGGAATGGGAAACAGTGACATGCTTTCAAACATTTTGACATACTTCAACCAAATAGATACTAATAAAGACGGAAGAATCACAAATGCTGAAATTCAAGCATTCAGCCTAAAAGCTGATGAAGAAAAGCTCAAAACAGAATATCAAAGTTTTAAACCAAGCTCTATGAGTGTTTTTTACAGTGACAGTGACTCTGACGAAGAACCATCAAGCTTGGTAGATAATTTATACCCACAAGACAATTCTTAATGATAATTGTCATATAAAAAGCAGCAGTAAATTAACTTACTGCTGCTTTTTGTCCTAAAAAAAATTATTTTACATCGTCTTTAATGACAATTAAATTATTCATTATTTTCATTGCTGTAGTAGGCAGTACAACATCATTCAAACCATTAGCAATACTTAGTATCGAGCCTGCTTTAAGAACAACTTCCTCACCTCTGTACATAAAAGTGTAGTCTGTGTTTCTGTCTGATCTGATTGTAATTTTGTCCATTACTTTTTCCATTCCTAAAATACCCCTTTTGTCTTTGAGTTTATCACTTGTTAATTATAACAAAAAAGTATAGAATATTAATACTCTATACAGGTATTAATTTTGTTCCTACATTATTTACTATCGGGAGAGGCGACTCGAAAACTTTGAAGTATACCTGCCACAGAAATGTGCCAGCAGGAAACGGATAGGTCAAGGCACTCACCCACCTGCGAGACGCGCAGGTAACAAAATCGTACTTGTATAGGGTTTTTATTTATTTATATTCTCATTAATGATTGTTTCCAACTCAGCTAATGCTCTTTTAATATCGTCATTTACAACTCTATAGTCATATTGTTTTGAACATTCAATTTCTCTATTAGCCTCTTTTAATCTATTTTGAATGGTTTCTTCATCCTCTGTATTTCTACCCCGCAATCTGTGTTCCAACTCTTCATAAGAAGGAGGAAGTATAAAAATCAATATAGAATCCGGTAATTTTTCTTTTATCTGCAATGCACCACGAGTTTCTATCTCTAAAATCAGATTCTTACCTTCACTTAATTTTTTTCTGACATAAGCTTCTTTTGTACCGTAATAATTGCCATTAAATTCAGCCCACTCAAGGAATTCCCCATTTTTTACAGCTAATTCAAAATCTTCTTTTTTAGTGAAAAAATAATTTACACCATCAAGCTCTCCTGGTCTTGGTTTTCTTGTCGTAGCAGATATAGACAACTTTAAATCAGGATGCTGATACAAAAGTTCCTTTAAAAGAGTACCTTTGCCCACACCTGAAGAACCAGATATTACAAATAATTTTCCATTCTCTTTCATATTGGATAAATTATACATTGCTTATTATATTGTGCCAAGTAATTTTTTATTTTTTATGTCACAAAATTAAACTTAGAGGAAAATACATTAATTTTTATCAAATATAATTGTGTTAACCTTTTCTGGTCTAATAAGAGATTAGAAACAATGTGTTTTCATAATAAGAGGAATTCAACAAAAAAATTTCTAAAATTTAAAAAAGAAATGTGCAAAAACGGACATATAAATTATTGTCTAAAAAAGAAGATTCAAAAAAATGAAAACAAAATTAATGAAATGTCTGCACAAATATCAGAACTACAAGAAAGTAATGATTTAAAGTTAAATTACATACTCAATATGTCAGAAGAACTCAAAACCCCTTTAAATATCATTAATGGTTTTAGTTCATTACTTACAGAAAAGGAATATCCCAGAGAAAAACAACTTCAATTTTATAAAAATATTACAAATGCATTAAATCAAATGTTATTTTTTAATAATCAAACATTAGATATTGTTTATTTGGAAAAAGAACATATTGAACCTGTATATTGTGAATTTAAACCATCTGAAATAATAAAAGAAATTCTTAAAATAATGAATGATATAGCTCAACAAAAAAACATAAGTATATTTTTTGATGAAAATGACTATAACATAATAGCTGATAAATTTTTATTCAAACATGTTGTCTTCAATTTAATTAATAATGCTATAAAATACAACAAAAGCGGGGGTACAATCGAAATTTGTACCTCTATTTTTTATAAATCATACAAATTTAAAATCAAAAATTCAGAAAAAAATATTTCCAAAGAATTGCAAAATAAAATTTTCCCGATTTTTTCAATAAACAAAAAACAGCCAAAAACTTCGCCTAACATTGCCTTAGCTTATTGCAAAAAAATTATAGATGCACAAGGGGGACAACTTGATTTCAATCCAAAAGAGAAAAAAGGGTCAAGCATTCTTTTTACACTGCCATTATTCCCAAATCATTTGCAAGATAAATATAAACTACTAAAACACTGATATTTATTTAATTTATTAAAAAATATTTATGAAAAACAGCATTGTTATTGCATGTATTTCTTTTTGATTTACAATAAATCATACATGATATTCTGTGGACGGCATGTCACAGAAATCATCAAGGGGTCAGAGAATAAACTCCAGACCGCCAGTTAAGAAAAACAGGTGCTGCGGCACAAAGTGGAAACACCCGTAAGCGCCACGAAAGGAGAAAACTATGCCAAAAATGAAAACACACCGTGCAGCCGCAAAACGCTACAAAGTGACAGCTTCCGGTAAAATCTTGAGACGTTCTGCTGGTACAAAACACTTGCTTCAACACAAGTCTGTAAGCAGAAAAAGAAGATTGTCAGGAATGACAGAGGTTTCTGAAACACATTTGAATTTGGTTTCAAAAGAATTACCGTACAAAAAGTATTCAAGATAGGAAGGGTCTAAAAAATGAGAGTAAAACGCGGAAACGTCTTGAGAAAAAGACATAAAAAAATATTAAAATTAGCTAAAGGCTTTATTGGCGCAAGAAGTAGAATCTTCAAAGTTGCTAATACAGCTGTTATGAAAAAACTTAAATATCAATACAGAGACAGACGCAACAAAAAAAGAACAATGCGTCGTTTATGGATTGTTAGAATCAATGCTGCTGTTAGACAACATGGTTTAAGCTACTCAAAATTCATGAATGCATTGAAAAAAGCAGATATTCAAGTAAACAGAAAAATGCTTGCTGAAATGGCTGTTAACGAACCAGAAGCTTTTTCAGTAGTTGTTGAATCTGCAAAAAAAATTAAAGCTTAATTAAATAATAATAAAACTTTAAAAGAATAAAAATACCCTGATTGTCCAAAATGACATTTAGGGTATTTTTATTATATTATTAGAATATGAAAAAAATATTACTAACTTTATTATTTATTTTTCTTGCACTTCCGGCATCTGCTTTAATGCTACAAGGCAATGCGGAATTTAATGCTGAAATGGCAAGAGAAGAAGTATTTAACAACATAGATTATGCTCTTGGACCAAATGCTTTTAGAGACTATTGGCAAGATCCAAATTATGTTGCAAACTATGCAGCAGCAAGTAATGGAAAAAATAAACTCCACAACAGATATATTGCGCTTTTTTCTGACGGAACATACGGTATCAGATATGACAATGATCCGTTTCATAATTACTATTATGATGGACAAGGTTTGCTTTTTAAAGTAGATGTGCTTAACAAGCCATTTAACGTATACCCTCACAAATCAGTCGCTTACAACAAGTATGGAGCGTTTAAAAATGCAACTTTTGTTGTCTCCAAAACTGAACAATATCTATATGACTCTAACAAAAAGCTAATGGGTCATTGGATTGGTAATGCTTGTTATGACGAAAAAGGCAATGTTTTGATGCTTAGAAAAAACATAGATTAAAATTTATTATGAAAATAATAAGATTAGAAACTGTTGATTCAACTAACACCTATGCTCTTCAACATTTTGAAGAACTTGATGATTTATCTGCAATCTGTGCAAACAGTCAAACTAAAGGCAAAGGTCGTTTTGACAGAGTATGGATTTCTGATTGTACAGAAAATATTTATCTGTCCATAGTGTTGAAACCAAACAAAAAAACTTATATAGCAAATTTGACTCAATATCTTTGTGTAGTTGTTGCTAAAACAATAGAAAAATATGGCATAGAACCACAAATAAAATGGCCTAATGATGTTTTGACAAATAGCAAAAAAATATGTGGTATATTGTGCGAGTCATTTTTGAAAAACAACAAAATTGAAGGATTGGTTCTTGGCGTCGGTATAAATCTCAATATGCCAGAACATTCATTAAAAGTTATAAATCAACCGGCGACTGCATTGAATATTGAAACAGGTAAAAATATTAATAAAGAAGAATTCCTAAAGAAACTTTTAGAAGAATTTTTTGTTAATTATTCAAATACAATTGAAAATGGTTTTACAACATTCAAAAATGATTACATAAACAGAGCATGCTTTTTAGGGAAAACCGTATTTTTACAACATAGAGAACAAAGCATCAGAGAAGAACTTTTTGCAAAAGACATTGATAATAATGGCAATTTAATTGCTATAAAAAAAACAGGTGAAGAAAAAACAATTTTATCCGGAGATATTATTCTTTAACTAATCTTTGCTTATAGTACCAACAACATTGTAAAAATAAGCAAACAAAGCGCCTAAAGCTACACCTGGCAAAATATATGCAGGCCAAGGTCTTGCTTGTTTTACCGCATCTTTCAATGCGTTTTCAGAAAGTACTCTGGCTGCTTTTACTTTATTGATAACTATTTGAGTAAGTGATTTAATTTCTTTTTGTATACTTGCAGGAGCAGCTTTAATTTTATCTTTTGCTATTGTTGCAAGTTTTACCGCTTCACGTCTTGCAGTTGCATTTTCAGCTTCTTTAGCATTTGCATATTTTACAGATGCTTTTGCTCTTTCCATAAATAATTCAAACGCTTTATTATCTCTATTTTTAGAAAACATTTTTACAATATCATTGATTGCAGATTTTCTGGCTTGTCTTATACTATTTTGTCTAATAATATCAGACTCACCAAAAAGTACCGTATCAATTTCTTGTTTTGTAACTGGCTTAAAATATCTGATCGCACCGCCTACAGCGCCACCTAGTGCCGCTGTAGCAAATATGTTTGCGTTTTTTGGTTCTGTATTTGTAACAACAGAAACTGACATTTTTTGTACCTTTTAACTTTAAAATCTCTTCTTAAAAAATAGAGTTTAATCCCTACTACCAAAGGTTTTAACCATATTGAACAAGGTGTTAAACATAAATTTTTTACATTGTATCACCGCAAACAAAGACTGTCAACACTAAAATATCAATTGTAAATTAATTATTCACAGTGCTTTTTAAATAATTTTCAAGCCCATTTTTTATTGATGTAGCGGCCTTTTGTCTAAAATTTTCATCAAGCAAAAGAGCATACTCCTCAGGATGTATCATGTATGCTACCTCTATAAGAACAGACAATGGCATAGTAGGTCTAGTTAACACCAAACTATAATTTGAAACTCCGTCATCAAAAGTAGAAAGCTCACTGACAAGTGTATTTTTTAAAGTTTTTGCAAGTTCAAAAGACTCTTTATTATAATAAAAAACTGCTGTACCATGTTTTTTATATGGATCAGCACCATCTGCAAGCGCATTTGCATGAATACTTAACAAAATCAAAGCATCTGATTTTTTTGCCAATTTTGTTCTCTCATACAACTCAATATTACAATCGCTTGTACGAGTCATAACAACAGTAGCACCGGCTTTTTCAAGCATTTCTTTTAACTTTAATGAGATATCAAGATTAATATCTTTTTCCTTAACACCTGTTGGACCAACTGCACCATATTCATCACCGCCATGGCCCAGATCTATCGCAATAACGATATCCTTCAAAGGATAATTTGCATCTATTTGAGGTGTTTTCCTTATTTTTAAGATTAAACAATTATTTTCATAATAGACATCATAACCCCACAATTTGTTGTTTAATTCAATAAAATATGTAGATTTATTTTCTAAAGCAACATTATTTATTGCAAAACTTTTTATTGTTTCAGTAGGTGGAAATATTTTTGTGTCTGAAGGATTCTCTTTGATATTGTACAAATCCAAAGTTAAACCCGTATCTGTTTCTGTTATTTTGTATGGTACAGCAAAAGAAAGAGGAGTTTTTATATAAGTATAAAGTTTGTCATCAGTCACAGTAACATCTGTAACAGTAGCCAACATTTTGGAATTTATTGTAGAATAACCAACTACACTGTCACATCTGACCCAAGCTTTCCTTACCGGAGAAAGAGAGACTCTGTAATAATCTCCTTTTTTTGCATCTATCATCAGAACAGTATCCGTATTCAAATGAGTAATACGTTGAGCATTTTCATTTGGTTGGGCCCTTAATGGAGTATTGTTTTTCACAATCGATGCGTACAAATACTCATTTTTGGGGAACTCTATAAGTTCAGGTTCCGGTACAGCTTGAGTATTTTTAGGATCTTTTTTGATTATATATGTAAAAATATCCTTTTCAGTACCGTTTTTTGATTCGATAGTAAACCTATTAAATCCGTCTTTTAACGGCACCACCTCGACAAATGAGCCGTTTTCAAAAACTTTTGCTTCTTTACCGTTTATTGTCACACTGGCACCGGGTGTAGTACTACCAATAAAAAAAGTAGATACAGCGTCAATTTGAGTGTTGGGCGATTTTGGATAAACTATCTGCAAAGCATATGCATAAACACTTTGTCCCCAAAATCCTAATAAAAAAAATAACAAACTTTTTAAAATAATCTTATTTATATTCATATAAAGATTATTTATCAAATTGCTATTTTTTGCAAAAATTTTAACTAAATCTTGAATAAATTGCCCATATACTATATTTTTTGTAAAATTAAGTAAGACACATTTATACGGGGAAAACATTGAACAACCTTACTTTAAAAGCTACAGCTATTGGAAGTCTTCCGCATAAAAATGCACAAGAAGCTATTGACTTGATTTTTGATGAATTTAAAGAAATTCCTTTTTGGCCTCAGCTTGCAAATGTCGATAGACATGAAGATATGACTATTCAATACTTACAAGGCATCCCCGGCATCAAATACGATGAAGAACAAGAAAAATACATCTATGACTCTCAATCAGATGAATTTTTTATAGAGCTTGAAGAATTTTTTCTTGATTACGAAGCTATTGTGAATGAAAAAGATTTTACAAACCTTGAAAAATACGCTATCACAACCCCTTATTCCAGTGCTATTCCATTGTATTTAGAAAAGCTGAAGCAAGGTAAATATGAATTTGCAAAATGTCATATTATAGGACCTTTTACCTTGGGAACAAGCCTTTGTGACAAAGAAAATGTATGTGCTTTTTATGACGAAACGTACAGAGAAGTTCTAATAAAAGGTTTGACACTAAAAGCCGTATGGCAAATTGAGCAGATAAAAAAAGTTTCACAAAACACAACGCCAATTATGTTTATGGATGAACCTGTTATGTCTCAATACGGAACATCAGCATTTATTACAGTGAAAAGAGAAGATATTGTTTTAGCATTAAAAGAAATATCTGATGTAATAAAAGATTTTAAAGGTTTAAGTGCTGTTCACTGTTGTGGAAAAGCAGATTGGTCTTTACTTATTGATGCAGGAATAAATATTATTAATTTCGATGCATACGCATATTCAAAAAGTTTGAGCGCCTACTCAAAAGATATGAAAAAATTCTTAAAAAACGGTGGTTACATATCATGGGGGCTTGTTCCCACATTGGACAAAGAGGCATTGGAAAAAATTACCATAAAAGAATTAGAAGAAAAGTTTGAAAATGCTGTATCTGACCTTTCAAAAAAAATGGATAACGAAATTTCCGAAGAACAAATAATCAAAAACAGTTTCATAACACCATCTTGCGGAGCAGGCGGATTACCTATGAATCTTGCAAAAAAAGCAATGAAACTTGTAAATGACTTATCAGAGAATTTAAAAGAAAAATACAAAATATAACGGGGTAATTTGATGACATTATCTATAGCAATCACAGGTAAAAGCGGAAGCGGGAAAACAACTATAACAAAAAATTTTGTAAAAGTTTTAAAAGCGACATACCCCGAAAAGTCTATTTTGCTTTTTGACAATGATTTGTCTACAGAACTAGCCCACAGCTATGGAATGGATGTCAGAAACACAATATATGGTATAAGAAGCGGCAAACACGAATACAAAACAGGTATACCATCAAAAATGACAAAACAAGAATATATAGAATGGGCGTTGGAAGATATCCTAGTTGAAGTTGAAGAAAATGTTGACTTGATTGTCTCATGGCTTGTCCCGTCAAAAGATTGCCGTTGTCCTATAACAAGTCAAATCAGTGACGCCGTAACAAAATTAATTAATCAATACGATATAGTAGTTTTTGATTGTGAGTTTGATTTGAAATATCTTCACCAATTGGTTGATATTCCAATGGACGTAACATTAATAATTGCAAATGCCACAGAAGAGTCTATATTCCTAGCTCAACGCATTGAAGAATTTTCTGCAAAATACGCTGCAGGCGGACAAATGGCTCTTGTTTTAAACAATGTAGATAATGAACAATACGGAAAAATTCATGAATATCTGAGTAAATACAGTCTTGATGTATTAGGAGTTATTCAAAAAGACAAAAATCTCGTTGAACACTCTATTGATAAAAATTCACAAGTAGTAGAAGATGCTATAAAATCTCTTTACTTTAGACTTAATCTCCCACAAGTTATGAATTAACAAAAAGGTAAATTATGACAAAGCTTATTGATGGAAAAATTGTAGCAAAAGAAATTTTGGATAACTTAGCAGATGAGGTGCTGTTTTTAAACAAGAAACCTTGTTTAGCTGTAATAATCGTAGGAAACGACTCCGCAAGCAAAATTTATGTAAATTTGAAAAAGAAAAAAGCTCTTGAACTTGGTTTCAATTCTATCGTAATAGAATTGCCTGAAAAAACATTGGAAAAAGACTTGATTGACAAGATAGAAGAATTAAACAGTGATAAAAATGTCAACGCAATCCTTGTTCAAATGCCACTTCCTAAACATATAAATCCTTTAAAAATTATAGAAACAATTTCTCCTCAAAAAGATGTTGACTGCTTTCACCCTTACAATGTAGGAAATATATCAATAGGTAAAAAATCTTATGTATACCCTTGCACGCCAAAAGGGATAATAAGACTTTTAGAATACTATGACATAAAAATCGAAGGTAAACATGCCGTTGTAATCGGTCGATCTAATATAGTCGGCAGACCACTGTCACAAATGTTAATAAATGAAAATGCAACTGTAACTCTTTGTCACAGCAAAACAAAAAATCTTTCTGAGATTACAAAAACAGCAGACATCTTAATATCAGCAGTAGGCAAACCAAATCTTGTCACAGAAAACATGGTGAAAGATGGTGTAGTTATTATTGATGTTGGAATGAACAGATTAGAAAACGGTAAATTGTGCGGGGATGTGGATTTTGAAAATGTAAAAGACAAAGCCTCATACATTACACCTGTTCCTGGGGGTGTAGGACCAATGACAATTTGTTCATTAATGGTCAATACATATGATTTATTCAAATACCAAAATAGTCTTTAAATAATCACTTAAATATTAAAACTCAATGAAAATATCGGTATGTAATTTATACGTTGCAGTAAGTCAGAAATTATAATATAATTTCGTTATACAAAACATCAGGTGAACAAATGGCAAAACACAATGATACAATTCCAATAGAAGTATGTATTTTGACTGTCGATCACGACATCAAAGGTACTGTACACGTTTCAAAATACACAAATACAAACCGTGAATTAACTGATTTGTTAAACGACAAAGAAAGAAGATTTCTTGCCGTAACAAATGTTGAGATTTATCCTCGCAACTCAAATCAGCCGCCAAGACGATACAATTTCCTTGAAATACATATGGACTATGTTCTTATGGTTCACCCATCTTCTCAGGTTGTATTCAAAGAATCTTCTAAAGCACAAGAAGATATTGCAAGATTTAGAGAATTAAGAAACAAACTGAGCCAAACAAAACCATTTTAGTTTTTAAAATGCAATCATCATAAAGTTTTAAAATGACCTCACAAGCTTTATGAAATTTTGTTATTGGGGTCATTTGGTGACAAAATAAAAGTATGAAAAAGCCCAAAAAAATACTAGCAATAAATTTTGGCGGCATCGGAGATGAAATTCTTTTTTTACCTGCTTTGTCAAGCCTAAAAAAAGAGTTTCCGGAAGCAAAAATCACACTTGCTCTTGAACCACGAAGCAAATCTGTAAAAGATTTATCAAACCTAATTGACGATGTAATGTGTGTAGATATAAAAGGCAAACATAAGTATCTTGCGCTTTTAAAACTGATTATCAAAGCCCGTTTTGGCAAATATGATATGGTTTTCTCTTCCGGAGCAAATCAATTGATACCACTGCTTTTGTTTTTGACTGGAATAACATACAGATATGGATATGAAAGTGGAACACTAAGCAAAATTTTACTTACAAAAGCTGTCAAATTGAAAAAAAACCAATATGCATCTGCAATGTATCATGAACTGATTACCCCAGTAACTGACTTTAAAACAGAATACCCTCAAATAGATGCAGGAGAAATAGAAAAAGAGCCAAACTCTGTATTAATCCACCCTGGAGTAAGTAAAATGAGTGTGATTAAAAAAATGGTTAAAACTTGGACTCCTGAAATATGGGCAGAACTTGTAAAAAAAGTTTTAGAAACAGACAAAAAAGTTTACTTAATCGGTGGACCTGATGACAAAGAATGTATAGAAAAAATTGTTCAAATTATCGGAGAAACACCAAATTTTGAAAATTTATACGGAACAACAAAAAACATCATGGATTTGGCAAAATTGACAAAACGAGCTGAAGTCTTGATATGTTCTGATTCTGCACCAATGCATATAGGAGTAGGCGTAGGAACAAAAACACTTGCTTTATTCGGACCTACTGATGAAAAAAAACTTATCCCAAACAATGAAAAATACATCGCAATAAAAAATAAAAATTGTTCTTGTCGTCCTTGTCTTTGGGACAAAAGACAAACAACTTGTGAAAGCTTAGATTGTTTAAAAATAGACCTAAATGAAGTAATCAAACTCATCTAGGTCTACATAAATTTATTTTAATCTTATTTGATTTATTTAATCAAAGCTCTTATCACACATAAATTATCTATACTAGAGAAACAACTAATAATAAATTTGCTATTTAAGAATTTGTAACAACAATCATTTTATGAAATAATTAATCTAAAGGAAAGTGTGAGAGGCAATATGGCAAATACAATAGATTTTAGAGCATTTGGAAAAAATGATATCAGGGGCATATACGGAGAAGACGTTACAGAAGAACTTTTCTATTATGCAGGTAGAGGCTACGTAAAATATATCGTCCAAAAGCTTAATGAAAATGTTGATGAAAAGGATAGAACAGACGTAAAAGATATTTGGGTAAGTGTATGCATGGATGTTCGTACACATTCACCTTCTTTAACTTCTTCTTTGATAAAAGGTGTAACATCAACTGGTGCAAATGTTCTCAATCTTGGCATAGCTCCAACTCCTTTAGGCTATTATAGCGAATTTGCACAAATCCCTGATAATGTTATTTCTGTCGGCAAAGTCAATGGTGCTTTGATTGTAACAGCAAGTCACAATCCTTGTGAATACAATGGGTTGAAAATGACATTTAACAGAGCTTCTTTAACAGAAGAACAAATTAAAGAAGTTAAAAAACTTGCAATGGCAGAAGTTGATGCAAGAGAAACATCAAACAGACATGGAATCATCAGAAAATACGATATTATTGAAAAATATTCCGAAAATATAATCAACAAATTTGCCTCAATCGGCAGAGGAATAAAAGTAGTCACAGATTGCGGCAACGCTACAGCAGGTCTTGTCGCACCACAGTTATATAAAGATTTGGGTTGTGAAGTTGTTGAACTTTTCACAGAACCTGACGGCACATTCCCCAACCACCATCCAAATCCGAGTGATGACAAAACTCTTGAAACACTAAAAAAAACTGTTGTAGAAGAAAAAGCTGATATCGGCATAGCTTTTGACGGAGATTCAGACAGAATAGGTATTGTCGATTCAAAAGGCAACAGCATGACCGGTGACAAATTGCTTTTAATATATGCAACTGATATTTGCGAACCTCTTGCAAGACGAGGAGAAAAGCCTACTGTAGTTTCAGAAGTAAAATGCTCTCAAGTCCTTTATGACACAATAAATGCTATGGGCGGCAATGCTATTATGACAAAAACCGGACACGGATACATAAAAGCAAAAATGAAAGAAGAAAATGCCATACTAGCTGGCGAAATGTCCGGTCATACATTCTTCAAAGATCGTTATTACGGATTTGATGACGCAATTTATGCAGGTTGCAGAATCATAGAAATTATAGCTAAACAAAAACTTAAAAATCCTGAATTCAAAATTGAAGATATGCTAAAACCATTCGATGGGGTATGTACTTCAAAAGAAGTCAGATTCCATTGCCCGAATGATTTCAAAAAACCTGTACTTGAAGAAATGGCAAAAATTGTTGAAAAAAATCCAAACCTGTTCGGTACAAAAATCAAAGATATCATTACACTCGATGGTATGAGAATAATTTTAGAAGATGGTTTTGCAATGATTAGACAAAGCAATACAGAACCAGTGTTCACTCTCAGATTTGAAGCAAAATCAAAAGAAAATTGCGATAAATACAGAGATACTTTTGTTGAACTTTTAGACAAAACTGTCAAAAAATATTGTGATTAATTTTTATAAAAAATTTTTTTTAAAAATAAGCTCATGTTATTAGAAAACATGAGTTTATTTTTATATCTTTTTTTTAAATCATTCTCTAAAAGTATTAGATTTTGAAATTAGATTTTTCAAAAAAAAATTAAAATTAGGAGAATTGTTGATAAAGCATAAACCGTTTAATTTTAAATCAAATAAAAATTTTTAGATATTTGAGATGGGATATGCATTTTTACAACAAATTTAAAAAATATTTTTTCTTCACTTTTATATTGATAGCTATACTGATAATAGCTTACAGACCTGTTTTTTGTGCAGATTATTTAACTACAAAATTGAATGAAATTGAAAAATCTTACTACGGTTATACCACTTCCGGAACAATAGAAACAAGATTGTCAAAATTAGAAAAAACAATATACGGAATACCAAGCCAAAAACCTCAAAAAAACAGAATTGAAAAACTATATAATGACTTAAATATTACTACATCGACAGGTGCTGCAGCGCCGGTAAACCAAACTGCTGCAAAGTCAGATATTGGTCCTAAAGCAGAAGCAGGCATAAAATATCCTGTTGTAGATAAAATGGAACAAAAAGTTTTTAAAAAAGCATACATAAATGACGATATATATGTTCGCCTATCAAGACTGGAAAAACAAACTTTCAAAAAAGAAAGCACCCTATCTTTAAATGAAAGAGTGGATGCATTGCGTAGTAAAATTTTGGGAGGGAGTCAAAACGAATTTACTAACACAGAAATAGACCCTGTTAAAGAAGAAATTGTCTTAGAAAATGGGGAAAAATATTATGGAGATTATACAAATAACAATTTCAAAAAATATGAGTATAAAGACAATTCTAATTACAATTATTACAGTTACGAAAACTCCAAAACCCGTATTCCTGAGGCTCAATCTCATTATAATGATAAATTTTCTAGTGATGGCAGAGCATATGCTGAAAAATATGCACAAAGCTATGATTTAGACATTTTGGAAAAGAACATCCTTGGCAAAAGATACACAAGCGATGCCCCTTCCAAACGTCTTGCCCGACTGGAATCAAAAGTTTTTGAGAGAACATTTTCCGATAGTGAAGAAGCTCGCATACAAAGACTCCTTGCTGTAACAACAGCTCAAAAAACTTCTCAAGAATATGATTCAAACAAGTGGGCTCGTCGAATAAATGCAGGAATGCAGATTGGCAGTATATTGCTTATGGTTTTGGCAATGATACTATAAACTAGTAATATAAATTTGTGAACGGTCCAAATATTGAATTGTATATTCCGGTAAAAGGCATCTTTGTTCTTTGGAAGATTGTCTTTTTTTGTAATTGATTAGAACAATTATTGCACGGCAATACATATTTTTGTTGATTAGACGGCACAACCATAATAGAAACAGGAGCAGCTGCACCTGTTTGTTTTCCTATTGAGCAAGATGTTTGATTATTCATCTTTAAAGGACAAGAACCAAATGCAGTTGCACTCATAATTATAGTCGTAAAAGCTGCAACAGCAGCTATGGATAATATCTTTTTCATACATTTTCTCCTTATTAAAAAATTTTTTAAGTAAGTTATTCTTACCTTTTTATTGTTACACCCCTAAAAAAAAATACATTGCCATAATTGATTAAGTCATTTTATAGTCATATATAACTATATAGACATATTTTAGAAGTGCATAATGTTCAAAATGTGCGAAAATATGCTATAATCATCACAAAATATTCAGGAAATCAGGAGCCAAAATGTCAAATAAAGGTAATACAATATATTTTGTAGATGTAACAAATAGAGATGGTGTACAGACTTCTCGTTTGGGCTTAGCCAAATTACAAAAGACTATTATAAATTTAATGCTTGATGATATGGGGGTTACACAATCAGAATTTGGTTTTCCAACTACAAAACATGAGCTTAATTACTTAAACGGAAATTTAGAACTTGTAGATAGAAGAGTAATTACCAAAACAAAGCTCTCCGGTTGGATGAGAGCCGTTGCCAAAGATGTAGTTGAATCGTTTCAAAATGTCCCAAGACTCAAATATGTAAATCTTTCACAATCAACTTCTGATCAAATGATTAAAGGAAAATATGGCGGTAAAAAAACAAAAGAAGACATTCTTGCACAAACTTGTGAAGCAATAGATGCAGCCGTTACTTGTGGTGCAGAAATCATTGGAGTAAATGCAGAAGATGCTTCGAGAAGTTCTTTAGACTATCTTATTGCATATGCAAAAGAATGTAAAAAACACGGCGCAACAAGATTCAGATACTGTGACACTTTAGGATATGATGATCCCCATACAGCTTATGAAAGAATTTATACTATTGCAAAAGAAACAGGAATAAATATGGAAATGCATTTTCACAATGATTTAGGGATGGCTGTAGGCTGTTCTGTATTAGGTGCCAAAGCAGCAATTGATGCAGGAGTCGATGCATACATTAATACGGCCATAAACGGTATGGGGGAACGTGCAGGAAATGCTGACTTAATTTCTTGTCTTTTAGCAGTTAAAAAATCGAGTGGTTTTGAAAACAAATACAAAGTAGACCCTCAAATTGATTTATCCAAAGCATGGAAACTTGCAAAATATACTTCTCATGCATTCGGAGTACCAATTCCTGCAAATCAACCTGCAGTAGGTGGCAACGCTTTTGCTCATGAATCAGGAATACATGCTGATGGTGCATTAAAAGATCGCAGAAATTATGAACTATACGATTTTGAAGAACTTGGCAGAGGGGAACCTGAAATAGTAGAAACAGGAAGAATGATTACCGTTGGCGAATACGGTGGTATCAAAGGTTTCCGTAACGTATATAAAAATCTTGAACTTGAATTCCATGATGAAGATGAAGCCAGAAACATTCTTGAACTGGCAAGATATGCAAACGTTCATACACAATTACCTTTAACTGACAGTGAATTAAGATTCATTTATTATTATCCCGATATTGCTGCAAAAATTATGACTGTGACTCCATACTATGTACCAACAGGAGAATTGAAAAAACGTGTAGAATCACAAAATGATGTTTCTGCCTCTATAGTGTAGTTGTGATATAATACTGATGGAGAGTGTAGAAATTATGTCACTTAAAGCAAGAATAGAAGCAGTCCTATTTATTACAGCACAAGCGCTTGAAGTCAAAGATATTGCAGAGATATTAAAAGAAGATGAAGCAGTTGTTGAAGAAGCTTTATTGGATTTGATAATGGATTATTCCGCACGTGAAGGCGCATTGGAAATAGATGATGAAAACGGTTATATTCTTCAAGTAAAAGAAGACTATATGGATATAGTTGAACAACTTTGCCCTGTGGAACTAAAACCTGCTGTTTTAAAAACACTCACAATTATTGCATTAAAAGAACCTATCAGACAATCATATTTGAAAGAACTGCGTTCAAATGCATACGAACATATACAAGAATTGCTAAAAATGGGATTGATTTCAAGACACAGAGATAAAAACGGTCGTTCTTTCAATCTTCGTACTACTCCCAAATTTGCTGAATATTTTAAACTTAAAGGCGATGCAAAAACTCTTGCAAAAATTATGGATTTAGAAAAACAAGCAAGAGAAAGTGATGACGAAGAACCAAAGGAATTGGATTTGTCAGAGTTTGTTGAAGAATAATTTTTTAATTTTCACTTTAATTTATACAGGCAAATCATTTAGCTGACAGAATGCTTTAAATGACGCATAATTTTTCTTTATTTCGTCTTCTATTATCGGTACAGATAAGTTTTCAACAAGAGCAAGTGTTTTTTTGTAGGCCGAAATAGCATTTTGTGCATAGTTGGCTTTGTTTTGAGGTTTTTTAGAAACCATTTCTTCCAAATATTTTGCATAAAGTTGATACAAAGATACTTTCAAAAGCTTCATATCATATTGTTTTACAATCATGAGTGCCTTTTCTATATACATTTTTGTAGCATCAGTATCACCTTTTATCAAGAAAATTTCGGCAATAAGTTTTTTATAAAGAACCATAAAATAATAGTTAGAAATCTTAGGATTCTTTGCCACATCCAATGCTTTTTGAGCAATATCAAGAGCCTTGTCTGTGCCTTCTGTAACCAGTGTAATCTTCGCTATATAATACCAGCACAATAATGCTCCTATAGCTATTTTTTCACGTGCAAATATTGTTACCTGCTCATTAAATATATCTAAAGCTTTTGCCAAATTTCCTTCTTCTTGAAGAATTTTGCCCAAAAATACTTTAAGCAGATTTTTAACAAGAACATCATTGTAATTGTTAGCAAAAGTAACAACAGAATACATATCTTCTTTGATATTTTTCCATTCTCTTTTATATATTTTGTTTAAAATATTTGTAAAATTCCAAAGTGAAATTATATCCGGTTCAATTATTTCTTTTGATGTCTCTTGGGTAAACTCAACAAGGATATCTTCTGATTTTCTGATATCGCCTGATATAGAATAAGCAAGAGATTTTGTGAGTTTCAAACGTTGAAGATAATTTTTATTTTGAACATTATTTTTCTGCACTATTTCATCAATAACAGATAACACATCAAATGCTTTTTTATTACCTTGTGAAATCAAAGCCATTGCAACAATGAGATTACATTCCAACCAAGTTTCATAAATAACATCCAGTGAAATGTTATTGTTTGGTATAACTCCGGATAATGCCTGTTCTACAATAGGGATAATTTCATTCGAAGCCAGATTATAAATTTCTTCAGCATTACCTATACAAAACATTGCTTTCAGCTTTTTATATTTTATAAGAGCTATCTCCAGTTTGCCCTGAGAAGGTTCTACTATACTCAAAATAGTATTTACTGCTTCAATAACCCCATTGTAATTGCCTGTTAATGAACAGCTTTTTGACAGATAGCCTGACAGTTCTATAATTTTAGGCTGGTTATTAACTTTAATAGCATTGCTGATAGCATTAGACAAATATGGTATTGCTTCTGCGGGTCTTGAGATATAAAGAAGTTTTCCAAGTCTTTCTTGAATATTATTGATAATGACCGTATTATCTTCGGGATTAACTTCTTGTGCTATTTTTAAACATTGTTTTTGAGAAATTGTCCAAAGATGTTCATCTCCCAAATAAGCACACAATTTTATATTTTCTGTCCATATATTTAACGCCAAAAGTTTTTGATTTAAGTTTTGAGCAATCAAAGCTTTCAATGCATTGCTTGAAAGTGTGAAAGAATTTATTATGTCATAGATTTTTTCATTCAAAACAACAAAGTTTGTACTTTGTTTTGCTTTTTCGTAAACATATTTCCATAAAATAGTATTTTTAAATTCAAATATATTTGTATTAAATTGAGCTATATATGCTGAGTTAACAAGCAATTGGATAACCTTTTGGAATTCCTCTGGAGGCATTTTCATAATAATTTCAAGCAATCTTATGTTAAATTTGTTACCCATAATTGCTGCTGTACTAAGCGTTTTAAAAGCAAGCGGTTGTTTTTTCTGCAAATATCTTAACCTGTATGAAAGAATCTCATATATATTTTGTGGTATTCTATCTTCAAGTTGTGTTTTTCTATAGATAGTTTTGCCGTCTTTTGTAATTATTGCTTTATATTCATTAAACAATATCAAAATTTGTTCTATATATGCACTATTACCTTGAGAATATTCAAATATACGTTCCATTACCTCCTGCGGAAGGGGATTTGTGCCGTTATAAAACATTTTTATAAGATTATCTGTATCTTTCAATGAAAGTTTTGCTAATCGGATATCTTCGTATTGATTTTGTGCAATTTTTTCAGAATAAAAATAACCTTGAGTAACACGATTGTCTCGATATGTGATAATTAATTTTATATTTTCACCCAAATGTCCTTGGTCTACAAAATAAGATAAAAAGGCATAAGATGAACCATCAATCATATCAAAATCATCTATAACAATTATCAGTTTAGCTTTGCGAGAAATTTCAAGAATTACTTTTTCCAATAGAGCAAATGTTATGTCCCTATTTATCAATATATCTTCAAAATTGGAAGTAAGACTAGGATACAAGAAATTAAATAAATTAAAAACTTCATCTTGAGTCAAATTTGGTAAAGTCTCAGACAACATTGTTTTTGCCTGTTTAAAAAAGTCTTGAGACATATTTGAAAAATTAGGCATGTTGAAAAATGTAAGAATCATTTCTTGGAAAATACCATAAGGGCTAATTTGAGAATTTGCACTGCATTCACCCCATAACCAAGCATGATTTTGGTGCATCAAATCACCAAACAAGTATTTCAAAACTGTTGATTTTCCTGAGCCTTCCGGAGCACTCATTCCTATAATCAATTTTTCAGAACTTTTTACAGCTTTGACTATCAAATTTTTACACTTCATTTGATCACAAGCTTTTATTTCAGGCTCAAGATTTAGTTCTTGTGCAGTATCTGTTTTGTTTTTTTCTTCTTCGATATCTTCTTGCTTTTCAACAATTTTTATTTCTTCTTCTGAAAGCTGATCTTCTTCATCCTTGTTTTCTATTAACACTATAGGATTTTCTTCATTTTCAGTTTTATCAATTGATATAGCAGCTTCTGGATTTATCAAAGGTTCTTGTTTAATATCTTGTTTTTCAAGTTCTGCCGAAATATTAATATTTTCATTTTCATCAGAAATGTTTAATAAATCATTCAAATCCTTATCTTCTTCAAGTTCTGCTTTTGCTTCTGCAGCCGCTTTTTCAAAAGGCTCATTTATTTCTTCCGTAGCTTCATTAAATGCTTCATTTAAAAGATTCTCTTCTTCCGGTTGCATTTCATATTCACTAATTTCATCAAGAACCAAAGGACTATCTTCATCAACATTAAAGTTCAATGTTGAGTCAATTAAATTATCTGATGAAGTAACTTTTTCCTGTTTTTCTAAATCAAGAATATTAACTAATGCTGAATCTTTTTCAAATTCCATTCCACATTTTCTGCATTTATCGGCGTCTGGACGATTTACACTGCCACATGATTCACAGTATTTTAAAAGTTGCAACCCACAGCCTTCACAAAATTCAGCATTAATAGGATTTTTTGTACCGCAAATAGGACATACAGTCCTTACTTTAGTATTACAAAAACTGCATATCAAAAGATTATCCGCTATTTCTTTCTTGCATTTAAGGCAACGCATAAGAATAAAAACCGCTTAGCTAAACTAAAGTTATTATATTATAAAGTAAAATTAAATGACATCACGCAAAAATACTACATAATAAAACAATGCATATTAAACTCTACATTTTTAGAAATGAGATTTTACAATTTGCGCAAGTTCTACAAGTCTTTTGCTTACTTCTGACTGTGAAAGATTAACTTCCTGAGCAATCTCAATCTGCTTCATTTCTTTTACATATCTATAATAAAAGATTTTTAAATATTCTTTTGTAGGATCATTTTTTTGCGCAACCAAAACAATATCAACAATTTTTTGAAGAAGATCTTTTCTGACTATTTTTTCTTCAAAAGAGTCTTTTGGATCTTCTATTTCATATACAAAATCTGCAGAAACACTAAAATCTTCTGTAACTTGCTCTACTTTTGCCGGCAATGGATCCATAAGGATTTCTTTGGTGCTTACATATTTGTTTTCTCGTCTTCTCACCCTGCCATTTTCTTTTAAAACTGTCAAAATTGCAGTATTGGCAACCTTAGCAAGATAAGAACCAATAGTACTTACATCAGAATTTTCCAATAATGAATGTGATCGTTTGTACGTTTCAGAACAAAAATCTTCCAAAAGATCTTCATTACCAAAAAATTTGTTATTAGTTTTTACAAGTTTCTCTATATAATCCCGTTGTTCTTGTAATGTGTTCAATTTATCAATCCAATTTTATTTTATGCAATCAGTAATTGATTATATCATATCACAGAATTAAAAATTTATAATTAAAGTTAAGAAATAATCTGATTTCATATCCTTCAATTTTGGAACACTAACATATTTCAGAGTATTTTTTATACTTCTTACCACAATATCATCTACTTGATCAGAACCGCTGGATTCTAGTACCTGTATGCCTTTTAGTGTATTGTCAGGTGCAATTTCAAATGATACTTTTATAACATTATTGAAATTCAAATCTGTAGAATTCATAAGATCATTTTGTAAATTCATCTGAATATTTTTACCGGCAGTTTGTAAATATTCCTTAACAGAAGCTTCCGATGCAAGTTTTTCACTAACTTGCCAAGAAAGTTTTGTTATAGTAATAGCTGCAGGTTTATCAGAGAAAGAATTTGTCATAGATTTATTTATATCTTGTGATACAGCAGGTGTTTCTTCTGAATTAGAACCTTTGTTTTGAAGATCAAAAAATTCTCCATCTTGATTTGCTGTATCTAAAGCATTATTCTGCATTGTTTTAGCATGATTAAAATACCATGAAACAACACTACCACCTGCAAGTATTAATACCAAAGCTAATCCTGTTATTATTTTTTTTGTTGCATTAACTGTTTTTGCTGATACAGGTTCTTGAGCAAGTTCAAATTCTGTAGGATTTTCTGCATCTTGATTTGGGACATTTGTCTCACTATACAAAGATTCTATGGTGTTTTCTTCTTTTTGAAAATCTTCAAAATTTTCTTTTTCTGAATCTGAATTTGAATCTTCAAAATACAACATATCTTCTTCGAATGTAGATTCACTATCCTCATCATTTTCTGCAGTTGCATCTAAAGTATTTTGTTCAACATTTGGGTTTTCTTCATTATTTTCAGACAACAAAGCTAAAAGATCATCATCTAATAAACCTTGAATTTCAGAATCTGTTTTTTCTTCAGCTGGTTCATCACCTTGTTCTGTATTTTGAACTATAGTTTCTTCAGCTTTTTCTTCTATAGGATTATCTTCTGAATCTTCGTCATCATAAACAAGTTCTACTGGCTCTTGAGCATATGAAACTACTTCTTCTTTTATTTTTCTTTCTTCTGGCTCATCATTTAATGGTTTTATCTCCGCTAAATCTATAGATTCTGTCTCTTTTAAGGTATCTTCATTTTCACCAGAATTTTTAACTTCATTTGGCAATTCTTCTAAAGGAGCAATTTCATCTAAATCAATTGGATCTATAGAAATATCAGAATTTTTATCTTCCAACGTATTGATTTGTTCAACTTGTTCTAAAGGTTCAACATCATCTATAGCCTCTAAAGTTTCATGTTCTTTTATTTCAAGATCATTAAGTGAATCATTATCAACAGCTAATTCATCAATCGGTGTTTCTTCTATTAATAAATTTTCTTCTTGAGAAGAATTTAATGAATCTGTATTAACGATATCTTGGTTAGAAGTTGTCAAATCATCTAATTCATCTAAAGGTGAAATTTCTTCTATAGAAGTTAAATTATCATCAGCAGGTTGAATCTCAATCTCATCACCTTGTGCAATTTCTTCAAGATTATTTAAATTGTCAGTTGTATCCAAAATATCACTATTTTCTTCAGAGGCATCTTCAAAGTTTAAATCAACAATTTCTTCCGTATCTTCATTCAAAATCAAATCATCTTCAACATCCACAAATTCATTTATGTCAGATTCTGTAGTTTCTTCAGGCAAAATTTCTTCTTCGTTGTTTTGTACTAATTCGTCTTCTGTTTCTTCAGGAGAAATAGCACCCATTGGACGAACAATGTCTTGATCTTCCTCAATTGGTGTTTCTACTGTATCATCCTCCAAAATTTCTTGAGCATTTTCTACCAAAGCCATTCCTGCCAATGCAGCTTCATCAAATTCTTTCTTGTTACCTGATAATACACTTAATGTACTGTCATTCAAAAGCTCTTCATAATTTTTTACTTGAGAAACTATAACATCAAAGTCATTCATATCACAGAAAGTTTCTCTGCAAACAGGACAAGCTATAACATGCTTCATAAAATATATTTTTTCAGTTTCTGATATTTGATCATCAATAAAAGCTGTACAAAGCTCTTTGATTTTTTCATGTTCAACAGAAGAATAAATATGTTGTTTGAATTCAATAGTAGAAAGAAATACTCTCAGTTCTTCCATTGGACGAAGAATATCTGTATTGTAGCCATAATATTCTGTTTTTGTTTCTGTTTTTTCTAAACTATCAGCAGGAGCAAAGCCAAGAATTTCCGCAGATTTCAAACCTTTTTCCAGTTTTAAAACGACATAAGCATAAGGCTTTGCATCATAAATTTCTTGAGATTTTGGAATACAAAAAGTCTTTCCATCAAAAGAAATTCTTACATCCAACCTTAAACCATTTATATAAATATCAGCAAATTCAAGATGTTTTGCAAAAGATGGTATTCTAAAAAGACTCAAAGCAGTATCAGTTTCAAGTCCTGCATTTGTAATATATTCTGCTGCAAGATTAGCCGCAATATTTAAAGCATATACTCTTTTTCTGATTGAAACATCTTCTATTTTTGATGCAACTAATTTTGCTTTTTCTAAAATATTTTTGTTAATATCCATTACTTCTGCCATTAATCTATCCTTTTTTATAATACTTTCTTCTATTAATTTAGATTACACTTTATGCAAAAATATTCCAAAATCCTCCAAAAACATGATATAATGTAACAAAATGTTTCATAATTTTTTACATGTAAGCATCTTATAGCAATAAAAAGTTCTCTTGTGTTTTTAATTACCCAGAAGTGTTAAAAAAGGAGTGTTATCATGGCAGTAAATTTCTCAACTATCAAACCAATGTCACAATCCACTATATCTAAAGCTCCTGCATATACAAAGGAACAATCAGCAGTAGCAAGCAGCCCTATGGATGGTCAACAAGCACCTAAAAAGAAAAGTCGTTGGTTCTTAAAAACTCTTATCGCAGCAGCTGTAGTTTTAGGCGGTACAGCAGCATTAAGAAGTAAAGTAAATGTATTCAAAAACTTTAATGTTACAGGCAAACTTGCAGCAGATGCAAAATTCTTAGATAAAGCTAAATTCTATGGCCAAAAAGCTGTTGCTGTAGTTGGTGATTTTACAACTAAATACTGGAATAAAGCTTATAATGCAGTAAAAAATCTTTTCAAAAAACCTGCAGCACCTACTCCCTAAGAATTTAAAATAAAAAATAATAAAAAAGGCCACAAAATTTGTGGTCTTTTTTATTATTTAACTTAAAAACAAATTAAACCCAATTTTCCAAATCAGGTGTTTTTTTTCGCCAATCTTTTGAAACTTTAACCTTTAATTCCAGATACACTTTTTTATCTAACATCTTTTCCAATTCAATTCTTGCTTGAGAGCCAATGATTTTCATCATTTGTCCTTTTTTGCCTATCATAATTCCTTTTTGACTTTCATGTTCAACATGGATTGTCGCAAAAATTCTGTCTATATCTTCTTTTTCTTCATACTTTTCTATAATCACAGCTACGCTGTGAGGAATTTCATCTTTTGTATTTTTAAGAATCTTTTCTCGTATAATCTCCTGTGCTATTGAGCGCATACTTTCATCAGTGAGATCATCTTCATCATATATCGGCTCACCTTCAGGCAATTTGCGCAAAATTGTAGAAATCAAAGTATCTATGTTTCTGCCTGTTTGTGCAGAAACTTTTGCTGTAGGCATATTTGTTTCAAACAACATTTTATATGTTAAAAGATTTTGTTCTTTCTTGATTGGGTCTTTAATTTTATCAACTTTGTTGAGAACAATAATTATAGGAATATCCGTTTTTTTCAATAAATTTTCAACAATCCACTTGTCTCCGGCACCGGCAGGTTCTGACACATCGACAAGAAAAAGTATTAAATCAGCATCAGGAATAGAACATTTAGCCTCATCCATAAGATATTCACCCAGCTTGTCTAATGGTTTATGAATTCCCGGAGTATCAATAAAAACGATCTGTCCTTCTTCGTTTGTAAATATTCCTTTTATGCGTCGCCTTGTAGTTTGAGCTTTGTCAGTAGCAATAGCTATTTTTTGTCCGACTATTGTATTTAAAAGTGTTGATTTTCCAACATTTGGACGACCAAGTACCGCTACAAAACCTGATTTAAAGTTTTTCATAAATATGTTCCTTTTAATACAACTTATATAATAACAAAAAAGGACAGAGTGAAAACCCCGTCCTTTTTGTTTTATCTTCGAAAAATTATTCGTTAATATCTTTTACACTCAAAGCAATTCTGTGTTCTTGAGGAGTGAATTTTTTGATAAGAACTTTAACTTCGTCACCGTTTTTGTAAATATCAAATGGATTTGCATTTGAATCTTCCATTTCAGCAACTGGAAGAAGTGCTTCTACCCCAGGGAATATATTAATAAACGCACCAAAAGATGTAACCTTATTAACAGTACCTGTAATCACTTGTCCTTCTTCAAATTTATCTTCAATTTCTTCCCAAGGATTGTCACCGATTCTTTTCAAGCTCAAGCTGATTCTTTTAAGGTCTTCATCAATTTTAAGAACTTTAACTTCAATTTTTTGACCAAGTGTTAAAACATCAGAAGGATGTTTAATTCTTTGCCAAGAAATTTCAGAGATAGGAAGAAGTCCGTCAACACCATTGATATCAATAAATGCACCAAAATCAGCAATTCTAACAACTTCACCTTCAACAATTTGGTCAACTTCAAGATTTGAAATAACTTCATCAACCAATTGCTCTCTTTGTTCAGCAAGTGCTTGTCTTTGAGAAAGAATTAGTTTATTTCTTTTTGCATCAGCTTCAAGAACTTTAACTTCAATTTCTTGATTCATCAAACCATCAAATGGCATGCCTGTTCTCAATTGAGAAGCAGGGATAAATCCTCTCAAATCTTCAACTTCAACAATAACGCCGCCTTTAACAAGAGAAACAACTTTTGCCATAACAGTTTCACCTGAAATTTTAGCATTTTGAAGAGTTTGCCAAGCTTGAGCACAAGCAACTCTTTTAAGAGAAAGAAGCATACCGCTTTTTTCATCTTCGTCTTCTTTAAGAATATAAAATTCTTTGCAATCACCGATTTTCAACTCTTCAATAAGAGAAGAAGGAATTTCTTTTAAAGGAAGGAAACCTTCTGATTTTGCACCAATATCAACAAGGTATCCATCACTTTCTTTTTTAATAATTAAACCTCTGACTACGTCAGCAACGCTTAATTTTGATTTGAAAGATTCTTCTAAAAGTCTTTCGAATTCGTCTAATTGTTTTGTTGTCATTTTTATATTTCCTTTCATTAGTATTTGTTAAGCTTTTCTATAACGTTATTTATTATATTGTCCGGAGTTGATGCTCCTGCTGTCACACCAATATTTTGTGATTTTTTAATTAAATCTTCATATTTTTCAAGTTCTTCATCTGTCTCTATATGAATAGTAGAAGTTATGCCGGAAAGAATCTCCGCCAGATGAGTAGTATTTGCACTTTTTTTACTTCCTACAACTACCATCAAATCTGACTCTTGTGCCAAATTTTTAGCTTCTTTTTGTCTTAATGAAGTTGACGCACATATTGTATTAAAAATTTTTACTTCTTTTGCAACCGACAAAAGATAATTCACGACATTTTGAAGATTTTCTATTCTTTGTGTAGTTTGTACAACAACTCCAACCCTTTTGTGTTTTTTTATTTCTTCTTCAAAATCTTTTAGTGTCGCAGTATCCGGAGCAACCAAAATATTTTCACCATGTTTTTGTGCATTTGCTTTAATAGCACAAACTTCAGGATGTTCGGGTTTCCCAACAATTACAAGCAAATATCCGTCTTGAACAAGTTCAATTGCCTTTTGTTGAACTTTTTTTACATCTAAACAAGTCAAATCTACAACTTCATACCCTTTTTCTTTTGCATCTTCAAATATCTCAGGAGCTGCACCGTGACTACGTATTACACAAACACCCGTACTTTCACAAGGCAAACTGTCCACTGTATGAATACCAAGACTAGAGAGTTCGTTTATAACATGTGAATTGTGTATTAATTCACCAAGAACAAAAATCTCTTTTGACTTGTTTTCTTCTTTTAATTTTTTTGTAGTTTCAACGGCTCTTTTTACGCCGTAACAAAAACCTGCATGTTTCGCCAGTTTTATATTTTTTTTCAAACGTTTTTACGTCCATTCTTTCAGACTCACCAACAAAATTTGTCGGTGGTATGAATATTAATGCCATGAACATATCTTAAATTCAAGCTTATTGTCTTATTTAACTTTTTTTAAACAAAAAAAATAATATGTATCACTTAAAAAAACAAAATTTTTCAAATAATACATATTATTTTTAAATATTAAACTAAATTTTCAATTGCAGCTTTTACACCTGAACCAAGCTCGAATTTGTAACCAAGTTTGTACAAACTAGCTTCCAATGCAGCAACTGCAGCAAGTACATCTCTGTCACAAACAAAACCTAATGTACCCATTCTGAAAATTTTGTCTTTAAGCTCATTTTGTCCGTTTGCAACAACAATATCAAAATCTTTTTTCAAAGTACTTCTTATATCCGGAACACTAATACTTTCCGGAGGATAAATTGATGTAATTGCATTTGACGCAATAGCATCATCTTCTACCATAGGTTTCAAACCTATAGCTTTAATCGCTGCACGCAAAGCTTTTGCATGTTTTGAATGTCTTGCCAAAATATTTTCCAGCCCGTCTTTTTTCATCATTTTTAATGCTTCATTCAAAGCAACAATAAGATTAACTGCTGGTGTATATGGCGTAGAATCTGCTCTGACAGATTTTCTGTAAGCACTCCAATCAAAATAGAATGAAGGATGCTTGCACTGTTCATGCATTTTAAAAGCTTTTTCACTAACTGCTAAAAATGCCAATCCGGGAGGAATCATAAAGCCTTTTTGCGAACCTGAAACAAGAACATCAATACCCCATTCATCCATTTTACATTCTATAGCACCAACAGATGTAACACCATCAACTACAGATACAGCACCATGTTCTTTTATTAAAGCAACAAGTTCTTTTAAAGGGTTTGTAACCCCTGTCGCTGTTTCATTGTGAGTCAGGGTAACAATTTTGATTTCTTTATTTACATCAGCATCAAGTTTTTCTTTCAAAACTTTAGGGTCAATAGCTTTTCCTGCTTCAACCTCAATTTTTTCGACATTAGCACCAAGTTTTGCAGCAATTTTTGCCCAACGGTTTCCAAAATTACCGATAACAAGTGAAAGCACCTTGTCTCCCTCATTAACAAGATTTGATAAAGCAGCTTCCATTGCCCCTGTGCCGCTTGATGTGTAAATAAATACATCATTTTCTGTTTGAAATAACCATTTTAAATCAGCATAAGTTTCTTTTAAAATTGCAGAAAATTCACTGCTTCTGTGTCCAACAGGATGTTTTGCCATAGCAAGCAATATACTCTCGGGTACAGGTGTAGGACCCGGAATCATTAAAAATGTCTTATCTTTCATAAAAACTCCCCCTAATAACTATTCTGCTATTTTATTGTCTCATATTTTAGAGATTTTAGGAAGCATTATTAATTTTTACAGCTCGAATTATTCCTACTTGATTGGGTATTTCATGATTACAAAAAGTAAAAAATCCATTTTTATTTAAAATATGTAATATTTTTTCAGGCGACATAAAATGCCATTCCATTATTAATACATCAATTTTTTTCAATATTTCAGATTCATCTAAAGATGGTATAATTTCATGTTCAGCACCTTCACAATCAATTTTTAAAAATATTTTTTCTGGATGTTTTTCAAGAATTTTTGTTAATTCTTCTGCGGCACTTTTTATTACAACTTTTTCAATATTTTTTGAAGTATTTTTAAACCTATCAACAACCGTACTCATAGAACCTATTTTATTTTTTTCATATGAAACATTTATAACCTTTTCATCTTTGCCTAATCCATAATTGTATAATTGTATTTTCTTTGACAACAATGGATTTAAATCAAGATTTTCAACAGCATTTTTGTAAGTTGGAACAAAAGGTTCAAACCCATATATTTTTTTTATATTTTCATTTTGAGCAAAATTTAAAGAAGTTATGCCAATATTAAAACCTATATCAATCATTATAAAAGGCTCTTTAATAGAAAAATCATATTCTTTATTCAACAAAACCGATTTTGCTGTAAAACAAATATTATTTGAAAATGATGTAAAATTTATATTATTGCCTTTTAAAAAATATTTATCTTTATCATTAAATAATTCATATCCATTTTGTATAAAAATTTCTTTATATTTTAAAAAATTTTCAAATTTTTTAGTTATTTTTTTTAAAACTTTCAACATCTATATATTCTTCTTTCTACAATAATTCTTTTAAAATATTTGAGAGCGTAATATCTTGGCTTAAAAACTGATTTTTTGTCATCTTTTTATATTCTTTTGGTGTCCAAGAATTGTGTAAAGAAATAACAGAAGTTTCTTCATCTAAATCTGTTAACCCGCTATTGTCTTTAAACCAAAATTTGCAATAAGCTTCTCGTCTTGAAATATTTGGATATTTTATTATTTCTGGGAATGCTTTAATTTTGTTATTATCTAAAGGTAAATATTTATTAGATTCAACACCATTAATTAATTTGTCTATTATGGCATTACCTAAAAAATCCCAGTTTTTGTATTCTTTATATTTCTTATTATTAAATAATTTAGTTAAAATTAATTGTGATTTTGGCTTTCCAAACTCATTTATTCTTTTTTCTACCTCAAAAATATATTGCCTGAATATTTCAGAATTTTTATTTGCAAAAATTAAACCAGTATAAGGATGATACTTTATAGAAGTTTCTATCATAGAAATTTCTGAATTTTTAAACGTATATTCTGCAATATCATTTATTTTTTTAGAAATCACAAGAGTATCTGTATCAAACCAAATACCGCCATATTTGTATAATAATAAACATCGGATTACATCTGCTTGTTTAGGAAGAGAAAAATAATTAAAAAGTTTTGTATCAATAATCTTTTTGTCTATCCAATTATGAAGGGTTTTATAATTTAAAATTACAATTTCATAATCAGGCATAAATTTTTTCCAAGTGTTTATACACAATTTCAAATAATCGTACAAACCTTTCTCGGGTTCCCAAAAAGAAAAAATATATTTTTTATTGTTCATATTTTTCTCCATATTTAAAACTATGGTAAATGTTTATAAAAACTTTTTTCTGCTTTTAGTTTTTCGTAATGTTCGATATCTCTATATTTAAAAACTTTTGCAGGATTACCTCCAGCAACAGCATACTTTGGAATACGTCCATGTACAACTGAGCCAGCTTGAATAATTGCACCTTCCTCAATAAAAGTCCCTGGTAATATAGTTACCCTCGAACCTATCCACACAAAATCTTTTATAACAACGGGTTTGTATATATAATTTTTTGAATCATAAGGTATTTGTGTTCCATGGTTATAATCATGACTTTGGGTTAAAATCATACATTCTATACCACTAGTAAAATAGTTCCCTATCTCTACACTACCATCACCCCTAATTTGAATTCCGTTAAAAACAACATTATCTTTGATAACCGTTTTAGAATTGACATAAGAATAACCACCAACACAAAGATTTTTTCCTACATATTTCGCTTTTTTTATAATTCTAAATTTAGAAGGTAAAAATTTTAATAAACCAATTCTTACCCTTATTTTTCTTCTTATTGTAGAAAAAGGTATTAATAAACACATTTTTTTTAAAATAAATTCAAACATACTCTTTAGTAAATTCCTAATAATTTTAAATTTTTTAGTAAATTTTTAAATCGCTCAACCCTAATTTTCAAAGATTTTCTTAAACCCAAAGTTAAAATATTTAAAATAAAATATTCAAAAAACTGTTTCTTCTTATTACAAATATTAAATATTTTTTTTAATTCTTCTTGATTAATTTCACAAAATGGTTTATTAGATAAAAACTCCTTCAAAGAATCTATGCATTCGTATCCAACACTAAAAGACAATTCATAGCATATACCTGCAACTATTTTTTTTATATAATTTTCTCTCAACTCTTCAAAAATTCTATGCTTTAATAATGCATTATATATTTCATAAAAAGATACAACGCAATGCTCTGCATGCTGTGCTCTGTTTTTTGAACCAGAAGTTACTGACATATATCTGTATGTCGATAATTCTTTATCTACAATAGTAATTTTTTCTGCAATCGCCAAAGCTATTGCAGAAAAGCTCAAGTCATTCACGGTTTTTGTTGCAGAATAATTAAGGTTATTTTGTTTTATAAAATCTAATTTATAAAGCTTATTACAAGGCCCTGGATTTGTAACTTGTAAAATATCTTCTGTATCTTTTCTTGAAAAAACCTCTTTATCTGGAAGATATTTGTGATGGATTCCTTTGTGATGGGACGTTCGACCTCTTTGCATATCTATTTGATTGAAATCACAAATTGTTATATCAGCATCAGTTTTTTCTGCCTGATTAAACAACAGTTCTATCATGTTTTTTTCATAAATATCATCTGCATCAAGACAAATAACATATTTACTGCATGCCTGTTTGATACCTGTGTTTCTTGCAACTCCACCGCCTTGATTTTCTTGATAAAAATATTTTATTCTTTTGTCTTTTTGTTGATAATTTTTAATTATTTCAGCAGACTTGTCCATAGATCCATCATCAACGCAGATTATCTCAATGTCACTAAAAGTCTGATTACACAATCCTTGTAATAATTCGCTCAAATAAATTTCTACATTATAAACAGGTACAACTACAGAAACTAATGACATGATATAATCCCCTTTCTGTATTTTTCGTTGATATTGTGTACATCACAAATCAATTTTTCAAGCATTGTATCTTTCGCAAACCCAGCAAAAGCATCAACATCTTTGGGGAAACACTTGCCACCATATCCAAATTTTCCATCTGGGCCAGGAACAAAAGTGTGTGGTTCATTTATATATCCGCTTATTAATGCACCATTTCTAATATGCTCATAATTACAATTATTTTTAGCACAAAGTTCAAAAATCCCATTAAAATATGTAACTTTTAATGCACCAAAAACATTATGTGCATATTTCGTAATTTCTGCTTCCTTGTTTGTCATTACAATATATTTTTTATCTTTGAATATCTTCTTAAGTAACTCTATCTCGCCTGTAAATATCATTGGTTGAATACAAAAATCATCATAAGCTGTTCTTTCTGTCAAAAATTCAGGCATAAAATAAACTCGTTTTTTTAGTTTTTTTGATAATAAATCACAAGTCCCAGGCAAAAGTGTTGTTCTAACAAAAATAGGTACATTGGGTAAATTCAAAATAATATTTTCCAAAAGTTCAAGATTTTGAGTGCAATCGGGTTCCGTAGGAATATGGATGCTTACAAAAACAATATCAGCTTTGGATAAATCGTCATTATAATTTTTGGGAGGGTCACTTATTAGAAGTTTGTGTTCCGGTGAATAATTTTCAATCCATTTTTTCATTACACCACCAATAATGCCGCAACCGACTATGCCTATTTTCATGCTTATTCACCTTTTTCAATGTTTAAGAACTATTTTTGAATTTAAACATAGAAAACAAGAACTGTCAATTCGTGTTGAAAAATTATTTATATCCCAAAATTAAGTTATGGAAAATATAAAAAAACTTTTTGGCAAGAGGCTTAAATATCTAAGAACCGAAAAAGGTTTTACACAAGAACAATTTGCAGAACTTATAGATATCAGCAGTCGTGCATTGTCAGCAATAGAATGTGGGCAAAATTTTGTCACAGCAAACTCTATAGAAAAAATATGCTTAGCTCTCAAAACCTCACCAAAAAACTTGTTTGACTTTGATTATCAAGCAACAAACAAAAAAGAAATTAAAAAAGATTTAATACAAATTATAAACAAGAATGAAAAACACCTGAACACTATTTACAATATTGTTCAAGGCTATCTAAAATAGATTTATCCAACATATAACTAATGACAATGTCCGCAGGAATGACCTTCGCCTTCTCCATGATGATGTTCATGATGTCCGCAATTTGGAGATGTAGTTTGTGTCAAAGTACCTGCCAACAATGACTTTACAGCTTCATCACAGTTGCCTGAGATACCTGCAAATATTTCTATACCGGCTTGACCCAATGCACTAACAGCACATCCTCCAATACCACCACAAACTAATCTATCAATATTTTCATTTTCCAAAAGTTGAGCAAGAGCACTATGTCCTTGACCATCAGAAGAAAGTATTCTTGATGAAACTATTTCATTGTTTTCTACTTCATATATTTTAAACATTTCAGTATGTCCAAAATGTTGAAAAACTTCTTCATTTTCGTCATAAGCAACAGCAATTCTCATAAGTACAAACTCCTTTTTCTTTTTATAATACATCAAATTAGTTATTTAATACATATTAAAAAAGAGCCTTTCGGCTCTTTTAAAATGGTACTCCCAAGGGGATTTGAACCCCTGCCGCATCCGTGAAAGGGATGTGTCCTAGGCCTCTAGACGATGGGAGCCTATCGGTTCGTAAAAATAATAATATCTAAGACATAATCCTATGTCAACAAAACTTTTATATTTTTATTTACAGAATTGAAAAAGCCTTTTGTGTATAGTAAATTTAATAGTAATTCGTGGAGTGAGGAATATGTCAAAGTCGGAAATAAATTATATAAACAGCACAGATGTAGATATAAATGAAGCTACACCCATGCTCAAACAATTTTTAGAAATAAAAAAAAACAACCTTGATGTACTTCTCCTATACAGAATGGGCGATTTTTACGAAACTTTTTTTGAAGATGCTTTAGTTCTTTCAAAAGATTTGGAAATCACACTAACAAGTCGAGAAGGCGGAAATCTTGGCAGAATCCCAATGGCAGGCATTCCGGCAAAAGCAATTGACAACTATCTACCCAAACTTTTAGAAAAAGGTCACAAAATCTCAATCTGCGAACAACTCGAAGATCCTGCAACAGCAAAAGGACTGGTTAAAAGAGATATTATAAAAACTATTACTGCAGGTACACTCACAGAAACAAACCTTTTAAAATCAAATGTCAACAACTATCTTGCAGCAATAATAAAAGACAAAAAAACAGATACTTATGGATTTGCTTATACAGATATTTCGACAGGAGAGTTCAAAGTTACACAAACAGATTTTTCAGAGCTTTTGAGCGAACTTTCAAGAATCAAACCTACCGAAATAGTAGTTCCAAAAATTTCTCAAAAAGTTTTACCTTTTCAATTTATTGGTGATGAAAAAATAGACCTCCCTGCTGAAATTACAGACAATTACAATTGTTCAAAAATCAGTTACACAGCGTTTGATGAAGACAGAACAATAAAAAATATAAAAGAAATCTTCAAAGTAGAAACTCCTGAAATTTATGGTTTTTCGCAATATAAAGCAGGATTTTATGCTGCAAATGCAATTTTTGAATACCTTTTTAAAACTCAAAAAGAAAATTTTCCGAAATTTGAAAAAATAGATTCATACAGCTTGACTCAATTTGTTGCAATAGACTCTAATACAAGAAGAAATCTTGAACTCACCGAAACATCAAGAGACAAAGCAAAATACGGCTCGCTTTTATGGGCAATCGACAACACTCACACAAATATGGGTACACGTCAGCTCAAAAAATGGTTGCATCAACCATTAAAAAATCCCGAAAAAATTATAGAACGCCAAAATGCAGTAAAAGAACTGATACAAAATACAAGTGAAAGAATCAAGCTAATAGGTTTGTTAGAAAAAGTTTTTGACATCCAGCGTCTTTCAACAAAAGTCAGCAATAATAGTGCAAATCCCAGAGATTTTCTTGCTCTTAAAGACACTATCAATCTTCTTCCGGAATTTTCAGATTGCTTAAAAAATTTCAACTCAAAACTTTTTGACTCTCTAACAAACACCAGAAACAATTTGCTTGAGTTTGCACAAATTATTGAAAAAACAATCTCTGATGATGCACCAATTACAATAAAAGAAGGTAATATCATCAAAGAAGGTGTTTCAGGAGATTTGGATTACTACAGAGAGCTCCTTCATGGCGGAAAAAATTGGTTAGTAGATTTTGAAAACAAACAAAAAGAAGAAACAGGCATAAAATTTTTAAAAGTAGGTTTTTCAAAAACTTTTGGCTATTTTATAGAAGTTTCAAATTCTAATTTAAACATGGTCCCTGACCACTATATCAGACGCCAGACTTTAACTAATGGTGAAAGATTTATCACAGAAGAACTAAAAAAACATGAGTCTGATGTTTTGTCGGCACAATCAAAATCTATGGAATTGGAATACAAAATATTCTCTGATATGAGAGAATACTCCAAAGAGTTTGTTGATGCAATAAGGGAAGTATCAGAAGCTCTTGCAAATCTTGATGTGTTAGTATCTTTTGCAATATGCGCAGTTGAAAACAAATATGTTTGCCCACAAATCGATGATTCAAATACACTTTTTATAAAAGAAGGCAGACATCCTGTTTTAGAAAAAATTCTACCAATGGGACAATATGTTGCAAATGATTTGAAACTTACAGCAGACAACAACTCTCAGCAAGAAACTCAGTTTATGATTCTTACAGGCCCCAATATGGCAGGTAAATCTACATACATGAGACAAAATGCGTTAATAGTTATACTTGCTCAAATAGGAAGCTTTGTCCCTTGTTCTGCCGCAAAAATCGGTATAGTAGACAAAATCTTTACAAGAGTAGGAGCAGTAGATGATTTGTCATTAGGACAATCTACATTTATGGTAGAAATGAATGAAACAGCTTTCATATTAAATTCAGCAACAGAAAAAAGTCTTATCCTTCTGGATGAAATAGGAAGAGGAACAAGCACTTATGACGGAGTTGCGATTGCTTGGAGTGTTGCACAATATATTGCAGAAAAGATAAAAGCAAGAACAATTTTTGCTACACACTATCATGAATTGAATGTTATGAGCTCTATATTCCCGCAAATAAAAAATTATCGTGTAACTATTTCTGAAAATGAAGGTGAAATTATATTTTTACGTAAAGTTATAGAAGGTTCGGCAAGCAAAAGCTATGGTATTCAAGTTGCCAAAATGGCAGGATTACCTTCTTCTGTCATAAAAACAGCAGAAGATATGATGACAAAAATGCAAATTGACTATGCAAAAGATCTTTCTGTCAACAGACGTAAAAACAAAATACCTGAAGCACAAGTGCCTCAGCTATCTTTGATTTTTAATGATAAAGATTAATAATTTTAATCTTCACTTATACCTCTAGCAAGCTTCATACCGTATACAATACTGCTAAGTTTACTTAACGAAGCATCGTCTTTCAATGATGACATTGCAAGCTTAAGAAAATCTACAGCATTTTTATCTTTTGCTATTTTCTTAAATTCTGTCATCATATAAATCATATTTTGTTTTGCTTCAACATCAATAGAATTTTTTATAACTTTTTCTTTGCCGTCTGGATAAAAGACCACTATTTTTGATGTTTTCTTATCTTCAAAATATTCTACAAAAACAGGTTTGTTAATCAATTTTGCAGTTTTTGCCATACTCTCATCTATACTTGTTTTTGGAACATTAGCTTTTTCTACACTATTTGGGTGCAACTGCACTATATTGCTTTCATTTTTGTCTTTTGTACTATTAACAACAAAAGCAGCTGTGTTGTCAGTACCTGTGAGCGCACCTTCGTTTTCATCAATCAAAAATTCAAAATCAAAAATCTCTGTTGGTGATACATCAAGAGCAATACATATTTTCTCCAAAGTTTTGCACGATGGAAAATGTTCTCCTGTTTCAATTTTTGATAGTTGTCTGGAATGAATTCGAATAATTTCAGAAAGTTCTTCTTGAGTAATGTTTCTCAACTTTCTAAGCAGCTTGATATTGCTGCCAACACCTGATTTAAAATTTGCCATAACACGTCCTTTCATTCAGTATATAAGCCTTAAATAATTAATTTAACGTTTTATCACGACTAATAATCAGAGCAAAAAATATTGACTTAGGCGTTTTATGACGTATTATGAAAAAATACACAATGTTTTACATTGTACAAAATACCAAGTACTAATTATCATTTTTATTTAAAAAATTCTGTTAACTAAGCATCTTTAGATTTTATGTAATTTTATGAGTCCGAAAAAAAACAAAAACATTTTTACATATATCCCCTCAAACACTCCTTTTTACACAAATTTGTGTCTAAAAACCTGGGAAATAAACAAACCTAAAAATTATAATATTATTATTCTTAACCCCCAAAATATTTCACAATATTTACCTAAAGATTTGATGCCTCTAAATTTCACAACAAAACAAATAGAAAATTTTTCATTTACCCAAGATTTTGTTGCTTCTTTGGTTTTGTATAACTACGGGGGAATATTTCTCGAACCTAATATTATAATGACTGATAAATTTAAGACAAATGAAATCCTTCTAAAAAACACTGATTTAGTTGTATTCTCCGATAATAGATACAACATTTGTCAAGGTTTTATGATGGGAAATAAAAATTCAAAAGTTCTTGAAGAGCTAATAAGAAGATACAACTTTATGAAATATATCCCTATAGAAATACAAAATTCAAGAAATTTTATACTAAACGATGTACTAAAAATGTTTTCCAAAAACGATGTTTTGGCATTAAATATAGACAGATCGGGATATTACACGGAAAAATCTATGTATAGCCTAAGCAATGAATACCTTCATAAAAAATATTTTTACACAAATGCATCAAATACTGATGATTTTTTTGAACTATGCCAAGGACTTGCATACTTAAATCCTAATTTTATACCGGAAGAATTTAAAAATATAAAAGAAAAAGATTTTCTCAAACAAGATATTTTGTTAGCACAAATTTTTAAGAAAATTTTAAATGTATAAAACTATTAGCCCACTATCTCTTTTTCTCACGTAAAGCTCAATTTATACTTTTTAAAGCTTAAAAACTTTCCAAAGACTAAAAGGATAATCTGCAATGTATAAATTACGTTTGAGAGAAAAACGCGGAAAAACACAGACCAACTGGCTTGACAGTGCGCATACCTTTTCATTTGCCCAATATTTTGACATGTTTAACATGGGCTTTAGTGATCTTCGAGTAATAAACGATGATACTATTGAACCAAATGGCGGCTTTGATCTACACGCACATGCAAATATGGAAATCGTTAGCATAGTTATACAAGGTGAACTTGAACACAAAGACACGGAAGGAAACACAAATTTTTTAAAAGCTGGAGATGTCCAAGTAATGACAACGGGTTCAGGTATATTACACAGTGAATTTAATCCATCAAATACAAATAAAACAAGAATCTTAGAAATTTGGATTTTGCCTGAAAAAAAAGAATTAAAACCAAAATACAAAGCCAAACATTTTTCAAAAGAAAGTATGCATAATCAATTAAAGTTAATAGTTTCAAAAAATGGTAATAACAATTCACTAAAAATTCATCAAAATGCTTCAATATATCAGTCTATTATCGAAGCAGACAAAACTGTATTTTTTAATATGCCTGAAAATAAAAAATTTTGGATTCAGGTTATAAAAGGAGCTATTGAAGTAAACTCCAATATTCTTGAAGCCGGCGATGGAATATCCATTGTCAATGAAAGCGGAATTTTAGAAATAGCAGGAGTTGACTTTGAATCCAATTTTTTGTTGTTCGAATTAAGAAATCTCACTATATAGATTAAGCTATGTAACACTATGTTTGACCAATGTTTTCCTTTGATTTACTATGTTCGTAATCCCGGAGAGTCACCCGGGTAAAATTATGAAAGGGAACATAACAAAATGACATCAAAAAGATTTCTTTTTACGTCAGAATCAGTTACAGAAGGTCACCCTGATAAAGTGTGCGACCAAATTTCTGACGCAATTTTAGATGAATTCCTTACTAAAGACAAAAGCTCAAGAGTTGCTGCAGAAACAACAGTAACAACTGGTATGGCTCTTGTTTGTGGAGAAATCACATCTGACTGCTACGTGGATATTCCAGCAGTAGTAAGAAATACTATCAAAAATATCGGTTATGCCGGTGCAGAAGGTGGCGGTTTTGATTACAAAAACTGTGCTGTTTTAACATCTATCGACGAACAATCAACAGATATTGCAGGCGGTGTAAACAAAGCTCTAGAATCAAGAAGCAACAATGCTGACACTTCATCCTCCGAAACAGAAGACGTAGGTGCAGGTGACCAAGGTATTATGTTCGGTTTTGCTTGTGATGAGACACCGGAAC
>CALUSQ010000004.1 GCA_944323475.1 Candidatus Gastranaerophilales bacterium
GGGGTGGATTCGAACCACCGTACCCTCGCGGGAACAGATTTACAGTCTGTCGCCTTTAGCCACTCGGCCACCTACCCATTTATAACTTTGCCTTTGACGGGATTTGAACCCGTGGCCTCTCCCTTACCAAGGGAGTGCGCTACCCCTGCGCCACAAAGGCATCTTTCAAGTAAATACCAAGGGAGTGCTGCTACCCTCCTCCATTTCGACCTGACATTTAGTCAGCTCTAAACGGAGTCCTTGCCACAAAGGCATCTTTCAAGTAAATACCAAGGGAGTGCTACTACCCTCCTCCATTTCGACCTGACATTTAGTCAGCTCTAAACGGAGTCCTTGCCACAAAGGCTTTTGCCCGTCTTTGCTTATTCAATTTTCAAAAAAATTGCCGAAGATAGGAATCGAACCTACAACCTACGGTTTACAAAACCGTTGCTCTACCATTGAGCCACTTCGGCATAGGATTATAATATTAAGGACATAAAAAAGTGTCAAGTGATTAGATTTTTTTTATTTCATCAAATATATCATTTACAGGTTTATCCCATTGCCACGGAGTTATTTGTTTAAATATCTTAATGCTATTATACCAATGTGTTGTTTTGTCATCTTCAAACCATCGCCATTCACTTGAATAAGGCAAAAGTAAAAATGTCTTAACACCCAATGCTCCTGCCAGATGTGCAATAGCAGAATCAATTGTTACTAATACATCCAAATTCATAAGTGCTGCTGCGGTATCTTCAAAATTTTTAAAAGTTTTACCCAAATCAACTATTTGAGGATAGTCAACTATTTGATTTTTTTCATCCTCTTTTTCGAACGCATAAAATTGGGTGTTCTCAAGTTCAAATAAAGAGTCAAGCTCTTTTAAAAGGATAGAACGATTAGCAAAAACTTTTGGATTGCCTTGCCAGAAAAGACCTATTTTTTTCTTATCTGTTTGAAAATAATTTGTTTTATAATTTCTAATTTTTTCCAAAGAAACTTTCAAATATCCATCAGAAAAAGGTATATTGTCAAAATCCATGTCTAATAAAAAGTGTAATTCCATGATATTTGCACTATAGTCATACTCAACATGGTCAGAATCTACAAATTCTATCCCATCAAAATTCTGTTTTATTAAAATCCTAACAGATGGTGGCAGCCATACTTTTATTTTTTTAAAATAATTTTTCAAAAAAGGCAAATATCTGCTAAACATTATATGATCACCATATCCTGCATAATAAAAAACAAACAAAATCGAGTCTTTATGTTCTTTTCCATCCCAATGATTTTTGTATTTTGCTTTAATTTCCGGTTTTAAAAATTGATAATATTTTCCTCCGTTAATCAAATCTTTTTTAGACAAATATGACATACCAAGACTTATCATTGTCTCATTATCATTAGGCTTTAATTTCAATGCTTGTTTGAGACATTTTATTGACTCATCAAAATTACGCAATGTTCTGTGCAAAACACCCAAATTATGTGCTGCTTCATAATTTTCTTTTATCGTGAGTGATTTTATATAAGATTCTTTTGCTTTTTGATAATCATGTTTTTTTTCATACATCAACCCTAGGCTATTCCAACCTAAATAGTCATCAGGCTCAATTCGAAGCAACTGCTCATAAAACTGAATGGCATAATCTGTTTGAATTGTTGTTTTAGCCATACGAGCAAAATTTCTAATAAATTCCGCATTATTTTTTTCAAATTCCACAGCTTTTGCAAAGTTTTCCATCGCAATTTTGTATTCTTTATTTTTAAAATAAGCTAACCCCAAATTTTGATAAAATTCTGCGCAAGGAAAACCTTTTACTGCTATTTCAAACAACTTTTTAGCGTCAACAAGTTCATTTTTTTGAAGATATACTAAACCTAGCAAATTTGAAACATCTGGTTGTTCAGGATTTTCCGCCAAAAACTCTTTATAAATTTTAGATGCTTCGTCAATATTCCCCTGCGATTGAAGTTCAAGAGCTTTTTGAATATCTGCCATGTTTTATTTTTACCTACAATCTTTGTTCTTCGTGGTAAATACCGCCACCACAAATGGTTTCAATAACCTTAAGCAAAAATTCGCGAGGTGCGTCCATATGATTAATATAAAATTCTTTGTTGCCTAAGTGATTAATTTTTATAATACAGTTTTGTCCACGTTCAGCAGGAATAAATAGAGAAGAAACTTCCTGTTCTAAAACAGCTTCAAACTGATTTTCTTCTTTTACATTTTTTACTATTTCATTAAAATCACCTTTTATTGCAATAATTCTATTTGAAATCATAGGCATTTCTACACCGCGATACAATGCTTGCGGCTGATTGTTCCATTTTGCAGTAAAACTGATTGTATGCCACAAAATATGCAATACTAAAACATCTTTTTCTTCATTAATTTCAAAATAAATATTATCAGTAGCTACACCTCTGGCACCAAAAGATTGTTTTAAGTACTCGACAGTAGCTTCCATGTTATCTGTAATTTTTACAAAAGTTTCTTTTGCATTCATTGTAGAACGTTGATATTCAAGAAACTGTTTGTACATATGAGTAGACACTAAATTTATCCTCTCTTGAATAACAGAGGATTTTCTAATGGAGGTTTCAAGATTATCAAAGCTGTTAAAATTATTTTCCAAGTGTCTCTTCTCTCTTAAGAATATTGTACATAAAAATTTACATTACTTGTACAATTTTGCCAATTTTTTTACAATACAACACACTTTTTTATTTTAATAAAACATAAAAGCCTTCAATTTTACTTGCTTTTTGTAAACTATTCAACTAAGATTTTATTACAAGGTTTTAACATTTAATATTTAAAGGTAGATATATGGCTAATGTAGCTAATTGCAAAAAATGTGGAGCATTATTTTTGCAAACCTCTAAAAGAGATATTTGCGACAAGTGTTTCGAAGAACAAAACAAACTTGTAAATGAAATAAATTCATACGTTATTAATGCAACAGAAGAAACAATTCCTCTTGATATTCTTTTAGAAAAATTTAATTTAAAAAGAGATGAATTTGAATCATTGTATGTAGCAGGAAAATTTGTAAAAATATCTCAAAAAGTCACTATGAAATGTGCCAAATGCGGTAATATAGTTCCTATTGCCAATAAAACAAATCTTTTATGTAGTGCTTGTGCAAAAAAATTGCAAAACGAAATTTAAAATTTATAAAAATGACAAAATTTAAAAGTCATTTCAATAAAACAAGATGAGAGTAGTAATAGTCGGATACGATCAAATGTTTTCAAATCTTATTTTAGGGACATTAGAATCCCAAAATAAGATAGTTGGTGTGTTTCGACACGAAAGAGTTTCGATTCATCCGTTTTTATTATTTTTTAAAGACATATTTGCACCAAGCAAAGATTTATCTTTTATTAGGAGCTTAAAACTACATGAAATTAAAGCCAAAAGTGTAAATTCAAAAGAATTTTACAATGAAGTTCTAAAACTCAGTCCTGATGTAATCCTTGTAGGCTCTTGGAGTGAAAAATTCAAAAAACCTATTATAACCTTGCCTAAAATTGGAACAATAAACACTCACCCATCACTTTTGCCAAAATATAGAGGTCCAAACCCTTATATGAGAGTAATAATGAACGGTGAAAAAGAAACAGGCATAACTTTTCACCTGATGGACGAACATCTTGATACAGGTCCTATATTAATGCAAAAAAGAATTAATATAGCTCAAGGATTCAAAGGTGATACGGGTGAAAGTTTGAAAAATAAATGCTGTGCAGAAGCAAGAAAAGCTATTGCAGAACTTTTGACAACAATGAATCATGAAATAGTCATTCCGACAAATCAAAACTCCAAAGATGCGTCTTATTACCCACAAATCAGTGAAAAAGATATTCTGATAGATTTTGAAAAAGACTCTTCGAAAATAAATGCATTGATAAGAGCTCTCACCCCTTGGCAACCTGCATATATTGCTCATAAAAAAACCTTTTTGAAAGTCGGTAAAATAAAATTTTTTGAAAATAAAACCAAATTTCATGCAGACAAGTACAAAGCCGGCATTGTTTTGAAAAAGAATAAAAATACAATGTGGATTTTAACAGGCGATGACAAAATAGCCAAAGTTTCAAATTTAAAATTACTGGGTTTTTGGGGAAGATTTTTCACAACATTTTATATGAACAATTTTGTCAAATCAGGTGATATTTGCAAATAAAATTATTTTAGGATTTTTTGCATTTCCAAAAGTGCAGTATATGTAGGCATTATCAAAAGTTGCTGACCTGTTTCAATATCGTTTATTGAATAATTCAAGGCTTCTTTTATTTCTGGCATGATTTTAATTTTATCAGAATCAAAGCCTGCATATTTCATTCTAACAGCCATATCCCAAGCTCTGGAGCCACTGACAACAATCTCATTGTCATAATCTTTTAACATTTCAAAATCCGCATCCCATAACCAAGAAACATCTCTACCATCTGCATAATTGTCATTAATTATTATCAAAAGTTTTTTTGATGTATTTTGATTAACTGTCCTTAAAACCTCAGAAGCACCTGTAGGATTTTTTATAAGTTGTACCAAAATATTTCTACCTTTTACAGAAAGTTTTTCTGCACGCCCAAAAACAGACTTGTAACTATCAAGACCTTTTTGTATCGTTTGAAAATCAATACCCAACTCCATTGCTACACTAATTGCAGCTAAAGCATTATAAGCATTATACAAACCTACAAGATTTGTTTTAAAATAAAATTCTTTTTCCTTGGATCCTTTTTTATGTTTCAAATAAATTTCCGAATAATCATCAAAAATCACAGCATAAGCCTTATAATCCGGTTCCGGTCTTTTTTTACCGCATTTATTACAAAAATATTTTCCAATATGAGCATAGTATCTTTTTTCATACATCAAATTTGATTTACAACTGCAATAAACAGATTCTGCCGGTGCTTGTGACTCTTTTACAGAGGTTTTATAAGTTATTTCATCAAATCCAAAGAAAATTCTTTTGTTGGATACACCCAATTCTGACAACATTGGATCATCAGCATTAACAAAAATAGCCAAATCAGGTTTTTTAGCAATAGCTTCTTGTATTTTTTTTGCAGTCGTATCAAGCTCACCATATCTGTCAAGTTGATCTCTAAAAAGATTTGTCACAAGGAGATAATCAACCTTTAAAAAATTATAAAGCTTCGTTAAATAAGCTTCATCAGACTCCAAAACTGCATAATCAAACCTGGAAAATGGCTTGTATCCTATTGCAAGAGCACTTGCTATACCTGATAACATATTAGCACCTTTTTCATTGTGCAAAATAGAATCACCAGAGGTTTTTAAAATATGTGCCAAAAGACCTGCTGTAGTAGTCTTTCCATTTGTACCCGTAACAGTTAAAATCTTTTTTTGACAGTATTTAGATAAAAATGACAAAAAGTTTTTTGATATTTTTAAAGCAACTACCCCAGGGAGAGAAGTCCCTGCTCTTTTCATAATATGCAAACCGAAATTCACTGTCTTTGCACTAAAAAGTGCAGTATAAAAACTAATTTTGTCCATCGCTTTCATATTTGTTATTATATCGTAAAATTATGGTATGGATAATTATTACGAAAAAGCGATAGAATTAATTACTTCTCGAGAAAAATTTCATATATGTTTGGGGTTGGAAAGGATTTCCAAAGTATTAGAACTTTTAGACAATCCACAAAACAATCTAAAAATTATTCATGTGGCAGGGACAAATGGAAAAGGCTCTGTCTGTGCAATATTATCAAAAATACTCACTTGTGCCGGATACAAAACAGGTCTATACACAAGCCCTCATATACTTGAATATACAGAACGCATAAAAATCAACCAAACAGATATTACAAAACAAGATTTTTCTGACTTAATTTTTGAAATACATAATATTGCAAAAGAAAATGAAATCTACCTTACCGAATTTGAACTGTTAACAGCTGCTGCTTACAAATATTTTTCTGATAAAGAAACAGACATATGTGTAATAGAAACAGGCCTTGGCGGAAGACTTGATGCAACTTCTGCAATTGAGCATAATCTTTTATCAATAATTACCTCAATAAGCTTTGATCATACAGACAGACTTGGAAATACTATAGAAAAAATTGCTTTTGAAAAAGCAGGAATAATAAAAAATAATGAGCCTGTTTTGATAAATCCTGAAAACAAAGGTTTTGAAACAATAAAAAAAATAGCTGAAGAAAAAAATTGCAAAATACTAACCCCCAAAAACGAGATTCAATTAGAATTTCTTGATAATTCCAATTATGCTATATACAAAAACCAAAAATATGAATTCAATCTCCTTGGTCTTTGGCAAAAAGAAAATCTTGAAATAGCTCTACGTGCTATTGAATATTTAAATGATAAAGGATATGAAATTTTTGATAATGCAATAAAAAAAGCCCTTTCCACCATAAATTGGCCATGCAGAATGCAATATTTAAAAAAAATAAATCTTCTAATCGATGGAACTCACAATCCAGATGGTGCAAGAGTTTTAAGAGAGAGTTTAGATTTTTACTTCCCTGAAAAAAAACGTGTATGGATATACGGGGTTTTAAATACAAAAGATTACAAAACCGTCATGCAAACATTATTCAAAAAAGATGATGAAATATATTTTTATGATTTCAAATATCCAAACAGTGTAAAATTTGATGAACTCAAAAAATATGTTAATCAAGCGTGCCTGATTAACCAAAGAGAATTGGAATATCTAATAGCAGAAAATAGAGAAAAATTAATAATAATATCCGGTTCTTTCTATATGATAGGAAACATTTTAGAATCAGAAAGTTTAAAAAACTATTTGAAAAATATTGCCAAGGTGGATAATATCTTATAATTTTTCAGTCGTCCATAATATCATTAACAAAATACAAATACCCCATTGTTTTTTGATTAGAGATATTAAATTAGAAAGGATAGGTTAAGCCTGATGTTGATGACTGTAGAGCAAGACAATCATGTTATTAGCGTAGTAATTGTTGAGGACTATAAACTAACCAGAGTGGGCCTACGCTCCACCTTAAATGAATTTGAAAATATCAATGTAATAGGAGAAGCAGAAGATGCAACAAGCGGGCTAGAAATCATAAAAAGAGAAAAACCTGATGTCGTGCTAATGGATTTGGGATTACCTGAAATGAACGGTATAGAAGCAACTCAAAAAGCGAAAGAAATTTCACCACAAACAAAAGTAATCATTCTAACATCTCATGATAGAGAAGAAGAAGTCCTAGCAGCGTTGGGTTCCGGAGCATCAGCATACTGTTTAAAAGACATCGACCCAAATACTCTTGCTTCTGTAATACGAAATGTTTCAAAAGGAGCATGTTGGCTGGACTCTGCTGTTGCGCAAGTAGCATTAAACTTATTCCCCAAACCGGAAAATATAAGTCTCCAAAATAGTGCAGAAATTTCAGATGCAAGAGCACAGCTGACAGAAAGAGAATTTGAAGTTTTAAGATTGCTTGTTAAAGGAAAAAGTAATACAGAAATAGCAAAAGAACTCATAGTTAGTGTACATACTGCAAAAGCCCATGTATGCAGTATACTGCAAAAACTTTGCGTAGATGATCGTGTTCAAGCTGCAGTAAAAGCCATAAAAGAAAACATAATCTAATTTAATACTTAAAATAAAAAAGCTTTAATATTAACTATTAAAGCTTTTTTATTATCTTTTTAACTAGTTCTTTTCACAATACTCTATAAGTTCATTTTGCCAATCTTCTATTTTTTCTATATAGAAATCAGCACCTTTTTTCATACAAAGCTGTCTGTGTTCTTTTTTTGAAGAAGCTGTCATAACTCCAATAACCGTATTTGCATCATTGATTTTTGACAATTTGACTAATTCATCTAACAAAATAAAGCCTTCTCTATCTGTCGGGATAAACAAATCCATTATTACAAGTTTAAAAGGATGTTTTTTGTATTTTGTAATTGCATCGTAAATCTCTTTGGCAATAACAACATCATAACCAAGATTGCGAAACATAACACTCAATTGATAAGTTATTACACCCAAATCATCAACTATCAATACATTTTTTGGATTTTCTTCATCAACAAATTCTGCTTCTGAAGTAATAGAAGATGTTTTTGATTTTTTAGGTGTATTTAATTCTTCAATGGCATCAGTTTTTGCTTTGTCAATTTTACGTTTAATATCAAGTATCAAATCTTTAAGCAAATCAACATTGATATTCTTCTCACCAGGTGGAATTTTGCCGACAAGACCATAAAGTTGTTCCAAAAAATCTTCGTCAACTTCTATTGTTCGTTTTTTGCTTTGTTCTTCTTCACTCATAACTATTATTTTATCATAATTTTAATATTATTCATAATATGAATATTCGATTTTTAAAAATTTGCCACCATTTTTTAGAACAATTTCTATTTTTAAGTTTTGATATACAGTTTTTTAAAATTTTTATTAACTGAAAATTCGTTAAACCAAAATGATTTTTAAGATCTTCAAAATATTTCATTGCATATTTTTCAGCACTCAAAGTATTATTTTCTTTTTTATTTAACAAATTTTCTCGCATACTCGCCCTTTCAATAACATAATTATAAAAGAGCACAAAAAAAACATTGTCAAAAAGAGTAATTATAATTTACTCATGATTATTTTCTTTATTATCTTCATTTATAATAACAACAATTGAATCAAAACAATCTTCAAAAGCTTTTACCACAACAGGATCAAATTGTGTTCCTGATGCTTTTTTAATTTCTTCCAATGCTTCATTAAGACCTATTTTGTTTCTATAAATTCTATTCGAAATAATACTGTCAAAAGCATCACCTACTGCAATAATTCTTGAACCAATAGGGATATCTTCTCCTTTTATTCCATATGGATAGCCTGTACCATCATATTTTTCATGGTGATATTTTATTATCTCTACAACATCTTTGAGTTGTTTTATATCTTCGAGAATTTTAACACTATATGTTATATGTTTTTTAATCTCATCATATTCTTCCTGAGAAAGAGAATCTATCTTATACAAAATTTCATCAGACACACCTATCATACCGATATCGTGGAGCATTCCCGCTAACTCAACTTTTCCAACATCTATCGAAGACATACCAAGCTGTTTAGCTATTTGTATTGAATAATATGTAATTCTTTTACTTCTTCCTGATGTATAAGAGTCCTTTGCATCCAAAGCTTCCATAATAGCCTTGATTGTTCCTGAAAATAGCTCTTTTAAATCTGCAATAAGCTTGTCATTGTCATATTTTAATTGATAGTATTCTAAAGCCGACGAAACTATAAGCTGTAACTCATCAGGATTAAAAGGTTTTTTTACATATCTGTATATTTTGGCATAATTAATTGCATCAATAAGAATATTTGCATCAGAATATGCTGTCAAAAGTATCCTCATAACTTGAGGTTTCATTAATTGAACTTGTTTCAAAAATTCTACACCATCCATCTCAGGCATTTTGTGGTCTGAAATTACAAGTTCAAAATTTTTCTCCTTTAGTATTTCCAAAGCTTTAAGAGGAGAAGTAGTTTTTTCAAGATTATATGTACCTCTCAAAGTTCTGTACAAAAGTGCCAAATTGTCTTCTTCATCATCAACTAATAAAATATTGTATTTATCCATTTTATTCTATCCGTTCTTTATAGAGTTTAATGCATTTTTAAAGGCAGTTTTATAATAAATTTTGAACCTCTGCCAACTTCTGACATAAGCTCTATTGTACCTTTATGATTTTTTATGACTTTATAACTTATGGCCATACCCAAACCGGTACCTTGGCCAACTTCTTTTGTTGTAAAGAATGGATCAAAAACTTTTTTACGAGTATTCTCATCCATACCACAGCCATTGTCTTCAAATTCTATTATAGCATTAGTACCGTCTGATTTAAGTCTTATCCATATATCGCCTTTTTCTTTAATAGCAAAAGCTGCGTTATCAAGAATATTCATAAACACTTGGTTCAATTGACCGCCAAAGCCTTCTACATGAGGCATATTTTCTTGATATTCTTTATGAATAGTAACTTTATTTTTAAGTTTATTATGTAAAATATTTAAAGTTGTATCAATTTCTTTTGGAAGATCTACATTGTTGATAACAGCTTCTTCAAGTCTTGAGAAATTTTTCAAATCCAAAACAATATTTTTAGTTCTTTCTGTTCCTTCTTGACAGCTTCTTATTAATTCAGGCAAATCTTCTTTAAGAAAAGCCAAATCAATTTCTTCTTTGAGTTCTTGAATCTTGTTTCTGTGTTCTTCTGTCAAATCACTATCACAATCTGTATAAGCATCAATTACTGACATTAAATCGTTAGTATAGTTTTTTAAATGAATAAGATTGCCATATATAAAATTAACTGGGTTGTTAATTTCATGAGTAATACCTGCAACCAACTCACCTAAGGATTTCATTTTTTCTGAGTGAACCATCATAGCTTGGGTGCTTTTTAATTCAGAATATGCAGCTTCCAATTCTTTTGTCCTATCTTTGACCTGTTGTTCCAAAGATTGGTAAAGTTTTTCCAGAGATTCTGCCATATCATTGTATGAACGTATTAAACGATTTATTTCGAGATAATTTGTTTCTTCCAAACGATGAGAAAAATTACCTTTTGCAAAATCTCCCAAACTTTTTATTAAAATGTTAATAGGTTTTATTAAAATTCCTGAAATTAAATTTGATAAGAAAAAACCAAGAAAAATAAAAATAAAGACCATTGCGAGCATGTTATCTCGCAGCATGTCTAAATAAATTTTTGTAATAGGCTCATTATAAAAACCAAGCTCAATTAATTTTCCATCTTTTACCACGGACAATTTATAAATATTTTCAGCCAAAGGTTTTTCTTTAGCTTTTCGTTGTAATGATTTGTCAGATATTTTATTTTCTTTAAAAACCTCTCTTAATTTCATACTTGGTTCCGTTTTTACAAGAACATTATCAGACTCAAGGTTTTTTACTGTTACCACAGCTACAACATTGCTATCTACCATTTTTTGTGCAGTTGTTTGAAGTTTTTTATAATTACCACTGCCTAATTGTTCACTCAACGTTTGAAACAATGTTATAGAAATAGAATCATTCAAATCTTTTGATTGAGCAGTAATTTGCTGTGCCAGATTATTCACTGTAGCAATAGAATACCAAGCTATACAAAATACTGTTATTGCAATAAGCATTGTAGTAAATGCTGCAAATTGTGTACTTAGCTTTGTTCTAAAATTTTTTGCCGGATTTTTCATATTTTTACCTAAATCTTTTATCTTATAAATTTATTTAATTTCTTTTTCTTTTTTTTGCTATCAAATATTTTTCCAATATAAAAACTTAAAAAACCAACTATAAATGCACCTGGAACAACTATGCAAAAATAATAAATTAGAGTGTCTAAATCTATTGCTCCTTTTGTTCTTGCAAAAATAATAGCACTACACAAAAACACTGTCAGACTTGCTGACATCCCACTGAGTTTTGTTGCATATTTTATTCCTTTTGCCATAGTTTTTATTTATTTTTATTTTCCATTTGTTTTTTAAAACAAAATTGTACAATTGCGATTTTATCAATATTTTTTAGTGCTACAAATTTACCCGAAACTACATACTTAACAACTTTGTTTTTTGAAAGCATTTCATCTATACGAATAGGTTTGAAAAAACATTCTATAGGTATATTACTTTCTAAAGAAAATTGTATCGGATAATCATTTGCAACAGAGATTTTTTTATCCAGCAAAATTTTCATACCACCGGCACTAATATCAATAGTCTTGCAGACATACTCGCTGTCAGTATCTTTAAGAGTAAATTCTTTTTCAAAATCAATTCTTGTATATTCACGTCTTTGAAGAAGTTCATAATCTTTTTTATCAAAAGAAATTGTTAAAATATTTTCTTTATTTTTTATAGTATCCACTTTCGCTTTAAAATAAAGCATACCTTCGTCAACAACTGTAAAAGCTTCAATATCAGAACCTTTTTTATAATAATTAATATCATCAGAATTTATCGCAACTTCAAAAAGATTTTTCTCTGTTTTTAATATCTTTGAAGAAAAAGAACCTTTAATATCTTCAGAGACTATACATATTTTTTGATTTTTTTTCAACATTTTTTTCATACTTTATTTCTTTCCGGTCAATTTAAAATTTAAGTTCTTACCGATGTAACTTTAACTACACCTATAGATTTGGCTTTTACATTGTTACTGATTTCATTATACGACATAACCGCAATTTGTGGATACGTTCTTTCGATGAGTCTTCTAAACGGAAGTCTTATTGGCGAAGAACACAAAATAACAGGTTGATTTCCGGATGTACTGATTGCTCTTTCAAGCTCGCTGTTTAGATTGTCCAAAAGTTTTCTTGTAAATTCCGGATCAAGAGTAAGACTTGAACCATCAGGGCTAACCCCTTGCGCAATAGTATTTTCAACATCCGGCGCTAGTGTTACAGCCAACAACTCACCTGTATCAGCCAAATTTTGTTTACAGATACTTCTGGAAAGTGCCTGTCTTACTTGTTCTGTCAAGTAATCAGCATTTTTGCTTACACGAGATTGCAAACTCAATACCTCAAGTATTGTCTTGAGATCTCTTACAGAAACTCTTTCTTTAAGTAAATTGTATACAATTTGCTGAACTTCAGCAACTGTCAAATCTTTCATTAAATCTGCAACATATTCTTCAGAAACTTCTTTTTTCAAATTATCAATAAGCTGCTGAATATCAGCACGTGAAACAATCTCTGCTGCGTTCTTTTTGATAACCTCTGTCAAATGAGTAGAAATAACAGCAGAAGGGCTTACAACAGTATAACCATAAGTTTCTGCAATTTCTTTGTCCTTTTCTTCAACCCATATTGCAGGCAAACCAAAAGCTGGCTCTATGGCACTGATACCGTTTATACTAAGGTCATTGTCAGACCCGCCGGAGTTCATAGCAAGGCTTCTGTCAGGATATACCTCTCCCGTTTCTATCGGTACACCTTTCAATTTTATTTGATAGTTATTAGGTGCAAGTTGAAGATTATCCCTTACTCTTATAGACGGCAAAACAATACCCAAATCCAATGCTGTTTGACGTCTTATTTGTGCAATACGTTCTAACAAATCACCGCCTTGTTCAACATCAAGCAATGGAACAAGTCTATAACCAATTTCCATTTCTATAGTTTCAACATTCAAAAGTTCCATAACACTTTCTCTTGTTGCTTTTTTCTTTTTCTTGCCTGCTTTTACACCACCAAGACCGCCTTCTTGTTTTTTGGCTTCTTCTGCTGCTTTTTCTTCAGCAACTTTTTTGTCTTTTTCTGCTTTATTTTTACTATAAGCCATCCAGCCCAAAGCCAAAGAAACCATTATAAAAGGAATGGTCGGCATACCTGGAACCATACCAAGTAAAAACAAAAGAACAGATACAATAGCAAGTACTATAGGGTTAGAAAACATTTCTTTTTTGATATCATCACTCAAAGAATCTTCTTGACCGCTCGCACGAGAAACTATCAAACCTGTTGAGAAAGATATCAACAAAGCAGGTAACTGTGAAACCAAACCATCACCAACTGTCAAAATAGTAAAAGTATTCAATGCGGTCATGATATCCATTTTCATTTGCCATAGACCGATTACAATACCTGCAAAAATATTTACCACCGTGATAATAATACCTGCTGTCGCATCACCTTTAACAAACTTCGAAGCACCATCCATGGTACCGTAAAAATCAGCTTCGCGTTCGAGTTTTCGTCTTCTTGCTTTTGCTTGGTCTTCATTAATCAATCCTGAGTTTAAATCCGCATCGATAGACAATTGCTTACCCGGCATACTATCCAATGTGAACCTTGCTGATACTTCTGCGACCCTTGTTGCACCGCCTGTGATTACCATAAAGTTAATAACAACAAGCAAGATAAAAATGATAAAACCGACAATATAGTTACCACCAACAACAAATTGCCCGAATGAGTTAATTACCTCACCGGCTGCTCCGTTTAACAAGATAAGTCTTGTTGAACTAACATTTAAACCCAATCTAAAAATTGTCGCAACAAGAAGTATTATCGGGAATGATGAATACTCCAAAGGCTCTTTTATAAAAAGACAAACTAATAAAATAATTACGGAAAGAGAAATATTCAATGTCAATAAAATATCAAGAAGCATCGGAGGCAAAGGAATAATCATCATAGCGACAATTATGACAATACCGATTGCCATTATTATATCGTTATTCTTGAGTAAACTGCTTAATGCTCCGAGATTCATGTATTTATAGTCTCTCCCTATTATATATTAGCTTATAAACATATATTTTTCGAGTTCTTTACCAAACTTAAATTTTCAAAAAATATTAGCAAAAAATTTTTAATACGTGGTTTATAATAAAAGAAATTATGGTCGTCTACGCAAGTTTATTATCAAAAATACCAATACCCGAAAAAAACTGGCAAATTAAAAGCAATGTGCCATCAGTTGCCAGTGTCAAAATTTCTGATGTCGAAGAAGACAGACCTTTTTATGATAAAGAACCTCTTTTTAAAAACAATTTTTTAAACAAACTTGCTACAAAAATAAAAAATATATACGCTCAAAAAAGGATAGAAAAACTCGAAAATATTCCTGAAGAAAGCAGAACCCCTGTTCAAAAAGCAGAAATTGAGGCTAATAAACAGTCGCTCGATTATGTGGTATAATTTTCAAAACATACTGCATAAAACGGAGAGATTATGATAATAAAAACATTCCCCATGGGGTTAATAGGTACAAATGCATACCTATTGATAGATGAAGAATCAAAAGAGGCTGTTGTAATAGACCTTGGTGGAGATTTTGAAGTTATAAAAGATGAAATAGAAAAATATAACGCAAAACTCAAATATATATTAAACACACATGGACATTTTGATCATATATTTGGAGAAAGAGATGCTCAAAAAATAGTATCTGTACCGGTATATATACACGAAAAAGACAAATATCTGGTAGAAAATCTTCCAAAACAATTGGAAAAATTCGGTTTTGTTGCCAATGCTGAACCACCAAAAGATATTAAAACATTTACTGACAAAGATTCTTTTAAAATTGGTCAAAATGAAATCAAAATAATACATACGCCAGGTCACACCCCCGGTAGTGTCTGCTTTGTTATTGGAAAAACTCTTTTTTCAGGAGATACCTTGTTTTATACTTCTGTCGGCAGAACAGATTTTGAAGGCGGAAGTTTTGAAAAACTCAGAGATTCTATAGTCAACAAGCTATTCAATCTTGATGATGACATAGAAGTTTACCCTGGGCATGACACCAAAACAACAATCGGTTATGAGAAAAAATACAACTGTTATTTTGGTTCGAAAAATTTATAACAAAAAAAAGGGCAGAACTATTTTTATATCCCTAGTAACGCCCGTAATAAATGGTAAGATTAAATTGTTTTAAGAAAATTCGCTATTTTGAATTTTGACTTTCGATCTGAGTTCTATCCGAATTCATATAAAAATCCGTTTTACTCAGATCCGTCAAAATCACTACATATAATTCATAAGCGAATTATTCTGCATTTGCATAAATACTTGCATAGAAGCTTGATATGCATAATTTTCTTTTAAAAAGTTACTAATAGCCGTAGCTTGTTCAATCTCTTCCAAGTTTTGTTTTTGTGATGTCAAAGCCAACTTTGTATTTTCAAGATTTGTTTGTGTCATCTCCAATTTTGCCACGCTTGCACTAAAAATAGATTGAGTCTCGGAAACGTGGTCTATTGAACCTTGAATATTATCTAACTGAGCTCTAATTGCTTCTTGATCACCATTTTCAAGAGCCGTTGACAAATCCCCTAGTACTTTGAATAAACCATAACTTGAATCAGGGTCATCAGGATTTGCAGGATCATAAGCACCAAATACACTGTCCCCAGCTGCATTTATACCTATTTTCACACCCTCTGAAATTTCAAGTTTTCTTTCAAAATTTGGATCAGAACCTGGTGTACCATTGTACAAAATCTCGCCTGTTTCCTCATTATATGTATAAGGAACAGTTTCAGAATTTGCTCCGGCAAAGATATAAATACCGTTATATTCTGTATTTGCAAGAGCAACAATACTTTTTTTGAGTTCTTCTATTTCTGTTTGGCACGCCTTAATAGATTCAGGACCACCTGCACCGTTTGCTGCTTGAATTGCTAAGTCATTTATTCTTTGCAATTTGTCAATAGTAGTTGAAAATGCTGTATCTTGAACATTTATTTGTGTTGTAGCTGTTTGGATATTTTTTACATAAGATCCAATTCTGTTTAATTGATTATTAAGTCCTATAACAGATGAAGCATCAATCGGATTTTCAGAAATATTAGTAAATTTTTTATTGCTATTAATCTTATTATATGCATCAAAAAGTTTTGCTTCTTGTTCCAAAACCGAATTTAGTATGCTTTGATTTGTATAACTTGTTGTTCTTACTATCATATTAACCTCTCATAATTTTATACTAAGTTTACGAGTGTTTCCAAAAGCTGATTTGCAATAGAAAATACTCTTGAAGAAGCTTCATAAGAGCGTTGAAATTTGATTAAATCACTTAATTCTTCATTCAAATTAACACCCATTTTTTCTGCTCTTTTTTCTGTTGCTTGTTGCACTATACTACTTTGTGCAGTTGCACTATTATTTAAAGACTCTATTTTTGATCCAACATCAGATACAAGTGTCTTAATAAATTCACTCAATGTTTGACCTGTACCACCATTATTCAAATCAGGAATTTTTAAAGATTCCAATCCGTTAAATAAAGCCATATTAGCAGAATTACCAATAGCAGAACTACCTTCCAATGTAGCATCACCTCTAGCTGTTGCAAGCAAGTCTGTATTGTTTAAAATATTTTCATTAATTTTAATATTTGCTGCAGTAAAATCGCCTCCATCAGAAGCTATAAACAAAGGTTCTGTTGCTTGTGTCAAAGTTTTTGGATCAGTATTTGCATAGCAATAAGGAATTGAATCAGCTACACCATCAGCACCTATGCCTGTTTGAATATTATTCATTTGTTCAGCAAATGCTTTTGCAATTTTGTCTATTTCATTTAACACACTTTTGTAACTTAGACTTCCTGTACCACCAACATCCAAAAGACCTTTTAAAGCTCCTGATGTCAAAGTATCATTTATATTGTCGTTTTTAACATTTCCTTCTGAATCAACCAGTTGTATTTTTACAGGATTGTTGTCATCATCAGTTTGAACAGCATTGAAAAATAATTTTTGTTCTCCACCTTTTAGTACTGTTTGGTTTCCAATATATACATTAACTGTAAGATTTTCATTAGTAGTCGTAGTTAAAGGAATCATTTCTGACAATTCATCAAGCAAAGCATCTCTTTGGTCTAAAAGGTCATTGCTTGCACTACCGCTTGCACAAGATTGAGCAATCTTACCGTTTACCTCTGCCAATTGTTTAAGTTTTTCATTTAAAGAATCTGTTGTCATTTTTATTGTTGAATCTTTAAATGTATCAGGATCATTTATATCACCCACAGCCTGTGTTCTTTGAGCAGTTATGGTTGAAGACATACTATTTAACTGGTTTGCAACACCTTGTGCAGCTTGCAAAAATGCAATACGATAAGCATTATTTGTAGGTTCTGCCGTGAGTGCTTGTGATGCTGAGAAAAATTCTGACAATTGTTTTTGCAAACCAGTAGAACTTAATTCATTATTCAATAGGTTTTCGATATTATTAGTCATTCCACCAATCTGATTGTAATAGCCCATAGCAGTATTTTGCTCACGCAAATAGTTGTCAAGCCATTGTTCTCTATTTCTCAATATACCGGTAATTTCAGCACCATGACCTATTTGTAAGCTACCAATTGATGAACACCAATTATAGGTGTCATATGCAGGAATAGCATTAAATTTAACAGTTTGTTTCGAATAAGAAGTATTATTCATATTCGAAATATTGTTACTTACAACTGTCAAAGCTGTCTGGTTATTTGCCAGAGATTGTTGTGACATATTCAAAATACCAATAAGTGATGTTGTCATAATTTTTTCCTTTATGCTTCTTCAATGATTGAAGACATTTCTAACTGTTCATTTGAAATGTTTTGACCTTTGTTGTTATATTCTTTTGTCGAAATTGAAACACCTTTGAGCATTGCTTCTATAGTTTTGTTGGTAATATATATTCCGTGTTTTACCAGTTCTACATTAATTTTTTCAAGTTTATATATTTTTTGTGCTAACTCTTTAACTTCATCTCTTTTTTGTTCAAATTTCTTTGCCGTAACTTCATCTTCCGTACGAATTTTATTAATCAAATCTGTTAAAGAAAATGTTGGAATATTCATTGATTTTGTAATACTTTTTCGTGTTTCAGAAAGATTGTTGATATTTTTGTAAGTATCTATAATCTTTGTATCAACTTCATAAAGGTCAGTCCCTTTGCCATGGATTAGAATTTCTTTTTTATCGATATAGAGTTTTTCTATATTTTTATATCCGTCAATCTCTTTATCAATAATATTTTCAAGTGTTTTTAATTGTTCTTGTATCATATTTTCTCCCTGTTGTGAGTTATTTTTATGCAAGATATTCAACTATTACGCTTCTGCCATAGCTGAGTCCGTATTTTATATCGTCTTCGGTAAGATTATTTTCACCTGCAAGTTCTGCATATTTTTTAATTTCATTTATATTTTGTCCTTTTAATATATTGTTATCATTGAGATCTGTGCCTTCTGTTGTGAAAGGTTCTTGAGGTTCAATTGGTTTTGTTATTGCAGCATTGTTTTTAAATGCATTTGCTGCGTTTAATAATTGGATTGCGCTTACATTTGACGAATTGTTAACTGACCCTAGCATTTTTTAGTTATATCTCCTTATCGACTCGATTTATTCTTTCCGGTTTTTCTGCCTCAAAAACAGTAACTTGAGGTTGTATTTTCTTTTGTTCTATATGACTTATTACATTAGTATTTTGAGCAGTTGTTACTTCTGCTGTTTCCGGTTCTTTAGGTAAATATCTTTCCATTTGAGAATATATTTGTTTTGCAAAACCAATACTTGTCCTTGGATTTTTTGCGATATCACGACCTATTTCATCAAAGATAAATGTTTTAAATTTATCCATGTATTTGTCATCATTGCCAAAAATACCGCCTTCTTTATCTACAGTTTTATTCATAGTATTGAGCATTTTTGTAACAAAGATTGCTTCAAATTCTTTAGAAACTTTTTCCAACTGTGCTTTTGGTGATTTCATATTTTTTATGTCACCAAAACGTTGTACATCGTGGTTTATGATATCCGGAGATATATTTGCTGTTTGTGCTGATATTAATGACATAATTAAATCACCTGTATTTCTGCTTGAAGACTTCCTGCTTCTCTTAAAGCCTGCATAATAGAGATAAGGTCAATTGGAGCAACTCCGATTGCATTCAATGCTCTAACCAAATCGTTTAAAGTGCTGTTTGCAGGCATTGTAACCAAGCTGCCACCACCTTTGTTCACTGAAACTGCACTATTTGCAAACGGTGTAGTAGAGCCACCAGAGAAGGATTCAGGCTGTGAAACTTGATTTGTTGTTTGAACAGTAACCGTAATATTTCCATGAGCAACCGCAGCAGGCAAAAGTTTTACTTCACTACCTATTACAATTGTTCCTGTTCTTTCATTTACAACAACACGAGCTTTGTCTCTCGTTGCATCAACCATCATATTTTCTAATATTGAAAGAAAAGCTATTCTGTCATCATTAAATTTTGCAGGAATTGCAACTCTGATGCTTGAGCCATCAAGAGCTTTTGCAGCTGTAACATTTCTGCTGATTGCTGTAGCAACTCTTGTCGCCATTGTATAGTCTGACTTGTCCAAAAGTAATGTAAGAGTATTTTCATCGCCAATAACTGTATTGATATCTCTTTCAACAATACCGCCTCTTGGAATTCTACCTGTTGTAGTGATAGCTGTTCTTGTGCTTGTACCGTTTGAATCTTTTGAAATACCGCCAACAGAAACAGGTCCTTGACCGATAGCAACAATTTCACCATTTGGCGCTCTCAATTGAGTTTGAACAAGTACACCACCTTCCAAACTTTTAGCATCAGCCATTGTAGAAACTGTCAAATCAATTTGGTCACCGTTTTTTGCAAACGGAGGAACTGTTGCAGTAACCAAAACAGCAGCTGAAGAACCTTTTTGGATATAGTTTGATTGTTCAATCACTGTACCAAGGTTTTGTAAAAGCATTTGGTTTGTAATTTGTGTAGAACGTGAATTGTCACCTGTACCAGGCAAACCAACAACAACACCATATCCGACCAGCTGGTTGTTTCTAACTCCTTTAACGTGGGCAATATCTTTTATTCTCACCATTGTTGCCATTGCATCAGATGAAACCATGCCTGCTATCATTAATATTACTGTTATTACTTTCAAAAACTTATTCATGTTTTTTTCCTTCAAATTTCTATCTAGAACAGATATCTTACTGCTCTGTTTATGATACCTTCGTTGCCTGCTCTTGAAACAGTACCTTTTCCTGCAAGAGCGAACTGGAAGTTAGCTACGTTTCTGGAATAAACTTGACCTTTTTGGTCTATAAATCTTGGATCTACAACACCGCTGACAAGAAAATCAACTCTTTCATTTCCGTTTACAAGTGTCTTTTTACCTTGTACCATCAAATTTCCGTTTGGTAACAATTGGACAACTTGAACAGTAACATAGTCATTAATACCCAATTGACGTTGATTACTTGTTGTAGAATCTACAGTATTAGAACCGCCAAAGTTATTAAACTGATTATTTAATGGAGTCCCCGGTAAAATCTTGTTGATAAAATTAGTAAAATTATCAACAGTATTGGCTGAACGGTCAGATTGATAATTCAATGAATCATTGAATGTAATTGATTCTGACAAAACAATTGTTACCAAATCACCGACAGAACGAGCTCTAACTCCGCCAAACAAAGATTTTGGTTCTGAATAATATGATTGTGTCAGATTTAAAGCATACAAAGATTCTGCTTTAGCTGTATCAGCAATATTTACAAAACACATTAAAGCAGCACAGATTATTATTGCTTTTTTTATTAATTTTTTTGTTTTAATCTTACACATTTTTTATTTTATCTCTCCCCTAAAAAGCTTTTTATATTCGGACAAGCACTTGGTTTATTCCTGTAACTTCTCCTGTATAGATTTTGTTAAATCGTTTATTTTTTACTTGGATAGTATCCCCAATGTTACCTTGCATAAGTGCCGTACCTTCAACAGCAACATTCAAATCAGCACCTGTTCTAAAGTTCACTGTAACCATTGCATTTTTTACAATATCGGGTTTTGCTGTTGTATACCTTCTTGTAATCATTTCACCAGGATAAAAAACTTTTTTTGCAACAAGCTCTTTTGAAATATCATTGAGATTTACTGTATTATTCAAATTTCCGACAACATTCATTTTTCTCAACTCTACAGATTGAAGCGGAATTATTTTATCTCTTTGAATAACTTCTTTTGCTACAGCAACAAGCTTGTATGCTTTTGTTTCAATAGGTGCATAATATGTTCTTGCATATTTGCCATTAACACTGATATTTATTTTTTTGAATTCTCTTGCCGTAATATTGTCTGAAGTATAAACAATTTCTACAGAAATTTTGCCATCAGGCAATGTAAAACTGCTCAATGGTATTTGTCCTACTGTAACTTCAGCTTCATCAATATCATATTTAAGCAAGTCTTTTTTAGCTTGGTTTGCAACAATAGTTTTAAATTTTTCAGCAGAAACTTCCTGAGCCAAACACAAAGGTGCTGTTGTCAGAAAGATAGATAATATTAATAATGTTTTGATTACTTTTTTCAATTTATTCTGCCTTGTTATTTAATTTAATTTTTTACTAGCTTACGATTTGATTTGTTGTCCTCAAGATATCCGATGCCGCAGTGATTATTTTTGAATTTGTTTCAAAAGCTCTTTCTGCTTTAATCAAGTTAATCATTTCATCAACAATTTGAACGTTAGAACCTTCCAAAAATGCTTGTTGGATAGAACCCAAACCGTCTTGATCAGGAGTACCTGGGATTGGTGTTCCGGAAGCAGGTGTTTCTACATACAAATTGTGTCCTATTGAAAGTAAACCCGTCGGGTTTTGGAATCTTACTAACTGAATTTGACCTACAATTGTTTGAGTTGTGTCATTACCAACTTTTACTGAAACATTTCCGTCCGGTGTGATATTGACCTCTGTAGTGTTTTGAGGAATTGTAATTTGTGGTTGCAAAAGATATCCGTCAGAAGTACATAACTGACCAACTGCATCAGGTGCAAAAGAACCATCTCTTGTATAAGCAAGTGTTCCGTCAGGTCTGACTATTTGGAAAAAACCTTCTCCTTCAATAGCCATATCGTATTTGTTACCTGTGCTTTGCATTACACCACCGGTCATAATTTTTCTTGTTGCAGATGTTTTTACACCAAGCCCGATTTCAACACCAACCGGTTGATAAGTACCTTGTGTAATCATTGCCCCAGGTGTCCTGATTGCTGTAGAAAGCAAATCTTGAAATTCTGCTCTGGATTTTTTAAAACCTGTTGTGTTTACGTTAGCAACGTTGTTTGCAACAATATCCAAATTGTTTTGTTGTGCTATCATACCTGTTGCTGCTGTAGTTAGTGATCTTAACATTTATCTCTCTCCCGCGGTTAGTTAAAAGTCTTTTCATTCCTTATTTTTAAGTATTCAATCTGCCAAGGTTTATTGCTTGTGACAGTTGATTTGATTTTTCTTTTACAAAACTACTGAGTGTTTCGTAATTTCTTGAAACTTTAATAGAATTTATCATTTCATTAATAATATTTGCGTTAGATAATTCTATAGCTCCTTGTTGAACCGAAAATTTCTGTGCTCTCAATTCAGGGTTTGTCGTGATATCTTTTGGAACATACATTGATGTACCTACAGCCATCATGTCATCTTTGTTTGCAAAATCGAATATACCAATTTTTTGAAGAGCTTGAGCATTTTCATTTCTTGTTGCAACAATTGTTCCGTCTTCATTTACGTTCAAATCTTTTTCAGACTTAATATTCAACTCAACAAGATTTATTCTTATAGGTCTGTTTTGATCATCCAAAACTTGATTACCCTGCATGTCAGTCAATAAATTTTGAGAATTAATACAAAAAGAACCGTTTCTTGTATAAGTAATAGTTCCGTCAGGTGCTCTCAATTTAAAGAAACCATCACCTTCTATACCCAAATCCAAAGGATTTTCTGTACGAGAAAGTGTTCCTTGTGTAAATTGATGAACAAGTCTGTTTGTAACACAGCCCATACTTATTTCACCAACAAGTCTTCCATCTTGATTTTTAGGATTGTTTCTTTCAACAGGTTCTTCAACAAGAGCATTGTATACATTTCTGAAAGAAAGTCCTTCTTTTTTGTAACCTGCTGTATTTACGTTTGCAATGTTGTTTGCAGTAGAGTCTTGAAAATCAATCAAGCTCATCATGCCTTTTGCTGCTATATCGATGCCTCTTGATATCATTGTTGACCTCCACTGTATCTTTGATACATGCTCATAATATTTTTAACGTAATTTTGAGTTTCTTTGTAAGGTGGGATACCATTGTATTTTGCTACAGCATTTGGTCCTGCATTGTACGCCGCAAGAGCAAGAGATTTGTCTCCACCGAATCTGTCCAACAAACCTTTGAGATATTTTGTTCCACCTGCAATGTTTTGCTCAGGGTCATAAGCATCTTTCACGCCAAGAGAATTAGCTGTTGCAGGCATAAGCTGCATAAGTCCCATAGCTCCGCAGCTTGATGTAACTTTGGGTTGAAAACCTGATTCTTGTTTAATAACAGCTTTAACAAACGCACTGTCAAGACCGTTTTTTGCACTATATGTTTCAATAAGACTATCTATGTCTGCATTTCCGCTTGATATATTGTTCAACTCACTTGAAAAAATCTTGTTAGCAAAAGGAGAAGAACTATTTGCAGGTTTTGCAGACATATTCGCATCTAAGATTTTTTGAAAATCCTGATCCGGTCTGACAGGTTCAGATCCAAAATTAGCCAAGCTATTGAATGTACTTTCTATAGCCTGCATACGTCTTAGAGTAATATCTAATCCACTGAGTTCCACTATTTTGTTTTCCTACCCAAGTTTTCTTACCATTTAAGAGTTGAAATCAACCATATAGATTAATTATTATCCCTCATGTATAAGTTACTCTATATGAAGTATTTTCTCATCAACCTGATGGTTGAAATTTTTTAATAGTATATTAACCACCTGGTCTATAAGATATAAATATTAATATGAATGGTAAAAACAAATGTTTTATCATATAATTAATATAAGAAAAGAGGGACAGGAAGTATGCTGCAAACTTTAAATAAAATTAACTCTATCTGCGATCTCGCAAAAGAAGTTCTTCAAATTGAAGCAGATTCTATATTAAATCTTAAAGACAGAATTAATGAAGATTTTGAAAAAGCCATAGAAATTTTATATCAATGCAAAGGTCGTGTAATAGTTACAGGCATGGGAAAATCAGGCCATATTGGAAGAAAAATTGCAGCAACACTTTCTTCTACAGGAACACCATCATATTTTCTTCATCCTGCAGAAAGTACCCACGGTGACTCGGGCATAATAACCAGAGAAGACGTAGTAATCGCCATCTCAAACAGCGGAGAAACTGCCGAATTGATGAACCTACTGCCATTGATTGAACGTTTTGGCGTAAAAATGATTGCAATGACAGGCAAAAAAGAATCTACTCTCGGCAAAAAATCAGATGTAGTACTTGATGTATCAGTAGAAAAAGAAGCATGCCCTCTAGGCAAAGCCCCAACAGCAAGCACTACAGCTACACTTGCAATGGGTGATGCAATAGCAATATGTCTTTTGAAAAAAAGAGGATTTACCGAAGAAGATTTTCTTATGTTCCACCCATCCGGAGCATTGGGTCGCGGTGTCCTTTATCATGTTTCTGATTTAATGATTACAGGCGACAGAATTCCTGTAGTAAATGAAAATAACAACTTCCACGATACAATCCAGCTTATCTCCGCCAAAAAATTGGGTTGTGCAATTATGACTGACAATACAGGAAGAATGACAGGTATACTCACAGATGGTGATATAAGAAGAACACTTTTGAAATATGACAATACTTCAAATCTTTCAGCAAAAGATGTTATGACCGTTAACCCAAAAGTAATTCTACAAAATGACCTTGCAGCCAAAGCACTGCATATTATGGAAAAACACTCAATCACATCATTGGCGGTTTGTGAAGACAATGGAAAACCTGTAGGATTGATTCATATTCATGACTTGCTCAAAGCAGGAGTTGCTTAAATGGAAAATTTGGAATTTAAATATGCAGCCAGTAAAATAAAAGCTCTTGTTACAGATGTAGACGGCGTTCTCACTGACGGTTCATTAACTTTTGATGAAAATGGAGCAGAATACAAAACTTTTAATGCAAAAGACGGCCAAGGTATCGTTATGCTAAAAAATACCGGTTTTATTACTGCAATAATTACAGCAAGAGAAAACGGAACTGTTCGCCATAGATTTAAAAATCTTGGTATGACAAAGCTATATGAAGGCTGCAAAAATAAAATAGCTGCGCTTAATGATTTTATGCAAGAATACAATTTAAAATTAGAAGAAATTGCTTATATGGGTGATGATTTGCCTGATATATGTGTATTAAAAAAAGTAGGATTACCCTGCTGTCCAAATGATGCAGTAAAAGAAGTAAAAACATACGCAAAATTTATCTCTTCAAAAAATGGCGGTCAAGGTGCAATCAGAGAATTGTGCGACTTTATTCTTAAATCAACAGGCAAATACGAAGAAATTGTTTCCTCAATAATTAATAAAGAATAGTTAAATTATTTATTTTTAAAAGAATTGTTTATATAAGCATGCCTGTAAAAAATTATAATTGTCAAAAATACACTTTTTCACATGTTTTTAACTATAACTTTTTGTTAGAAAAAAATAGGGCTTTTAGCTTGGAAAAGCCCTAGCTGTCTGGAATTAAGAATAGTTGGAAGTATGAAAAAGATTATTTATATTTAAATCTTTTTTTGAATAAAAAACAATTACCCTCATGGAGGGTATTAGAATTATACTTCTCATTTATATAAGAAATCATAAAAAATCATGTAAAACAGATGATTAAGTGTAAAAAATGCACTTTATCAACAATTCAATATTAATAATGGTTTTAGGAAATTATTAAGTTTTTTACAATAGGGGTTGACAAAGAATACTTTATAGTACATAATGAAAATGTAATAAATAGTGTAGTTAAAACACTTAATTCAATTTACAAACACGAAGGACAAAAAAATGAAAGTAAATGGTATAAATACATTTAACTATTCAAAAATAAATAATAATCATAAACAATACGCTTCAAGACCTGTTTTCAAACAAGACATGGCTACCATCACTCAACAAGCTATTGTAGATCAGTTTATTGAATCAGCTAATGACCAAAAATATAACAAAAATCCTTTGGCCAGCAAACTTTCTTTCTTGAAAGATGTTCTTTTCTCAGATTCAACAACAAAAAAAGCAAAAGAACTTCAAGAAGTTATAGACAGCTATGATTCAAACATTAGCATGTTATACAAAATATAATATGCTAATAGCCGAAAACATTTAACTTTTCCCTTGTTAAATATATATTTTAATTTGAATAGATGCAGTAAATTATCAGGCAAAAAGCCTGATTTTCTTTGCGGATTTTGACGGGGCTGAGTGAAACGAATGCCCCTTGTGAGAACAGACGTTGCACCAAAAACAGATTAACTATAATTGTGCACAATCCATTCAACCATTGGTTTCAATGCTTTTGCACGATGAGAAAGTGTATTTTTTTCATACAAAGTAAGCTCAGCCATTGTTTTGTCCAAACTCGGAATAAAGAATAACGGGTCATAGCCAAAACCATGTTCACCCATAGGTTTTTGAGCAATAAAACCATCAATTTTACCAACGCTTGTATGCAATTTTGTACCATCCGGTGCTGCCAAAGTCATAGTACAAGAAAAATAGGCGTCTCTATCAGAATCTTTTACACCTTCCAATTCAGAAAGAAGTTTTGATATTTTTGATTTTTGATCCGGAGCATATCTTGCGGAATACAGACCGGGTCTACCGTCCAATGCTCTTACACACAAGCCAGTATCATCAGCCAAAGCCGGTATACCCATAATTTTTGCTGCTTCTGCAGCTTTTATATATGAATTTTCTTCAAAAGTTTTTCCATTTTCAACAGGATCAAAATTACCTTCAACAAGAACAAATTCTATGCTTTTTGGATGAAGCTCTTTGAGCATATCATTTATTTCTTCCAATTTGTGAGGGTTTGATGTACCCAATGCAATTTTTATCATAATTATTTTCCAAACCTTCTGTTTCTATGCTCGTATTCTTTGATAGCTTTGTCTAATTCATTTCTGTCAAAATCAGGCCAGAAAGTATCTGTAACATACAACTCAGAATATGCAAGCTGCCATAAAAGATAATTGCTTATACGTTTTTCTCCGCCTGTTCTTATTAACAGGTCAGGGTCTGGAATGTCTCTTGTATAAAGGTATTTAGAAACAGTTTCTTCCGTAATTTCTTCTGCATTGATACCGCTTTTAATTATTGCTTTAACAGCGTTTGTAATCTCATCACGCGCGCCATAATTAAAAGCTATATTTAGGTTTACACCTGTATTATTTTTTGTTTTTTCTTCAGCATTTCGAACAATTTTTATAAGTTCACTGTTCAGTTTTTCTACATCTCCCAAAAATTTGATTTTTACATTTTCTTTGTGCATTTCATCAAGTTCATTTGAAAGTGTTTTTGCAAGCAATCCCATTAAAAACTCGACTTCTTCTTTTTTTCTTTTCCAATTTTCTGTAGAAAATGCATATACAGTAAGGTATTTTATGCCATATTCATCAAAAATTCTCATTGTCTTTTTTAGAGATTCAACACCTTTTTGATGTCCTACAGCAGAAGGCAAAAATTTTTCTTTTGCCCAACGTCTATTACCATCCATAATGATAGCTATATGTCTTAAATTTGTTGATTTTACAATATCTTTAATCAATTGATTTTCAGTCAAATTCACTTGCATTCCTCTGAATTATTTAATTTATTAAATTATAAAGCAAAGATATAGCACTGTCATTTGTAAACTATTGTTACAAATATAGTAAAATTATTTAAGTTTTACCTACACAAGCCGATAAAAAACATGTGGAAATTCAAGTATCGTCACCTCAATGATTAAAAGACCTAAATAAGGGTATTTTATAAATAGTGTAGCTAAGAAGAAAGCAAGGAAGAAAATGATTCTCGAATACTCAGTAAATGAAGCACTGGTTCAACCTGCATGGTTAAAAACTCTTTACGATTTAGTAGAAGAGTTAAACTGCAAGTGCAAAACTTACATCGATGAGTCTTACAACAGAACACACAAACAATACTCCAGAACAAGGACAATTGAGGTGTATGGTTCAGAAACTATGCTTTCATGGTTAAAATTGAGAATGGAAAGATATTCTCATTTTATCAATGCATTCAATGACCAAGCCGACATTCAAACAAGCATGAAAGAAGAAAAAAGAGAAAATTAATATTATTCATCTTTTAATTTTCTGTTCATAAGCTTGTTCAAAAGTTCTTGAGGTGTTATGTCAGTATAGACTGCTTCATAAATTGCTGAAGAAATTGGCACTTCTATGTTCAATTTTTTTGCCAATTCACAAACAGCTTTTGAAGTTTTAACACCTTCTGCAACAGAGCCGAGTTCTTTAAGAATATCATCAATTTTTTTGCCATGACCAAGCATAGAACCTACGGTAAAATTTCGAGACATAGGACTTGAGCATGTTGCTATCAAATCACCCATGCCGGAAAGTCCATATAATGTAGATGGTTTTGCACCAAGTGCTACAGAAATTCTTGTAATTTCTGCCATTCCTCTTGTAAGCAAAGCTCCACGACAGTTGTCACCAAGTTTCATAGCATCAGCAAAACCTGATGCTATAGCTATAACGTTTTTTAAACTTCCGCCAAGTTCAAGACCTATCACATCATCGTTTGTGTATAGTCTGAATTTTGAAGGAACAGTCAATTTTTCTTGTAAAAATTTAGAAATTTCGGGTTTGTTTTCACAAGCTACAGATGCTGCAGTAGGACAACCCATTAAAACTTCTTTTGCTAAAGTCGGACCTGAAAGTATTGCTATGTTAGCGTTTGGAAGCTCTTCCTTCATAACTTCACTCATTCTCATAAGAGAAGGCAATTCAAGACCTTTTGAAGTATTAACCAATATTTGGTTATCTTTCAAACCGATTTTAGCAAGCTTTTGACATACATCTCTAATACCTGATGTTGCGACGACAAGAAGAATTATATCTGCATCTTTAACCGCTTCTTCAAGATTTGAAGTAACTTCTACCTTATCTTTAAGTTGAATTTCCAACGGTTTTGAAACATGCTTGTTGTTTCTCAAATCATCAGATATATCAATATCTCTACCCCATACACAAACTTTTTCAAAATTGTCTGTCATTAGCCATGTAAGAGTTAAACCCCAACAACCTGCACCTAAAACCGTAAGCTTCATAAAATTAATTCCTTCCAAACTGACAATATCATTATTATAGTTTATTAAGAATTTTTTGTAAAAAATTTAATAATAATATATTCATGCTACAATTTTAGAGATAAAAAGGTTTTAAAGCCATAAGGAGAAATAAATGACAACAACTGAATTAAAGTGTGATGTAAAAGACATGGCACTTGCTGAACAAGGTAAAAACAATATCGAATGGGCAATGAAAGACATGCCTGTTTTGGAAAGAATAAAAGCAAGGTTTAGAAAAGAACAGCCTTTTAAAGGTTTGAGATTGACAGCTTGCGTACACGTAACAAAAGAAACAGCTGCTTTGTGTATTGCAATGAAAGAAGGCGGAGCTGATGCTGTTTTGGCTGCTTCAAATCCACTTTCTACTCAGGATGACGTTGCTGCAGCACTTGTAAAATACTGGGGTATTCCTGTTTTCGGTTATGCAGGTGAGTCATCTGAAACTTATGCAAAACACGTACAAGAAGTTCTGGACCACAAACCTCATATAGTTATTGATGACGGTGCAGATTTGGTAGCAACTATTCATTCAAAAAGACAAGATTTGATACCTAATATAATTGGTACAACTGAAGAAACAACAACAGGTATCATAAGACTTCAAGCTATGGAAGCTGACGGAAGTTTGAGATTTCCTACAGTTGGTGTTAACAACAGTTTAACAAAACACTTGTACGACAACAGATACGGTACAGGTCAAAGTGCTATTGACGGTATTATTCGTGCAACAAATATCTTGCTTGCAGGCAAAACTTTTGTTGTTTGCGGATACGGCTGGTGCGGTAAAGGTGCTGCAATGAGAGCTAAAGGACTTGGTGCTAATGTTATAGTTACAGAAGTTGACCCTCTAAAAGCTCTTGAAGCAGCTATGGAAGGTTATAGCGTAATGCCAATTGCAGAAGCTGCAAAAGTTGGAGATATCTTCCTTTCTATTACAGGTGACAAAAATGTTGTTGACGTTCACCATATGTTAACAATGAAAGACGGTTCTTTTGTTTGCAACGCAGGTCACTTTGATGTTGAAGTTAACGTAAACGGATTGAAAAAAGAAACAACTGAAATCAGACAAATCAGACCATCATTGGAAGAATATAAATTGAAAAACGGAAAATCAATTTATGTATTGGCTGAAGGCAGACTTGTTAACCTTGTTGCTGCAGAAGGTCACCCTGCATCAGTTATGGATATGAGTTTTGCAAATCAAGCTTTGGGTATTGAATATATTGTTAAAAATAAAGGCAAATTGGAAAACAAAATGTATACTTTACCTCACGAAGTTGATGTTGAAATTGCAAAAATCAAACTTGATTCTATGGGTATACAAATTGACACTCTTACTCCTGAACAAGAAGCATATCTTCACAGTTGGAATTCCGGCACTGTATAGCGGATTTCCGGACGGACGGAGTGCAAAGAGTCCGAGGAGCAAACAGACAAAGCCGGCTTGAGCAAAGCTCAACAGGCGAAGCTCTGTGAGCGTGAAGGAAATCCAAGAGGCGGATTCTGACGGGCACGCCGTGTGAACGATAGTGAACCCAGTGTCCATGTGAACAAGGCTTTTGACGTGAAGAATTTTTATTCTAAAAATTCAAAATAAAAACTCCCTTAATAGGGAGTTTTTTTATATTCTATAATCTATACCATGTCTTTCAAAAAGAGCATTGTAAAACTTTTTGTTTTTTATAATTGCTTCTCTTGTCAAAACCATATCTATATCTTTTTTAAATGTATATCTTTTAAAAGGCAATTTTTCTTTTATGACAGTATCTATATAATCTTTAGCAATTTTACTGGTTTCGTTTGCAATAGAATCAGAAACACACATACCTGATTTTTGTTTTTTAACTTTTTCAATAACAGTTTTTGCTCGTTGTGAACAAACACGCAGTTTTGGATTTTTTCTTGAAGCAATATTTTCTAAAGTTTTTATCAAATCAGCTTTATAAGATGTAATTTTAGGAACAAAACCATATTTTGCATGGAAGAAAACAGCTTGAGGCATAGCATAGATATCCATTGCTTTCATACCATTTTCAAGAGTTTCTATTATCGTACCCAAACGCATTGCTTCACCCAAACGAGCACCTTTTATTTTACCTTTTGGACTTTTACTGGAACGAAATTTTTCAACAACTTCTGTTAAAGAACCCCAAACTCTGTCATATGGCGGGTTTATAGAGATTTGTTCTTTGCCAATTGCACCAGCAATATTTGGGCTTTCTAAAATAATATTAAAATGCTCTCCTCCTTCGTGTTCAACACGCATAAAAAGATCTTTAATCTTTGCATTTTTTAACGGAATTTTGTCAAAAACTTTTACTTCATGACCATTTACCGGAACTGCATAAAGTTTTAACTTAGACAAATTATTTTTTATTGAACTAACACTTACCATATTTTCATGAAAACATTCAATCTTAAAAAATTGCCTAAGTTATTGTTATTTTTTTAATTTATTTGATAATCAATTCCATATTTTTCAAAAAGTTTGTTAAAAAATTCTTTATTTTTCATAACACTATCATGTGTCAAAATCATATTGAAATCACTATTTAGCTTATACTGAAACAAATCATTTTTAGACAAATTTTTACTGTTAACAATATGTAAATATTCAGAAATTATTTTATTTGCTTTATCAAAATCCGGTTCAATAAGACAGTTTTTTTGACTAAAATAAGAAGACGAATTTATATAATTATAAGCACGTTTGACAATTGGTTTAAGTTCAGGCATATTATTACAATTTTTTGCAGAAATTTCTGTCAAAACATTTTCAAGTTGTTCGCCATTATTTAAATCAGGCTCAAACTTTAATTTAGAATGAAACAAAGCTGCTTCTCCGGTAGAAAACAATACTATTTTATCCATATCATTTTCAAGCAAATCCACAATCCTATCCAAATGCATTATTGTACCCAAGCCTTTATTTCTATAATTTTTAGATAAAACATTCATTGCTGATGTTTCTATAATGCCATCTGCTTTGTCTAAAGCAAAATGATTTACTGCAATTAAATTATCATTTTCATCGGCTATTTTAGTAATAAAAAAATTATGACCATAATCCAAATCGGATTTGATAAAAACATCGGGTTCATTTTTTCTTTGAATTTTATAATCAGTAGCAAATATTAAATCATTTTTTGTTTTTAATGGTATTTTTTTAAAAGATATTATTGAATTTTTAATTGCATTAATCATATTTTATACTCTATATTGTGCGATTCTAAAAGTTTATTAAAAAATTCTTTGTTTTTCATAACATGTTTTCGGGTCAAAATCATAGGTAAAGACTCACTAAAAGGATGCATCTTTTGAGGATTAGAACTTTTCAATGCTCTTTCCAAATATTTTGAAACAAGTGCATTTGTTTGAAGAAATATTTTGTCAAGTTCGGGTAAATTTTCAGAATTTTTTTTCAAATTTCGCAAAATAGCATAAGCTTCTTTTTTTAAATCCAAAAAGCCATCAGACTTATCTTTTATAATTGAAGAAAGTATATGTTCAGCTTTTTTAAAATCATTTATATCAGATTGAAATTTATATTTGGCATGAAAATAAACAGCTGATTTACTTGCAGTAATTCTCATATAACGACTAGTGTTTTCAATCATTTCAATAATACTTGAAAGTCTGAGTATTTCACCAAATCTAAACCCTTTTTGTCGATACTCCTCATTTGTAACAATTTGAAAACCATAAATATTTCTTGTTGACGGCTCTATTTGATAAAGTTCACTGGCAAGAGGTTTTCCAAGTTTGTTTGCAATTTCTGTCCTAAAATAAAGATTTGTTCTATCAGTTGGATAAGTATGCACAAATAAATCGCCAAGAAGCTTGTTTTTAAAAGAAAAATTCTTAACTATTTTTCTTGGCAACTGACCATATCTTGCCGGAGGAACCGTTTGTATTTTAACTTTTGGAGATTTTACAAAATCTTTTACAAAAGCATTTATTGCATTAAATACTGTTTTCATATTTTCATGAAAACTCCAAAAAATATAATTTGCTATTTATTCAAAAGCTTGAATATATCATTACAAATTTTAAATGTATCTTTTGCCATTTCTATAGAAAGCATGTTTGGTCCATCACACAAAGCTTTGTCAGGCTCAGGATGAACTTCAAAAAATAGTGCTTTAGCTCCTGCGGCAATAGCAGATTTTGCAAGAGTAGAGACATATTTTCTTTCACCTGAAGAACAATCTCCGGCACCACCCGGAAGTTGAACACTGTGTGTCGCATCAAAAACTACAGGATATCCCATTTCTTGCATAATAGGAATCCCTCTCATATCAACAACTAGATTGTTATAACCAAAACTTGTTCCTCTGTCTGTGAACAATACTTTTTCATTTCCAGAATCAATTACTTTCTTTGCCAAAGGAGCCATTTGTGCCGGAGCCAAAAATTGGCCTTTTTTGATATTAACAATTTTACCTGTTTTTGCTGCAGCAACAAGCAAATCTGTCTGTCTGCATAAAAAAGCAGGAATTTGAATTATATCAGCAACTTCTGCCACTACAGCTGCTTGGTCCGGTGTGTGAATATCAGTAACTATTGGCAAATCAAATTCTTTTTTAACTTCTGCCAACATTTCCAAACCTTTTTCAAGTCCTGGTCCGCGATAAGAATTTATTGAACTCCTGTTTGCTTTGTCAAAAGAGGATTTAAAAACATAATTTATATCAAGCTCTTGAGTAAGTTTTTTCAACGCTTCCGCAACTGTAAACAAAATATCTTTACTTTCTATTGCACATGGACCGGCAAGAATAGACAATTTATTCCCACCTATTTCAAAATCTCTTAATTTTACCGGTTTTATTTGTGGCATATCCTCTCTCCGTTTTATTTTCTTTGACAATAGACTTACATAATTGTAAAATCTTATCAGATGTGCTTAATTATAGCACCAAATTAATTTTATAAGAAGATATAGCAGGAGCAAAAAATGTTAATAGAAGAATTGTTGGAAGCCGCTGTAGGAAATGGTGCCAGTGATATTCATATTTCTGCAAATCTACCTCCGGTTTTCCGTATTGACGGTAAGCTCGTAAGAACAAATCAAGCTGCTCTTACTGCAGAAAACGTTGAAACTTTAGTTTTCCCTATTTTAAACAATGAACAAAGAAGAAAATTAGAACAAGAATGGGAACTTGACCTTTCATACGGCATCCACGGTCTTGGCCGTTTTCGTGTAAATGTTTATAAAAACAATGGCACATACGCTGCTGCATTCAGAACAATCAATACAGAAGTTCCATCTTTTGAAACTTTAGGATTACCTCCGATTGTAAGAAAAATTACTGAAAAACCAAGAGGATTGATTCTTGTTACAGGTCCTACAGGTTCAGGTAAATCTACAACTCTTGCTTCAATGATTGACCATATTAATGAAACAAGAAATGAACACATTTTGACCATTGAAGACCCTGTCGAATTTGTTCACAAATCCAAAAAAAGTGTAGTTCACCAAAGAGAACTCGGACAAGATACACGTTCTTTTGCAAATGCATTAAAATCTGCACTTCGTGAAGACCCTGATATTATCCTCGTAGGTGAGATGCGTGATTTGGAAACTATTTCATTAGCTATTACAGCTGCTGAAACAGGTCACTTGGTAATGGGAACACTTCACACATCTTCTGCAAGCCAAACAATTGACCGTATCATTGACGTTTTCCCACAAGGACAACAACAACAAATACGTATCATGCTTTCAAACTCTTTGATTGCAGTATTTTCACAAACTCTGCTGCCTAAAATTAATAAAAAAGGCGAGAAAAAAGGTCGTGTAATGGCACAAGAAATCATGGTTGTAAACGGTGCTATTGCAAACCTTATCAGAGAAGGTAAAACATCACAAATGTACTCTGCAATTCAAACAGGTGCAGGTCAAGGTATGCAAACACTTGAAACAGCTCTTGCAAACCTTTACAAACAAAACCTTGTTTCTGCCGAAGATGCTTTGGCTAAATCAAGCAGACCTGATGAATTGAGAAGATTAATTAACTTGGCATAAGTTATAAATTCAAATATCTTTTAAGAAGCTCTTGGTTATTTTCCAAGAGCTTCTTTATATGCATTTACATAATCTTGTGCACTTTTGTCCCAGCTAAAATCAGCTGCCATTGCATTTTTTATTAATTGCTGCCAATCTTTTTTGTCTTGATAGATATCTATTGCATAACGCAAACAATCCATCATTGAATAAGGACTGTAGTTCCAGAATTTGAAACCGTCTCCTTTTTCCATCGGATAACCGATAATAGTATCGTCCAATCCGCCAGTAGCACGAACTATAGGAATCGTACCATACTTAAGAGCAATAAGCTGGCTTAAACCGCAAGGTTCAAATGCCGATGGCATAAGAAACATGTCCGCGCCCGCGTACATCAAATTTCCAAGTGCTGCAGAAAATTCTATTCTGGCTCTTATATTAGAGCTTGTTCCTGAAAGATATCTGAACATATCTTCATAGTGTTGAGCACCGGTTCCCAATATAATAAAGTTTGCATCCAGTTCTTTCATTTGTTCACATACTGGTCCGAACAAATCAAAACCTTTTTGTTCAACAAGTCTTGATACTACAGCAATAAGCGGTTTATCTTGTTCATAAGACAAGCCAAACTGTTCACTTACTGCTTTTTTGTTTTCTTGTTTATATTGAATATTTTTTATACCATAATTTTTAACTAAATTTTTATCTGTTTCAGGATTGTAAACCGTATAATCAACACCGTTTAAAATACCAAGCAGCTTATGAGCATTATGATTTAATGTCCAGTCTAGACCTTTTCCACCTTCATAAGTTTTTATTTCTTTCGCATAATTTGGAGAAACTACAACAATTTTGTCACTGTAATTTATTGCCCCTTTCATCCAATTAAGCATTCCAAAGTGTTCAAGACCCCAACAGTTCCAAACATCTTTGTGATCAATTTGTGCAAAATAAAGTAAATCATCAAACCATTGACCCTGATATGCAATATTGTGAATTGAAAAGAAATTTTTTGTTTCTTTAAAGAACGGATCATCTTTGTAATTTACTTTCATATAAATTGGAATCATTGCTGTATGCCAATCATTTGAATGTATAATATCAGGTTTAAAATTCAACAATTTTGCATATTCAATTGCCGCATGAGAAAAAGCAATAAATCTTTCATGCTCATATCTTGTATCTATATTTCTTGGATAGATTTCATGAAACGGAGCAAAATATTTACTGTTATCAAGAAAAAAAACATTTACATTTTCTGTCCCAGGCAATTTTGCCATTTTTAAATTGAAATAATATTGTCCATAGCTGTAATCAATAGTTAGCTTAGAATTAGGTAGCTCTTCAATACCCCATTTTTGCTGATTTATACAACCATGCAATGGAGTAAAAATGGCAACCTCATGTCCCATTTTTTCTAAAACTTTTGGTAAGCTACCAACAACATCTGCAAGTCCGCCTACTTTAGAAAAAGGTGCAACTTCCGCAGAAACAAACATTATTTTCATTGTAAACCCTCTGCTTATACTTTTTGTATAATAATTATAACATCGATAAAGGCTAAAAAAAATTATTTTATTGCAGAATTAAAAAATAAAAACAAAAAGACCTTCTTTTAAATCAGAAGGTCTTTTTTATTTACATATTTTTTTATTTTGATTGAATAGCAGCTTGTTCCCTTGCTTCTTTATTGTGTTGTCTTTTTTCTTCTATTTTTTCAATACGTCTGTTTCTTTTATAACCGTATCCTGCATAAATACTAATGCCGATTAACAACCACAATGGGAACAATAAAGCTGTTTTACCCATACTTATAATAGCAACTACCATTAATCCACCACATAAAAGTATTCCTAAAGATGGGAACAATGGTGAAAATGGAACTTTAAACGGTCTGTGTCTTTCAGGATCAGTTTTTCTTAATATCAAAACACCAACACAAACAATAATGAAAGAAGTAAACACACTAAATATACAAAGTTGAGCAGCTAAGTTCAAATCTAAGAACAAACAACCAATCATCATTGCAATACCAACAACCCAAGTAATAACGTGAGGTGTTTTGTATGTTGGGTGAACTTTTTTCAATATTGTTGGGAAGAAATTGTCTCTAGCCATAGAGAACAAAATTCTTGTTGCTGCCAATTGCATAACAAGCAAAACAGAAGTCAAACCTGTTAAAGCACCAACAGAAATCAATCCTGCAACCCAGCTTTGTCCTGTCATTTGCATAGCATGTGCAATCGGAGCATGGATATTAATCATATCCCATCTGACAACACCTGTTAAAACAAGTGCAACAAAAATATAAACTATAGTACACAAAACCAATGTACCAATAATACCTATAGGAATATCTTTTTGCGGATTTTTTGTTTCTTCTGCTGCTGTTGAAATAGCATCAAAACCTGTATATGCAAAGAAAATTGTAAATGCACTGACAAGAACACTACCTATTCCGTTTGGCATAAAAGGAGTCCAATTGTCAGGTTTTACATAAAAAGCACCTACGCCAATAAACAAACCTATAACAAGCAGTTTTATAATAACCATAATACCCGCCATGTTTTTAGATTCAGAAATACCTTTAACAAGAATTGCAGTAACAAGCAATATCATCAATATTGCAGGTATATTCACACAAAACGGAATAAATCCAAAAATATGAGGAATATGGTCAACAGGGTTCATACCCATTTTTAAATATGCAGCTTTTGCTGAACCATAATCACTGACAAGCCACAATGGCGGATACATAATATGATGCATAACTGGCTGCAATACAGCAGGCAAAGCCTTAACATAAGGTTCAAAACCTCTTAAAAATTGTAACAAATAACCTGTCCAACTACAAGCTACAGCAATGTTTCCGATTGTATATTGAAGCATCAATACCCAACCTACCATCCAAGCAGCTAACTCACCCATTGTTGCAAATGTGTAAGTATAAACACCGCCTGATACAGGAATCATTGAAGCAAACTCTGCATAACACAACGCAGAAAAGATACAAGCTATTGCTGCAATTATCATAGATATGATAAGAGCAGGACCTGCGCCATGTCCATCTGTACCTACGACCGCAGAACCTACCATAGAAAAAATACCGGCTCCAATTACTGCACCAATACCTAATATTATCAAATCTACCCAATTAAGTGATTTTTTTAACCCTGTTTCGGCAGATTGTGCAAGCATATCATCGGGATTTTTTGTCTTTAAAAGTTTAGACACAAAATTTTCTACCAGTCCTACTTCTGTTACATCTTGTTGGCTCATGTAAATATCCTTATATTATTTTACTATTGTTGATTTTTTAAGTAAGGGAAACCCTAACTCTTCTCTTTGTTCAACATACAATTTTGCTACCATCGCAGCCATTCGTCTGACTCTGTTAATAAAATTAATTCTTTCGTCTTTTGAAATTACACCTCGAGCATCCAAAAGATTGAATGTATGAGAGCATTTCAAAACATAGTCATAAGCAGGTAATACTAATTTATTTTCTACACAGCTTTCAACTTCTTCTTGAAAGATATCAAACATTTTGAATAATCTGTCTGCACTTGAAACTTCAAAATTATATTTTGATTGTTCTATTTCATTTTGAAGATAAATTTCGCCATATTTTAATTCTTTGTTCCACATAACGTCATATACAGAATTGACGTTTTGAAGATACATAGCAATTCTTTCTAAACCATATGTCAACTCAAGAGCAACCGGTTTAATCTCCAAACCGCCTACTTGTTGAAAATATGTAAATTGAGTAATTTCCATACCGTCAAGCCAAACTTCCCAACCTACACCTGCAGCTCCTAATGTCGGAGATTCCCAATTGTCTTCAACAAATCTGACATCATGTTGAGAAAGATCAATACCCATTGCTTCCAAACTTTTTAAATAAAGCTCTTGAGCATTGTCCGGTGAAGGTTTAAGTATAACTTGATATTGAAAATAATGACCCAATCTGTTTGGATTTTCACCATATCTGGCATCTGTAGGTCTTCTGCAAGGTTCTACCATAGCTGTATTCCATGGTTCAGGACCCAATGAACGCAAAAATGTTGCAGGATTCATTGTAGAAGCACCTTTTTCAATATCATATGGCTGTTGAATTATACAACCGTAGTCTGACCAAAATTTTGATAAATTTAAAATTAATTCTTGAAAAGTTAAAGCCATTCTCTCTTGATTTCCAGTCACTTTTAATCTAGTGTCATAACCTACGAAAAACTCAAGTTCCCGTCTTATATTCACTTTTCATAGCACTAAAATTTCGTTAAATTGTTCTGTTTATCATCACGAAACTACCACGTGCTTCTAAGCTTTAACATTATAATATAATAAAATTTATTTTACAAACTATTGTAATGATTACACTTAAAATTGTTACATGCGTAAAACTTTTAAAATAAATTTTTATTTCAAATAAAAAGCAATTATTGTTAAAAATGCAAAAATAACAACAAATTTTTGTACATCATTCATAACATACAAAAATTCTTTTTGATCTTTTATTTCACTATCAATAAAATGCTGAAGATTTCCGATTGTTTTTAGTGCAGAAAAAACAGATAAAAATATAATTAAATATTTGGCAGAAAAAACATGCGCATGAATACCTAAAAACAAATTTGCATAAATCAAAAATATTAAAAATATGTACAAATAATACGCATTATTTTTGCTGCCGCTCAATATCGGCAAAGTTCTTTTTCCGTCTTTTTTATCTGAACTATAATCCAAAAAAAAGTCAGTATACAAAAGAGAAATAGCAACAAAAGCAAAAGAAATAGACATCCATTCAAGTTTTTGAGAAAAACTTCCTGTCATAACATAATAAACACCTGTAAAAAGTAACGGTGAAAAGATTATGCCTATAACAACTTCGCTCAAACCCAAATAACCTAACCTTGGATAAAAAAGACACAAAACACCTGTGATTATCATCAATATTAAAACAGGAATTTTATATAAATAAATAAAATACAACCCTATTAAACATGCAAAAACAAAAAATAATGCACATACAATCAATGCTTTTGATAAGGAAAGACTTCCGTCAAGAAAATATTTGCATTTTCCTTTTTTTAAATTTATTTCATCATTTTCTTTTTTATTTTTTAAAAAACTTTTGTAATCAATAACATCATCAAAAAGATTACCGCCAAGATGAACAAAAATAATTCCTAAAAGAGCAATCAAACCATAAACAATTTTTCCACCGTTAAAATATCCCAATGAAAACGGAATTGCCCAAGCCATAATTGACATTGGTAATGAGTAAGCTCTAGTGCATTCTAACCAAAAAATAATTTTTTTCATAAAAAATATTCTATCATAAAATTTGACTTAATATTTGTTCACAATACAAAACCAAACTAGCAAAAAATTTTTTGCAAGGATTTCATGCTCATGTAAACTCCTCTATAAACTCCGTAATACTAATTCTATCCATCTCGGCTGAATTCAATAGAAAGAAGCCGATTTTTTTTGTTTATTTACAATTAAAATTACTTTAAATTAACAAACTGACTCGAATTATTTTTTTATTATAAAATTTAACTGAGAGAGAACTATGTTAAAAAAGCTTTTTACAACATTATTTTTAATAACATTATTTTCAATATCTTCAACTGTTGCAAACGCCGTTTGCGCCAATGATGGAAAAATAGTTAAAGTTGGTATTAGCAATACAAATTTTAAAGATTACTATTACAACAATATAACCATCAGTGCGACTAGCAATTTTCGTTTAACCGACAAAAAAACAGGAAATGTTATTTCAGACTTTGGTGCAGATGAAAATATTAAAGTAGTTATTCAGGATAATTTATTTAATGTGTTTCAAGAAAACACAAAAATAGCGTCTGCAATTGAAGGACCTATAGAAGTTTCTTCAGAAAACGGCTATGTAACTGTTACAAACCTCAAAAGAGCAGGAAAACCTGCATATTACAGAGGCACATTTGAAATAACTAAAGTACCTAATAAAAATAATCAATTTAACCTTATAAACGTTTTGGATTTGCAATCATATTTAAAAGGTGTTGTTCCAAACGAAATGCCTGTAAGATTTGGTGAAGAAGCATTAAAAGCACAGGCTATTCTTGCAAGGAATTATGTTTTAAAACCAAGAGAAAAAAATTATCACAATTTTGATGTTTGTGATTCTGTAGCTTGTCAAGTATATTATGGAGCAAATACCGAAAAACCGGAATCCGACAGAGCTGTAGAAGAAACAGAAAACCTTGTTGCTCTTTATGACGGAGAAATGATTTTGGCACTATACAGCTCAACGGCGGGAGGATATACAGAAAGTTATGAAAATGCATTTTCAACCAATTTTAATAACGGAACAAAAATGTTTCCCGGAATGCCAAAACCATATCTAAAAGGTGTACCAGATAATCCAAAAACCAAAGCACTAAATACAGAAAATGATGTAAAAACTTTTTATACAACAAAACCTGAAACTTTTGACAATGATTCACCATATTTTCGCTGGACAAAAGAATGGTCAATTGATGAACTTGAAAACGTTTTAAGAAAAACTCTAAAATCACAATCATCAACAGGCTTTGTAAGCCCAAAATTGACAAAACCTGAAGACTTTGGGCATTTAAAAGAAATTAAAGTTGTTAAAAGAGGTGTCTCAGGAAAAGCAATGTCTGTAGACATAATCACAGACAAAGGGACTTTTAACGTACAAAAAGAACTTCAAATCAGAAGAGTCTTCCAAAAAAACAATATAGGCCTACCATCTGCAAATGTAATTTTTGAAATACAAACAACAGATACAAATACAAAAAACAAAAAAGATAAAAATGATAACACCACTTGTACAAAAAAAGTTGTTGCCTACGGTGGAGGTTTTGGTCATGGTGTGGGCATGAGCCAATGGGGTGCAGGCTCAATGGGCAAAAAAGGATATTCTTATGGAGAAATAATACAGCACTATTACAAAAACACCTCAATTGCTACATATCCAATTACATTATCAAACAACAGCGGTCAAGATACAGCAATACAAAGATTTTTTGCAAACTACAAAAAAGCAATTCTTGTTGTCGATAACAAGCTTCAATTTACAAAATTGACTGTTGTCATTAACGGACAAGAGTTATTGATAGAAATTCCGCCAACTGTATTCAAACCGGAAAGAATTGATTTGACACAGTACATACAAAAGGGAGAAAATAAAATCACTTACATTCTTCCTTACACAAATATGCACAAAAAACCTATAAGACTATATCTGGAATTGAAAGAATCGAAAAATGAGTAATGAAATAACAAATTCTCAAGAATGTAATAATACAAAAACTCAAAGTTTACTAAAAGCAGCATGGATAATTGCTTTTGTTACAATAATAAGCAAACTTATAGGCTTTTTAAGAGATGTTGTTATAGCCAATTTTTACGGCGCAGGCATGGTTTCTGACGCATATTTTTATGCATACCAGATTCCTGCAATTTCTATTATCCTTTTAGGAGGAATAGGGGGACCGTTTCATAGTGCGGTTGTTTCGGTTTTTTCAAAACTCATCCCTGACTTAAATGCAAAAGCATCAGATAAGGTAAACAAACTTTTTAATACATTTTTAACCAGTTCTTTTTTGGTTTTTCTTGTATTAGGCATTTTGGTTTTTGTATTTTCTGATGTGATAATGAAAATAATTATTGCTAACGGTTCACCTCAACTCATTCATCTTGCATCATTACACTTAAAAATTATGGCACCTGTTTTGGTTGTAGGCGGGGTTGTTGGAATATATTACGGGATTTTGATTGTATACAAAGAATTTTTAATCCCGAATATTTCTCCAATATTAATGAGTGTTGCAATCATAGCAATTATCTCTCTTGTACGACATGACAATTCCGGAGTTGTACTGGCTTTGGCAACAACTGTCGGTGCTTTGTGCCAGTTTGTTTATCAATTGCCAAAACTAAAATCACTTGGTTTCAAATTTCGTCCAAATTTGGATATTTTTAACAATCCTCAATACAATAATATTTTAGAACTTTTATTCCCTGCTATTTTGAGTTCTACAGTAGGACAGGTATATATTTATGTAGACATGTTTTTTGCCTCTCAATTGCAAGAAGGCGCCTGGTCTGCTATAGGTTATGCAAACAGACTTTTCCAATTTCCTGTAGGAGTACTGGTTACAGCATTTTTGGTACCGTTATTTCCTATTTTTTCAAAACTCGTAGGTGAAAAAGATTATGACAACATAAGATATTACTTCAACAAAGGTGTTGGACTGCTCAATTTTGTAGCTTTCCCAATTCTCGTTTTGATAATTCTTCTTTCCACAAATGCAATTCAACTGATTTTTCAAAGAGGAGCATTTAATGAAGTTGCCACAATGATGGTATCCGAAGCCTTATGTTATTTGTCAATTTCTATAATCTTTTATGTTTTCAGAGATTCTATAACAAGAGTTTTTTATGCATTCAATGATTCAAGAACACCATTTCTTGTTGCATTATCATCAATTGTAATTAAATTTATTCTTAACTTTTTGTTTGTAAAACAATTAGGTATCGGCGGTATTACACTTTCAACTTCATTTGTAACTTTAATAAACGGCTTTTGGCTCGGATTACTTATCAAGAAAAAAATGCACATGGATTATGGAATATATTTTAAAAATCTTTTAAAAATGGCTGTAATATCAGTTGCAACTTATTATGTTTGTTTGGGCGCATACAATTTGTGGGATAAATATTTTGAACCTACTCAAATATTTTTAATAATCAAAATAGTTTTAATTACCATTATTTGCGCTATAGTTTACAGTGTATTTGCCGCTATTGTAAAAATACCTTATGTATTTGAACTTTATGGCAGAGCAAAAGGTAAGTTGATGAAATTTAAAAATAGGATTTAAAATTTGATTTTTGATGATAAAAATTTTGTAGAAAAACTAAACACAACACTCAAAAATGGCGGCGTTGTTTCTTTTGTTACAGACACGGTTTGGGGTGTTGGGTGTTTGCCAAACTCTGAACAAGGTGTTGAAAAAATTTATGAACTCAAAAACCGTGATCGTTCAAAACCTTTGATTTTAATGTCTGACAAAGTAGAACATCTTTTGCCATATGTAAAAAATGTTTCCCCTAAAGCAAAAGATTTGATGAAAAAACACTTTCCGGGAGCTTTGACATTAATATTTGAAAAAACAGATTTGACGCCTAGTTATATGACTTCATTTAAAAATACTGTAGGCATAAGAGTCCCTAATAACGAAATATTCAAAAAGCTCTGTGAAGTAGTAGAGGGACATGTCCTTGCGACAACAAGTGCAAACCTTTCTAATCAACCCGCTGCAACTTCTTACCAAGAAGCTGTCGAAAATGTTGGGAAAAATGTTGACTTTGTTTTTGAAGATTACAATCAAAACTGTCAAGGATTGGCTTCTACTGTTGCATTGGCTATAGATGAAAACATAAAAATTCTAAGACAAGGTGAAGTAAAAATTTAAAGTAAAAATACTACCATTAATGCACCCATCACAAGAGCAGGTCCATATGGCAAAACCAATGGTTTTTCTCCTTCTTTTATTGATTGCAAAAGCAGTCTGCAACAATGCAGTCCAATACAAGCAACCAATAGATATGCAAACCAATGGAATAAATTTGAAGTAAAAATATTAAAATATTCGCCTACTGCAAACAAAAATGCTGCAAGGATAAACAAAATTATTGATCCAAACATTTTATAATTTTTATCTTTAAACCACTTATACAAAAATACCGGTATAGAAAGCCCACCCCAAATAAATATACTCAAAATCAAAATTACTATGGCATTTGCTATTCCAAAAAATGAACCTAAAGCACCTAAAATATAGGCATCTCCTTCACCAAAACATTTCTTTTTTGTGATTAATTTTGCAATAAGAGAAATCAATCCCATCACCGCAAAACCACCAATCAAACCCAAAACAGAATGAATGAATGCCTGAAATATAGTTATTTTTAAACCTAAAAACCAAAAAGTAATTTTTGTACTGTCTTCTCCGGCAAAATTAAAAAAATTGTAAACCAAACCTAATATAATAAGAAAATATGCATGACCATCTAAAATAACTCTTTCTTTAATATCAGTAACAGACATAACAATACACAAAGATAATGCTGCCATAATAAAAATTGTATTAACAGTCAATCCGTATTTGTAAAAAACACCAGCAAAAACTAAACCTGTAAAAAGTTCTACCAAAGGATACTGTATGCTTATTTTTTCATTACAATAACGGCATTTCCCTTTTAAAAATAAATATGAAAGTAACGGTATATTATCGTACCAAGCAAGTTTGTGAGAACACTTTGTACAGTGAGAAGAAGGCAATACAATAGACTCTCCGGATAAACCTCTTAAAATCACAACATTCAAAAAACTGCCGATACACAAACCTATAATAAAAGCATAAACTATCCAAAACGTTGTCATAATTAAACTTCCGCTTGTTTTTCTTTAATTATATCGTGTAATAGAGTCAATGCTTTTTTCAATTTTCTTGAAACCTGCATTTGTGAAATACCCATTTTGCTGGCTATTTCTATTTGACTCATATCTTTAAAATATGTAAGTTCAACAATCTCTTTCAAAGCAGGTTCAATATTTTCTAAAGACTCAGCTAACATGATTCTGTCTTCTCTAAGACTTTGCATGTTTTCATAATTTACATCAGCAATTTTGTCACCCCAATTGCAATAATCATCATCATCTTGAAAAGTCAATTGGTCTAGTGATATTGTAGTTTTTCTTCTATCAGCATCAATTGCTTCTTGAACTTTATCAACCGAGATATCCATTTTTGTGGCAATTTCTTTATCTGTAGGTTTTTCACCCATCTCATCTGTCATTTCAAGAGTAAGTTTATGTACACGATAAGCCAATTCTTGAATTGCTCTCGGTGCTTTAATCATTGATGCTTTATCTCTCAAATAATGTCTTATTTCACCTGTAATAAGATAAGTCGCATAAGATTTAAAATTTTTACTAATTTTTGGATTGTATAACCTAATCGCTTTCACCAACCCTACACTACCTACTTGGATAATATCTTCAACAGGGTCAGTACTTCTTCTGGCAAGTGTTCTTGCAACTTTTTTTACCAATGGCATACAAGTCATGGTTATAAGATTTTGAAGATGTTCTTTTGTTTTTTGAGAAGTAATTTTTTGATATTCATCAAGCCAAAGCATTACCTGCTCATAGTCAATGAGTTTAGGCATATTTATACTTAAAATTTTTACACCTGATTCAGACAAAAAAACCTCTCTCTTTTTTTCACAATTTATTATATCATTTTAACCAAAAGTTTGGTAATATTAAAATCATGAAAAAAGATGAAATCAAAAATTTAATAATAAAATACGGTAAAAAACTTTACGAAAAAAATATGTCACCAGCCACTTCCGGTAACATTAGCGCAAGATATGAAGAAAATGCATTAATAACAGCTTCTGGAACATGTCTTGGTGATCTGGAAAAAGAAGATATTGTCTTAATTGATAAAAATTCAAAAGTTCTTGAAGGTGAAAAAAAAGCATCTTCTGAAAAAAATCTTCATAATAAAATTTATGAACTCAGACCGGATATAAATGCTATTATCCACTGTCATTCTCCATATACTTCAGCATTTGCAGTTTGTCACATACCTTTGTCAAAACCTATAATTTCTGAAAATGTATTTTATTTTGGAGAAATTCCTGTTGCAGACTATGCTCTTCCTGGTTCTGAAAAGCTTGTAGATAATACAGCAAAATATTTTCTACAACATAATGCTGTATTGCTTGCAAATCATGGAATAATAATAGGTGCAAAAAATTTAAAAGAAGCATATTACCTGACAGAAACAGCTGAAACATTTGCTCAAATATATATAAATTCTATGATTCTTGGCGGTGCAAAAGAACTTTCTGAAAAACAAATAAAAGAAATTTATGAGCTTAGAAATTCATCGGGTAAGTAAATTATGCAAATAACCGGTGGAAAATTAAAATCAAGAAAAATTGTTTCGCCAAAAGGAGAAAATGTTCGTCCTACACTGTCTCAAGTTAGAGAAAGTATTTTTAGTACTCTTTTTTCATTAACAGATTTTGAAAATAAAAGTTTTTTAGATTTATTCTCTGGCTCAGGTATAATGGGATTTGAAGCTATATCTAGAGGTTTTTCTCATGTAAGTTTTATTGAAAAAGATAAAAAAACTTTTTTTCTGCTAAAAGATAATGCAAAAAAACTTGAAATAACCGCTAAACAAGCTGATTTTTTTTGTGGCGACAGTTTAAAAATAATTAAAAAATTAAACAAAACTTTTGATGTTATATACGTTGATCCACCATACATGAGCGGTTTGTATGATAATGTACTAATTATTGTAAAAGAATTATCACTGCTCAATGAAAATGGAATAATCATTCTTGAACATCCAAAAAATTTAGAAATTAATAAAAACGGATATGAGTTAATCAAACAAAAAACTTTTTCTGACAAAATTGTAAGCTTTTTGCATTATTAAATTTTTAACATCACTTTTATAAATTTCATGCTTGCGTTAATATGTTTTTAAAAGGAAATACAATATGAAAGATATGCTAGATAAAATTCTTCAAATTGAAGAAAAATATACAGAACTTGGAACAATTCTCTCAGATCCTGATGTAATTTCTGATTATGAAAAATTTAGAGATTTGTCTAAACAAAGAAAAGCAATGGAAGAAACTGTTGAAGTTTATCATCAATGGAAAACAAATACAGACGCTATTGAAGATGCAAAAGAACTTTTGAAATCAGAATCTGATCCTGAAATGAAACAATTTTTACACGCTGAAATTGAATCTAATGAAGCAAAAAATCTTGAACTTGAAGAAAGAATGAAAGTTCTTTTGCTGCCTCGTGACCCGATGGATGACAAAGATATTATGCTTGAAATCAGAGGTGGTGCAGGCGGAGACGAAGCAAACATCTTTGCCGGAGATTTGATGAGAATGTATCTTCGCTATGCTGACAAACAAGGCTGGCAATCTCAAATCTTAAGCAAAACAGATTGCGAAGCAGGCGGTGTTTCTGAAGTTATTATCTCTATCAAAGGAGATAGTATTTATTCAAAACTAAAATATGAATCCGGAGTACATCGTGTTCAACGTGTACCTCAAACAGAATCACAAGGCAGAGTACATACCTCTACAGCAACAGTAGCTGTAATGCCGGAAGTAGATGATGTAGAAGTAGAATTAAATCCTAATGATTTGGAAATTTCAACAGCTCGTTCTGGCGGTGCAGGCGGACAAAACGTAAACAAAGTTGAAACCGCTGTCAGAGTTTTTCACAAACCTTCAGGAATTATGATTTTCTGTACAGAAGAACGTTCTCAACTCCAAAACAAAGAACGTGCACTTCAAATATTGAAAGCAAAATTATATGACATGGAAGTACAAAAACAAATGCAGGAAATCACTGATCTTAGACGTTCTCAAGTAGGTACCGGTGATCGTTCCGAACGTATCAGAACTTATAATTTCCCTCAAGGTAGACTTACCGATCACAGAATTGGTCAAAATTTAAATGTTTGGACTGTTATAGAAGGTGAATTAGACGAACTTATTAACCTTCTTATGGAACATGATCAAAAACTTAAATTAGAAAAACTGGCAGAAATCAATTAAGAAATAATAAAATTATGGACAATCACTATATTATAGCATTTGTACTAACACTTATTGCAGGTTTGGCAACAATTGTAGGCGGTTCTTTTTCTTTTTTCGTAAAAAGAAGCAACCTTAGAATGCTTGCTGTAGGTCTTGGTTTTTCAGCAGGTGTTATGATTTATATGGCACTTACTGAAATTTTAAAAGATTCTCATGAATACACTCAAATGTACTTTGGAGACAAATCAGGCTTGATTACATTTATCGGTTTTTTTGTCGGCATATCGATAGCAGCATTGATCGACTATTTCTTACCTGCTCACTTTGGTGATGAAATGATAGACAAAGAACCTCACAATATATCCGAAGAAGATGAAAGAATAAAAAAAGCAGGTCTTTTGACAGCGATTGCAATTTCTCTTCACCGTTTTCCGGAAGGTTTGACAATGTTTCTTGTTGCAAGTACTGATTTAAAACTTGGTATTCCGCTTGTTGTTGCTATGGCTATTCACAACCTGCCTGAAGGAATAGCAATAGGTTTGCCTATGTATCATGCAACAGGCAAAAAACGCTATGCAATGTTATTTTCAGCAATAGCAGGGGTATCAGGTCCAATTGGAGCACTTATAGGCTTTGGACTTATTAAAATATTTATGCCTCAAATGGCAATAGGTATTTTGTTTGCAATTGTAGCAGGTATCATGGTTTACATATCTTTAGATACACTACTTCCAACAGCCAGAGAATATGGTGACAACCACGATGTTATGGCAGGAATTCTTGCAGGCATGTTTTTTATCGGGGTGGGTTTACTTCTTGTTTAATTAATAAGTTTGTATTTGACAAAATTTTTTAGTAAAATTTTTACGTATACGGAGCCTTTTTTCAAATAAAATTTTTAAGTTTGGATTAATATGAAATTTACTTTTGATGAAATTGTAAAAGCCACGGAAGCGCAAGTTTTAGAGTGTAAAAACCCTTCAGGGACATTTAATCTTTCTACAGATTCAAGAAAAATAGAAACTTATGACATTTATCTTCCTTTAAAAGGTGAAAAATTTGATGGGCATAATTTTATTCAAAATGCTTTGGAAAAAGGCGCCAGAGGCTATTTCACAAGTGATAAAAAACTTGTTTTTTCTGATGCATCATTTGTTTTGTATGTAAAAGATACTCTTGAAGCATATTTGAAACTTGCCTTGTATTACAAAAAAATTGTTAACCCTATAACAATTGCTATCACCGGCAGCTCAGGAAAAACAACTACAAAAGAAATGACAGCAAGTGTTGTTCAACAAAAGTTTAAAATGCACAAGTCAATCTTAAACCACAACAATGAAATCGGACTTTGTCAAACAATGCTTTCTATGCCCAAAGATACAGAAGTTTTGATTGTAGAAATGGGAATGAGAGGTTTGGGAGAAATAGAACTTTTGTCAAAATACTCCGAACCCGATATAGCAATAATTGCTAATACAGGTACAGCACACATAGGACGTCTTGGATCTGTAGAAAATATTGCCAAAGCAAAATGTGAAATAACAAAACATCTTCACAAAGAAGGTCTTTTACTTGCACATGACACTGAATTAATAAGAAAAACTAATGAATATAAAGGTCAAACAATATATCTTGGTCTAAATTCAAAGGATTTAGAAACAATAAAACTTTATACAAATTCGAGTGAATTTGTATACAAAAAACAAAAATATAAATTGAATACTGAAGGTGAACATAATATTCAAAACGCTTTGTTTGCAATTAATGCAGGCTTAAAACTCGGAATATCTTCGGAGAAAATAGCAAAAGGTCTTGAAGAATATAAACCTATTGAAAAAAGATGGGAAATACACAAAATTAACGGCTTCAATATAATCGATGACAGCTACAACTCTAATCCGGAATCACTAAAGGCTGCTGTTTCTACTTTTCTTTCTACACAAAAACCGCCAAAAGCTCTTGTCCTTGGTGATATGAAAGAACTGGGAAAAAACGAAATTTTATACCATGAAGAAATAGGAAAGTTCTTGGAAAAATATACAGATTTTAAGCTTATTACCGTTGGTTCACTGGCAAAAGCCATTGTTAATGGATTGAGTTCAGAAAAAAGAAATGATGCAATAAGTTTTGATACAAACAAAGATACAGCAAAATATATTTTGGAAAATTTGCCTGCTGGTACTACAATACTATTTAAGGCTTCTCATTCCATGAATTTTGAAGAGATAATTAAGGAGTTGGATAAAAAATGATTCTTGCAATCGTTGCAGCATTAATAGCTTTTGTACTTTCATTGTTGTTTGGAGTACCATACATAGATTTTTTGAAAAAGAAAATGCTAGGACAATATATTAGAGAAGAAGCTCCTGAGTCTCATGCAAAAAAAGGTGGAACACCAACAACAGGGGGTATTTTTCTTGTTTTTGCAGCTGTACTTGCTGCTGTGATTTCTCTATTTATGGCAGAAAAAACCTCTACCGGTGCTTTTTTGATACTTATAACTTTTATATTTTATATGTTTGCAGGTTTTCAAGACGACTCTCAAAAATTTGAACATCACGCAAATAAAGGTCTTAGCGCAAGAGGCAAATTAATTTTGCAAATAGCAATTGCCTGTTTGCCCGTTATGTTTGTAACTATTAGTGGAAGGACATTTTTAACTTTTGGTCATTACACATTAAATCTTGGTTATCTTTATCCGATATTTGGTATTTTTCTTGTGACAGGTGTTTCAAATGCTGTTAATTTGACTGACGGATTAGACGGCTTGGCTTCATCAAATATGGTTATTTCACTTGCTGCATTAGCTGCAATAAATCTCATTATGGGCAATGTTGATATGGCTATTATTTGTACTTCTATAATGGGTGCTTGTTTAGGATTTTTGTATTTCAACAGATATCCTGCAAAAGTCTTTATGGGCGACACAGGTTCTCTGGCTCTTGGTGGAGTTTTGGGAACATTAGCCGTTATGGGAAAATTTGAGCTTTGGCTTATACCTATTGGTATAATTTATCTTATAGAAACTCTTTCCGTAATGCTTCAGGTAACAAGTTTTAAATTAACAGGAAAAAGAATTTTTAAAATGAGTCCGATACATCACCATTTTGAACTATGCGGATGGAATGAAACAAAAATAGTAAAATTATTTTCTTTAGTTACATTCCTATGTTGTTCGGGGGCTGTCGTACTGTTTTGGTATTTGAATAAATAAGGCAAAAATTATGATTAGAAAATGGTTTGACAAAAAAGTTCTTATATTGGGTTTATCAAAAAGCGGCATTGCAGCAGCAAAATATTTGAATGATAAAGGTGCACAGTGCTTTATTACAGAAAAAAAACCTTTTTCGGACAAAGATAAAGATATAGTAGAAGAACTTAATAAAGAAGGTATTAAAACAGAATTTGAACATCATTCTGATGAGTTTATGGACAATGCATATATCGCCGTAACCAGCCCCGGAATACCTCCAAACAGTGAGGTAATGCAAAAACTCAAAGAAAAAAACATAAAAGTTATAAGCGAAATCGAACTTGCTTATCTTGAAACTCAAATACCATTTATTGCAATTACCGGCACAAACGGGAAAACAACAACAACAGAGCTGACAAATTTTATTTTAAATAAAGAATTTAAAGCAGAAAAATGTGGCAATATAGGCATACCACCTTGTTCTTTGTTAAAAGATCCAACTACAGGCTCAGCACCGGAAACAGATTTTTTTGTTTGTGAAGTAAGCTCTTTTCAATTAACTTACAGTCCAAGTTTTCGTCCTCAAATTGCTGTATGGATGAATTTTACTCCCGATCATATAGATTGGCATGGTGGGTTGGATAAATACTTTGAAGCTAAAGCATCTTTGTTTGCACCGGAAAAAAGGCCGGGCTTTGCTGTTTTCAATGCAAATGATGAAAAACTTTTGGAATTTGGCAAAAAATATGCAGGAGAAAAATTCTTCTTTGACAAAGAATTTGAAACAAACTGCTGTTACATAAAAAACAATGCTGTATATTTCAAACGTGAACCAAAAAATATTGAAGAAAAAATCATTGATTTAAAAGATATTCCTCTTGTTGGAAATCATAATTATCAAAATGTAATGGCATCTGTAATCTGTGCAAAACTTGCTGGAGTAAGCACAGAAAAAATAACAGAAGCAATAAAAGAATTCAAAGCTCCTGAGCACAGATGTGAGTTTGTTGCAAATATCTTAGGAAAAGATGTTTATAATGATTCTAAAGCAACAAACCCTGAAGCTGCAATTTTTGCGATCAAATCTTTTGAAGGAAAATCTCTTACTTTGATTGCTGGCGGAACAGACAAAATGACTGACTTAACCGAATTTTGCGAAACTGTTAAAAAATATGTTAAAACAGTAGTTCTTCTTGGTGCAGCAAAAGAAAGATTTGAAACAGAGCTTAGAAAAAACGGATTTGAAAATATCGTAATTGCTGATTCATTTACTGATGGAGTAGACAAAGCTTTTGAAACAGACAGTGAGGTTGTTCTTTTATCTCCTGCCTGCTCAAGTTACGATATGTTCTCAGGATATGAAGAACGAGGAAGAGTATTCAAAGACTATGCCTTATCAAAGAAATAACAGAAGAAGCAGATACGAAAATATAGATACACAAAAACCAGTAAATGATATCGTGTTGTCTCCACCGGACACAACTCTTATGGTAGTTGTAACTTTTTTGGTTGTTATTGGATTAATGGCAATTTTTAGTGCAGGTGCACCAAAAGCAATGGAAATGGGAGAAAATCCGGCATCTTTTGCTTTTAAACAATTTATTTATTTAATTTTTGGTGTACTTGGTCTCAAATATTTTATAAATCTTGATTACAAAAAACTCAAAGATTGGGCCGTTCCTTTTGCTTGGTTTGTAATAATCATGCTTGTTTTGGTTGATTTTACACCTCTGGGTGTAGTGGTTAACGGTGCAAGAAGATGGATTGTGTTTGGTCCGATACAATTTCAGCCTTCGGAAATGACAAAATTTGCAGTAATTATGTTGTTGTCCAATGCTTTTTATCGTGACGGTAATTTGTTCAGTTCACATAAAATCGTAAGATATTTTTTCCCGATTTTAGTAATGATTTTTCTTGTATACAAACAGCCTAACCTTTCTATGGTTATATTGCTTTTGCTTACTTCAATGGTAATGTATTTGAGTGTATCGGGATCTATAAAATATATGATAACATTAGGTCTTGCCGGTATTGGTGTTGCTTTTAGCACATTCTTATTGTTTGGACAAAAGTTCTTGCATGGATATCAAATGCAACGTATTCAAATTTGGTTAAACCCAAATTCTGACCCGTACGGTGCAGGTTACAATATTATTCAATCACTTCTTGCTTTTGCAGCAGGTGGTTTTTGGGGTGTCGGTTACGGAAACTCAAAACAAAAACTCGCCTGGTTGCCGGAAGGACATACTGACTTTATTTTTGCAGTAATTGCAGAAGAGTTAGGATTTTTAGGATGTTTTTTGATAATAGGTTTGTTCTGGACTTTTATTCACAGAGGAATAATTATTTCCTCCAGAGCAAATGATATGTTTGGAAAACTCATGGCAGTAGGTATAACGCTATCCATCGGGTTACAAGCATTCATAAACATGAGCGTTTCAAGTTCTCTTATACCTGCAACAGGTGTACCGCTTCCTTTTATAAGCTATGGCGGAACATCTTTGATTGTCTCTTTGTGCATGGTAGGAGTTTTATTAAATATTTCAAAAAAAAGAATAAAAAGGATAAGAAATTATGACAGAGCATACTAATAAAAAATATACATATTTTGTTACAGGCGGCGGCACTGGCGGACATATTTATCCTGCAGTAGCAGTTGGTTTTGCACTACAAAAAGAACCTGACACAAAAAAGGTTTTTTATGTAGGAAACCCAAATAACCTTGAAAAGAAAATTGCAGAAGACAAAGTTTTTGATTTTTTAGGTGTTAATATTAGCGGAATGCCAAGAACAATATCTTTTGATTTTGTAAAATGGAGTTTGCAGCTTTTTGCAGCTACATTAAAATCTGTAGGATACATTTTAAAATATAAACCGAGTCTTGTATTTGGAACAGGCGGTTATGTAAGCTCTCCCATGCTTTTTGCTGCTGTATTAACAGGAACACCTATTGTGATTCATGAATGTGATGCAATCCCCGGAAAAGTTTCCAAATTGTTGGCTCCATATGCAAAAGCTGTTTCTGTTGCTTTTGAAAGCTCAAAAGACGGTCTAAAATCAGATAAAATACAAATAAACGGAAACCCGATAAGAGAAGAATTTTTAAGCACTGACAGATATAATGCAAGAAAAAAATGGAATCTCAAAGACCGTTTAACAATAATGGTCATGGGTGGTTCTCAAGGCGCAAAAAAACTTAATTCTGTAATAGTTCAAAATTTAAAAAGACTTTTCAAAAAATATGATATTCAAATAATTCATCAAACTGGTCTAAAAAATTATGATGATACAGTAAAAGAGCTCAAAAAAGTTTATCCAAACTATACAGAAAACTCTCAATACATTATAAGACCATATTTTAAAAAAATGTATTTGCCAATGCTCGCATCAGACATTGCTGTTTCAAGAGCTGGTTCTTTAAGTATTTCAGAAATTTGTGTTTCAGGTCTTGCTTCTATTTTGGTTCCTTACCCTTATGCAGCAGCTGATCATCAAAGAAAAAATGCAAAAGAAATGGAAGAACTAAATGCTGCTTTATATCTTGATGACAAAGATTGTACACCTGATGCATTGATGGAAAAACTCGAAGAATTAATCAACGATACTCAAAAAATGATTACTCTTCAAAACAACGCCAAAAAACTCGTCAAAAAAGATGCTACAAAAAATATTGTTCAACAAATAAAACATGTTTTGTCTAAATAGCAAATTACTCCTTGTGAATAGATAAACAGTTTATTGCAGCAAGACAAAGTTTAATAGTATAATTGGTTAAGCAAAAATTAACCATGGAGTTGTATGTCTGAAAATACTGAAAATCAAAACAAAACAGACATTATTGTTGTAGGAGCAGGACCTGCAGGAGTAAGTGCAGCAATTACCGCAGCAAGAGGCGGAAAAAAAGTTGTACTTGTTGAAAGAGGTTCTTTTGCAGGTGCAAAAAATATGTACGGCGGAGTAATATACTCTCATGCGGCAAAAGAAATTTTTCCAAATTTTTTAGAAGAAGCACCTATCGAACGATTTGTTAAAAACCACAGTTTTGTACTGCTTTCTGATGACAATTCTTCTACAACTATAAACTATCAAAATCCCTCAAATCAAAAAGATTCTTTTGTTGCAATAAGAGCAAAATGGGATAAATGGTGTGTTGAACAAGCCGAAAAAGAAGGCGTTTATTTTGCACCAAATACACTTGTAAAAGAATTAATAGTCGATAACGGCAAAGTTGTAGGAATAAAAACAGATATAGAAGAATACTATGCAGATATTGTTATTATAGCTGATGGAGTAAACTCTCTTTTGGCTAAACAACTAAAACTTCGCAATGATTTAAAACCCAAAAATGTCGTTCTTGGTGTAAAAGAAGTTATAAAACTCTCACCAGATATTATAGAAAAACGTCTTGGCTTGCTTCCAAATCAAGGTTCTGCCATAGAAATTTTAGGTGGTCCTTTTGCAGGAATGTTTGCACTCGGTTTTATTTATACAAATAAAGATTCATTGGTAGTAGGTTTTGGTGCTTCTTTAGAAGATTTAAAAAACAAAAAAATAAAACCCTATGATTTGTTAGAAGAAATAAAGAAACATCCTTTTGTGGCAAATTTGATAGAAAACGGAGAACTTCTTGAATATTCTGCACACCTTATTCCGGAAGGCGGATATGATTCAATACCTACCTTATACACAAATGGTGCTATGGTCATTGGTGATGCAGCGATGCTTGTTAATAATGTTCATTTTGAAGGAACAAATTTTGCAATGATAAGCGGCAAATTAGCTGCAGAAACAGCTTTGGATGCTTTTGAAAACAATGATTTTTCTTCAAATCAGCTTTGTCTTTACAAAAAGAAATTATTAAACAGTTTTATTTTAAAAGATTTAAAAACATACAAAGATGTTGTAAAAATATTAACTCAGAGATCATCTTCTTTTATGGGATATTATCCTCAAAAAATTAATGAATTTTTCAATATTTTCACAACCGCAGACGGTCAACCCAAAAAGACAAAATTTAGAAATTTTGCCAAAAACTTTTTCAAAAAAAGAAGTCTTTCCGAACTTTTTTATGATGCAATTGCAGGTATAAAATTGATTTTTGGCATTTTAAAATAAGGGTTTTAAAGTATGGATAAAAAAATACCTGAAAAAATTGAAGACAAATTATTTAAACTAAAATATATCACAGACAATCAGTGTCACTTAAACCCTGATTCGTTAAAATGCTTGCAATGTCAAGAAAAAACCTGTACAATTATATGTCCGGCAAATGTTTACAGTTATAATGAAACAGAAAAAAAACTTACTGTAAGTTATGAAAAATGTCTAGAATGCGGAGCATGCAGAATCGCTTGTAAACACATTGACTGGGTTTACCCAAAAAGCGGCAAAGGCGTAATTTTTAAAAGATCATAAGACAGCAAAAATACTAAAAAATAGCAATAAAAGGAGAGAGGTATGAAAGAAGAATACAGCGAAAACTACCGCAGATGGTATGACAAAGATCCTCTTTTGTCAAAAACTATGCATACATTGGAAAATTCTGATGATGAAACACAAATTAAAGTTGCATTAAATCTTATCAAAATCTTGATTGAACACAATATTCAAGAAAATACATTTACAGGCGTAGAAGATATGTTATCAGCTGTAGAAGACGGTCTTGTAGAAAGAGGAAACAACAGATGGTATGATTTGGATAGTACTGTTAGAACAGCTATTAACATGTTAGAAAACAGTCCTCTTCCGGTTCAAAAAGCAGTTGCTAAAGAAATGGCAAAAATGGTTGTAGATAAAATAAAAGAAGACAAAGACGAAGAAGAAGCCGAAGAAGAACTCTAAAAATCTTTTTCAATAACCGGAAAATCCGGACTAAAAAATGAACAAAATTTGGAAATTAAAAGAAAATAAAAAACCATCACAAGAAATAATAAACACAGCAGGAAACGAACTTCTTGCAGAATTGTTGCTGCAAAGAGGTCTTGATACCGTTCAAAAAATTACAAACTTTTTAAATCCGTCAAAAATGAAAATAACCTCTCCGTTTGTTTTTACGGATATGAAAAAAGCTGTATCAAGAATTTTTGATGCAATTGAAAAACAAGAAAAAATTATTGTTTACGGTGATTTTGATGCCGATGGAGTAACATCTACAGCGCTTCTTTTTAAAACACTTTCTCATCTTGGAGCAAATGTAGAATATTACATTCCAAACAGAGAAAAAGAAAACCATGGACTTAATACAAAAGCGCTTGTAAAACTAATTTCCAAACACAAAGCAAAACTTATCATTACTGTAGATTGTGGTGTAAGTGATGTTGAGCAGGTAAGTTTTTCAAAGCAATTTAAAACAGATGTTATCATAACAGACCACCACGAAGCACCGGAAAATCTTCCTAATGCTTTTGCAATAATTAATCCAAAAGCTATAAATGCTCTTGAAAAAGATTTGTCTATCGAAGAAATTGAATCATTGAATGAACTTGCAGGAGTAGGAGTTGCTTTTAAACTTGCTTGTGCTCTTTTGGAAGAAAAAAAAGATTACGACTTTGCCCAAGATCTTTTGCCTTTCGTTGCACTTGGCACAATTGCCGATGTTGTTCCGGTTCTTTATGAAAACAGGGCTTTTGTTTACTCCGGATTAAAACTTATAGAAAACGGTAAACATTATGGAATAACAAAACTTTTAGAATCATGCGGTTATGAAATAAAAAATGGTATTTCATCAGAAAATATTGCTTTTGGTGTTGCACCAAGAATCAATGCAGCAGGCCGTTTGGATACTGTTGATTGTGCGATAAAATTGCTCATATCAGATAACAAATCTGAAATAGATTTTTGTGTACAAGAATTGAATAACTTAAATCGTATTCGCCAAGATTTGTGTGACAATATTTTTTCAGAAGCTGTTACTATGGTTCAAAATGAAACACCTCATAACAGTATTATTTTATATAATCCTCAATGGCATATCGGTATTATCGGTATTGTTGCATCAAAACTGGTTGAAAAGTTTTACAAACCTGTTTTTTTAATGACAAAAGATCCGAATACAAATCTTATAAGATGTTCTTCAAGAAGTATTCCTGAAATACATCTTAGAAATGTAATAGCTGAAAATGAAGAACTTTTTGAATATTTTGGCGGTCATTCTCAAGCTGCAGGATTGGTTTTCGATCCAACAAAAACAAAATTCGAAACAGTAAAAGAAAAACTTAATAATACAATCTCAAATTATCTTGACGGAAAAAAACTCAATCCATCTATTTTAGTTGATTTAGAATTAAAACCTCAAGATATTAATCTCGAACTTATAGAAAACATTAACAAACTTGAACCTTTTGCAGAAGGTAACAAAGCCCCTGTTTTTATGACAAAAAACTTGATACTAAAGTCATACAAAACTATGGGAGCAAACAAAAATCATTTAAAAATTTTTTGTGAAAGTGACAAAACAAATAATTCAAAACCTTTTGAATGTGTTTTTTGGAATCATGACAGTTTAAATATTCCTGAAGGCAAAGAGTTTGATATTGTTTTTTCTCCAAAATTAAATGTTTTTAATGAAATTTCAACAATTCAACTAGATTTACAGGATATCAAATCAGAATATACTAATAACAATAAAAAAGAAGAAATATCTTCCCCAAAATTGTATGATCACAGAAAAAAAACAGATATTTTAAATCAAATTAACGACTATCTTATGAACACAAAAGTTTCAACTTCTGTATTTGCTCAAGATAAAAAAATATGTTCATCCCTAAGCACTTATCCTGAAATACAAACAAAAATAAAAAACAGAAAAAACATCTCAAAATGTTCGCAAATTATGTTTTTTGATTATCCTGCCTGTGAAAATCAGATGAAAGAAATAATTCAAAAAACAGGAGCAAATATTTTTCATTTTATGAATTACAACAACAAAAAAATTGATGCTCAAGAATTAATAAAAAATGTATCCGGAATGCTAAAATATGTGGATTCAAACAAAAACGGAGAAACAAATATTTTTGATATTTCAAATTTCTTGTCTATTTCTGATGATGTAACCGAGTTGTGTTTAGATATTTTGGAATCACTGGGAATGATAAATATTTTGGAAAAAAATAATCAAAATATAAAAATAAAATTCAATCATGCTTTAGAGTTTTCAAAAATTAAAGAAAATGAAATATTTGATGAGTTATTAAATGAGTTAGAAAATATTTATAACTATAGACAAAAACTTTGTACATTACCTGTAGAAGAAATTTGTTTATAAAATTTTTTGAAACTTTTAAAATTTTTATTCGTCTACAAAAAAAATTACTACCGAAAAAGAGAAGATAGGGCTTAGTACTTTTTTCGATATAATTTATTATGCAATTTATGTTATCATATATTTAACCTGAAAACAGGAAAACGAGGTATAAAATTGAAAAATAATATTAAAAAATACGGATTTATAATACTAACACTGGTTATTGTTTTTATTGCAAATTCTTTGGCTTTGTCCAGCGGAGTTTTTGCATCTTCTCCACAACAACTCTATGAACAAGTATGGAAACTTATCAACTCAAAATATGTTGACCATACAAACAATCAGCAAGATTGGAAAAGATGGAGATGCAAATATGATAAAGTCATAAAAACAGATGAAGATGCATATGTAGCAATCCAAACAATGTTAGCCAGTTTGAATGATCCATATACAAAATTTCTTGATCCAAAAGAATTTGCCGAAGAAACAAGTTCTATTAAAGGTTCTTTAAAAGGTATAGGTGTTCAAATAGGTTTAAGGGACGGCAAACTTGTTATCATTGCACCAATTGAAGACACCCCCGGAGAAAAAGCCGGTCTTCTTGCAGAAGATGAGATACTTGAAATAGACGGAAAATCAACAAAAGGTATAACTATTGATAAAGCAGCAGACCAAATCAGAGGTGAAGAGGGAACTTATGTAACTTTGCTTATTAAAAGAAAAAACCAAGAAAATAAATTATACAAAATTCAGCGTGCTGAAATAGAATTGAAATCAGTTTCAACAAAAATTCCTGAAAATGCTGTTTTGGATGATTCTGTAGGATATATAAGACTTAGTTCCTTTATTAGTAAAAATGCAACAACAGAATTTGAAAATGCACTTAATCAATACAAAAACAAAAAAGGCTATATAATAGACCTTCGTTCAAATCCTGGAGGTCTTTTGAGCAATGCTATACTGATATCAGACATGTTCCTTGATGGAGGAATCATTGTAAGCACTGTTGATAGAGACGGTTACAAAGAAACGACAAGAGCAACAAGAAAATATGTTACTGACAAACCTATTGTTATTTTAATTAACAAAGGTTCTGCTTCAGCTAGTGAAATTTTCTCTGGTGCAATGAAAGACAACAAAAGAGCTCTTCTTGTCGGAGAAAACAGTTTTGGTAAAGGCCTTGTACAAGAAGTAAACAAATTGCTTGGCGGTTCTGGAGCAAATATTACTATTCAAAAATATCTTACACCAAACGGCACTGATATAAACAAAAAAGGCATAGCTCCTGATGTAACCGTTGAACTGACAGAAGAAAATATAAAAAATAAAGATGATGTTCAATTGAAAAAAGCAAATGAATTGCTTGTACAAATGATAAAAAATCAATCTGTTGCTACAAAATAAAAATATTTACATATAAAAACCTGTGATTTGTTAAAACAATCACAGGTTTTTTTTAACTTAAATATGCTAAAATAAAACTTGAGGCAATTATGGACAAAAAAGTAATAGCAAATAACAAAAAAGCTTTTCACGACTATACAATAGTCGAAAAATATGACGCCGGTCTTGTTCTTACAGGTACTGAAATAAAATCTATCAGACAAGGTGCAATAAACCTCAAGGATGGTTTTGCAAAAATAGAAGATGGTGAAGCCTGGTTATACAATGTTCATATTAGTCCATATGAACAAGGTAACAGATACAATCCTGATCCTGACAGAAAAAGAAAACTTCTTTTAAATAAAAATGAAATTTTAAAAATGTTAGGAAAGGTTAAAAAAGAAAAATATACAATCGTTCCTTTAAATATCTTTTTGGAAAATGGTTGGGCAAAGTGTGAAATAGCTCTTGCAAAAGGTAAACTTCTCCATGACAAGAGGGAAGACATTGCAAAAAAAGCTATGGATAGAGATATAGCAAGAAATTTTAAAATTAGATAAAATATAGTTTTAGTTAAAAAAGAAAATCACTGGAGAAAAAATTGCAAAACAATATAGTTTTAATAACGGACAATAAAGAAATAGCAGAAAATATTCAAAAAAAAATTGTTTTGCTTCGTGATTCAGACAAATTTGAAACAATTCCTTTAAAAAACTGCTTTGAAGAAGTAAAAAAACAAAAAGCAAATCTTATCATATATCATTTAACAGAAAATGAAGAAGAAGCAGAAAATTTCTTGAGTTTCTTACAAAAACTAAAACAAACAAAAGAACTTTTTTGTTCATCTGTTCTTCTTCTTTATGATGAACTTGATGAAAATGTTTTGTGTGCAGCTTTTGAAAAAGGGCTCACAGACTTTGTTTCAACAAAATCAAGTGATTCGGAATTAACAATAAGAACAATTTGGTGTTTACAAAAAAGAGAAAAATTATACGAAACAGAAAGCAAAAAAGATATTCTTTCTCAATTAAAAATCATAGACAAAAACAACCATGTTTATACAGAAAATTATACCTATACCGTATTAAAAGAAGAAAGCAAAAAAAATTGGGGGACTTTTGTTGTTGTTGCTCCTGATATAAATATAAGAAGTAAAATTTCTCCTATTGATTTAATGAATATAATCAAAAAAAATGTTCGTACATGCGACATCTTGGGATATGCTTCTGATTTCAAAATATATTTATGGTTTAGAGAAACAAAAAAAGAAGATGTCTCAAAAATTCTTGAAAAAATAAAATTATCTCTTACTGTAGATTTTACAATCTGTGCAGGATACATAGAAACAAAAAATATTGCCTTCGATAAAGCCGAAGAATATGCAAATAATGCTTTATCAAAAGCTCTATTAAAAGGCGATACTTTTATTTATGCAAAAGAACCAAAAACAAATGAAATAAATCTTGAAGATAATATACAAAATTTTAAACTTCACAAAGAAAACTTTATTAAAAAATTGGGAAATATTTTGTCACCTCTTTTTTATCAAACACAAAAAAGAATAGAAGAAAAACTTTTTGAAACAACAATAAATCAAAATGTAACAGAAGAAAAAAGTCTTTTTTCTTTAGAAAATGAGCTAGGAAAAAGTCTTTTTACTGTAACATATCCAGGTTTTGCAAAAATTAATATTGAAATTATTCATGATGTAAAAGAAATGGAACTCAAGGCTGAAAAATTATATATAGATACAAAAGAATTGAGCGAAGAAAAAATAGAATATCTGCTTGATTGTTTTATAAAAGATTTCCAAAACTATACAAATTGCTAATAAAGGAGAAATTATGATTAACATAGAAACAACAAACTCTGTTTTTTTGTTTATTGATATACAAGAAAAATTGGTTAATATGCTTTTAAAAAACAAATGTGCAAAAAAAGCAGAGATTTTGGCCAGATTAGCTAAAATATTAGGAATAAAATCAATAGTTACAGAACAATATCCTCAAGGTTTGGGTTCTACAATTGCACAAGTAAAATATAGTTTGCCTGATAGTGCAAAGTTTTTCGAAAAAACAGGTTTCAATGCTCTTTCAACAAGTGGTATTTTAGAATCAATTGGTGAAACAAAAAATGTTTTTATCTTTGGTATAGAAACACACATTTGTGTTTTTCAAACATCTTTATCTTTGCTGGAAAAAGGATACAATGTTTTTGTTGTAAAAGATGCTTGTGCTTCAAGAGAAACTGATGAATTTAAGGCAGGAATAAATTTAATGGAAAAAGAAGGTGCAAAAATCTTAACAACAGAAATGGTTGTTTTTGAAATGCTAAAAAGTTCTAAACATCCAAACTTTAAAGAAATTCAAGCTCTAATAAAATAAAAAATGATATTACAAGAATTTTCAGATTTTTTAAAAGAAAATAAAGAAAAACCAAGTGTTTCATTGCTTTATGCATGGCTAAAAATAAAAATAGAAAGCCCTGCAAAAACAAATGTAGATAGAATTGTCCAAAAAGAAATTTATATAGCAAAAAACAAACTGGGGACAACTCTTTTTATAGGAAAATCTCCCAGCGGCAGAAATCTGATAGAAAGTCTTTACAACTTTGCTTTGAGTTTTGAACAACAAAAAATGGCAAGATGGATACATGAAACAAAAGCAAATGATTTTAAAAATTGTAAAGATAATAATAAATAAGCTTTTGGGCATGGTTCCATGCTCTTTTTTTGTATTAACATGTAAAATTTCTCTGTTCAAAACTTGTTCAAAACTCTATTTTGATTGTTCAAATCTTTGATAGTTTTAAACAGTTTTCTACAAAAAAATATAAAAATAAAAAGTTATTAAAAAGTTTTGAAAAATTATGAACAACTTTTCTACAATTTATTTACAATGTTTTGAACAAGTTGAAACCTTTTGTTTGTTTAGTTTATAATAGTTTTAAACAGATTTTTCAATCTTTATTACTATTATTATTTATATAATATATTTATATATATTAATTTATAAATAAAAAAACAAAAAAACTTTTAAAACTGTCGGGAGATAAAAAATGTCAAACATGGAATTCACTATAGAAAAGGAAACACTTCTTACAAATTTAAAAATAGTAGAAAAAACTACAGTTGTGAGAGGGATTCAACCTGTTTTATCTAATATTTTAATAAATGCATCTTCTGACAATTTTATAACTTTTTCTGCAACAGACCTTGATATAAACATAATGTCAAAAGCAATAGCCTCTGTTCAAACTCCAGGTAAAATTACATTACCGGCAAAAAAACTTTCAGAAATTGCATCAAAACTTAGTAACAAACCTGTTGTTTTTTCTTTAAATGAAGACACAAATGTCGTTACTATTTCCTGCGGAAATTCTAAATTTGAATTGATTGGAATATCCGCTGATGAATTCCCTTCAACAATAAATGAAGAAGAATTGAAAGAAAAAGAGTGTGTAGAAATTGACTTGAATCCTTTTATAAAATCAGTGAAATATACAGCTTTTTCTGCTGCCAATTATGAAAACAGAAATATAATAAGCGGTGTATTTTGTTCAATTTCAAAAGAAAGTTTGGAAATGGCAGCAACAGACGGTAACCGTTTGACAAGAAATGTTGAAAAAATTACAAATGAAAAAGATACAAATATCAGCTGCGTAATTCCTTCAAAAACTCTTCAAGAATTTTTAAGAATAGCTTCCTTTCTAAAAGATTTGAATGAAGAAAAATTGTGTTTAATTATTGAAAAAACAAGAATTATTTTTAAAACATCATCAATGATTATGTCTTCAAGACTTTTGGAAGGTGAATATCCTCCATACAAACAACTCATTCCTCAACAGTGCGAAAAAAATGCAGTTGTAAAAAGAGATGAAATGATATCTGCTCTTGAAAGAGTAGCTGTTATGGTAAATGAAAGAACAAATATAGTTCGCTTTATTTTTGGAGAAAATACTCTTTTCTTAAAATCTGATACTCCTGATGCCGGTCTTGGAGAAGACTCTATAGGTATTGAATATACAGATGAAGAATTAACGATAGCTTTCAATTACCGTTATGTTTTAGAAACTCTTAAAATAATGGAATCAGAAAAAATTCATATCGGTTTAGGCGGTAGTTTATCAGCAACATTATTCAATCCAGTAAGTGATGATGATTATCTTTGTTTGATAATGCCTATTCAAATAAGATAATTTAAAAATTTTACCAATATGTTATAATTCTTTTTGTTAAGAAAACAGGGATTTTATTATGACACAGGTAAAATTTACAAAAATGCACGGTGCCGGTAATGATTTTATTTTGATGGATTACGGCGAATATAAAAAAATAGAAAATAAATTTCCTCAAATTGCAGTGAAATTGTGTGATAGACATTTTGGTATTGGTGCAGACGGTATTTTTGTTCCTGTAGAAGATCCTAAAACATATTCTGACTTGGAATGGCTGTTTTACCAACCCGATGGTTCTACTGCTCAAATGTGCGGTAATGGAATGAGATGTTTTGCTCGTTTTTGTTTTGATAAAAAAATAGTAAACAAAAGAAAATTTACTGTTCATACAGGCGCAGGAAAAATTGTTCCTGAAGTTCTTGAAGATATGAGAGTTAAAGTGAATATGGGTAAACCTATTTTAGAATCAGAAAAAATACCGTTCAAAGGAGATAAAAATTTGAATTATCCTTTATGGGACGGTATGAAAAAATTTGTTGTAAATGCAGTGAGTATGGGAAATCCTCATTGTGTTATTTTTGCAAAAGATGATGAAGATATTAATGAATTAGCTAAAAAATATGGTGAAAAAATAGAAAAAGACAATCTTTTTCCAGAAAAAACAAATGTAGAATTTGTAAAAGTTCTTTCTCGTAATGAAATAAATGTTGCAGTTTGGGAAAGAGGTTGTGGTATAACACTTGCTTGTGGAACAGGAGCATGTGCGAGTGTAGTTGCTGCTATTTTGAACGGTTTGTGTGACAACAAAGTCAAAGTAAATCTTCCCGGTGGTGTATTAACTATTGAATGGGCAGGCAATTCACAAAATACTGATTTTGATGTATTTATGACAGGTGAAGCAGAATATGTTTATACAGGTGTTATAGATATTTAATGTCAAAAATATTAGAAGTAAAAAATTTAAATATAGGTTTTGATTTAATAGATGGTTTTAAACAGGCTATTTATAATGTGAGTTTTTCTTTAGAAAAAGGAAAAACACTTGCTATTGTTGGTGAATCTGGTTGTGGAAAAACAATCTCAACAATGTCTGTTTTGCAGCTTTTACCGGAAACTGCAAAAATAAAAAGTGGTGAAATTTTTTATAACGGCGAAAATATTCTCTCTTTTTCACAAAAACAAATGCAAAAAATTAGAGGAAAAAAAATTGCGCTTATTCCTCAAGATCCTATGACTTCATTAAATCCTTTGTATACAGTAGGTAATCAACTTTTAGAAGTCATAGAGTTGCATCAAGGATTGAAAGGCAAAGAAGCATATGATGTTGCTGTAAATTCTTTAGAACGAGTAAAAATTCCTGATGCAAAAGAAAAAATGAAATCTTATCCTCATGAATTTTCCGGAGGAATGAAACAAAGAGTTATTATAGCAATGGCACTTGCATGTAATGCAGAAATTATTATTGCAGATGAACCGACTACTGCTTTAGATGTTACAGTACAAGCACAAATTATGGATATATTACATGAGGTAAAAGAAAAATATGGTTTGTCAGTTATTTTAATTACTCATGATCTTGGTATTGTTGCTCAAAATGCAGATAAAGTTGCTGTGATGTATTCGGGAAGAATTGTAGAATATGCTGATGTTGAAGAACTTTTTAAAAATCCAAAACATCCCTATACAAAAGCTCTTTTGAATGTAATTCTTGATGTAAATTCTACAAAAGTTGAAACTATAGAAGGACAACCTCCATCAATAACAGATGAGATAAAAGGATGTCCTTTCCATCTAAGATGCAAAGATTGTATGGATATTTGTAAAAAAGAAGAACCTGTTTTAAAACAAATCAACGAAGAATCTCAAACAGCGTGTCATTTATATGATTAGTTTTTTAATTTTATAGAAAAAACATCCTTATAAACTATTTGTAAAAAGACCATTTTTATGGTAGTGTTTCATTGAGAAATTGATGGTTTCGACGTATTACAAAACACGATATACTCAGTTTATTAAAAGGAGAAAAAACAATGACAGAAAAACGAGTATGGCTATTCGAAGAAGGTAATGCAAACATGCGTAATCTTCTCGGTGGTAAAGGTGCAAACCTTGCTGAAATGACAAATTTGGGACTTCCTGTTCCTCCGGGATTAACAATCACTACAGAAACTTGTATGGATTATATTAACCACGGCAACAAAATGCCAGCCGGAGTTATGGACGAAGTTAAAGCAGCTTTGAAAAAAGTTGAAGAAAAAGCAGGTAAAAAGTTTGGTGATCCAGAAAACCCATTGCTAGTTTCTGTTCGTTCAGGTGCTAGACTTTCAATGCCTGGTATGATGGAAACAATTTTGAACTTGGGTATGAATGACCAAACAGTTGAAGGTATGATTAAACTTACTAACAACCCAAGATTCTGCTATGACTCTTACAGAAGATTTTTGACAATGTTCGGCTCTGTTGCTTGGGACATTGAAAGAATGAAATTTGAAGAATATATCGATAAAATTAAAACAGAAAAAGGCTACAAACTTGACGTAGAACTTACTGCAGAAGATTGGAAATCTTTAATTGAACCTTACAAAGCTCTTATTAAAGCAGAAACAGGTAAAGAATTCCCACAAGATCCATTTGTACAATTAGAAGAAGCTATCGAAGCTGTATTCCGTTCATGGAACATTCCTCGTGCTGTTGCTTATAGAAACCACTACAAAATTGATCACAACTATGGTACAGCTGTAAATGTTCAAACAATGGTATTCGGTAACATGGGTGATGATTGTGCAACAGGTGTATCTTTCACAAGAAACCCATCTACAGGTGAAAACAAATTCTATGGCGAATATTTAACAAATGCTCAAGGTGAAGACGTTGTTGCTGGTATCAGAACACCTCATCCTATCGCAGATTTGGAAAAAGAAATGCCAGAACAATACAAACAGTACGTTGAAATTGCTAAAAAACTTGAAGAAGGCTACAGAGACGTACAAGATATGGAATTTACTATTGAAAGAGGTAAACTCTATATTCTTCAAACAAGAAACGGTAAAAGAACAGCTAAAGCTGGTGTAAGAATTGCTGTAGAAATGGCTGAAGAAGGTATTATTTCAAAAGAAAGAGCAATCGAACTTGTTGATGCAAACCAATTGTATCAAGTATTGCTTCCTGACTTTGACCCTGCAGCTAAAAAAGAAGCTCACAAAATCGCTCAAGGTTTAGCAGCTTCTCCAGGTGCAGCTGTTGGTAAAGTTGTATTTGATACAGAAGAAGCAGCAGAAAGAGGAAAAGCAGGCGAAAAAGTTATTCTTGTTCGTCTAGAAACTTGTCCTGATGATATCCACGGTATGATTGCTTCTCAAGGTGTTTTAACACTAAGAGGCGGTATGACATCTCACGCAGCCGTTGTTGCTAAAGGTATGGGTAAACCATGTGTAGCTGGTTGTGAAGACTTGAAAATCGATCTTAAAAACGAAACTTTAACAGATGCTAGCGGTCAAGTTTACCACAAGGATGATATCATTTCTCTTGATGGTGGTACAGGTGAAGTTATGGCTGGTTCTGTACATCTTGTTCCACCAAAAATGGATGAAAACTTCCAAAAACTCTTTACTTGGGTTAACGAAGTTAAACAACTTGGTGTTCGTGCAAACGCAGATACTCCTGCTGACGTTGCAAAAGCTCTTGAATTTGGTGCAGAAGGTGTTGGTCTTTGCAGAACAGAACACATGTTCATGGCTCCTGAAAGATTGCCTTGGGTACAAAAAATGATTATTGCTGAAAATCTTGAACAAAGAAAAGAAGCTTTGAGCCACTTGCTTCCAATGCAATATCAAGATTTCTATGATATGTTCAAAGCAATGGGTGAAAAACCAATGACTATCAGACTTCTTGATCCACCACTTCATGAATTCTTGCCTTCTAAGGAAGAATTAATAGCAACTGTTGCAAGAAAGAAAGCTCTCAATGAAGACTGCAAAAAAGATGAAGAAATGCTTCACCTTGTTGAATCTATGTCAGAATTGAACCCAATGATGGGTCTTCGTGGATGCCGTCTTGGTTTAACATGGCCAGAAATCAACGAAATGCAAGCTAAAGCTATCTTCTCTGCAGCTTGTGACTTGAAAAAAGAAGGTCTTAACGTAAAACCTGAAGTTATGATTCCTCTTGTTGGTCATGTTAATGAGCTTAAAGAAGCTAGAGCTGTTGTAGAAAAAGTAGCTAAAGAAGTTATGGAAGAAAAAGGCGTAACTGTTGAATACAAAATCGGTACAATGATTGAAATTCCTCGTGCCGCTTTAACAGCAGACAAAATTGCTGAATATGCAGAATTCTTCTCATTTGGTACAAACGATTTGACTCAAATGACATTTGGCTACTCAAGAGACGATGCTGAAGGTAAGTTCCTCAACAGATATGTTGATAACAAAATCCTTCCTGCTAACCCATTTGCAACACTTGATCAAGAAGGTGTTGGTCAATTGATGCAAATCGCTTTAGAAAAAGCTTTGCCGGTTAGACCTGATCTAAAACGCGGTATCTGTGGTGAACACGGTGGTGATCCTGCTTCTGTTAAATTCTGCCACAGAATTGGTTTGAACTATGTTTCTTGCTCACCATTTAGAGTTCCACAAGCCAGACTTGCTGCAGCTCAAGCGGTGATTGAAGAAAAACAAGCTAAAGAAGCTTGCAAAGCATAGTTTATAAACAATAAACTTAAAAGACCTCGTAAGAAATTACGGGGTCTTTTTTTGCATGCTTAATAAAAAAAATAATTAAAAAATTATACTTTAGTATTGGAAACTTCTAACTTTTTAAGTATGTAGAATAAGCCTGAAAAGCCGTAGTATGTATGTGTAAGAGGAATGCCATCCCCTCTAAACTCATAAAACATAAGCTTTTTGAGCTTCTGGTTTGCGTGTAATGCAATAGTGAAGCTTAATAGGCCTTGTTAGAGTACACGGAAGTAAAAAACTCTCTCAGAAAGGAGCTATCACTATGGCTATTATTGTAAACACTAACATCACTGCGTTAAAAACACAAAAGAACTTAACAAACGCAACAAACGGTTTGAATCAGGCATTAGAAAGAATGTCTACAGGTTACAAAATTAACAAAGCTGCAGACGATGCTGCCGGTTTGTATGTAGCAACAGGTTTAGATACACAAATTAGGGGTTCAAAAGTAGCACAATCAAACGCTACAACCGGCAGCAACGTATTGCAAACTATGGAAGGTGACTTAGATAACATCTTAACAAACTTGCAACGTATCAGAGACTTGGCTACTCAAGCAGCAAACAGTATCTATGATGAAAAAGCTATGACAGCAATGAGTGAAGAAGTTAATTTACGTATTGCTGAAATTGAAAGAATTTCTTTAGCCTCAAACTTTAATGGTTTGACATTATTAGATGGTCAATCAGATCTTACAAAAAATGGTTTGAGATTACAAGTTGGTGCAAACGCTGATGCAGCAGCAAACTCAATAAAGATTGATAAATCTTTATTTGAAAAAACAGATGCAACTACATTAGGTGCAGGTGCTGATACAAACGCAGGTTCAACTGTTACAGGTACTGATACAGTAGCAACCGGTGCTGAAAAAGCTTTCCTTGCAGCAACCGCAGCAGCTAGTTACATTGCAGTTCTTGATACAGCAATTGATACAATTTCTACTCGTAAGTCAACAATTGGTGCTGTTATGAACAGACTTGAATCAGCAGAAACATCTCTTGTTACAACAATTGAAAACGCAACAGCTGCAAAATCAACAATCATGGATGCTGATATTGCTGAAGAATCTGCTGAATATACAAAACAACAAATTCTACAACAAACTTCATCAGCTTTGTTGGTACAAGCAAATGCTCTTCCACAAATCGCTATTCAGCTTGTACAAGGTTAATAATAAACCATACATTTTACAAATACTTCTTTCTGAGCCCTCGCAAGAGGGCTCTAAATTTTTTTAAAAAAACCTTAAAACCCTTTAAACTTGTCAGTTTGGTATGTTGAAGATATAATATCATTAATATTGCATCTAGCAATTTTGGTTGAGCAAGGAAATAGGGACAGGGTTTTTTATGAATAGACCTGACTTAATTGAAAAAACACAAAAAAGAAACAAAAAACGTAAAAATAATATTCGTTTTTATTATTCTTTTTTAACAATTTTGCTTTTAATTTGTCTTGTTCACATAGGTATAAGTGCTTTTCAAAATATAACAAAAAGTATTAGCTATCATGGCAAAATAAAAAAAATGAAAATGCTTAATCAACAAGCTTATTTAGAAAACCAAAGACTTAAAGAAGAGCTTGAAGATTTTAGTTCAATGAAAAGTTTGGAAGCTATTGCAAGGAATAATCTTAAAATGGCAGGAAAAGATGAGGTTCTTGTTATAATAAATAAACCTCAACCGGCAACTCAACAAAATACTCAATCTAAAAAAACATTAAAAAAAACTAAAACTAAAAAAGATTAAAAGGTAAACCCCCAGATTTTTGTCTGGGGGTCATTTGTTAAAATGTTTCGATACTAAAAGGTAAAAACCTTACGCCGTTTTTTGCGCTCTTGCGCGATTTTATTTAATTGCAACCAGTTTTGCACTGATGCCCATGTCAGAATTGATCATTTTAGCACTTGCTATTGCCATTGATCTTCTTTTTTTAGCTCCTCTTAAAAGAAAAGCGACTCCGTCGTTTATGTTGCTTGTTGATTTTTCTAATTTCTTTATCATCTAAATTGCACCCCTTAATCTTAAATATAAGACTTGCTGTATATAGTACTTATCGGGATGATTTTTTATTTTCTTTAGTATTTTAATTTATATATTTACAATTATTTACATATTTTTTTAATAACCTTTTTTACTATTCGTAAACTTTTTGACTATACTGCATATTTATAAGAAAATTAAAGGTATATGCATATTAGACTTGGGATTATAGTAGCTTAATGTACATTAAAGAAGTAGAAATAGATAACTTCAAATCTTTTGCAAACAAAATCACTATACCGTTTTTAAAAGGTTTTACTACTATCTCGGGACCAAACGGTTCAGGAAAAAGTAATATTATTGATAGTGTTTTGTTTGCGCTTGGCTTGTCTACATCAAGAACGCTTAGAGCTGAAAAAATTTCTCAACTCATTTCTACTCATACAAGACGTAATGAAGCCATAGTAAAAGTTACCTTTGCCCCTGAAGAAGCAGAAGAAAAAGAGTTTTCTGTTGCCAGAAAAATCAAAAAATCTTCTCAAGGCTACAACTCGATATACTATTTGAATGACAAAATAGTTACACTTACAGATGTTCATTCTGTTTTGGAAAAATACAACATAACTCCAAACAGTTATAACGTTATTATGCAAAATGACGTTATGTCTATTACAAATTGTTCCGATGTTGAAAGAAGAAAAATTATAGATGAGATAGCAGGTGTTGCTGATTTTGATCGTCGTATTGAGCAAGCTCAAAATGAACTTGGTACGGTTGAAGCTCGTGTGCAAAATTCTCTTTTGATTTTATCTGAAGTTGAAACAAGATTAGAACAACTAAAAGAAGAAAGAGAAATTGCTCTAAAATATCAAAAGCTCAGAGATGAAAAAACGGAACTTGAAAGCAAAATTACTGCCGTAAAATATTTTGAAATCAAAAAAGGTTTGGAACATGCTCATGAAAGTATTCTTGATTCCAATAAAAAGAAAAAAGAAGAAGAAGTAAAACTCAAAAAACTTGATGCAGAAATGCTTACGGTAAAAACAAAACTTGATGAGCTTTCTGATTTGGTTAAAGAAAAAGGCGAAGCTGAACAAATCGAAGTTAAAAAACAAGTTGAAGAAATAAAAGGTCAGGTTGACAGAAAACAAGCTGCAATAAACTTTGCTGAAAAAAATATTCAAGACAACTTAAAAACAGTTGAAAATGCCAAAAACGGTATAGAAAATTTAAATGCTAAAAACGAAAAGAATAAATTTCAAATTGAAGAAAAAGAAAAAGAAATAAAAACACTTGAAGAACAGCGAGATGCGGAAAAAGCAAAATTGTTGGAAATGCTTCAAGAAGTTGCAGGATTGAGCGAATCAGCAGATAAATATGTTGCCAAAAGAAACGAACTAAGAAAAGAATTTGAACAAGCAAAAGATGAAGAAACAAAATTAATCCAAGCAAAAGCACCGATGGAATCTGAACTGAGCAGTTTGTTAAAATCTATTGAGGATGCTAAACAAAAAATAGCTGAACTTGAAGATTTTAAACAAAACTTTGCAGGGAACAAAGATCGTGTTGAAGTTCAAGTTGAGGAGCTTGGCAAAGAGCTTGAAGATTTTAAAATCATTCAACAAAATACAATGTATGAATTGGACAAAACAAAAAATGAATTAAACGATGTTCAATATAATGTCCAAACAGCATATAGAAAAATCTCTCAAATGGAAGCTCAAAAACAAGCATTTGATGAGATGAATTTTGGTCGTGCTGTTGATACTGTTTTGAATGCAAAAATCAGAGGAGTCCATGCTACTCTTGCGCAATTGGGACAGGTTGACAAGGAATATTCTACTGCTTTAGAGGTGGCAATGGGTGGCAGAATGGCAAACATTGTTGTTGATGATGATGAAACAGCAAAAATTGCTATTGAAGTTTTGAAAAGTGCAAATGCCGGACGTGCTACATTTTTGCCATTGAACAAAATAAATAAAGCTCCAAAATCACTCAAACTTCCAAAAGACAAAGGTGTTATTGATTTTGCTATAAATTTAATTGATTTTGATGATGAATATATCAATGTTTTCTTCCATGCGTTGGGAGAAACACTTGTTGTCGATGATTATAACAGCGCAAGAAAGCTTATCGGTCAATACAGAATGGTTACTCTAACCGGTGAATTGTTTGAAAAATCCGGCTCTATTTCCGGTGGATCTCAAAAGAAATCAGGGCTTAAATTTAGTCAAACACAAGATGATGAGTTAGCTAAATTCAAAGAAAGACTTAAAGGTTTTGAAAAACAATATGCAGAGTTGGAGCGTAAAAAAGCCGAACTTGAAGAAAAACTTGATAAAGTAAGAATTTCTTATTCAAATTCTATGACTGCTTATAATCAAGCAAAATTAGAATTATCAAATCTTCTCAAAAATTCTGAGGAAAATGAAAATAACATCAAAGAAAAAACAACTTTTATTGAAGAAACCGAACCAAAGATTAAAAAACTTGAGCAAGAACTCGATAAAATGGAAAGTCAACACATCGAGCTTGGTGAAAAAACTCTCAAACTTGAAGAAGAGATTAAAGAAATCGAAGAAAAAATGACTCCCGAAGAGTTAACAAACCTCAAAAAACTTACAGAAAGTACTGAAAATCAAATCAAACAATTTGAATCAAAAATCGCTTCTTGTCTTAATGATATTGATGGTTTTAACCGTGCAATTGCTTTTCAAAATGATGTAATTGAAACACACAACAAAGAAATTGACCGTCTGTACAAGGATAATGAAACTCTTGCACAAGACAAAGAAAAATATAAAGTTGAGATTGTTGATTTGAATTCAAAAATAGAAGTTCTTGAAGTAAAAATTAAAGAACTTGGAGAAAAATTAATTGAAATTCAAACAGAAAGAGATGCAGTAAACGAACAGTATCTTGAATTAGATAAACAAAAAAATCTTATTAATTTAAATATTGAAAAAATTGCCGAACAAATAGAAGCTTTCAAAGCTCGTCGTCGCGAATTGGAGCCGCAGCTTGAAAATGTTAAAGAAGAACTTAAAGAAAACGGTATAGATTACACAAAACTCGAAGAAATTGAAATCTCTGTTGAAGAAATTACTGGTAAAATCCAAAGACTCCAAAAACGTATGGATGATTTGGGTGATGTTAACATGAGAGCTATAAAATCTTATGACGAAGTTTCTGAAAGACAAAATGAATTAAAAACAAAAATTGATACACTGTCTAATGAAAAAAATCAGATTATGGACAGAATGCAGGGTTATGAAAACCTCAAAAAAGATACGTTTATGAATACATACAACAATATAAACGATAATTTTAAAGAGATATTTCATAAACTTTCGGAAGGTGAAGGAACTCTTATTTTGGATAATCCTGAATCTCCATTTACAGGCGGTATGTCAATAGAAGCTCAACCAAGAGACAAAGAAAAAACACGTTTGAATCTCATGTCCGGTGGAGAAAAATCGTTGACAGCATTGGCTTTTGTTTTTGCTATTCAAAGATATTTGCCAGCACCATTCTATGCGTTTGATGAGGTCGATGCAAACCTTGATGGTATAAATGTTGAAAAACTTGCAGATATGGTAAAAACTCAAGCAGAAAATACGCAATTTGTAGTAGTTAGTCACCGTAAACCTATGATAGAATCAGCAAATAGGACTATCGGTGTTACTCAAAAAGAAAAAGGAATTACCCGTGTAACGGGCGTCAAACTAAGGGACTAGGATAAATGACAGAGGCCGAAGCAAATCTACATCACGAATTTTATGTACCAGAAGCATCAGCTTCATCTGTAGACAATATCGATGATTTGTCTATGATTTCTGCTGTTCAAAATGACCCGTCAGGGCAGGTTGATGGTATAGAAATTCTTGTAAGTATGGCAAAATCAGGCAAAATTGACCCTTGGAATGTAGATATTGTTGATGTTACTGACAAATATCTTGCTCATCTTTTTCAAATGAAAGCCCAAAATTTAAGACTTACAGGCAGAACTCTTCTTTTTGCCGCTATTTTGTTAAGATTGAAATCCAATGTTCTTGAAGGTATAGATATTAATCAAATAGAAGGCGTTGAAGAAGAAAATTACGATGAATTTGAGCTGGAAGATGATGGCTGGAATGATGATGAAATAAATACAAGTAATGTTATTTCTCTTGATGAAGTTCTTCAAAGGAGAACCAGTGTAAGGCTAAATAGAAGCCGTATGGTTAATTTGAAAGACTTGATTAAACAATTACAATTTTATGAAGAACTTGATAGAAAACAGTCTCTCAAAAATGCTCATGAACGTGCAAAAAGACGTGTCCGTTCTTATGCAAGACTTACACCGGATGATATTGTAAATCTTGCTCACGATGAATATATTGAAAAAAGTGTAGAAGTTTTGCATGAAAACTTAAAAAAGATTTTTGAAACACAAGACAAAGTTGAATTAAGCACTCTTACATTGTTGGGGTTGGATAAAATTTCTGCTTATATAGCTCTTTTATTTTTAACAGCAGAACCTGAAGCTGATATTGACCTTTATCAAGAAGAGTTTTATGGTGAACTTTATGCTGTTCCTTATAAAAAATCTGAAGATTTTGAAAAAGAAACAGCTTAAAATTTAATTTATTTTTTATCTTTTTTCATTATTATGTTTTTCTTGAGATATTCTTCTACATTGCTGGATATTTTTATATTTTGGATCCCAAGATTATATTTTTTAAGTTGTGCAAGTGTATCTTGTTCAGTCAAAAGATCTTTTTGGGGAATTTTGATTGAATTTTTTATATCTTCAAATCCATGAGATGCTTTTGCTCCAGAGGCTATTTTTAATATGATATCATCAATATTTTCAGAATTTATGCCGTATTTTTGCCCGAGCTCTTTAACACTGATACCGTATGGTAATTTATAAAGCCATTGCAAAGAAGTTGCATCTCTTTGTGATAATTTTACAACACCATATTTATGAGGAGTGTACATTATATCTGAATCATAAGGGCTGTGGCCTAGACCCAGAGAATGTCCTATTTCATGGAGTATTGTGTGATAAACTTCATTTTCATCTTGATACTGATGATGCAATATGCCGTCAGAAAGACCTATTTGTACTTCTGCACTGTACAGACGACTGTTATTGTCAAAGTGAAAATAACAATGACCCAAAGCTTTTCTATCTACTCTTTTCCAGTCAAGATTGACTTGTGATTCATTGAGGGTGTTTACTACTTTAAATTTAACTTTTCCGCCACTGACTTTTTCCCACTCTTGCAAAGCACGTTTTACCATAGCTTGATAAATATAGCTGTCATTGCCGCTTTTGGCATACCATCTGAATGGCGCTATATAAAATTTCAGAGGAAAACAGCTTTCCGGCCATCTTACTATGCGATTTTCTTTTAAATTGTCTTGTAAATAGGTAATGTGCTGCATTTTATTTGTTTACTTTTAATATCTTATTGTATTAATTTTATATTTTGTTTGTCATAAGTGCAAAAATATCATTAAAAACAATTAACAACATCAAAATAATCAAAAGCAAGAAAAAGAAGTTGCTAACCTGTGCAATGACTTTTTCGTCTAAAGGTTTGCCTTTAATTTTTTCTATTAATAAGAACAAAAGATGTCCGCCATCCAATGCAGGGATTGGCAACAGGTTCATAACAGCAAGGTTAATACTTATTATGGCAGTTAAAAGTAATCCGTTGAACAAACCTGACTCTTGAATCATATCTCCACCAACTTTTGTTATTGCAACAATGCCATGAAGTTCTTTCATTGGGATTTGTCCTGTGAATAGTTTGCCTAAACCAAGCAATGTCAAATCAGTAACTCTGTAGGTATATGCGATAGAAGATTCTAAAATTTCTTTTGGTGTATTTGCACTTAAAAGAATTTCTTCAAGATTTTGTTGTATTCCTATAACACCTTTTTCATCAGAATAAATCGGTTTTAGATTTACTTCTTTTTCTGCACCGTTTATTTTTCTGATTACAGTAAAATGCATCGGTTTTTTTGTATCAGAAAGAGCCAACGCAATATCTTCAAGAGAATATTTTCCATCAGAGTTATAAATATTTTTGCCTTGAATATTATCTCTCAATGTTAGCTGGTTGTTATCAAGTTTTAAGTCATCTTTTTTAACTTTTTCAATACCCATTGAAGCAGCTTTTGTCAGTTTTATTTCTTTTTCATCTTCAATAGGAATGAGATTGATTTTTGTATCTTTTTCTATAAGGCTTTTTGTATCTGTTATTTTCGGATTTTTTTCTTTTAATTTGTTTAGGACTTTTTTATAAGTTTCACCGGCAACATACCCGTCATGATATTTGCTTTCTGTAGCATATTTGTTTATTTGAAACGGTTGAAAAATTTCAGAACCGTTGATTTTATAAATCCTATCCCCCTTTTTTAATCCTGAATAATGAACAGAAGCAGTTTTTGGTGCGGTAATTTGTGCTACTGTGATGTTGTATTTTCCGGCAGGCAGTTTATGCCAAACGGAGGCAGCAAAAATAACAAGAAAAATTGCACACAAAACATTTGCAATTACGCCTGCTGAGACTACTATAGTTCTTTTCCAAATCGGTTTGTTTTTAAACAAATCTTCCGGTTTTGTTTCATCTTTTGTATCAGGATCATCATCGGGAAATGCTACATAACCGCCTAATAAAAGAGCATGTACCAAAATCTCTGTATCACCTATTTTCCCTTTAAAAAGGGTTGGTCCAAAAGGAAGCCCAAAACCAAATTTGTCTACTTTTATTCCCAAAACTCTTGCTGACATAAAATGTCCGAGTTCGTGTACAAGTATCAAAAAGCTTATTAAAAGCAGCATTATAACTATGTTCATAAATTTCTCTCTTCAAAATATGTATAGCTTTATTTTAACATATTATAATTATTATATGATTAAAATTTTGTCACAATTACTCGATTTGATATATAAAAAGCGTTGTTATTTTTGCGGATGTTCTAAAGAAAACACAAAAATGTGTTCAAAGTGTTTTCAAAAAATAAAAATTTTACCGTCTAAGATTATTAAAAATATAGATAAAATACCTGTTTATAGTGCAACAGTGTATGAAAAAGAAGTTCAAAAACTTATAAGAGGCATAAAATATCACAGACAAAAAGAACTTGCTTTTTTTCAAGCCAAAATTATGTATGATTTTTGGAAAAAATTGTCTATTAGTGAAAACAAGTACACAATTGTCCCTGTCCCTCTTTTTGTTGAAAGAGAAAAAAAGAGAAAATACAATCAAATGGTTCTTGTTGCACAAGAGTTTTCTAATTTGACAGGTTATGATGTTAATACAAAATTGATAAAACGTGTAAAAAATACAAAACCTCAGTACAAACTTTCTAAAAATGAGCGTGAAAAAAATCTTAAAGATGCTTTTTTGTGTAATTTAGAAAATTATAACAATGAAAAAATTTTGATAATTGATGATATTCTGACAACAGGCAGTACAGCTAAAGAAATAATAAAAACCCTAAAAACAGCCGATTTGAAAGACATAACGGTTTTTGTCACAAGTTGTACAGAATACAATTTGAATTTTTAAATTATTTAAAAAATTCTTTTAATTTTTCAATTTTTTCTTTTGAATCTGACTCAAAGTAAATTCTTAAAAGAGGTTCTGTTCCGCTCGGACGGATGAGAATCCAAGTTTTTTCATCGTTGAGATAATATTTTACACCATCTTTTGTATCTTTTTCTTTAATACGAAATTCATCTATTTTGTCCAATGATGAATATTTTTGCATTAATTCTTTTAATTGAGAATTGTTTTCAAGTTTTACATCGATACGTTCATTAATAAAAGTGCAACCTGCCTTTTGGTGAAGTTCTTCTTGTAATTCCCATAGAGGTTTATCTTCGTATGCAATCATTTCTAATACAAGCAAATCAGCTAAGATACCGTCTTTTTCCGGGATATGACCTTTAATGCTTAAACCCCCTGATTCTTCTCCGCCAATGATAGTATCATATTCTCTCATAGCTGCACCTACCCATTTGAAACCTACTGGTGTTTCTATCACATCAATATTGTAGTTTTTAGCTATGATATCAAGCATTTGACTTGCACCGACTGTTTTGACAAGTTTTCCGCTATAACCTTTATTTTTAATCAGGTGTCCCAAAAGTAGTGCTATAATTTCATTTGGTGTTACGTATTCTGCTTTTTCATTTATCACACCAAAACGATCACCATCTCCATCATTGCTTAATCCGATAGCATTAGTTCTTCTTGCAATGGTTAGGATAAGTTCTTGAAGGTATTTTGCTTTTGGTTCAGGCATGCCTCCGCCAAAATTTGGATCATGTTCCATGTGAAGAGTTTCACAGCTTATGCCGTTTCTTTTTAAAAGTTCGTCAAAATAACCTATACTTGCGCTGTATAAACCATCATAAATAATTTCACCGTCGTCATCTTCACGTGTAAAATATTCTTTGATTTTTTCAAAATCAATAATATTTTCAATATGTTCAAAATAAGGTTCTTTAAAAGATTTTCTTTCTATTTCAAATATTTCTTGAGCATCAAAAGAAATCTCTTTTACATTTTTTATGTTTTCTACAATAGCATTTGTTATTTCTGTAGTTGCAGGCCCTGCATAGTCTGGAATAAATTTAATTCCCAAATATTCCGGAGGGTTGTGTGATGCAGTAAACATCATTGCGTTGGCTTTTAAATGTTTTGCATTGTATGCAAGAACAGGAGTTGGAACAACACTTTCGGAAAGTGTGACTTTAAAACCTGCTTTTTGAAGTATTTGTGCACTTTGCATCGCAAATTCATCAGCTTTGTTTCTTGGGTCATAACCTATTATTATCGGTTTTTTTATTCCATCATTTTTTAGAATATATTTTGCAATGGCTTTTGTAACAATTTCAACATTTTCTTTATTAAAATCTTTGCCTACAATAGCTCTCCAGCCGTCCGTACCGAATTTTATCTGTGCAGTGTCTCCGTCTGATGAATTTGTCATTTTTTAAACCTTTTTGTACAATAATTTAATTAACAACTATATTATTTTATTCTACCAAAGAAATTGCTGACAGCCAAATGATTGAAATAAATAAACAAATTGATGAAATACTTTTTTTAGGTCCGCAAGGTACATATTGTGAAATGGCAAAAAATCAATTTTGTCTTTATTTAGGTGAAAAAAATATTGTTCACAAACCGTTTTCTACTGTAAAAAGCATAATAGAATACATTGATGAACACGAAAATGCAGCGGCTGTTATACCGATTGAAAATTCTGTTGAAGGTATAGTGAGAGAAAGTATAGATAATCTTTTTTCGGTTAAAGATAACAATCTTCAAATTACAGCTGAAACAGTTATTCCTGTAAACCATTGTTTGATATCAAAAGCAAAAGATATTAATAAAATAAAAAAGATACTTTCACATCCGCAAGCTCTTGCACAGTGTAGAAAATTTTTGTCAAAAACTTTTGATAATGTTGAACAAATAGAAAAAGCATCAACAAGCAAAGCAGCAAAAGAACTTTTGGAGCTTGATGAAACTTATGCCGCTATAGCCAATAAAAGATGTGCAGAGATTTTTGGTTTGAATGTTTTGGCAAAAAATATTAATGACGAAACGGATAACAAAACAAGGTTTATCTTTGTATCTCGTGCAAAAACTACGCCGACTGATTCTGACAAAACAAGTATAGCCTTTGTTACTAAAAACACATCAGGTGCGTTGGTAAAGGTTTTGAATGTTTTTGACAGTCTTGATATAAATTTGCTTTATATAGATTCAAGACCATCTAAAAAACATCTTGGAGAATATGTATTTTTTACTGATTTTGAGGGACATATCAGCGAAGAACGCTCTCAAAAAGTTTTGGATTTGATAAAATTGAATACAAATTATATTAAAATTCTTGGTTCTTATAGAAGATTTTAAAATCCACGTATCAAAATGCTTGTAAATTCCTCCTTTTACATCATTTCAAAATTTAATGTTTGTATAAAAATGATTAAAATTGTATAATTACTATAAGAATTTAAACATAAAGGTAGGCAAGAATGACTGTATTAACGGAAAATGAGGGTTTAATTACCCAGATTATCGGACCTGTAATTGACGTAGAATTTCAACCTGGACAATTACCTGAAATCTTTGATGCTTTAGAGATTTATACACAAGACGGAAATAAAGTAGTAGCTGAAGTTCAACAGCTGCTTGGAGAAAACAAAATTCGTTCTGTTGCAATGTCATCAACTGATGGTTTGCAAAGAGGAATGAAAGTTGTAAACACAAAAGCTCCAATATCAATTCCTGTTGGTAAAGCTACTTTAGGTAGAATCCTAAATGTATTGGGTGAGCCTGTTGATGAAATGGGTCCTGTTGAATCAGAAAACAGATTACCTATTCACAGACCTTCACCAAAACTTGTAGATCAAAATACAAATGTTGAAATTTTTGAAACAGGTATTAAAGCAATTGACTTGTTACAGCCATATCAAAAAGGTGGAAAAATCGGTTTGTTTGGTGGTGCCGGTGTTGGTAAAACAGTTTTGATTATGGAACTTATTCACAACATTGCACAAGAGCACTCAGGTGTATCTGTATTTGGCGGTGTTGGAGAAAGAACTCGTGAAGGTAATGACCTTTGGAACGAAATGAAAGAATCAGGCGTTTTGGACAAAGTTGCTTTGATTTACGGTCAGATGAACGAGCCACCTGGAGCAAGAATGAGAGTAGGTCTTTCTGCTTTGACTGCGGCTGAATATTTCCGTGATTTTTCAAAACAAGATGTACTTCTTTTTATTGATAACATTTTCAGATTTGTACAAGCAGGTTCAGAAGTATCTTCACTTCTTGGACGTATGCCATCTGCTGTAGGTTATCAGCCTACACTTTCTACAGAAATTGGTGAATTGCAAGAACGTATTACTTCTACAAAAGATGGTTCTATTACATCTGTTCAAGCTATTTACGTACCTGCAGATGACTTGACTGACCCTGCTCCGGCAACAACATTCTCTCACCTTGATGCTTCAACAGTATTGTCAAGACAGATTGCATCTTTAGGTATTTACCCTGCTGTTGATCCGTTGGCATCAAGTTCAAGGGTGCTTGATCCTGTTATTATTGGCGAAGAACACTATGGTGTTGCCAGACAGGTTCTTGAAGTACTTCAAAAATACAAAGATTTGCAAGATATCATTGCTATCTTGGGTATGGATGAACTTTCTGAAGATGACAAATTGACAGTTAACAGAGCAAGAAAAATTCAAAGATTCTTGTCTCAACCGTTCTTTGTTGCAGAACAGTTCTCAGGTATTCCAGGTAAATATGTTAAACTTGAAGATTCTATCAAAGGCTTTAAGGAAATTCTTGAAGGAAAACACGATGACATTCCTGAACAAGCTTTCTATATGGTTGGTACAATAGAAGAAGCTGTTAAAAAAGCCGAAGAAATGAAAAATGCGTAAAAAACGCATAAGAATCTGTGAAGGTTAAATATGACAAAAAAAATAAATCTTAAAATAATCACTCATGAAAAAGAAGTCTACAATGATAGAGTTGATGCTATCTACTCTAAAAGTGTAGAAGGTGAATTTGGTATTTTGCCTGATCACCAACCATTCATGGCAGCGTTAGACATTGGCGTCACTAGAGCTGAAATAGACGGAAAGCAAGAAGCTTTTACTACCATGGGCGGTATTTTTCAATTTAAAAACAATGAAGCATTGATTTTGACTGATCTTGCAGAAAAAGGTTCTGACATTGATGTAACCAGAGCAAAATCTGCAAAAGAAAGAGCTGAGGCAAGACTTGGCTCTCATGAAGTTGAAATTGACAATGCCAGAGCTCAAATGGCGCTTGCAAAAGCTATGGCAAGGCTTAAAGCTGCAAGTCAAAAATAATTATTTAAATAATTTTAATCAACAATCCTTGCGCCATGAGGTTCTACCTCAAGTGTAAGGATTTTTGATTTTACATTCAAATTATCCCAAACTTTTGATACGGTTTCTCTGATTTTATTTAAATTATTGCCATGAGAAATAACTAAAATAGATGGACCAGCACCGCTTATTACAACACCCATGACATTTTCTTCGTGTTTTAAAGCTTCATTGATTTCTTTTAATCCTGGGATTAATTTTTCTCTGTATTGTTGATGAAGTTTGTCATGAAGAGCAATTTTCATTAATTTTTCATCATGAGTATTTACTGCTTGAATCAGCATTGCTGCATGTTTTAGATTAAAAATGGCATCTTTCATAGGAACTTCTGCAGGAAGTACAGAGCGGGCAATGCTTGTTGAAAGTTCGTAATCAGGTATACAAACAGTTATGTTCCAATCTTTTGGCCAGTTAATCTTTGAATATACAACACTGCCATCTTCTTCAAGAGAAGAGATAACAAAACCACCAACTACAGCAGGAGTAATGTTGTCAGGATGATTTTCAATTTCGGTTGCTATTGAAAGAAGAGCTGCTTCATCAGCTGGTTTTCCCAAAAGTTCATTAGCTGCAATTAATCCCCCAACAATTACTGCAGCAGAGCTTCCTAAACCTCTTGCTATAGGAATTTGTGTTTTTATTGTAATTTTCAATTCACTTGGTGTTTGACCTATAGAGTTATATAAAAGTTCGATAGCTTTGTATACAATATTGTTTTCATCTGTGGGTATTGAGATAATATCTTGTTCTTGAGTTTCATCAATGATATTAATTTCAATGCCTGTTCCTGGCATGATAGTTTCTTCTACTGTTATAATGTTATAAATCGGTAGGGCTAAACCAAGAGAATCAAATCCCGGACCCAAATTTGCTGTTGTAGCAGGTACTTTTACACTAACTTTCATACTTTCCCTAATCAATATTTATTTTCAAGGAAATTATAACATAAGCATAAAATTAATGAATTTATGTATTAAATTCTTTTATCAAATGTTCAATCCAACGGAAAATACTCAAAAGTTCATATGGTTTTGGAAGATATAAATCTGCTCCTGTATTAAGAATCAATTTTTTGTCATGAATAATTGTAGATAAAATGACTTTTATATCTTTCATTTTTTCTTCATTTTTAATTCTTTTACAAAAACTTAAACCTTCCAAAGATTCAGCGTCTCCTGCATCAAGAATAATCAATGCCGGTTCAAAAGTTTTTATTAAAGTATAAGAAGATTTGTAATCATGAGCAGAAGCAACTTCGTATCCTTGCATTTTTGCAGTAGTTTGCAACAAAAGATTCAAAGCGTCATCAGGTTCTATTATTAAAATTTTATTATTGTAATTTTTGTTTAAAACAGAATCTTGAGCACTAATTTTTGGTCTTTCAGCAATATAGGCTGATTTTGTTTTCATACTTGCCAATTTACAAGTATTAATCAATGCAGACATAGCGTTGCTAACGTTATCATAGTTTTGAGATTCACTGAAAACTATGCCTATAGCTGTTGAAACAAGTTCTATTTTTTTTCCCGCATTATCATCACCATAAAGAATAATATATCCTTGTTTTGCATCTTCTTCGTTGTAGAATTTTTCTACAATAGAATCAAAAGCATAAACTAAAAATGAGGCAACATGTTCTGCTTTTAGCGGATTTGTCAGTATTAAAAATTCACCGTCGGAAAGCTCACCTAAAAAATCGTTTTCATCAAGTGAAGAATTCATTATAGCTGTATATGTCTGAAGCATTTTGTCAGAAGCCAAATCACCGTATATTTCTCTATATGCTTGAAAATTATTGATTTTTAAAAACATTGCAGCCCATTTTTTGTTTTGAGCAATTGTTCTTTTAAAGACTCTTAAAGATGATTTAATCTCAGGTAATTGAGTTATTTCATCATTAAGATTTTCAAAATGGCGTCTCAAATGAGCATTTATACGTGCTTTAAACTCTTCTGATTCAATAGGTTCGCTCAAAAAATCATCTGCACCTGATTCTAAAACATTCAATTTATCTTGAAGTTCAGAAGATTTTGAAAGAGCAATTATACAAGGTCTTGATGGATAAGATAACATTCTGAGTTTTTTAATAATATCTGACAAATTAATATCCATACTATCAGATACAATAACCATGTCAGGTTCATATTCTGTCAGTATTTCCATTGCTGTTTCAAAACTTCCTGTTGAAAGCACACTCGAACCGCTGCTTTCAATGATTTTTTTATATTTTGCAGGTAATTCTTTTCTTTTATCTAAAATTAATACAAGTTTGGATAACATATTATTTGTCCTCCAATACTTTTTGACTTTGATTTGTATAAGAAGCAGCAGGAAGTAAAACTTCAAAAACAGAGCCGCTGTTTGGAAGAACTGTAGAGCTTTTTACAAATATTTGTCCACCCATTTTTTCAATAAGGTTTTTAACAATATACAAACCAAGTCCGCTGCCTTGAGTTTTTCTGGTTAAATGATTTTCTATTCGTGCAAATTTTTCGAATATTTTTGACAAATTTTCAGGTTCTATACCTACGCCATGATCTTCGATTTTTATACTTACAAAATTTTCTTTATGAGTTGAATTTGCAACTAACACTGACACTGTACCTTTTTCGTAAGAATATTTTGCGGCATTGTCTAAAAGATTTATCATAATTTGTTGGAATTTATTTTCATCAACAAGAATATTCTGAGTATTGTCTTCAACTTTAAGTTCAAAAGGATGGTCAGGGTATTGATTTTTGACAAGAGCTATTACTTGTTCAATATGTGTTTTTGGATTGATTGATTTGTATACAAGATTTGATTGTTGAACTTGAATTTTAGAAATAGAAAGCAGATTTTCTACGAGTTTAATAAGTCTGTTAGACTGTTCTTTGATTATGGTTAAAAACTTTTGGATTTGGTTTTTATCCAATTTGTCATAAGACATAAGCATTGTATCTGCAAAACCTCTAATACTTGTTAGAGGTGTTCTTAGTTCATGGCTTACTGTAGATATAAAATCAGAGTATATTTTTTCCATTTGATTATCGATTGCTGAAAGATAATAATATGAACAAAAATCATCATCATATTTTGAAATTTTGTATGTATAGTTTTTTATATCAACAGTTTCTTTTTTTTCCGGTAAAAAATCGTAGATATTTTTGTTTTTAAGTGTTTCGCAATTTGTATTGAACAATGAACAGAAAAATGTGTTGGCATAGATTATTTTGTTGTCATAATCTACTGCTATTACGGCAGTTTCTAAATTGTCCAAAAGTTTTTTAAAATTTACTTTTTCCATATTTTTATTATAACAATTTTGTTCTGATTTTATACTAACTTAAGCTTTTCTTAATTTTGTTTTTATACATAAAATATCTTTTTAAAATTACTTTAATGAGGTGATTTATTTGAATTCAAATTTTGTAAAAATAGTAATATATTCCCCACAAATACAGGTTAAAAAACAGCCTGATTACCCGACTATTATAAAAAGAGAGAAAGTAAAATGAATTTAAACGAAGAATGTTTGCTAAAATACCTTCAAAATCCGGAAGAGCTCATTGATTTGACCTCTATACTCGTAGATTTTAACATGTTTTTAAATAAAGAAAATTATGAGTGTAATTATGGACAAAATTAAAGAATTTTTAAAAAATAAAATTTTTTTAAAATATTTTATTTATTCAATATATATACTTGCAACTGTAGGTGTATTGTTTACTTTACTGAGACAACCTGATATAAGAAACTTTTTCTCAACAATTGAAAATAAAACTTTTGATGTTCGTCAAAATATATTAGCACCATATAAAAAAGTAAATAAAAATATAGTAATTCTTTCAGTAGATGAAGAAAGCTATGAATATCTTTTGGAGAAATACGGTGAATGGCCTATATCAAGAAGCATTTATGCTGATATTATAAAATATTTAGAAAAACAAAAACCCGCTGTTGTTGCTTTTGATTTAATGTTTGTAAAATCTATAAAAAGTAGTAATGACGCAGATAACAAGTTAGCAAAAAATATAGCTCAATATGATAATGTTTTTACATCAATTAACTTTGATGACCAATCTTTTGATTTAAGAAAACCGGTCAATTTACCGGATAATATTAAAGCAAAGGTAATAAATGATTCTAATATTAATTTTTTAAACGGGAATTTAAAATTTACAAATTGTAGAGCAATTATTAATCAAATTTTATATACAACACCAAATATCGGTCATATAAACTTGATGAGAGGAGAAGACGGCATAGCCAGAGACATTCCTCCTTTTGTTGTATACAAAAATGATTATTATCCTCATTTGGCTTTGAAAGTTGCTTTAAAATATTTGGAACAAACAGAGGGACTTGAACAAAATGAATTTAAAATTGATAAAAATGCTAATCTTACCATAGGGACTAAAACTATTCCTTTAACAGGTAATGGTTCAGTTATTTTGAACTGGTATGGACCTAGCGGTGTAAATAATTCTTCAGGTTTTGAATATATTCCTATGTGGAAAGTTGAAAAAACAATGTATGAAGGTATGAATTTAATACCTCAAAATTATTTTAAAGACAAAATTGTATACATAGGTACAAGTGCAACATCGTTGTTTGATTTGAAAAGTGTACCGACAGATAGAATTTTCCCCGGTGTTGAAATTCATACTACTTTTGTAAACAACATTATTGATAACAATTTTATAAAAAGAGTTCATCCTTTGACTGATATTGTTATTAGTTTACTTTTAAGTTTATTTATTGGACTTATTGTAATAAGAAGTGAATCTACTATATTGTCTTCAATAATTGCTATTTTTACTTCAATAATTTATGCAATTGTTGCAACAATATTGATGTATTTCTTTAATATTTGGGTTGGAATTATTCTTCAATTTGTTTCTATATTATTGATATTTATTGCGTGTTATCTTGCAAAATATATTGTTAAATCAAGAGATTTGGAATATACATATGCTCTTGCTACAACAGATGGTTTGACAGAGCTTTATAATCACAGATATTTTCAAGAACAAATGATTCAAAACATTGAAACATCTAAAAGATATAATAAACCATTTTCTCTTATAATGATTGATATAGACTTTTTCAAAAAATTTAATGACAAATATGGCCATCAATCAGGTGATGCTGTTCTTAGACAAGTTGCAAATATACTAAAAAAGAATGTAAGAAGTTCAGATATTGTTTGCAGATATGGTGGTGAAGAAATGTCTATCATTCTTACACAAACAGGTCATGAAGAAGCTTTGGTTACAGCTCAAAAAATCTGTAATGCTGTTAGTGAACATCCTCTGAAGCTTGTTAACGGCAATGATGTTAGTGTAACAATAAGCCTTGGTGTATCAACATTCCCAATGAACGGGGAAACTCCTGCTGATATGATTAAATATGCTGATGATTGTTTGTATAAAGCAAAAGAACACGGTAGAAATCAAGTTGGAAACCTTGCTAAAGACTAAATTAGAAACTTAAAAATCTAAAAAGTTTTTTAATGATTCCTTTTATATTTGATTCATATAGCATAGGATCGTTTTCATAGTATGGTTTGTATGCATCTATGATATTCTGAGGCAATGGGTTGCCGTCTTTGAAAGTAAAAGCTATTAGCTCCAGCAATTCTATTTGTTGATTGTTAAATTCTATATTTTTCTTTTTGATATCTTCATCTGCTTCATAATGACAAAGAGCATGCCAAGCAGCATGAATAGATGGATCTTCACAACCTTTTGGAAAAAGCAAAAGACCGTTTTTTACACTGATTCTTTCTGTCAAAACAGAGATTATTATATTTCCAACATATTTTCTTTGCGCAGCATAATCAACCTCAACAGGTGTTGAGACTAATTTTTTTTCAATTTTATTTTTAAAAAAAGATTTTATATTTGAAAAAATTATACTAATTCTGCTGTTTTGCATTCTCTTTGGATTGCACCCATGGAAGAAATTGTTTGAACAAGTGAATTCATATCATTGTTGAAATATTGATTTGCTAACTTGCGAATAGCTTGTTGAGCCATTTCATCACGAGATGAAACCGTTTTGTAGAAGAATTTTTTTCCTTGTTTGTATCTAACAAGCATGTTTTTTTCTACAAGTCTGTCCATTACGGTTTTTACTGTTGTATATGCTCTTTTTGTTTTTGACATGTTATTTATAGACTCTTGGACTTCATTTACAGAAACATCATTTTCAGATATTTCTTCAATCATCCAGATAGTTTTCATTATTTCATTTTCAAGGCTTCCGTGAGAATAATTCATTTTTAATCCTTTATTTATCTTACATACAATTACACTTATAGTAATATAAAACAAAAGAAAATAAAAGATTTTAGGCATAATTTCCCAAAATTTATTTTATTGTTTTAAAAATACTACTAAATGCTGTCAAAAAGCGGTCCCATTTCTATTTTTTCATATCCGCCGCCTAAATCAATTACATTGCCCGAACTTTTAGCTGTAGGGGCACTTACTTGTTTGATTTGTGCAGAAGACGCTGCTTTTTCTTTGAAACCGCCGGTAAAATCATTGGCATTTATTACTACACCGCTGCTTGTGTTGACAACAGATACATGGTTTTTATTACAGCCCGTAACCATAAAGGTCATTGCGCATATTATACAAACCACACTGTATCTAATGATTTTCATTTCAGCTCCTGTATTTTTAAACACACTATATAAAATGGAATATCACTTGCGGTTTTCTACTACTATTATAGCATATGTATTTTAAAATGCACTATTTTTTTATAAAAAACCATACTTTAAGATGATATATTATTTATATATCTTAACATTTGTTTCTGTTATTGTATAATATTCTAAAATTTAATTTGATAAAAGGGAATTTAATATTGGAAAATTTTATACAGGATAATAGTACAGAAAGAATTATAAAAATAGCTAAAGGTGAACAAAAAGCAGATTTGGTAATAAAAAATGCTAAATTAGTCAATGTGTTATCGGAAGAAATTTATGAAACAGATATTGCTATCGCTGACAATCTTGTAGTTGGTCTTGCAAAAAATTATGAAGGCATAAAAGAAATTGACGTAAAAGGAGCATATGTTACACCCGGATTTATAGATGGACATGTTCATATAGAAAGCTCTATGCTTGTTCCTTCTGAGTTTGCAAAAATGGTAGTCCCTTCAGGAACAACAACGGTTGTTGCTGACCCTCATGAGATTTCAAATGTTATGGGATTGCAGGGTATTAGTTTTATGAGAGAAGCATCAAAAGATTTGCCTTTGGATGTGTTTATGACATTACCGTCTTGTGTGCCGGCTACATCATTAGAAACTTCAGGTGTTGATTTAAACAGTTATGATTTGGCACTTTTAATAGGTGCACCTTGGGTTCTTGGTATTGCGGAAATGATGAATTTCCCTGGGGTAGTGAATTATGACAAGGGTGTTTTAAGTAAGATTAAATTAGGTTTAGAAAAGAAAAAAAGAATAGACGGGCATGCTCCGAATTTAAGCGGAAAAGATTTAAATGCATATGTGGCAGCAGGTGTGCGTTCTGATCATGAATGTACAAATCCCGAGGAAGCTATAGAAAAGCTTCGTTTGGGTATGTATCTTATGGTAAGAGAAGCTACAGGGGCAAGAGATTTGGAGCCATTGATTCCTGTTTTGAAAAAGATTAATACAAGAAAATGCATGTTTGTAACAGATGACAGACACCCTAAACATTTGAAAAAACATATTTCTCATATGGTGAAAAAAGCTGTTTCGATGGGTATAGACCCTATAAAAGCTGTCCAGATGGCAAGTTTGAATACAGCAGAATATTTCAATTTACAAAATCTTGGTGCGATTGCTCCGGGGTATAAAGCAGATATTTTAGTTTTTTCGGATTTAGAAAAATTTGAGCCCGAAATGGTATTCAAAAACGGTAAATTAGTGGCGCAAAATGGAAAAGTAATAGAAGATTTGAAAGATTTTAAATTACCGGTTTTAAGAGGTTCTGTTAATATTAAATACTTGTATCATGAAGATTTGCAGATAAAAGTTCCTAAAGATAAAACAAAAATTAAGACAATAAATGTAATTCCAAAACAACTTATTACTCAAACAATTTATGAAAAAATTACAGAAAAAGATGGGTATGCCGTTTCTAGTATTAACAATGATGTTTTAAAAATAGCTGTTATTGAACGTCATAAAGCTACAGGCAATATTGGTTTGGGATTTGTAAAAGGTTTTGGATTAACTTCAGGTGCGATTGCTTCGACCGTTGCGCATGATTCTCACAACATGATTGTTATTGGTACAAATGATGATGATATGTATTATGCAGCTGTTGAACTAGTAAAATCACAAGGTGGAAAAATAATTGTTGAAAACGGGAAAACATTGGCTCATCTTAAACTGCCTATAGCAGGTGTAATGTCCGATATGCCTTTTGAAAAAGTTTGTGAAAAAATTGAAGAACTTAATATTGCAGCAAAACAAATCGGATGCAAAATAGATGATCCGTTTATGAGCATGGCATTTTTATCTTTGTCTGTAATACCTGAATTAAAAATTACTGATAAGGGTCTTATTGATGTGAATAGCTTTGAAATAACTGATTTATTTGTATAAAATTTTAAATGTTACAATTGTAAAATTTATTATAAATTTTGCAAAAAAATTTTTATTCTTGTGTTTATATATATAGTGGAAAGCGAAGGTGTTCTTTAATGTATAGTTTGGAATTTATGAAATTTTTAATCGCTAGAGATGCAGATAATTATATAAACAAAGAAAGCAAAACTGATAAAAGTAAAGATAATCCTATTTTTAGATATGCAAAACTTGCTACAGTTCCAATTGAAGTAAAAGAAAAATAAAAATTTTGATAAAATGAATAAAAAAAACCGACCTTACAAAGGTCGGTTTTTTATCTTTATCTTTGTTCAATCAATGCATTAATTTCTGCAACCATAACCTCAGGATCAACACCGTGAACTTTGGCACCTGCTTCAAGATTTTCAAAATGAGCAGCAGCACATCCTATGCAACCAAGCCCATATTTTGCAAAAACTTCTAATGCTTCCGGGTAATTTTGAACTATCTCAATTAGTCCCATGTCTTTTGTAACTTTTCCTGACATAATGATTTATCCTTTCATACTTTTATAAATTTCAACTAATTTTGACTATCTGTCAATTTTCATTAATAAGATTATAACATCAAAATTATATTTAACGGGGTGTGCCATGTTATTTATTAAAAAATTTTTTAATAAAGTAAAAAAAATTTTTTGTATACCACAAGCACCTATAGGATTAAAAGCTATGGGTATTAGAGCAAAATATTTAGATAAAGTATATGGTTTTAATTACAGTGCAAATAGATTCTATACAAAACTATTGTCACCTGTGAATTCTCCTTATTATTTTAAAGAATTATAATTACAAAAAAGGGATGAATTATAATTCATCCCTTTTAATTTTACCATTCAACGATAACTGCGCCATACCCGCCTTTACCGCCTTTGCTGTATACGCCTGGTGAGTTGCCTGCGTTACCGCCGCCGCCACCTGCACCATATGATGTACCGTTACCACCATTTTCTTTACAAATTGCTTTTTGCCATGTGCCTTGACCATCTGATTCTACATTTTTAGTTTTAATATTTTCTTCACCGCAATCTTTTTCAAATGTTATATTTTCATCACGATAACATACATAGTTATTATAGAAAGTAGAGGCATTATCGTATCCGGAAAATTCTGTTTGATCATCATCATCTTCGTTTTCGTGATAAAAATTAGTAATATCTTGATACTTATATGAATATGTCCTTACATTATAATAATTGGCTATGTAGTTAGTTAATTTTAACAAATAAAAATACTTTCTTGTATCACTATCAGAAGCTAAACCACCATAAACATGCAAAGCTTGTAGAGCAACAGGTTCACTATCATCGATTTTTTGTTTTAATTCGATTTGGTTCATCATATTATTTGTCCATTCAAAACCTTCTGGTTTTACTCCTTGGTTTTTTTCAAGAACAGCAGAATTATTAGCTTTTGTGATTTTACAGATTACTGTTTTGCATTCTTTTACATCTACTTGTACTACTGTTGAACCGGAAACAAACTTTTTAGGTGTGCATTCAGGTGCAGCAGTGCCTCCACCTTTCATTGTAATTTGTGAGTGTTCTCCAGTTTCAGGTGCAGTAAGAGTTTGGTTTGTTTCTCCTCCTTCACCACCATATCCAACCAAACTGCGACCGTATATATTACCTTTTTTTATTTGCGCAACAGTTCTACCGCCTTTCTCACCTGAATTAGCAGCATCAGAAATTGTTACTTCCAGAATACCTTCCATAGAAGGTACAAAGTATGATTGAGGAATTGCAGCATGACCACCTTCACCGAATATTTGCCATGTTTTATAAATTACTCCATAACCACCAATACCATTTTGTTGATTAGATTTGCGATAACAAGAACTACCTTGAACACCGCCATCACCGCCGTTTCCATATGTTGTAGGATTATCGTTTGTGTCTCTGTAGTTGTTTTTTCCACCTCTTGATTGAACACAAGTACCACACCCACCAGCTGTACCTGGTTGTCCTACACCTTTTCTTATAGAACTTGCATATTTGGTTTTACCATTGACTGTAACAGTATTGTTATAATTAGCTGCTATTACAGAACCTCCGGTACCTCTGCCACCGCCTCTGCAGCTCCATCTTGAACGGCCTATAGAGTCACCGCCTTGACCACCAGAAACTGCTATATATGTTGTTTTATCAATATTATCATTGCTGCGTGTAAGTGTTGTTGTACCACCGGTAAGGGCTCTGTTATGGGATGTTGAATCACTCCAACCACCGTGCCATGTGCCGCCTCTGCTTTGACCGCCGCCACCGACACTTATTGTGTAGCTTGTACCTTGATATAGCGGAATAGTACCTTCAAAAATACCGCCGCCGCCACCGCCGCCGCCGCCGTTAGATTTGTGAGCGCTTCTTTTGCCGTTACTGTTATTTTGTCCGCCGCCGCCACCGCCACCGCCGGCAATTAACATTACATCATATAAATCTGTTTTTGTTGGTGAAAAAGATGTACTAGTTGTTGTTCTAGCATAGATATCTCTTTTTGATTCTCCATCTCCGCCGCCGCCGCCGCCGCCAACAACAGTTACAGAATATTTAACAGATTTTTGAGGAGTAAATGTACATTTATTTCCATTTGAGACTGTCCAAGTATCAGGATTATTTTTATCTCCTACTGGTCTGTGAGAATCCCAATATACATATTGTCCACTGCTATTTCTTGTACAAATCCATGTACCTTTAGTGCCAAGAGAAGGATCTCTTTTCTTTTTTGTAATAACAGGGACTGTTGCTAATGTTATTACAGAAATAATCAAAAGAGTAATAAGTGCTTCTGCCAGTGAAAATGCAAAGATTTTTTCTTTTGTTTTCATAAAAACTCCATATATATTAACTAATTTAAAACCAAACTATTCTTATTTAATTTATCTACATAAATTAACATTTCCCTATATTATACTTCTTTAAACTTATTTAAACAAATAAATAATTATTTTTAATTAAATTTAATGATTAATTATTTTGTAAAGATATACCGGCAATATATCCTCCTGACCAACAGTTTTGCAAATTAAAACCACCTGTTAAACCATCTATATCTATTACTTCACCGCAAAAATACAAATTTGAGACTAGTTTGGATTCAAGTGTTTTGGGATTTATTTCTTTCAAATCTACCCCGCCTGCTGTTACTATTTCTTCTCCTTTATTTATTCCTGTTGCTAATATCATAAAATCAGTAACTTTTTGAGAAATTTTTTGTCTATCTAGTTTTGTTAGTTGGCCTGCTTTTGTGGTTGGATTGATGTCTAGCACTTCAAAAATCTTTATTGCTAGATTTTTAGGTAAAAATTCAGCAAGAATATTTACAGATTCTTTTTGTGGGTAGGTCTTAAGCTCAGATAAAAATTCTGTATCAAATTGTTCAAAATTTTTGTTTACAAAATTGAAAGAAATTTTTAGAGGATTATTTTTGTCAAAATTTAAATAAGCGCAGTAAGAAGAAATTTTGTATACAATAGGCCCTGATATACCTTTATGCGTAAACAAAAAATCACCTTTTACAGGTTTTTTTAAACATTCATATCTTTTGTTTTTTTCTTTTGATTCTATATCTACTTTTGCCGTAATTTTTTTTAGACTCAAACCGGAAAGAGAGCTAAAATTTTGCTCTTTTGTAATTAATGAGCTCAATGCAGGTTTTAACTCAATTATATTGTGACCAAGGTTTTTAGCCAGTTTTTGCCCTGTCCCTCTTCCCCCTGTAGAAATAACTATTTTATCAAATTGATAAGAATTTTTATTTGTTTTTAATTCAAAAAGATTATCAATTTTTTTTATTTCTAATACATTTTCAAAAATTTTTTTAATATTTTTTTGTTTATTTATTTGTTCTAAAAGAGCAATTTTTACATCTTTTGATGAATTAGTAGTCGGAAAAATTCTTCCATCATCTTGAGTATATGTTTTTACTCCTATTTGTTCAAAAAAATCCAGAGTTTCTTTTGTTGCAAATTTTGAGAATATGCTATACAAAAACTTTTCACCTGCAGGATAGTTCTTGGCAAGTTCTTTGTAATCAAATATCGCATTTGCAAGATTACATCTGCCACCACCTGTTGGTAAAAGAGTGTTTAAAATTATATTTTTATCAAAAATAAAAACTTTATTTTCTGAATTTTTTGCTGCAAAAATTGCACACATTACACCTGCAGGACCACCGCCTATTATAGCAATCTTAGTCATATATTCTTGCTCCATAAAGAAAAACTTCTTCTACATCTTCAAGATCATCATAAAGCTGAGAAATCGTTTTGTTAAAAACAGGATGATTAAAATCAGGAATTATTTCTAATAAAGGAACAAGAACAAAAGCACGTTTATGCATATATTTGTGAGGTATAGTTAACAACTCTGAATTCATAACGACAGAATCATAAAAAATTATATCTATATCAATAGGTCTTTCACCCCAATGACGTTCTTTTTCCCTATTTCTGCCAAGGGCAGATTCAATCTGATTACATTTAACAAGTAAATCTTCCGGAGAAAGATTTGTTTTGATCTCTGCAACCATATTTAAAAACCAGTTTTGATCTTTTACTCCCCAAGGCTCTGTTTCATATAAAGATGATGAACGGATTATCTTTATACCCTCAGACAAATCAAGAAAACTCATTGCTTGTTCAATGAGTTTAAAACTATCTTTTGCATTCGAACCTAAACAAAGATAAGCAATTGACATGATAATTATTATTATAATTCTTTTTTGTTGTTACAACAATTTTTAATTTAAAAAGTTGATTTTTATTGCTTGAAACAGTCTTTATCGGTTATAATTGTGTAGTTATATAAGAATTTTTAATTTATTAATTTATATGGGGTTTTTATGAAAAAGACAACAATAAATATTTCTGCATTTTCATTGGCAGAAGCACTTATTACTCTTTTGATAGTTGCTTTGATTTCTCTTGCAACTATTCCTGTAATAACTAAAAAAGCAAGAAAAGAAGAAAACCATGGCAAATGGATTTGTACACTCAATAGTGCAGGTCAACATATTCAATGGAATACAGGTGCCTCAGGAGATGCAAATAATCCGACAACATGGGCTGTTTCAGGAAACAGCTGTACATTCCAAGTTCCATCAGGAGCAAGAAACTTTGCTATCACGGCAGTTGCTGGCGGTGGCGGCGGTGCAGGTGCACAATACCAAAATAAATCTTGGACTTCAGACTTTGCTGTAACTTACTATGGTAGTTATAGAATGGCTGCTATTGGTGGTGGTGGTAGTGGTGGTCTTCAAGATGGTCTTGCCAATTGTAATCCCAGAGGTGGTGGTGCTGGTGGAGTTGGTTATGCAGCTTTTGATATAGATGAAAGTACTACACAAATAAAAATATCTTCTGGTCGTGGTGGTGATACAAGTAACCATAATGGTAAAAAAGGTGGTGATTCTGTTATTACAAGAGTTTACACTAATACTACCACTGGTGCGGCAAATCAAACAGAAGATTTAATTGTTGCGCATGGCGGTAATGGTGGTCATAGAACATATACGGTAGTTTTTAGTTGTCAAAATGGAGAAGGCAATGGAAAAATGGGGACCGTTTCTTTTGCTTCAAGTGCAATAAGTCCAAGAACCGTAAATACATCTTATGGGAACGGTGGACTTGGTGGAAGAGGCGATATTAGTTTTGGATATATTCCTTATTCTGATATGGAAAATGTAAATAATTTTATGAAGCCATATACTGTTATGACAGATACGCCAAGATACTATAGTTCTAAACAAATGTATACTAATTTAACAGGAAGAGGAGGAAATCCTCAAACTGCTTCTGGTTGGCAAGGAAGAGCCGGAAATGATGGTGCAGCGATGGTTTCAACAGAAATATATTGGTCTGGTGGCGGAGGTAAAGCAGGAAATTATAAAATTAGAGATTTTTATCCGTCTTTTGACAAAAAGAAACTTACAATTACAGTAGGTAAAGGTGGCAAAGGAGGCAATGCAGGTACTTCTTCGGGCGGTTATGCAACAAAAGGTTCTGATGGCGGCGCAACTGTGATAGATGACTTGTATGGTTTACCCGGAGGCAAAGGCGGTGAACTGAAATATCAAGAAAAAGCATATTCAGATACATCAGGTGAAGACGGTGAAAAAACACCTCTTTATTACAAAAACGAACCGGTATTAGGTTATGGCGGTTTGTCAGGTACAAATTCAAATGTAAACGGAATGACCAGTGCAGGATATGGTGCCGGTGGTGGAGGTGCTGGTATTAAACATGGTACATATTTAGGTACTGCCAATGCTGGTAAAGGCGGAGATGGTGCTCCTGGTTATGTTCTTATAGAATGGTAATTGAACTTTTAAATTTATGAAAAGGGTGATTTTAGTCACCCTTTTTTTGTTATTTTCTTATATTTTCTTAATAATGCTTTAAAAAAGAGGTTTTTTATTTTTGAACTTTTTATTTTTATGTTAAGATTTTAAACATCAGAAAAAGAGGACAACCTAATGATTTCAGTAAACGATTTAAAAACAGGCTTAACATTAGAACTTGATAACGGATTATGGTCTGTTGTGGAATTTTTACATGTTAAACCGGGAAAAGGCGCAGCTTTTGTTAGAACAAAACTCAAAAACGTTGAAACAGGAAACGTTGTAGAAAAAACTTTCAGAGCCGGTGAAAAAGTTGCTAAAGCTACTTTGGACAAACGTGAAATGCAGTACCTTTACAAAGAAGGTTCTGACTATATTATGATGGACACAGAAACATATGAACAACTTGCTGTTACAGATGATCATATTGGTGATGGTGTTAAGTATCTAAAAGAAAATATGAATGTAAATATTCTTCTTCATGACGGTAAAATCATTGGATTGGATATGCCAAACCATGTTGAACTTGAAGTTGTTGATACTCCACCTGCAGAAAAAGGCAATACTGCTCAAGGCGGTACAAAACCTGCTACTCTTGAAACAGGTGCTGTTGTTAACGTTCCTTTCTTCATCTCAAATGGTGACAGAATCAGAGTAGACACAAGAACAAACGAATATCTTGATAGAGTGTAACGTTTTTTCAAGATATAAAATTTAGTAAAAAGGACATTACTATGAATTTTGATTTAGAATATATTGAACAATTAGTTAAAATGGTTTCTGACAGTGAATTGACAGAGCTTACTTTAGAAGAAAAAGAATCTGCAATTGTTATCAGAAAAGAAAAAGAAATAGTACAAGCACAAACTATTTTGCCTCAAGCTGTAGCTGCTCCTGCTGTTCAAGCACCGGCAGCAAATGCTGCTCAAGAAGAAAAAGCTGTAGAAGAAGCACCTAAGGGAAAACCTGTTACATCTCCTATGGTTGGTACTTTCTATATGGCAGCTTCTCCTGGCGCAAAACCTTTTGTTGAGGTTGGTTCAACTGTTTCAGCAGGTCAAGTTGTTTGTATTATTGAAGCAATGAAACTCATGAATGAAATTGAATCTGAAGTTTCAGGTAAAGTTACACAAATATGCGTAAAAGATGGCGAAGCTGTTGAATACGGTCAAGTTTTAATGTATGTAGAATAGTAAATTTAAAATTTGTATAATATGTAAAGATTTTTGTTTGTAATAGCAAATAAAAATCTTTACTTTTTTTAAAAAAGAAAAAAGGGTATGTCATGTCAATACAAAACATTAAATCACAATCTTTAAAACCATCTTTTGAAGCAAAAAGATATTCTGTAGATGATTTAAAAGAAAATCAACACAAAAAACATTCAGTTGTTAAAACACTTGCTTGGTCAACAGCAGCAGTTGCAGCTGCAGCTGCTTTAACTATTGCAGGTGTCAAGCTTGCCAAATCAGGTAAGTTTAATAAAGTAAAACAACAATTAAAAAATCTTGTACATAAACCTCAGAAAGAATATATTTCCAGAGGAACAAAAACACAATCTTTTGAATCTCCAAAAGCAATGGCAGATGAAATTGTTGCAAATTTTGATGCAATGAAAAAACGTATCAAAGCTCACAATCTTATACAACATAAATATAATAATATGGATTGGTCGGCAGCAGTTCAACCAAGAGCGAATATTGTGAAATAATTTACAATGTAACTTAAAAATTATAAAAATTATGAAAAATTCCCAAGTTTGATATAGAATTATACTATTGAAACAGACTTAGGGAATTTTGATTATATGATAAAAAAAGTTTTAATTGCCAATAGAGGCGAAATAGCTGTAAGAATTATTAGAGCGTGTCATGAATTGGGTATAAAAACTGTAGCAGTTTATTCTCAAGCAGATGCAGACTCTTTGCATGTTAGCTTGGCTGATGAAGCTTATTGTATTGGACCTGCACAAAGTGCAAAAAGTTACTTAAATATACCTGCAATAATTTCAGTTGCTCTTACAAGTGGTGCAGATGCAATTCATCCCGGTTACGGTTTTATGTCCGAACGTGCTGATTTTGTAGATATTTGTACTGATCATGGTATCAAATTTATTGGACCATCAGCAGATGCTATGAGAAAAATGGGTGACAAAGCTACTGCAAGAAAAACAATGACGGCAAATGGTGTTCCTGTGACTCCGGGTACAGACCTTGTTGATGATATGGACGCTGCAAAAGCTTTTGCTGCAAAAGCAAAATACCCAGTTATTGTTAAAGCTACAGCAGGCGGTGGCGGTAAAGGTATGAGAATAGCAAATTCTGCTGATGAGTTGGAAGAAGCTATTACACTATGTCAAACAGAGGCACAAAATGCTTTTGGCAACGCAGGTGTTTATATTGAAAAATATATAATCAACCCTCGTCATATTGAGGTTCAAATTATTGCAGACAGCTATGGCAATGTTGTACATCTTGGAGAACGTGATTGCTCTGTACAAAGAAGACATCAAAAACTTTTGGAAGAAGCTCCTTCTCCTGCTATTGATGAAGAAACAAGAAAAGCTATGGGTGCTGCTGCTGTTACTGCTGCAAAATCTATAAATTATGAAGGTGCTGGAACAATAGAATTTTTGCTGGATCACGATGGTAGCTGGTATTTTATGGAAATGAATACTCGTATTCAAGTAGAACATTGTGTTTCTGAAATGATTTCAAGTGTAGATTTGTTGAAAGAACAAATCAGAGTTGCTGCAGGTGAAAAACTTTCTTTCACTCAAGATGATATTGAACTCAGAGGTCATGCTATTGAATGTCGTATAAATGCTGAAGATGCTGACAAAGATTTTATGCCTTGTCCTGGTGAAATAAGAGGCTATATAGCTCCTGGTGGTTTTGGTGTTAGAGTTGATTCTCATTCTTATACAGGTTACAAAATTCCTCCTTACTATGATTCTATGATTGGTAAGTTGATTTGTTGGGGAAGAGATAGAGAAGATGCCAGAAAAAGAATGTTGCGTGCTTTGGATGAATATGTAATTACAGGTATAAAAACAACTATTCCTTATCATAAAAAGATTCTAAACAATGAAGTATTTATCTCGGGTAATTTTAATACAGGTTTTATTCCTGAACATATGACACCTAAAAAAGAAGAAGCAGAAGAAAAAGAAACTTCTAAAATATAAATTGTTTCGATACTAAAGAATAAAAAGCGGCTTAAAATCTTAAGTCGCTTTTTATTCAAAAATTATTTTGGCATAAAACTGTTTTTTAAATATAATTTAAATATGTAAATTAAAGTATAGGTGGATAAAAAGTGATTAAAGACCAATATTTTCCTCAGGAGATTGAAAAAAACTGGCAAAAAGTATGGGAAGAGAATAAATTTGGAAAAACATACGATGATTCAGACAAACCAAAATATTATGCTTTGTCTATGTTTCCATACCCGTCAGGCAAACTGCACATGGGACACGTTAGAAACTACACAATTACCGATGTAATTGCTCGTTTCAAAAAAATGCACGGTTTTAATGTACTTCACCCGATAGGATGGGACAGTTTTGGATTACCAGCAGAAAATGCAGCTATTCAACATGGCGAAAGCCCTGAAAAATGGACTGATGAAAATATTTCTTATATGAAAATGCAGCTAAAAAAACTTGGTCTTATGTACGATTGGGATAGAGAAGTTGCAACTTGTAAACCTGATTACTATAAATGGACTCAATGGCTGTTCTTGCAACTATACAAAAAAGGACTTGCATATAAAAAAGAAGCTGCTGTTAACTGGTGTGACAAATGTGCTACCGTTCTTGCAAACGAACAGGTAATCGACGGCAAATGCTGGAGATGTGACAGCGTTGTTGAGAAAAAATACTTGTCACAATGGTTCTTAAAAATTACTGATTATGCGGAACAACTTTTGCAAGATATCGATAAGCTTGAAGGCTGGCCTGACAGCGTAAAAATAATGCAAAAAAACTGGATTGGTAAATCAGAAGGTGCTATTTTTAGGTTCAAAGTTAAAGAAATTGAAGGACTTGAAGTTCCTGTATATACAACAAGACCTGACACAGTTCACGGTATTACATATCTTGTTGTTGCACCTGAATATCATGACATTGAAAAATTAACAACTCCTGAAAATAAAGAGGCAGTTGAAGCATACAGAGCAAATGCTCGTAAAATGACAGAAATTGAAAGACTTTCTACAGAACGTGTAAAAACGGGTGTTCCTCTTGGTACACACTGTATAAATCCATTCACTGGAGAAGAGTTCCCTCTATGGACAGCAGATTATGCTCTTGTAGAATACGGAACGGGTGCTGTTATGGCTGTACCTACTCACGATGAAAGAGATTTTGATTTTGCAAAAAAATACAATCTGCCTATGAAGGTTGTTATTCAAAACCCTGAAAACCCTTCGGATTGCAAAGATGCAGCTTATACAGAATCAGGTGTTCTTGTAAATTCTAACGAATTTAACGGAATGAAAAATGAAGATGCTAAAAAAGCTATTACTCAAAAAGCTGTTGACGGCGGTTTTGGTGAATTTAAAACGCAATACAGATTACGTGACTGGTTAATCTCAAGACAAAGATACTGGGGTGCACCTATTCCTATCGTTTATTGTGAAAAATGCGGACCTCAGCCAGTTCCTGAAAATCAGTTACCTGTAAGACTTCCTGAAGATGTCGATTTTAGCGTTAAAGGAAAATCACCGATTTTAACATCAAAAACATTCTTGGAAACAACTTGTCCATGTTGCGGTGGCAAAGCAACAAGAGAAACAGATACAATGGATACATTTATTTGTTCAAGTTGGTATTATATGCGTTATTCAGATGCAAAAAATGCTGATGCACCGTTTAGCAAAGAACTTGTTAACAAATGGTTGCCTGTTGATCAGTATGTTGGCGGTATAGAACATGCTATTTTGCACTTGTTGTATTCAAGATTTTTTACCAAGGCTTTGAAAGATTTGGGTCTTGTAGATTTTGATGAACCTTTTAAAAATCTTTTGACTCAAGGTATGGTACTAAAAGATGGCTCAAAAATGTCAAAATCAAAAGGCAATACTGTTGACCCTGATGAAATTTTTGAAAATTACGGTGCTGATACTGCAAGATTGTTTATTCTTTCAGACTCACCACCGGCAAGAGATTTTGACTGGTCAGATGCAGGTGTTGAAGGCTGCTACAAATTCTTAAACAGAGTTTGGAGATTGTATTCTTCTAACCAAGACAATTTGATTCTTGATTACAAATTGCCTGAAGATGTTTCTAAACTTTCAAAAGAAAACAATGACCTTGTTCGTACAACACATATTGCCATAAAGGGCATTACACAGGATATAGCAAATGAATTTCAGTTTAATACTGTAATTTCAAAATATCGTGAATTTGTTAATGCTATATATGATTATGTAGCCAAAAAAGCTCAATTTAATGAAGAAGACAAAAATGTTTTGAGTTTTGCACTTGTTACATTGCTGAAGCTTATGGCTCCTACGACAGTACATTTGACAGAAGAAATTTATCATCAAATTGGCGGTCAAAGTTCTATTCATGAAACTAAATGGCCTGAATTTGACGAAAAATTAGCAAAAGCTTCTGCTATAACTCTCGTTGTTCAAGTAAACGGCAAAGTTAAAGACAAAATAGAAGTTGATTGTGAATCTACAAAAGAAGAGCTTGAAAAACATGCTCTTGAAAGTGAAAAAATTAAACAAGCTATTGAAGGAAAAACTGTAGTAAAAACAATAGTAGTTCCGGGTAGACTTGTTAATATTGTAATAAAATAAGAAATAATAAACTAATAAAAATACGTCATTATATTAATAATGGCGTACTTTTATATTCTAAATTATATGAAATTTTTATTAACTCTGGATTTAAATTCCTACAATTCTTTATTTAATACTACAGATAATTTTATCAATGTATCAAGAAAAGGAGCAAATTTATCTGTTTCAATATTACTTCAATTTTGAAATTCAATATCTATTATTTTTGCAAGTTTTTTGTATAAGATTTTTGTTTTTTCTAAATATTTTATTTTTCAACTAATAATTTTTTTATTTTGGTTATAATAATTACCAAATTCTTAATTAGTGATTATTTATATCAAATAACAATATTTAAAATAGCATTATAAATTAGTTATATTGATTTTTAATGAAGCAAATTATATAATCAAAGAAAATTAAACTCAGGCATCAATTATATATATATATTTATACTATAGGATTATTTGGAGTTTTTATGGAAAAGTCAACAAGAAATATTTTTGCATTTTCACTGGCAGAAGCATTAATTACTTTATTGATAGTAGCAATTATTACTCTTGCAACTATTCCAGTAATAACAAAAAAACATAGAAATAAATTAAATACAAAACATGGTTATTTTGCTTGTTATTGGGTGAATGGTAATTTAATTTCTAGATACAAGGAAAATGGAAATATTACTAGTGGTGAAGTTAAATATGATGATGAAAATGAACGTTACGGTTGTGTCTTTAATCCACCAGCAGGTGCAAGAAACTATGTTGTAACAGTAGTAGGTGGCGGTGGCGGTGGTGCTTCTGGATATGCAGAAGACAAGTATCAAGCATATACAGATGGAGAAAGTGGAGTTTTTAATACACCAGTTTCCACTGAATATCAATTTTTAGTTGCAGGTGCAGGTGGTGCAGGTGGACAAAATGAAGATAATTGTCACAATACAAAAAAAGGTTTTCCATGTGGTGTCACAGCTACACCAGGTGCTGTTTTAGTTACGGAGCCAACATATTTTGCTAAGGGTTCTAAATTTACTGTTGTTACAGGTAAAGGTGGTGAACCAGCGGGTCCTTCTAAAGCAGGTACTTGTGGAGGGGATTCTTCTGTAACTTATAACAATAATTATATGTTATTTGCTCAAGGTGGCGGTGGCGGTTCTGCTCATGAAAAAGCAGAAAAATGTAGTTATTACCAAAATTCATTTAATCGTAATAATTCAATATATAATAGAAAAAGACTTATGCCTGGTGATACATATACTTCGTGTCGTGAAAAATCTACGGCTCAAGGTAGGATGACTACTGGTAAACCTGGTGGATATGAGTATAAAGGTTTTAAGCTTGCAAGATACCGAGTAGAAACTAGTATGCCAATGTGGTATGAAGTAGAAAAAAACGGTGCTTATTTACTTGATGATCAATGGAAAATAACAAGTTATGGCTATGCACAACGAGAAGCTTGTAACAGAAGCAGACCATATAGAAACAGTATTATGAATAAAAGTTTAATGTCTGAATTTAATATTGATTCTTTAGAAAATCAATTGACGCCTTTTGCTTCTGGAAGTTCAGGAGATATTGATAGTGGTACAAGTTGTGGTAATAATTTTGTTCGTACAGGTGGCCCTGGAGTTGTTGCAATAAAGTGGCATGAATCATACGGTGCTTTAGGTGGTTCTGCAGGAAGAACTTTGCAACAAAGTTTTGCAGAATTACCCCAGGGGACAATGGTTTTCCCTGGTAGGGGTGGTAAAGGTGGATATGCTATACCATATAAAAATCTATTAGATCAAAATTATTATGTTAAGTCATATGATGCAAC
>CALUSQ010000005.1 GCA_944323475.1 Candidatus Gastranaerophilales bacterium
TTATTCTATTTTCACATGTAGCTCACCTACGGTGCTTCCTCTCGATAAAATGACATTTAGTCATTTTCTCTCGGCAGAGTCAAGCTGCGCTACATCATAATAATATTATTTAATTTTCAATATATTTATTTTAATACAAGCAAAAAATTTTTTAAGTAAAAATTCATATAACTAAAAAGTCCTGTCTTAATCTGACAGAACTTTATCCAAATCTTTAACCTCATCCCAACAATATAATTCTTAATCCCCACGGCTAGCAGCCAAAACCTTTTAAATTATCTCTTTTCATTCTTCCCAATCAATTGATAAAATTTAATTCCACGATTATTCTTAATCCCCGGACTTAGCCATCACCTCTTTCTATACCCAGTAAAATAATGATACAAGGATGAAATTTTTCAATCAATAAAAGTTTTGTAAAATAAGTTTTACAATTGACCATGCCCCCTAGAAATATTGGTTAAAAATATTATTTACAATCTTAATAAAGAAATATTAAAAACAAAAAATAAAAGCCGTGCCACTGCCTATCGAATTAGGTCAAAATAAATCATAATTATATTTATCTCCCTCTCAAAAATTTTTTACCCAAAAGTTGAATCTTAGTGCTGCTTCGTTCCCGATCTGACACGGTTCGATTGCTTTCGCCAAAAAATTCTGAGCAATCATAAACAAATATAATAATCTTTATCTCAACATAAACCTCACAGCAGGCTCTGCACCTCGCATAAGCGTTCGAGTCGAGAGATCCGCCAAGTCCCCGTGGAGCACGGCTATATTATATTACCCTAAAAAGTTAAGACAATCAATTACTTTGTCATGTAATGAAAATTATACTTTGTATTTGCTAATTTTACATTAGGATTTTCAATATGTCCTTTGAAAGATAACATATTATTATTAAAATCCTTTTCTCTTAAAAGAATTAAACCAGACTCTCCAAGAGAAATACTTTCAGAAGTTTCTTTACCATTTTCATCAGCAGATTTAATAATGTTGTTATCACAAACAACAAACTTTTTATTTGAGTCCAAAGCATCCACATAAACAGTACCTTTTGGAACATTAAAGCCAAGACCCTTTAGCTCTAATTTATCAACACTTGCGCCCATACCACACTGTTCTGGCCTTGAGCCATAACAACGAGAATGAAGAACAACTATTGCATCTGTTTTATCGTTGTATCTATAAAATGCTGCAGCATCTCCACCTTCTTTTAAAGAAATAGAATCAAGAGGAATTGTTGCACCATTCACCAAAGCTGAAGCTGCTTTTTTATTTCTGATATTCATAATTTTTGCCAAATCATCTCTGTATGCTTTAACAAAATTATAATTCTCATTCTCCAGCCAATCCCAATGGAGAGCATTTCTATTTTCCTGTTTTTCGTTTTTACAGAATGTTTCCCAGCCTGTCATAGCGAATTCGTCACCTGCATAATTTGTAGGTGTGCCTGGCAATCCTGCCATTGTTAACAAAATTGCTTTATACTTTTTCATTGCAGGAGCTAAAATATTTTGCAAAGATTCTGCTTTTAATTTTTCAATTTTAGCTTTATTATCAGCAACAAAATTTTCAAATTCATTATTATTTAATTTTGCTTCTTCAACAATATCTGCAATTGTAAAATCAAAAGGTCTAATTCCAAAATTTTCTGAATCAGATTCTTTTTCAATACCATTTACTGTATGTTTGCCTGATTGTAATTTATACAAAGCAGAAACAAGAGCATTTTTTAAATTATCAGGAAGATTCTTAAACTCGTTAGAATTTCTCAAACCATTTTCAATTACCCTTCTTACTTCTGCAGCTTTATCATTGTTAAAAGCCTTAACATCCATAGCTAATAAATGTAAGATTCTTGGTTTATCCTGATTTCCTACAAATCTGTGCATAAAATTCAGACTACTAACCAACCCTTTGTCATAATAATTTTTTAACTGATTTTCTACAACAGATTTTGCAGAATTATTAGATTTGCCTTCACTATCTTGACCATATATTTCTGGTAAAGCATTATAAAAATATTCATAGTCAGAAATAGTCGTAAAACCTGTTTTTCTAATAAATTCAGATGGCGGTAATTCACTCCAGTCAGTAACTTCACCTATTGTATATGAACGAGGATTTTGTTCTCTTACTGCTTTATTAAATCTGTTCCAAAAAGACAAAATTGCTTTTTTGTTGGCATCCGCACCAAATTTATCAGCTTCTTTTGAATCCCAATCTCCAACATCTTTTGCAGCATCGATTCTCCAATCCAAACCTGATTCAGTAGAATCAATGATTAGCTTAGCAACATTTATTGCATCTGAATTAAGATTTTTTACTCTAACTAAAAGATGATTTTTAAAATCATTTATTGAGTCAGACGGAATATTTTTTAAGCCACTTTGAATTTTAGATAATAATCTTTTTGCAACATCTTCAGGTGACAATTCATATTGCAAACCAAGGCTATTTAAACTAACTTTATGTAAATCATCAAGGTTATACTCTAACATTGAATCATTTTTCACCTGTTTTATTTTTGGTGCTAGGGAAGAAACAACTAAAAACTTAGTTATATCAGATGCCAATAAAGAATAAATTTCTTTGCCTTCAGTTGATAATTCGTCACCATCAAAAAGTTTTTTACCAGATAACATTTCTACATCTTTCAAAATAGACATTGCTTTTTGAGTCATATCTTCTGATAGAATTTTATCTGATAATTTGTAGATTTCTTTATATCTTTCCGGCATAAGATTATAATAATCATCGCCCATTTTAAACAGTTCATATCTCGTTTTTCCGATTGTATCTTCTGTTACAGCAAGATTTTTTATAAACGGATATGCAAAAACACTCAATAGATCAGGTGAAAACTCAATTGCTTCCATAGGATAAGACATAATACCTTCTGTAATATTTTCAGGTATATCTTTAGTTTTTATAATATACTTACGTTTACCATTAACAGGACTAATAGAAAGCATATTTTCTAATGGCGATGGTTTACCATTTTCTTTCTCGTTAATCTTGTTAGCATCTTTAGGCAATTTATTTTCATTTATCAACGAATTAATTGCGTCTGCATAAGTCATGTTACTTGAAGTTGCAAGCTTATTAACAAGTTCATTAGCCGTATACGCAGTCAAGATTTTTGCAGTATTGGAAGTCCAAAATCTTCCGACTTGTACAGTATCATCTTGTACTTGATATTGACCAGCAACAACTTGTACTTTTTCATCACCGTTCAATTTCATAGCATGTTGCAAAGCATCTGGAAGCACAAATCTCTTTTTAGAAATATCACTATTTCCTACCCATAAAGAAACTCCACCATCTTTGTTTGACTGAACAAGATTAAAGTTTGTCCATTGTGTCAAAGCATCTTTAAATTCAATTGATTTGTCAGAATGTTTTGCTTGTTTGTATTTTTCATAATTGATTTTTACTTCAGAAGGAGCAACTCTAAAATGATATGCTTGTACAGCATCTTTAGAACTAGCAATTTCATATTTATCATCTGCTTCTTTTTTTGCATAAACATCAAAAATTTCATCATTATTCATCTGCTCTTCAGATGCTAATCTATCATCAAAAACCTGTATGTATGTAGGACGTTTAGGGTCATACGTATGGTGTTTTACAACTGATTCTTTATAATAATCTCCAGATTTTACATATTGGATTTTATATGGTGCATTAACAAGTTTTATATGGAAATGTTTATTTACATCTTCATTTTTAGAAAATATACCAAATCTTACAGGAACATTTTTTACATCTTTAGTCTCAAACATAGAAATAAAAGGACTATCTACACCCCAATTAATAATATCTTTTATGTGTAGTCCTTCCATACCTTCATTAACAAAAGCACCGTCAGCAGTCCAAGACATACCGTTTTTATAAAGTTCTATCATCAAATTAGAAAAATCTTTATAGCTGCCTAAATTGTTTGTAATTTGATAAGGATTTGTTGTCCAATAACCATGGCTTGATTTATTGTCTTGTCCAAATATAGGAGTACCCAAAATGTTTCTTATACCAAACTCTTTTAAATCTTTTACTCTATCTTTAACAGAATTTAATGAACCGCCTAAAAGATTAAAATGATTTCTTTTTGCAGCATAGACATCAGGAGTATTAAATGAATCTACCAACATATGCTCCATTTGTCTTGGGCGCATTGAAAAAGAGCCGTTAATAGGTATTGCTAAAGTATAATTTTTATCCCCTTTGACACCTTTGTCTGTATATTCTTTGCCATTAATTAAGAACTTGTAGGCTAAAATATTATTTTTGTCTAACTGGAACTGAGAAGCATTAACAGAAACTGCACCATAACCTTCAGGTACATCATACACAATAGGCTCTGCAAGCTGTTTATAATCGCCACTACCATCATTTGTCAATACTGTAAGTAAAAGTTTGGAATTTTTAGGAGCGTTTGGAAGATTAAATTTATAAATATCAGCTCCTCTTTCGTCTTTGGTAAGTATTTGTCCGGAAAAACTTATCGGAATAGATTTTCTATTATTTTCAGAAGAATATGGATTAGATAATTTTATATTATTTAGATAATTAAAATTATTTATCTTCACGTTAGACCTCACTTACACACTGACTATAATATTAATGCGAAACAAGAAAAAAATTGCTAGTCATGCCTAATATAAAATTGACATTGTTACAATAAGTAAAAAACAAGATTAAAATTAAAACAATCCCTTTCTTGCTAATATTATTGCAATAATTCCTGCAAGCACTAGTGAGAAAAGCAGAATAAATAAAAATGCATAATTCATATGAGCCATAGGAATATCAACATTCATACCCCAAAAGCTAGCAACCATAGTAGGTATTGCAAGAATAATTGTTACTGATGTTAAAAACTTCATAACAATGTTCAAATTATTAGAAATAATTGAAGCAAATGCATCCATCATACTTTCCAAAATATTTCTATGCATTTCAACCATTTCAACAGCTTGTTTATTTTCAATAATAACATCTTCCATCAAATCTTCAATCTCTTCATTGTAGGCCATAAATGTTGAAAATCCAGGGAACTTTTGAAATCTGCTCAATTTTTCCAATACTCTACCATTATCTTTTAATGCAGTAGTAAAGTATACAAGAGATTTTTGAACTTCTAAAAGCTGAAACAATGCTTTATTTTTCATTGTTCTTCTTATATCAACTTCTATTTTTTCAGTATGTCTGTTGATGTGTTCTAAATATCTAAGATAAAATTTAGTTGATCTAAATAATATCTGAAACAAAAATCTTGTTCTATCTGCTGTATTAAAAAGTTTAGCAGTATCCTGATTGAAGAAAGAAATAATTCTATTTTCTTTTAAAGAAACAGTTACAATATTATGTGGTGTCATAATAACACCCAAAGGCAATGTGTCAAAACTGTTTTCATCTTCCATCATAGGAATATTAGTGATAATTAACAATTTATCGTCATCAAGTTCTATACGAGATCTTTCTTCAGAGTCTAACGAATCTCTAAGAAAATCCGCATCAATATTTAACGCAGCAGCAACATCTTTTATTTCATCAGCGGTAGGTTTGACCAGATTGAACCAAGAGCCTTGTTCAAATTCATTTATAGAAAGTTCTCTTAAGGTTTTATCTTCACCGGTTTTAAATATTTGAAGCATAGAAACCGCCAATCACTCTTAACTGTCACTTTATTATTATACAACAAGCATTTTATTTTCATACTATTAATTAATCTGTTTTTGATTCAATATATTCGTACATTTTTTCATAATCTAATTCGTTTTCCCATCTTGCAATAAATATAGTAGCAATACAGTTGCCAACAAGATTTACAGTCGTTCTACCCATATCAAGAAGTTGATCTATACCAAGAAGAATTGCAACACCAATCAAAGGATATCCAAGACTCGATAAAGTACCTGCAAGAACAACTAAAGAAGCTCTTGGCACACCTGCAACTCCTTTGCTGGTGAACATTAAAGCAAACATAATTACTAACTGATGCTGAATAGATAAATCGATACCAACAAGCTGTGTTGCAAATAAAACAGCCATAGACAAATACAATGTGCTTCCATCAAGGTTAAAAGTATATCCTGTTGGCATTACAAAACCAACAATATTTTTGGGTACACCAAATTTTTCCATCTGTTCCATTGCTTTTGGCAAAGCTGCTTCTGAACTTGCAGTAGAAAAAGCTAATAAGGCAGGATCTTTTAATATTTTTATCAAGCCAAATATCGGAATCTTAACAATTTTACATACAGCAAATATTAAAAGTATCAAAAATATAGCAAGTGCAAAATAGAGAGAAAAAACTATTTTAACATAATTTTTTAAGATACCAATTCCGCTATTGCCTATTGTACTTGCAATAGCAGCAAAAACACCTACCGGAGCAAACCACATAACATACTCTGTAAATTTAAACATAATTTCAGATAAAGAATTCAAAACATCCATTATTGGTTTTGCTTTTTGACCGATAGCACATATAGCTAAAGCAAAAAATAAACTAAATATAACAATTTGAAGTAAATTACCATCAGCCATTGATTTTATAACACTGGATGGAAATATATTAATTATAATATCAGTCAAAGAAGCGTGTGACGCTGACTTACCCATTTGAGAAACAGTCGCCATATAATTATTTGAGATATGAGTAACATCGGTTACTCCTGCACCCGGCTGCGTAAAATGCCCAATACCAAGACCAATAACAAGTGCAAACATAGTAACTATTTCAAAATAAATTATAGTTTTAAAGCCAATTTTTCCAAGACTTTTTATATCACCATGTCCAGCTATACCAATAACCAAAGTAGCAAAAAGCAATGGCGCAATAATCATCTTAACCATGTTTAAAAACATCATAGCTAAAGGAGAAAGTTTTACGGCAATAGAAGGATAAAAGACACCTAACCAAATGCCTAAAATCAGCGCAATAATTATATATCTCGTTAATTTTAAGTTTTGCACAATTTACCCTCTTTTTACACAGCTATTGCATGTTGAAATTTATCTTTTACCAGATAAATTTTCTATTCTTTTTGATTCATCGAGAAATGCATTGTCATTATCGGTATATCTTGAGTTTGGATCTTTAGACATATCAGTAGTATGTTTAATATCCTCACCAAGAGATTCTATTTCTTGGTTTTCAATTTCTTTAATGATTTTAATTTGTTCATTACGTCTTCTTTGTTGTTCTTCTTTACCCATTTTTATATAAGTATTCTGATAATGATCAAGATTTTTATACTGATTACGCTGAACAACTATTTCAACACGTCTATTTTTAGCTAATGCTGTAGCATCCTTACCAGAATCAACAGGTCTTGTATCAGCATAGCCAACTGCAGACATTAAATCAGGTAAAATTTTAAATCTGTCAATTAAATACCTAACGATTGATGAAGCTCTTGCTGAAGAAAGTTCCCAGTTAGACGGATATTTACCAGAGACAGGGACACTATCTGTATGACCTTCTACTCTAATAGAATGCATAGCAAATTTTTGAACAATTAGTTTACCTACGGTTTCCAGTATCTTTTTTGCTCCATCGCTAAGTTCGGCTGAACCAGACTTAAATAAAATATTCTTATCAGTAATTGTAATAACTAAACCACGTTCATCAATAGTAGCACTTACACCATTCATTTCACCTGATTTTACAAGATCTTCCACATCTTTTTTAATTTGCTCGTAAGATTCTTGTTCATATCTAGGACTTATATATTCCATTAATAAAGAATCAATCATAGAATCAGCAGCACTTGTATCCAAAACTGAATTACCTGAAGACATGACACCACTACCACCATCTAATATTGATTGAACACTAAAAGCTTTCTTTAATGACTCTTCTACTTTTTTAAACTCATTAACATTAATTTGAGACAAAGCATATAAAACAACAAATGTAGCAAAAAGCAGTGTCATAAAGTCTGCATATGACACCAACCAACGTTCTAAATTTTCATGTTCTTCTGGTTTTTTCTTTTTTGCCATGATTTACACTTGCCTATAATGCTTCTTCTCTCATATGACTATCTAAGATATAAGCCATTAATTTTCTTTCAATCAATGCGGGACTTTCACCTGCTTGAATAGCCAAAATACCTTCTATAATAACTTCCTTTTTCAAAAATACTTTTTTATATTTCATTTTTAATTTAGTTGAAAAAGGAATAAATATAAGGTTTGCAGCACCAACACCATAAACAGTTGCAACAAAAGCAACTGCAATACCTGCACCCAATTTTGAAGGATCAGACAAGTTTTGCATTACCTGAATCAAACCTAAAACCGCACCAATGATACCAATCGTAGGAGAAAAACCACCGGCAGATTCCCAAACTTTTGCACCGCCGCCCACTTTTTCTTCTAAAAGAGTAACTTGAGTTTCCATCATTTGACGCACCAATGCAGGATCAGTACCATCAGCTACTGCCTCAAGCCCCATAACCATAAGGCTATCCGATGCAGTTCTAGCTTCTTTCTCAAGAGATATTGCACCTTCTCTTCTAGCTTTGGTCGCAAATTTAATAATCTCAGCTATTACCTCTTCAAAATTTACATTTTCACCAAAAAACACGTCTTTTAAAAGTACAAATGCATTTTTTAGCTCAACAACTGAAAAACTTAATATTACAGCACCTGCCGTACCTCCAAATACAATAAAAGCTGCTGTAATTTGGAGCAATTGTCCAACATTACCGCCTTCCATTGCTTGACCAATTAAAATACATATTATCCCAAAAAATACGCCTACTAAAGAGGTAAAATCCATACTAATCTAATCTCCAATATAATATTATTATTTACAATTAAATAATAATATAGGGATTTTGAAATCCTATATTTAACTTAGATTAGCAAACTTTATTTTTAGATGAAACAGTAACAGGCGGTGCTTGAAGATACAGTGGTTTCAACTTACTCCAATAATAATCCTCATCAGATGCTGTTTTAATTTTGTTAAAAACAATTTCATTTAAGAATACACCCAAATTAGCATGCTGTTCTGTATAAATTAATGAACCAATATCATGCTCTGATAAGAATCTTGAGCCAGTTTCATCTGAAATTATAACACTATCAGAAAAATCCAATTTTAAAAGATCTTCTTGAGAAACCAACATAGGCTCTTGTAATATTTGTCCGTTTTTATATGTTGCAGTGTAATACTGTTTTTTTCTAGCATCAAGAACTAATAAAGTTTTTGAATTAGTATTATTTATCTTAGAAAGAATCTCCAGTGAACTTATTCCAACTAAAGGTATATTTAACTGCTGTGCAAAAACTCTTGCAACAGTAACACAAGCTCTAATACCAGTAAAACTTCCTGGACCAATATTTGTTCCTATAACATCTATATCTTTCATTGTTATATTATATTTTTTTAAAATTGATACTATTGTTGGAATAAGAAAAGCAGAATGATACTTTTCATTGTGATTTTCAATAACTTCACTTACCAACATTTCACCATCAAATGAAAGACTAACATAGGTTTTATCCAAGCTTGTGTCAAAAGTTAATATATTCAATCTTTAATCCCTTCTAAAAGCTTTTTGTAATCTTCACCGATAGCATAAAAATCAAATTTCCTTTGGTTTTCATCAATATATTCAATTTTTATTTCTATTCTGTCAAATGGCAGCTCAAAATCAGAAAACTCTGCCCACTCTACTAACGCAAGCACACCAGGTCTTGAATATTCAGTAAGTTCATCAATAATAGTACGAACACCCTCTTTTTCTAATCGATAAAGATCAAAATGGTAGACAGGAAGCTTGCCGGATAAATATTCATTAATTATAACAAAACTCGGACTTGTAACTTTCTCTTTTACATCCAAATGTTTTGCAACAAGTTTTGTAAAAGCAGTTTTTCCTGCACCTATGTCACCATATAAACAAACAAAAGCACCTGCTTTTTCAACAGCTTTTGCAAATTTTAATGCAATCAAATTTGTATCATCTAAATTATTTGCGGTGAATGTAAATATCTTTTCCATAGCTAAAGAATAACATAAATAAACTAAAAGATTGATAAAAAATAATAGATTCTTATATATAAAATATGAATAAAAACAAAATTTTACTAACAATATTACTTCTATTTTTAATACATATACCGCAAATTAGCGTAAACGCGATGACACTAAAAGCAGGTGTATCTTTATCTGACCAAGTACCTAAAGGATTTTTTGGCAGTTGGAAAATTACATCTGTTATGACATATAGTAACAATGCAAAAATTTTTAATGAAATTACAACGGATTATTGGAACTTATCGAAAGTAGGTGACGTCATAACATTAACAAATCCCATCTCAGGTGCTGAAGCATCTGTTACCGTTGAGGATGTAAAAGGTAACAGAATCAAATTTACTCATGTACTTAAAGGGAAAAACGCTAAAATGACAGAAACACCTGATCTGACATTAAATGGTGAAAATTTTTCTGGAACTGATAAAATAGTTATAGAAAAATACCAATATGGGGAAAAAATAAGTGAAGATATAGTAATTTATAAAATTACTGCAAAAAAAATCTCAGGAAATTCCGCAAAATCTATTTTTATGAGTGAAAATTAATATTAATAAACTTAAAGAGAGAGAAGAGCATGAGCGAAAAGAAAATACTTCAATATGACATAGTAATACTCGGTGCAGGACCTGCAGGACTTTCTGCAGCAATATATGCATCAAGAGGAGCAGCAAAAACTGCCATTATTGACATATCAATGTTTGGAGGACAACCATCAAACTATTTGGAACTTGAAAACTATCCCGGCTTAGGCAAAATCGGCGGATACGATATGATGGAAAAATTTGAAGAACATGCTGACATGTTCGAAATAGACAAATATCCTATGCAAGAAATAGAAAAAATCAACCTTGTACCGACAATAAAAACTATCGAAACCAAAGAATTTATTTTTGAAACAAAGACAATAATTCTTGCAACCGGAGCACAAGCAAAAAAACTTGGTATTCCTGGAGAAAAAGAATTCTTAGGCAGGGGTGTAAGCTATTGTGCTGTTTGTGACGGCGCATTTTACAAAGACAAAGTTGTTGCTGTCGTAGGAGGCGGCAATGCTGCTGTTGAGGAAGGCTGCTACCTCACCAAATTTGCCAAAAAAGTATACATAATACACAGACGTGATCAACTTAGAGCTGACAAAATAGTTCAAGAACGTGCATTTAAAAACGAAAAAGTCGAATTTATTTATGACACAGTACCTGTCGAAATACAAGGAACAGATAATGTTGAAAACTTTGTAATTAAGAATGTAAAAACAAATGAAATAACAAATCTCAAGGTCGATGGTGTATTCCCGTATATAGGCTTTTCTCCAAATATTGAGTATATAAACGCACAGCTTGAACAAAATGAAGCAGGATTTATTGTGACAGATGAAACAATGCAAACATCCGTAAAAGGGGTTTTTGCAATAGGAGATGTCAGAACAACTCCTTTAAGACAAGTTATTACAGCTGCAGCTGATGGAGCTATTGCAGGATGTTATGCAATCAAATATCTTGAAGAAGTTGCAGAAAAAACTTTTGTATAGAAACTAAGATAATTTATTAATGTTAAAGATTAGACATAATAAGAAATCATAAAGGATTTATTGTAAAATAAAACTATGATGAAAAAATTGTGGCTAATCTTTTTCATATTTATAACAACATTATTTTGTAGTGTACACGCCGAAGAATCATTAAAAATAACATCAATTAATTTTGACAATTCGGATAACATTATATTCCTCACTGCTGCAAATAAGGTCCAATATATAAACGTCAAATCAATGAAACTATCTAATCCGGACAGAATTTCTTTTGACATTGATAATGCTATCTTGACTCAACCTAATGCAAGTTGGACTTTTAAAAACAGTGCTATAAAGCAAGTGAAACTTTCACAATTTACGACAAATCCCAATGTTGTAAGAATGGTAATCATCTATAACAAAAATTTTAATGTTAACAAATTAAAACTGTATAGAATAGACAATAACCTAATATTTTCCTACAACAGAAATTACTATCCACAAACAAACTTTGCTGATGTATACAATGATAAAGCATCAACATATAACTACTACGAATATGCAACATATGAAGAAGATATGAAAAACACTCCAGCACAAACAACTCAAGAAGTAGTACGTTCTCCTGAAGCAATAGAAATTCAAAAAGCATTCAACTCTAAAGGAGAACTTATAAAAAAAGATGCCTCAACAATTACTATAAAAAAAGAACGAAACAATAAATTAAAATCCAAATTTTATGTAAATAGAATTGACGTCAAAAGAGGCAATGCCCTAATCAGAGGAGTAGGGGAAATTGCTATAGAAAAACCTTTTGTTGTATCAGAACCCAGCCGACTTGTATTTGATATGCCAAATACTTACGTTGCACAAGAAATAAGAAATAAAGAATATGTTTTATCAGAAAATGAAACTATAAAAATTGGCCAAAACGAGCCAACAAAGGCAAGAATAGTTGTAACAAGCAACGATGTGGATAAATTTCGTCCAATATACTCTTACGATAGACAAAGTATCTTTTTAGCCCATGACAACAGAATTCTCGGGATGAAACTTTATGACAAAACAGCAGCAATATACACATATAGTGCAAAAAAAATCAATGAAGAAACTGACACATTGCAATTCTTATTTACAGAACCTATAATTCATTCAATAAAAAAATTAAATAATAAAGTAGAAATTAATTTGTACAATTGCTCAGGTTTTAACCATGAAGCATATCAAAAAAATCTTAATTCAGAAGTTTTGGCCAAATTACGAACAGAAGCATTACCGGTATACGGTATAAAACTTATCATTCCAATAAAGAAAAATACAGTTCTGACTTATAAAGAAAGTTTTGATAACAAACAACTACAACTAACACTCATAACTCCAAAAGAAACAGAAATTACAAAATCAAAACCAATACCAGCAATTATTAAGAAAAATCCGAATGTAAAAACAATTATTATTGACCCTGGTCACGGCGGTTCAGATGTCGGGGCGACAAGAGAAAATATTTATGAAAAAGATATCACTTTAGACATGTCTAAACGCCTTGAAGAAATCTTGAAGAAAAAAGGATACGAAGTTCATATGACAAGGTCAAAAGATACATATGTATCTTTACAAGACAGAGTAGATTTTAGCGAAAAAAATGGTGGCGATTTATTTATAAGTATACACGTAAATTCAAGTGTAACACCTGAAGGCAATGGACTTGAAACACATTATTACACACCACAGTCTTATGAATTTGCTCAAATAGTTCACAAAGAATTTGCATCCGCAATAAATTCAAAAGACCGCGGATTGTTTAAGTCAAAATTTTATGTTATTAATCATACTACCTGCCCGTCAATTCTTGTTGAAACAGGGTTTATATCAAATCCGGAAGAAAGAAAAGAATTGATGACAGATCAAAGAAGACAAAAAACAGCAGAAGCAATAGCCAAAGGTATTATGAAATATTTAGGTAAAAATTAAAGATGGAAAATTCAGAAAAGAAAAATTATTCAATTGGTGTTATGGATTCAGGAGTTGGTGGACTCACTGTCTTAAAACAAATGATTGATATATGCAAAAATGAAAATTATATCTACTTTGGCGACACAAAAAATCTTCCATACGGAGAAAAAACCAAACAAGAACTTGTAAAAATAGCTAAAAAAGTTTTTGATTTTTATGCACAAAAGAAAGTAAAAGCAGTCATAATGGCTTGCAATACAACATCTGCAACTGCATATGATGAATTAAAAAATGACTATGATTTTAAAATATACCCAATCATTCAAGTTGTATCAAAATGTCTGTCTATGGATAAAAATATAAAAAGAATAGCCATAATGGCAACACAAGCAACTGTTGATTCTAAAAAATATTCTGCTGAACTCAAAAAAAATAATCCGAATATTAAAGTTTTTGAACAAGCTTGCCCAATGTGGGTTCCTATTGTAGAACACAAACTTGTTGACTTTGACGAAAAAGAAATTATAAAAACAAAACTTGATAAAGTACTAGAATTTAAGCCACAAAAAATAATACTTGGCTGCACACATTATCCATACCTGTTAGACAGGCTCTCAAAATATGCGAATAAGGAGATCTTTATAAATCCGGCAAAAATGTTTGCTAACTACATCAAAGAAGATTTAAAAGCAATGGATTTATTATCTGAACGCAAAGAAGGTTTTGTTGAATATTTTGCAAGTTCTGAACCTGAAAAATTCAAAGAAAATGCAAAGCTGTTTTTACAAATAGAAAAACAACCTGTGCTAGTAAATATATAACTTTTGTTGTTCTACATTGCTACTTTAGTTTAATAGAACTCAAGTGCCTAATAACTTATACTAAAAATGTTACTAACAGGAAGTTAGGTTAGGGATGCTATCGGTTAATTATAACCCTTCTGTGTTGAAAGCACAGAACAATTTAGCGAATGCAACAAATTCTGTTTCATCCGCTTTAGAAAGGATGAGTACGGGGTTTAGGATTAACTCTGCTTCTGATGATGCTGCGGGGTTATATGTTGCTACTGGTTTAGACACTCAGATTAGGGGGAGTAAGCAAGCTCAGAAGAATGTTGCTGACGGGATATCTTTATTAAACATTGCGGAGGGGTCTTTAAGCAACATGAAGAATATGTTGCAGAGGGTTAGAGATTTAGGGGTACAAGGTGCAAATTCTGTATATGATTCCTCTGCGAGGCAGGCTATGCAGGATGAAGCAGAGGCTTTGATTGAAGAGGTATTAAGGGTTCAAGAGGCTACTGTTTTTAATGGCAGAAGTATCTTTGCCAGTGCTGTAGGAACCAATTCTATTGCTTCTGCTAGTTGGAATGTTAATACAGCGAGTAATTCCTTACAAAGTCCAAGCATTTTGAGTTTAGATGGAGGAGTTGACAGCACAAGTTCTATTACTCCTTTAAGTACTGATGTTATTCCTTCGGGATATACTGCTATTTACACTGCTGATGATTTAAACAATATCAGGAATGATTTATCGGGTAAGTATATTTTAATGAATGATATTGATTTATCGGGGTATGCCAATTGGGATCCGATTGGAACAAAAACGAATGGAAATGATACTACAAGTTTTACAGGAATCTTTGACGGCAATGGGCATGTAATAAAAAATTTAACGATTAACAGAGCTGAGACTCATAATGGATTATTTGGATGCGCAATAAATGCTGAAATTAAAAATATCGGATTAAAAAACGTTGATATTACAGGAGAAGAATGGAGTGCAGCATTAGTGGGTGCAATAGAAGATACAAGCATAACAAATTGTTACAGCATCGGTAGAATACAAGGAAATTACTGGGTTGGCGGATTAATTGGCATGAGCAGCGACAGTAATATAAAAAATTGTTATTCTTCTTGTCAAGTAAATGGTACTGGAATTGCGGTTGGAGGATTAAGCGGACAAAATGTGTTCTCAACTTTTGAAAATTGTTATGCAATAGGTGATGTTTCAGGAAATATTGTTGTAGGTGGCTTATTAGGTACATCCCAAGGTTGCACAACCACATATTCATATGCAACAGGTTTAGTTTCCGGTAACAGCAATATAGGAGGACTCATTGGTTCTTTATATAATACTAACACCATTGATAATTGCATTTTTGACACCGAAAACACACAGCAATCAAATATTTTTGGGTATTACAAAAAACAAGATGTAATTGAAATAAACAATAAAGGTTTAACTACTCAAGAAATGTCTGACAAATCAAACTGGGCAGGATGGGACAATACAGTTTGGGATTTAAGATATTCTCCACCAAGATTTTTATGGGAAAATTTACCAGAGCCTCCTGATCCTCCTGATACAGGCGATGGCGGAGATGGGGGTGATGTAGATCCCACTGACCCAACTGACCCGGACAATCCTGATGGAGGTGACACAGATCCTGACAATCCAGGTGGCGGAACAAACACTGGTGGCAACGGAAATCCTCAAGGTATTGGCAACATAAGGTTACAGGTTGGGGCCAATGCTGATGCTGCTGCTAATTCTATTTACATTGATTTAACTTTTGATATTGGCAATATTGATGTTGATTTTTCAAATTCTGAGTCTTGTCTTGATGTTATTGAGTCAGCTGATGAGTTATTAGACAAGATAAGCACTAAAATATCAGAGATTGGGGCTGTTACGAACAGGCTTGAGTCAGTTCAAAAAAGCCAAATCACGCAGATTGAAAACTTTACTGCGGCAAAATCTACTATTATGGATGCTGACATTGCGCAAGAGTCTGCTGAATTTGTCAAAAGTCAGATTTTGCAAAGAACCACTTCTGCTTTACTGACACAAGCTCAAAATCTCTACTCTTCTTCTATTTTGAGTTTGATTAGATAGGTAAACAAACTAAAAAAACTGTTTTATTTACATAAAACAGTTTTTTTAATATATCTACCAAAATAAAATTAAAATTGTGCAGCGATCTCAAAAGGAGTTTCTGATACGTGAGAAGTTGTATCAATTTTACCTCTTTTTAATTCAGAGAAAGAAGCTTTTGTAGAATTAAAAGCTTTTTTCAAAAATTCATAAGCAACTTTTGGATCACATTTGTCTCCACAAGTAAACAAATCAACAGCTGCATAGCCCAACTCAGGCCACGTATGAATAGCCAAATGGCTTTCAGAGATAATAACTACACCACTAACTCCATGCGGACTGAACATGTGAAAACATTTTTGAACAATAGTAGCACCACACTCAAGTGCAGCATCAATCATAAGACTTTCTACTTTTTGTGAATTATTTAAAATATTTGGATCACATTCAAAAAATTCAGCCAAAACATGCTGACCAAGATACTTTGCATTTGGATCTACATGATAAGTATTTACAGCCGCTAATGATTTAGTCAATTCATTTATCTCCTTTTCTATTACGTGTGTAAATTTTACAATTAAAAATATATTACTATAAAAATCAAAAAAAATTAATTTTTGTCTATTTTATTACAAATATCTTAAACTTTCTAAATATATTAGATTATATTTATATTTTTGTTTATTATACATATAGACAAATTCCTTATATAAAATTTTAATAAGTAATAAACCGAGGCATTTTTATGAGCAAAATTCTTGTCGTTGACGATGACAAAGCAATTAATGAATTAATAAAAATCAATCTTGAACTCTTTGGTTACGATGTTATAACAGCATTTGACGGGATACAGGGTTTTACACTTGCAAAGCAGGAGCTTCCTGATTTAATTATTCTTGATGTAATGATGCCTGATGTTGACGGATACACTGTTGCAAAAAGAGTTAGAGAAAATCAAAATACAAAAAATATTCCAATACTTATGCTGACCGCACTGAATATGCTTGAAGATAAAGTAAAAGGTTTTGATATAGGTGTTGATGATTATTTGGTTAAACCATTTGAAATGGAAGAACTAAAAGTCAGAGTAAGAGCTCTACTAAAAAGAATAAATGCTATACCTGAATCCTTGGCGACAAAAGAAATACTTACAATTGGTGATATAACTCTGTTGCCTGAAACTTATTCTGTAAAAATACAAGATAGAATAGCTAAACTCACTCCTATAGAATTTGATATACTTAATTTACTTTTACAAAACCACGATTGCATGGTTCCATCATCAAAAATTTTGCAAGATATATGGGGATACTCTCCGGAAGATGATGTCGAGACAATACGTGTCCATATCAGGCATTTAAGAATAAAAATAAGTAAAGTAGCTAACGGCAAGGAATATATTGAAACTATTTACGGCGGAGGTTATAGACTTTTGCCAAACGGAAAATAATTCTCAATAGAAGATAAAGGGATATTACTTATATCTAAAACTAAGGTTATTTTACAATTGTAAATAAAATAACAAAAAACAAACCAAAAAGGTTCTGAAAGTTTATGCTAAAAAAAGCCATATATATAATTATAATCTTTTTAATAAGCCTTACATTGTATCATTATCTTTCGATTCAAAGTGTTATGCTGACAGAACCAAATTTTGATAGTGAATACCTTGTAAACAAGCAATCAACAGCCCCTAAAAGACTATTTTTAAAAACTTGGAGAATAATAAAAACAAAATACTATGACCCAACAATGAACGGTCAAGACTGGTCAAGATGGAATAAACACTATGTAGATCAAATAAAAACTCAGGATGATGCTTATGTCGCAATAAATACAATGCTTGCGAGTCTTGATGACCCATATTCAAAGTTTTTAAGCAGTGAAGAATATGCTGAACAAAATACCAATATCGATGCAAAAATTGTCGGCATTGGTGTAAATATAATGTCTATAGACGGAAAAATTATTATAATAAGCGTTGTAGAAGACACACCAGCATCAAAAAATGGTATAAAACCCGGTGATGTAATATTAAAAGTTGGAAAAACAGATGTTAGCGGAAAAACAATCAGTGATGTTGCATCACTAATAAGAGGAGAACCAGAAACTACAGTTAATCTTGAACTTCTACGTAAAAAACAAAAATTAAATAAAGCAATAAAAAGAGAAGAAATCAAAATAAAAAATATAAAAGCCAGCATAATTGACAAAAATATTGGTTATATACAAATAGTAAGCTTTATCAGCTCCGATATGACAACTGAGTTTGTTGAAGCACTTGACAAAACACAAAATTGCCAAGGACTCATTCTCGATTTGAGAGGGAACACAGGCGGATTGATGCCAAATGCCGTAGTTATTGCTGATATGTTTATGACTCAAGGTCATATTGTAAGTATCGTAGACAGAGAAAAACAAAAATCTGATATTGACGCTCAAAGCAAACCTTATGCAATTAACAAACCTGTCGTCATATTGATAGACGAAGGTTCTGCGAGTGCTTCAGAGATACTTAGTGGAGCACTAAAAGACAATCACAAAGCCATTTTGGTTGGAAAAACAACTTTTGGAAAAGGTATGATTCAAAAAATCTATCCACTGCCGAATCAAACAGGAATGAATCTTACAATAGCAAAATATCTTACCCCAAAAGGCTATGACATTAACAAAAAAGGTATTTCTCCGGATTACGAAGTAGATTACACAGAAAATGATTTTCTAAAAAACAGAGATCCGCAACTTGATGAAGCAAAGAAAATAATGCGTAAACTCATAACATCACAAAAACAACTTGCAAATGCAAATTAATCATAATATTCAAACTGAATATGACCGATTTTAACAACATCTCCGTCTTTAATGCCTGCTTCTTTTAATGCTTCATACACATTCATCGAGGCCATAATATTTTGGAATCTGTAAAGCTGATCAATATTTCTGGTATCTGTAACATTTGCAAGTCTGATAAGCTTGCCGCCTTCAACAGAATATGTGTTTTTATCAAGTTTGTAAACTGAATATGAGCTGTCATCATTGTCAAATGCCGCAAAATCTTCATCAATATCAATTTTGAAATCAGGTTTCGGTATTTCATCAACTTTTTGCGAAACAAAATCGACAAAAGACTTTATATTTTCTTTTGTAGCAGCAGAAATCAAAAATACATCATTTGAAAACTCTTTAAATTTATTTAGATATTCTTCTTTTTGCTCTTCAAACACAGCATCTATCTTGTTTAAAGCAATAATTTGATATAGTTCACCAAGCCTTTGCGAGTGTTTTCTCAATTCTTCATTTATCTTTTTATAATTACCAACAGGATCCTCTTGAGATATATCAACAACGTGAATCAGAAATCTACATCTTTCAACATGTCGCAAAAATTCATGTCCAAGCCCTGTTCCTTCACTTGCTCCCTCAATAAGTCCAGGTATGTCAGCTACTACAAAGCCATCACCAGAGATTTTTTTCACAACACCAAGATGAGGTACTAAAGTAGTAAAAGGATAATCAGCTATTTTAGGTTTTGCAGAGCTTATAACACTTATTAAAGTAGATTTTCCTGCATTTGGCATACCTAATAAGCCAACATCAGCAATCAACTTCAATTCTAATTCTAATTCTCTTTCAATACCTGGTTCACCCGGCTCACAAAATTGAGGTGCACGTTTTTGAGCAGTTGCAAATCTGGCATTACCTCTTCCACCTCTACCTCCCTTTGCAACAAGAACTTTTGCTTCTGGTTCAGTCAAATCTGCAATTATTTTGTCATTTTCCGGATCTTTTACAACAGTACCCAGCGGAACTTTTATGTACAAATCCTTGCCGCCTTTACCATGTTGAGACTTAGGTCTACCATTCTCACCATTTTCTGCTTTATAAATAGATTGATATTGAAAATCCATCAATGTTGTCATATCAGCATCAGCAATAAAATAAACGTCACCGCCTCGGCCTCCATCACCACCGGCGGGACCACCTTTATCAACATATTTTTCTCTACGCCATGCAACAGCACCATTGCCGCCACGACCTGAAAGGATTTTTATTTTTGCTTTATCTAAAAATACTGACATACCAGAATATTAAAATAAAAAAAATTATTTGTCATTTTAGACTAATTTTTTATTGCATTAATAATATTTGTAAAATCGAACAAACATTCATTTGCTTTTGATTTTACTTTTTTCATATCAATATTTTTTAAAGATTTAAACAGTTCATCCATATCTTCTTTTTCATCAAGCATTGAACAAGGCAAAGAGAAAATTTCAGCTATTTTTTCAACTTTTCTGTCATAGCTCAAAGCAAGAACAGGAATTCCATATTTTAAAGCTAACAAACAAGCGTGATACCTCATACCAATAAGACAATCTAAATTTGCAAATGATTGTATTGTCTCATCAATAGAAAGAGCTTTTAAAAGCTTTGTTTTAATAGAAGGATTAATTAGCTTTAATTGAGCTTCAAAATGTTTACACAAATCTAAATCCAAAGCATCTTGAAAAGAATATACATAAATCTCTTTATCACCATAATTTGCAACTATATGTCTTGCAAGGTTCATAAGATATTTTTGAGACAAACCTTTCCAACTTCGAAGCTGAACCCCTATCCTTCCCATAGAGACTCTTTCTTTGACAGAAATACTCCACACTGGATCAGAGACCAAATCAGGTTTTAATCCCCAACCACGAAGTCTAAATAAACTGTTTTCATCTCTAACTGTAATATACTTACATTTTTTTAAAAGTTCTTTTGTTAATAATCTACCAAACCAATTATTTATAGGACCAATTCCTTGAGCAAAAATAATCACATCCTTCTTAAAAAATATTGCTATAGCAATTACAAATAAATAATAAAAAAGACTTTTCAAACTTGTAACATCTTGCAAAAGGCTTCCGCCACCGCTAATTAAAACATCACATTTCTTTAATGTGTCAATAACTTTAGGCAACGAAAAAGTATAAACAGAATTAACACCAAGACTCAATCCAGTATTCTTCGGACTTTTAGAAAAAACTGTCACATAGCAACCTTCTTCTTTTAATTTTGAAGTGAGAACTTTTAAAATAGCTTCATCTCCAAAATTATTAAAGCCATAATAACCGGAAACAGCGACATGTTTATGTTCTTTTTCCATAACTAAGCCCCATAATATGCACTATATACTTCTTCTTTATAAGGTGTTGATTTTATAGCACCCATTCCATGACATTGAAGACCTGCATCTATAGAAGCAAGTTTTGCAGCTTCAAAAGGAGTCATACCAGAATTCAGTCCATGTAAAAATGCACCGTTGAATGCATCTCCAGAACCTGTTGAATCAACAATTTCATCTGTATAGAACTTTGTAAAAATTATATCACCTTCAAAACCTACAAAATATCCTTTGTCTTTTGCAGACTTTACAACAACTGTTTTGATGCCTTTGTCCCAAAAATATTTTATACATTTATCAGGAGAATCAATATCAAAAATTCTTACAACATCATGTTCCAAACTTAAAAACAAAATTTGTATATACTGTTCTATTTCTTCAAAAGCATCTTTTGCATCTTCTGCTGACCACAACCTGCTATCAAAATTCACATCATATGCCGTCGCCATATTGTGTTCATTTGCAACCTTAAATGCTTTTTTTACAGCTTCTTTTGCAGCAAGAGAAAGAGATTGCGTAATACCTGTAGAATAAACAACATCAGCACTTAATATATAATCAACAGATATATCATCTATCGAAAGCTTTGTTGCAGCAGTTTTTTTACGATAATATACAAACTCTTTATCTTCATATTCAGGATGGCCAATAAAATAAACCCCATTAAAACCATCAATAAGCTTTACTTGAGATATATCAAGCCCTTCTGATTGCCAGCTATCCATAAGATATTCCCTAAAAGGATCATTGCCGACACGAGTAATATATCCGGACTTTGAGCCCAAACGCTGAGCAGCAATAGCCGTACAAAGAGTATCTCCACCATAATATTTATCAAGTGTTTCTGCATAAGCCAAACTTTTATCACTTGATAATTCAATAAGGCTTTCACCTATAGTAATAATATCTAATTTCTCACCCATAACTATGTCTCTGAGTCATATCCCATAAAGAATTTAGCATAAAAAACATGAGCGGGTCAAATATTAATGTAAAGAAATATTAAGAGAATATATACAATTTTAGCAATTATTTAAATAATATATACTTTATATATATACACAGACAAAAGAGAGATTGATATGAGTACACAGAATAGTTTAAAGCAATATAATAACCTACTTGGAGCAGGAAACACTGCTAACAACTTCAATCGCAATCACGAAGCTACAAGCGTTAACAGACCAGGTGGGCTCTATATGAGAGGCAATACTTCTTTTCAACCTATCTTTGGCAACTATTATTCAAAAGATCCTATAACAAATTTTGGAAGCACAAGCAGTTCATCTAGCACAGGAGAAACTATAGCAACTATATTTTCTTGTCTAACAGGAGCTGTTGGCCTTGTTGGAGCTGCTGCAGGTGTTGCAAGCATATTCCAAAATAACAAACAAGAAAAAAACGTTCAAAACGGTGGATTTACAAGAAAAGAAACAAAAGAAATAAAAAGAAATTCAGAAAATGCAGAAGATGTAAACGATGCTCTTGATTCTACAATGGCAACAGCAAAAGGCTATGACGAAACGTCATCAGTTGAAAATATGCAAAAAACAGCAGAAACATTAATGAAAGCAATAAACATTGCTAATACTCAAAAAAATGATGCAATTAATAAAGCAAATACAGCTGCTAATAACATTAAAACACTAACAAATAATAGAAAAACAGAACAAACAACAAATGATGCTTTGAAAACAGAAAAAAGTAACTTAACAACTCAAATTAGTGATTTGGAAAATTTAATTAAAGATCCAAATACTTCAGATGCAGAAAAAACAAAATATAGAGAACAAGTAACTAAATTAAAGAAACAATTATCCGAAACAGAAAAGAAAATAAAAGAAAGTGACAAAAAACTTGCTGAATTTGATAAACAAATAGCAACACAAGAACAAATCAAGAAAAATAATGAAACAGTGGCAAATACACTTGAAACAAAAATTACAGAAGCAAACAGACTTGCAGAAGAACTCAATAGAAAAATAAACCAAAAAGAAGGAGAATCATAATCTCCTTTTTTTAATTTATATTAAAAGTTCATAACAAATTGAAACAATAGATTACAAATAATTGTATTTGATACATATTTCATATATCCTTTAAGTACAGGGGTTACAGCATTATGTAATTGCCGTAAAAAAACGGGATAATAAAAGAATATGGAATTAAACAAAAGATACATTGTAGATTTGTCACAGGCACAATCACCTGCTGACATTGTTTTTGAACTTAGCAACATAATAGAAAAGCCTGAAGCTGCTAATCAAAAAATTTGGTTAAAACTCGGTGACGTTTCACTTAATCAATCACAATTGTTGAGCATTCAATCACTAATAAGCAGCATAAATTCAACTTTATCTCTTGTTGAATCACAATCACAACAAACAGAACTTGCCGCAGCAACATTAGGGATATGTACAAAAGATGTAGAAGAAGAAATAGAAAAAGAACTGGAAGCAAATACACCGGAAGCACCATTAAACACAGAAAATGAACAGCCAACTGAACAATACATTCCAATGACTGATCACATTGATAATATTGAAACCGATGATACATCTAGCGAAGAAGAAAAAATTGCAGAAGAAAATGAAACAGATTTAACAGAAACCATTTCAGATTCAAAAAACACAGAAGATTCTCATGAAGAAGAAATTAAAGATAAAAATATAGAAAATAAAACAGAAACCAAACCAGAAGAAACAGAAAAAGAACCTGTATGGATACAACCATCAAATCAAAATACAGAAGATACAGATACTATACAGGAAGAAGAAATTCAAGAACAACTTGATAGTATTTTTGACTCAGAAACAAAGCTTGAAAATATTCTCAGTGATGACAAAGATATAAATGAAATGAAAAACTGGCCTCTAACAAAAGAAGCCGAAGAATTTGAAATTCCGGAAGAAGTTATGACTGATGAAGATTACGAAATTCTTCAAATGCATACTCAATATCACAAACAAACAGTTCGTTCCGGTCAAGTGATTCAATCTAACGGCAATGTCGTAATCATAGGTGATTGCCACCCCGGATGCGAAATACATGCAGCAGGTGATATCACAGTATGGGGAGTTTTAGGAGGTATAGCTCATGCTGGTTGCAAAGGTAACACAAAAGCAAGAATCAGAGCCTTGAACTTAAATGCTATTCAATTAAGAATAGCAGACTCTTATGCAAGGCGACCAGATCATATAAAAAACACATTTGTTGAAAAATCAAATGTATTTACTCCGGAAGAAGCAAGAAATATAAACGGAAGCATAGTAATTTTAAAAATCAATGATTAACTAAATAATAAAAAAGGAGCAGAAACAATATGACAGGGAGAGTAATAGTAATTACTTCCGGCAAAGGCGGCGTAGGTAAAACAACCACCAGTGCCAACATTGGAACAGCACTTGCAAAAAATGGTTCCAGTGTAGTATTAGTTGACACTGACATAGGATTAAGGAACCTTGATCTTTTGCTTGGATTAGAAAATAGAATTGTTTATACACTTGTTGATGTCGTTGAAGAACGTTGCAAATTAAAACAAGCTCTTGTTAAAGACAAAAAAAATCCTAACCTTTGTCTACTCGCAGCAGCACAAACGAGAGACAAATCAGCCGTTACAGCAGATCAACTTAAAGAAATTACTGAACAGCTACAAGAAGATTTTGATTATGTGCTTGTTGACTGTCCAGCAGGTATTGAAGAAGGCTTTAAAACAGCTATATCCGGGGCGACTGAAGCAATTGTCGTTACAACTCCTGAAATGTCAGCAGTAAGAGATGCTGATAGAATTATTGGGCTTTTAGAAGCTAAAGATGAAATAAAATCATACAAACTGCTCGTTAACAGAGTCAGACCGAATATGGTTGAATCTAACGATATGATGAGCGTTGATGATGTTGTTGATATCCTTTCTTGTGAACTTATTGGTGTAATCCCAGAAGATACAGGAATTATTACATCAACAAACAAAGGTGAACCTATTGTTAATGATGAAAATTCTATGGCCGGTAAAGCATATATAAATGTAGCCAAAAGAATTATGGGCGAAGATATACCGCTTTTGGATATCAATGAACCCAAAGGATTTGCAGCTTTCATTGCTAAAATAAAAAAAATATTTGGCGCTAAAGGTTAGAAAGGAGTTAAGACATGAAAGAAAATATTTTCTCTAATTTTTATACTAAAGTCTTGAACTTCTTTACTTCCGGGAAAAATGAAGGAGAATCATCAAGAGACACTGCCTCTAACAGATTAAAACTTGTTTTGATGCAAGATCGTTCTAACCTTGATGGCGCAACAATGCAAAAAATGAGAGAACAACTTATCGATGTAATCTCCAAATATATCGAAATAGATACAGAAGCTCTAGACTTAAATCTTGAAGGTGACGGTGAAGAAATAGCTCTGATGTTAAATATCCCTGTAATAAGAGCAAGAACCAAAGAAGAAATCGAAGAAATAGAAGCAAAAGAAGAAGAAGCCCAAAAAGCCGCAATTGAAGAAGCACTAAAGGCAAAAGAAGAATCTGAAGAAAACAAAGAAACTGAAAATACAACAGAAGAAAATAATGATGAAACAGCTTCTGAAGAAGAAGAAGAAGAAGAAGAAGAAGAAGAAGAAGAAGAAGAAAAACAGCAAAACGAAGAAAATGAATTAAATTATTCGGAAGAAACAAATAACCAAGAATCTCACGAAAATTCAGAAGAAAATTCAGTAGAAAATTCAGTAGAAACAGAAAATAACACAGAAGAAGACAAGCCGAAAAAAACAAAAAAGAATAAAAAATAAATATTTTCTGCAGACATATCATAAAAAAAGCGAAGATTAAATCTTCGCTTTTTTTAATGCGAACTGTTATACTGTAAAAATGGAAGAAAAAGAATCAAGAATAAGGAATGCACTTAGTGCAAAAACGAACTCATATGCCGGTCAAAGTGCATTAGAATACCAATATAATACAGAAAAGCTTAAAGAAGAAAACAAATATCGTGTAACAGGTGATGCATTTCCTGAAAAAATAAATCAGTTTAACTGGGGTGCATTTATACTGACACCGATATGGGGTGTATTTAACAATACACCTATAGCTTGTTTTGTAATTGTTTTAGGATTTATACCTTATATAGGAATCCTTTTAAGCTTCTTATTTGCTCTTTACTGCGGAATGAATGGTAATGAATGGGCTTGGAAAAATAAAGAATGGGAAAATACAAATCACTTCCACAACGTGCAAAGGAAATGGGCACAAGCTGGAATATTTATTGAAATAATAACTATAATTGCAATATCAACATTTGCAACATCATTTATAAATAAACTAATAAATCCTCTTGGCTAAATATCACTAATCTACATAAAGAAAGTCTTCATTTTCATCAATATAATCTTCCCAAAGAGGAATTTTTCCATCCAAAACTGATTTTTTATTCTTTTTTACAGCCTTTTTCAAATCAGACTCTTCAAATTTCGATTTTTCAAGCTTATTTTTATTAATTAAATTAGCAACATTCATCATTGCTAAAGAATTCAATGTCGCATTAAGTTGAGCACTTCTGTCTACAAAATGTGATTCATTAAACTGTTGTCCTTCTTCAGCAAAACCACCTTGTTGAAAATATTCCATACCAGGACTTTGTCTATCATCTTGAGTTTTTGCAGCAGTACCAGAGATGTCGCCGCTTTTAAAATTAAAGCTGCCGCCAATCCCGAAAAATCCTGCTGAGCGATTATCTACCACGGTATGGGTTCTCCTGTTCTCTCTTTTTGTTTATTTAATATCAAAACACACTAAATGCTTGATATTATATTAACGTTGTACAGATTTTTTTTTGCTACATAATTATTTTAATTTTAAATTTATTAACAATTATTTACATCCGTCTTTTAATGTATATACTACAGACCTAGCATTAAAAGGATTTTGACAACTGCAATTTGGATAAACTGTAAAGCAAAAAGTGCAATGATTGGCGAAAAATCCAATCCACCCATTGGTGGAATAATTTTTCTAAAAGGACCTAAAAAAGCATCTGATACAATTGCCAATGCTCTAAAAAAAGGTACAGACCAATCAATAGATGGAATCCAAGTCAAAAATATTCTGAGAATAATTACCCAAAAATATAGTTGAAAAAAATCATAAACTATTTGCGATAATTGCACAATTACACCTCATAATATTTAAAATTATACTCTTGAACCTGCTATTGTTTTTGCACAATCACACACAGTTCTTTCTTTAGGAAGTTTTTTAATCAAATTAAATAATAAAGATTTTAATTTCTCATTATTATCGTTAAATACCTTGATAACCTCTGCATGTTGAACAGGTGGAACTTCACCGACAAGACCAGCATCATAGTCCGTAATTAATGAAATGTTAAGCGGACACATATCCATTTCTTTTACAAGATAAGCCTCAGGGAATTGAGTCATATTAATAACTTCCCAACCTTGAGATGTAAAGAATTTGGATTCGGATTTTGTAGAAAATCTTGGACCATTAATAACAACTACTGTTCCTGTTTCATGAACAGTAATACCTAATTCTTTAGCTGTATCAATCGCCATCTGTCTCATTTCAGGACAATATGGATTTGCAGCACTAACGTGTGTAACAATTGGTCCATCAAAGAAAGTTGATTTCCTTCCATCTGTCCAATCAACAAATTGATCACAAATTACAAAATGTCCGGGAGCAACATGTTTTTGCAAACTACCTGCAGCACATGGAGAAATTACTCTAGTACAACCGATAGATTTCATAGCCCAAACATTTGCTCTGTAATTAATTAAATGAGGCGGAATAGTATGATTTCTGCCATGTCTTGGCATAAAAGCAACTTTATGTTCTCCAATATTTCCAATAAAAACACTATCAGACGGTGAACCGTATGGTGTTTCTACTCTCACTTCTTCAATATTATCCAAAAATTTGTAAAAACCTGAACCACCAAATACACCGATATCTGCAATTTTTTTTATTTCCATTTTTTCTCCCCAAGTTTATATTTATATATAATCTATTTTATTTCTGCTTGTTTTTGAAGCCATTCGTAGGCTTTAGATTGATTTGCATTTGAAGTTGATGTTGAAGGAACAGTAATTTTTCCGTCCTTAAAAACTCTAACAACATATCCGGAAGATGCACCCTCACAGTTAGGGTCAATTACACCATCAACTTGACCTGCAGCTGTAACGCCATACCAGTTATCAAAACAAACACCATTAGATGTTCTAAAGTTTGCACCTATAACCTTAGAGTCTCCAACAGTAATACCAGTATTGCTGTCACAATTGACATCACCGAGTGTGTTAAGCTGATCAACCATAAAATAGCAAACTGCAGCAGCCCTACTTATGTTAGTTTTTGTTTTTTGAGTACCTCCGGATATATAATTAACAGTAGCTTCCGGATAAGGGGCATCTCTGAAATCGTGATGCAAATCGTATTCACCACTTGTTCTGTCTTCTTCTGACAAATAAGTTTGATTATATTTTGTTGAATCATTTATTATATTTGACACAGCAGTTTCTACAGCATGATATGCCTTGATAAACAAAATTTTGTCTTTATCAGGGTTAACACGATTAATAGTACGCAACATCAACGCCATTAACACACCGATAATCATGATAGTAAGCAAAGTTTCTGCGAGTGTAAATCCTTTCTTTGTATTTAAAAAATTAGTATTTATATTCATATAAACTCCTTTATTTTTCTCGATTATATTCTATATTCCCGAAAATTGCAAAAATTAAATGTTATTCTAAAAAATTTTACAATTAACAATTGTTAACAATAGCTAAAACTTAAGCAATAAACTAAATAAAAAATTTTTTATATAAATAGGTAGTAAAGTAAGGTAAGATAAATTATGGTAAACGGTATTTCATCTTTTGTTCCCTATCAAGGATATCCGGCAAATGCTACAGGAGCGACACCAGTAACAAAAGATATCGCAAGTTATTGTTATGACACACAACGTCCTAACATTTCAAAAACATATACTTATTTAACAACAGAAGACAAACCCAATTACACTTGGCCTGTTATAGGTGCAGTAGTTTCAGCTTTGTCATTATTAACAGTGGCTGGTTTAAAACTTAAAAAATGGTAATTAAACCTGTATACAATACTTCGCTAAAAAGACAAACAGATTCATAGCCACTGGTCTTGAATCTGATGAAATTTCTGTTTCAATAAAGCCTTGTTCCAATCCTAGAAGACAAGCAGGACAAGTAGTTAATACAATATCAACACCATTTTTTATATATGATTCTACCTTACTTTTTGAAATTTGTTTGGAAATTTTGGGATTTTTCAATGCAAATGTTCCTGAAAATCCGCAACACTTATCATAATCTTCAACATGAATATACTCAATATTTTTTATCTTGCTTACTATACTCAAAATATCAAAATCCTCATGACAAGGCTTATGAATAGCAATTTTGAAATTCTTTTCAGATAAAAATTCCATATTTTTTAATAATTCAATTACACTAATTGTTGAAGTTTGAAGTTTTTTGGCAATAGCAGAATCAAAATAGTCAACATAACTTTTTAAAACACTGTTGCAAGAAGCACAATCAGTTATAACGAAATCAAAATCACAATCAAATTTAGAAAGATTTTTGAGTAACAGTTTATTAAATTCATCAATATTGCCATCAGAAAGATAACTTATTCCACAGCACTCAAAATCTTTTTTTAAGAGTTTTATACCAGAATTTTCAAGAATTTTTTTTACGGCATATTCAGTTTCATTATTAATATACTTATTAAAACAGCCTTCAAAATAAATTGCTGTTTTTAAATACTTATTACAATCACATACATTTTTTCTACTTGGGTAATTGTTCTTAAAAAGAAAACGTAACAATAAGAAATTCTTTCCAAAATTACCCATTTTTAATATAAATCTTTCAAAAAATTTAAAAATATTTTCAAATTTGAAAATATTATAAAAAATATGAAAAATTCTTAAAAGACATAAAGCTGTCTTAAATAAAGAATAAGAAAACAAAAATTTATTAAGAAATCCTAGTTTATGATTTTTATAGTATTCTGATCTAGCAGCAACAAAAATCTTTCTTGCATCAATACCACTAGGACAAAAATCCTTACATGCATTGCAACCTGTGCACAAATCCAAATACATTTTTATTTTAGGTGTCATTAAAAGTTCACCTTTTAACACACCATTTAACATATTAAATTTACCTTTAGAAACGGCACATTCATTCAATGTTGCCTTGTAAACAGGACAAACCGATTGGCACAAACCACATCTGGAACACTTGTAAATATCTTCTTCATAATCTTTTAAATTAGCCATATATAATATTATATTCACAAAGAATTATTTAGTGATAAAATTTTCATATATTTGTCTATACAATTATATTAAATATATTTTATTGTATTAAGGGGAAAAATGAAAACAGCAATAGCAGAAAATCAAAAGATATTTATACAAGACAGACCTCAACCTAATCTTGAAGATTATGATAATAAAGGGGCAATCGTAAAAGTATTAGGATGTGGCTTGTGTGGTTCTGATATAGTAAAATTTCTTCATGATGGTACAGAAAAAGTTTTAGGCCACGAAGTTGTCGGAGAAATTGTTGAAATAAAGCCATCGGTGTTTTCTAAATTTAAAGTAGGAGACAAGATAGTTTTAGGACATCACGTCCCATGTATGAAATGTGACTATTGTGAAAATAAAAATTATTCTATGTGTCATCAATTTAAAGAAACAAATATTTTTCCAGGTGGCTTTGCAGAGTACATATATGTTTCGCCCAAACATCTTAAAAACACAGTATTTAAAGTACCAAAACACTTAGATGATATGGAAATTTCATTTATGGAGCCATTAGCCTGTTGCATTAGAGCCGTTGAAAGAGCTGAAGTTAAAAAAGGAACAACATCCTTAGTAATCGGGCTTGGTTCTATAGGTCTTTTAATGGGACAAGCTGTAAAAGCTTTTAAAGGTGATGTTATAGGTTGTGATCTTATAGAAGAAAGAGTAGCTCTTGCAAACAATTTGAACTTTGATGCTTCTATAAAATTCGAAGATAATGATACAACGTCTTCATTAATAAAAGAAATGACATGCAATTTAGGTGCAGATATCATATTTATGACATCCGGTTCTGACAAAGCAATTGAATTTGCAATCAAATCTGTAAGAGACGGAGGTACAATATTGATATTTTCATCGGTACCAAATGATATGGCCGGATACACAAATAATGACATTTACTATAGAGAGTTAAAAATTTTAGGTAGTTATTCTCCATCTCCCATGGATTTGGCACTTTCTCATAAACTTCTTTCAAAGAAAAAAGTAATAGTAAAATATCTTTCTACTGCATATAGTTTGGAGGAGCTTGGAGAAGCAATTGAAGACACCATATCAAACAAAACATTAAAAGCATATATAAAAATCGCAAAAGATTAGGGAAAAAATAATGAAGATGAAAGCGATAAGATATTATGCCCCTCAGGACATAAGATATGAAGAAGTCGATGTAAAAGAGCCAAATGACAATGAAGTTTTAGTCAGAATACAAGCTGCACTAACATGTGGAACTGATGTAAAAACTTTTCGAAGAGGACATCCTGTATTAATAAAAAAAACTCCCTCAGGCTTTGGTCATGAGTTTGCAGGAGTAATTGAAAGAGTAGGAAAAAATGTTATAGATTTCAAACCAGGAGACAGAGTTGTTGGTGCAAATTCTGCACCTTGCGGAAAATGTTTTTTCTGTCAAAAAAAACAATATAACCTTTGTGAAAATTTGGATCTGCTTAACGGGGCATATGCAGAATTCATAACAATACCTCAAAGAATAGTAGAAAAAAATCTTTTAAAAATCCCAACAGGCTTAAGTTTTGAAAAAGCCGCTTTCACTGAGCCACTGGCAAATGTTGTACATGGTATAGAAAGAACAAATATTCAGCCTGGTGATACCGTTGGAGTGTTTGGCATAGGACCAATAGGTCTTATGTTTGCAAGACTTGCAAAACTAAAAGGAGCAAAGGTTATTGCAGCAGGAAGGAATCCTCTAAAACTTCAGATGGCAAAAGAATTTGCTCTTTGTGATGAAGTGATAGATTTAAAAAAATATCAACATCCCGAAAAAATATTTCGAGATTTTACAGAAGACGGAAGAGGTCTAGATGTCGCTGTGGAGTGTGTTGGGCTACCGGAGACATGGGAAAAAATGTTTGAACTAGTCAGAAAAGGCGGGACAGTGCATTTGTTTGGAGGTTGCAAGTCAGGAACAACTGTAAATCTTAATACAAAACAGTTACACTATGATGAAATAAAAATTATCAGTGTATTCCACCATACACCACAATATTTTAGACAAGCATTAGATTTGATTGCAAATGGGCATGTAGATGTTACAAAACTTATTACAAAGAAAATGCCTCTTTCTGAAACTAAAGAAGCTATTTTTGCCCATGAAAGAGGCGAAGCAATTAAAGTTTTGTTAACACCATAAATTGAATTGTAAAGTTTTATATAAAAATATTTATTGTCTGAAATACACTAATTCACAGTTGTTTTAGACCATGCTCAAAAAATCCCGTCTAAAAATTGTATTGAAATGTAAATTTTATATGTTACACTAGCAAATAATAAAATCTTTCTACTTTTACCAAGTGTGAAGAATTTAAGTAATCACCCAAGTTTAAAAGAAAAGAAGACTATGATAAAACTACAAACAAACCAAACACCCGTAGCAGGGATTATGCGTTCGAAAAGGGAGGCAGCGTTAGGTTCGGAAATGAGTTCCGTAGCAACTAGCCCTAAAAATCATTTCGAACTTGAGCATTCAGCTTTTAAGGTGTGTTCAGACAAGAATCATTATGATGTGTATGACCATGCTGTGATTAAAAAGACTAATAGTGTGAATAAATTCAATAAGAAGACCGCGAGTAATGTAAATTTTCGCGGTCTTCCTATTATGAAAACAAAGACCTGGAAACTCGCACAAAGTAATCTATTACACAAGTTCTTAAAAATGGCGGATTCAAACCAAACAGTATTTGATGCATTATTTGCATTACTTATTACTTGTGGTTTAAGACCTGCAGCTATTATGGCTCAAGCAAACGAGCACAACAAAGAAAAGAATAAAAAAGCTGCATCACATTCAATTTCATCAGGTATTATAGGTTACATATTTGCTGTAATAATTTATTCACCAATCAAAAAAGGTTTGGATAAAATCAGAAAAAATCCTGAAATTTATGCAGAAAAGGCAAAAGATTTCTTTACATATAATGGAACAAAGAAAATGGCTGCATCAAAAAGATTCCAAACTTATACAATGATGTGTAATTACATTCCACAAGTAATTACAGCATCAGTTAGATCAGCTATTACAATCGCAATGATTCCTTATATTGACAAATACATACTTAATAAAATTTTCGGTTCTAATATAAAACCAACAACAAAAGCCGAATTACAAAATGACCCGACATACAAATTTGCATTTATTAACTTCAAAAACAACAACTCAAATGCAAAAAAAGTATTCCAAAGCTTTACAGGAGTGATGAAATAATGCAAATACAACCTTATACTTCAAAATATAATCTTTTAAAATATTCTCACAATAACAATAACAGATATTCTACCCCTTTAAAAGGCGATGTTGTTTCATTTGGTATAAACCCTATGGGCAAAATAACAGATGGACTAGCTCACGGGATGGGCAAAATAGGAGCAACAAAACCTGTTCAAAGGTTAGTTGATTTCTTAAAAGACAGAAATTATCAACAACATCTTGCAGCATTTGTTGGTGTAATGTTATCAAGCTTTTATATGCTAGATACAGCAAAATCTAAAAAAATTGAAAAAGATCAAAAAATGCCGCTTATTGTTAATCAAGCTGCTGTATGTGCTTTATCAACAGCAGGTGCTTATACTCTGGACAATTACCTTGACAGACATATTGCAAATTTCACAGAAAAATTTAATATTGCAAATATTTCTGACCCAAAAACAAGAAAAATGTTTGCTAAATTACATGATAATCCAGAATATCTGGCTGTAGTAAAAAGAAGAGCTCAAAACAATCCTGAATTAAAAAAATCATTTGAAATTTTAGACAAAATGTTTGAGTTTAATGCTGGCGTAGAAAAAGAACTAAAAAATATAGTTAAAAAAGGTACAGCAGATGAAACTGTAAAAAATCTTATGAGCCAAATTACTCAACTAGGCAAACAAAATGGAATGGATAAAGCAGACAAAGCCAAAGAATTGTTTATGGCTGCAAAGAAAAACAGTAAAACATTGACAAATATATTTAATAAACAAAGCATGACAAATGCAATAAAACTAACATCAAACAATGATACAAAATTATCAACTTTGATGAATGGTTTTAAAATTGCAAAATCCTTGATGATTTTTGCAATGATATACAGGTTTATTGCACCTGTAGTTGCAACACCTATAGCAAACAGCATTAGTGAAAAAATTGAAAACAAGAAAAAAGCAGCTAATGCATAATTTGGAAAACTCAAACTAAATAAAAAAAAACCCGTCTTTATAACACAAAGAACGGGGAATTGGTTAGGTTTTAGTTTGGTTTATAAATAGGTTTTATGTTTAATTAGTTTTTTGCTAATGAATTATATTGTTCTAAAAATATTTTCATATTCATGAGAACAAGTAAGAAACTTCAACTGTGCATCTGTACCATTTAAAATAACATCATTTAAATGTCTGCGTTGTAATTGAGTCAATTTAGCAAGAGCTTTTGTATCAGCTTCTAGACCAATTGAAGACAATCTATGTTGAATTTTTTGACCATTTATTTCAGCAAATCTATTATTTTTTCTTGTTATTACAGGAGAAATATAACTGCCTTTTTCAGGTAATACATAAACTTCACCAGAAGAAGGTAAATTTCTTGCTGTTTCAAGTCTTTCTCTAGCAACCTCCATTTTTGATGGAGTATGAGCAGGAAGCAAACCTTTTACATTACCTGTTGATGCTGAGGCAGCAGGAAGTAATCCTTTTACAGCTTGTTGATTAGCCGGCAAGTTAAATATATTATTGTTGTTACCATAATAATATTCTATAGGTTTTAACTGAGGATTAACTGTATTTCCAGCAGGAAGCAAACCTTTTACATTACCAGCTTGAGAAGAAGCTTGTGCTACAGGGAGCAAACCTTTTACATTACTAGCTTGAGAAGAAGCTTGTGCTACAGGGAGCAAACCTTTTACATTAGTTGTTTTTACAGGAGCTGGTGTCGGATTTACAGGACCACTAACAACAGGGTTAACAATTGGATTAACAATTGGATTAACAATTGGATTAACCGGATTTGTCGGACCATTAACTACTGGATTAACAGGATTTGCCGGAGTAGCCGTTCTTGATATTAAACGGCTAGGATCTGTTATCGGATTAGTTGTGGGTCTAACTGGAGAAGGAGTAACAACCGGACTATTTACTGGACGAACAGGATTTTTAATTTTCTTACCTTTTTTCAATGCCAATAGAACGGCAGCTGTACCCAAAGTTGTACCAATTATACCAAGTATAGTCGGTAATTCATCTTTTTTCTTATGAGTTGCAATAGGTCGAGCATAGTAGTTATTTTTTTGATCCTCATTACGAACCAAGTAGTCGCCATTAAATTGACCAATGCCAACTCCAGCTAGAGGGTTCATAAACATTCCCATTCCTGGGTACATGCCTGCGCAATAACCTGCACCGAAGCCATAGCCTCCAGAAGGATTCATATTTGCAGAATAAGTTGTCTGCAAATTATACATTGGGCTGTACAAACTTTGAAAACTTGTGCTGTAATCATCAAAATACATAACCTAATCTCCAACCTAGAAATTTAATCTAACCTTACATATTTATAAAAACAATCTCTTGGTTCAGATTGCCTTATTATAATTTTTTTATTAAGAAATATTACGAAAACAAAATAAAAAATACACGTATTAACAAGAAATAACAGGTTATAGCGTAAAATTTACTTAATATTTTTCAATTAACTATATCAATTTAAAAGTGAGCAAGTAAAATAGACATAGGGTATAAATTATATATAATTTTTAATATAGAGGGAGACATAGATGCTAGAATTTGACTATAGAAATGTCAAAGCCGAAATTCTAGGTGATGAAAACGGGTTAAATATCGAAACCGAATTTAACAACTACAATGAAAAAATCGCCAAAATCATTAATGACTTAAACTCAAGAAAAGACAAACCCGGACAATGGCTCCAATGGATGAATCTTGGTTACAATGAAGAAACTGTATGGCTTGTTAAAGAATATGCTGCAATGATTAACGGCCGTTTTGACAATGTTCTTGTGTTGGGGATAGGTGGCTCAGCACTAGGTGGAAGTGCTGTTTGCGAAGCCCTTCTTAAACCATATTGGAATCTTTTAACTTTGGAACAAAGAAATAATTTACCAAGAATATTTTTTCTCGATAATATAGATCCTGATCAAATTAACGGATTGCTTGATATACTTGATTTAAAAAAGACACTTGTTAATGTTATAACAAAATCCGGTTCAACAGCAGAAACAATGTCCCAATTTATGATTATTAAAAAGAGATTGGAGGATGAACTTGGAGATAACTACAGAAGGAATATAGTAGCAACTACAGATCAAAATGTAGGTGTATTGAGACAAATTTCAAACGAAGAAGGATACAAAACATTTGTTGTTCCTGACGATGTAGGTGGACGTTTTTCAGTATTTTCTGCAGTTGGTTTATTACCTTTTGCATTAGTTGGTATAAATATTGAAGAATTAATGCAAGGTGTAAAAGATATGGACCTTGCTTTAAAAAACACAAACATATGGCACAATATCGCAGCTCAAAATGCATTGATTCATTACCTTATGGATACACAAAAAGGTAAAAATCTTACTGTAATGATGCCTTATTCAAACAGATTGAAATATATATCAGACTGGTTTGTACAACTTTGGGCAGAAAGTTTAGGAAAAGAACAAGATAATTACGGTAACAAAGTCAACATCGGTCCGACACCAATTAAAGCACTTGGTGCAACTGATCAACATTCACAGATACAGTTGTATAATGAAGGTCCGAATAACAAACTTATTAACTTTATAAGAGTAAAAGAATTTGATACAACATTAGAAATTCCCCAAATATTTGAATTTACAGGTGTTGGATATCTTGGTGGAAATACAATAAATTCTCTTATTAACTCGGAAGCTGATGCAACAAAAGTTGCGTTAGTAGATTACCAAAGACCTAATGTAACAATAACAATAGACAAGGTTAATCCATATAATATTGGACAGCTATTGTACATGTTAGAAGTTCAAACAGCTATTGCAGGTGAACTTTATAACATAAATACATTCAATCAACCTGGCGTTGAGCAAGCTAAAAATTACACATATGCTTTGATGGGTAGAGCAGGTTACGAAGAATCTGCTGCAGATTTAAAACAAAAAATGTCATATTAGACTATACAAAACCAAGATAAATTGATTACTGGTGTTACATAAAGTTACATATTTATACATGTAAGTATGTGTTTGATAAAATAATATTGGAGCTTTTTAATTAGAGAGTAGTTTTCTATGTCAGAAATAAATTATTTAGAAACAATACAAAATAAACTAGACGCACTTGTCGAAAAAATAATACAAAAAGAAAATTCTGATGAAAATTTTCGAATTACTTACGCACAGATTCTTGAAAAAATTAATACAAAGATGGATGTTTTTTCAAGTAATGAAAATTTTGACAAAATAGGTCTAATTTCAATAGAAATAAGAAATCTTTTAAAAGACCGCCAATTAGTAGTTGATGGCAAATTTAATGCTATTAAAGGAGAATTTGATAATCTAAATGAAATACTACTTAACTCATTAAAAACACCAGAATTTCTTGCTGCTTTTAATAAAATACAAAATCAAATTCAATTTTTTGCAGAAGAGCAAGAAAATCAAAAAGAAACTTTTAATTCAATAATTTCTCATATAGAAAAATTTGGAACACTTGAAGAAACTAATGACATAGCACGCTCCAATTTTGCTATCATAAAAGAACAAAATACAATAATAAATGAAAACATTAATAAACAACTAAATTTATTTAACACATTAAACTCTGAGATATCAGAATCAAATAAAAAATCTTTTGATGAATTAAATAGCATAGTTTTAGGATTAAATGAACTAAAAGAAACATTTACTGAAGATAATAAAGAAATCCAAGATATACTTTCCAACAAAGTAGATAATATTATTTCAAAAATTCATGAAACAGATTCTTTTGTTGAAATATTAAACAATAACCTTACTACACTTATTCAAGTTATTGGGAATATATTTGAAGATGAAGAGTTTAAAATACTAAGCTCAGATGTCGCAGATATATTAACAAAAACTGCATTTTTATCAGAAACAGTAAAAACACTTGCAACAAAAGAAGATTTAGATAATAAAAATCAAGAACTACTAACCCAAATAGAAGAAAAAATACTTGCAAAACTTGATTTTAGTGACCTCCAAAGCATCAAAGATTATACAGAAAAAATGTTTTTCCAAGGTACAGAAGTACTTAAAGATGAAATATGGTCTATAAAAGATACAGTTGCAGAAGTTCAAAAAAATTCATTATCAACAGAAACATTTAATGAAAAAATTGTTGAAATAAAAAACAACATTACAGAAGATATTACAGACACAATTTCGACTGAAAGTGTTGCTACAGCTAATCAAATCAGTGAAATTTCTTCAACAATAGAAAATCTCAGAAAAGAACTTTCAGACATTATTTTAAATGAGCAAAATGAGCAAATCACTTCGGCATTAAATGATCTTCAAACAAAATTTGTATCACAGCTTGTACAAATAGCTGACAACATAAATTTTGAAGAAGAAACTGATGAAATTAATGAAAATATATACAATACAGCTGATGAACTAAAAGAAAAAATCACTGCTAATATTTCAGATATAAAAGATGAAATATTACAGCTAAAAGATGTATCATCAGAATTTGATGGTAATATAATTACACTTTTAGAAAAAATTGAAGATGCTGTAAAAACAGATATAAATAAAGATTTAAAAACATTAATTTCAGGATTTAGTCTTTTAACAAGCGGCTTAAAAGAAGATAAAGACTATGTGTATACACTACCTGATATTGAGTCAGACTTGTCAAAAATAAGACTGGATTTAACTAAACTGCATAAAGTGCTTGTAAATACAGATGCTGAAAATACAGAAACAGCTTCTGACATTACAACAAAGATTAATCAGATTAAAGAATCACTTCAAAAAGTTGAAAATAGCCCAATCAACGCTGATATTGCAGAAATAAAAGGTCTTTTTACTACATTAAATGAAGATGTATCAAGCATAAGCAAAAGAACAAACAAACTTATTCTTACATCTGATGAAATAAACAAAACGCTTAAATCAAACATAGAAATTTTCTCTTCTTTAATTAAAACATTTGAAAAACAAAGCAAAGAGTTTTACAATTCATCATTTGTAAATAATTTAGATACAAAGATTGATAATATTACGCAAACAACAACATCTCTTGTTCAATCAGACAAGGTATTGAATGAAGCATTTATGTATCTGGCAGAATGGATTGATACAGCAAGCGAATCTTTTGAATTAATTAAAGAAGACGTAACTGCAGTAAAAAATGACATAATAAATAACGATTCTACAATTTCTGACAGAATAGACTCTATTGAAGATAAAGTAGACAAAATTGTTTCACAAAAAAATGATACAAAAGAACTAAAATCACTTGTAGAGTACATTGCTTCACAAGTAAGTATTACAAATGAAAAAATAATTGAAAACGAAAAACTTGCTCAACGCATAACAAATATGGAAAAGCAACTCAAAAAAATTGAGCATAATGTAGCTGTTATTACAGAATACATTGACGAAGACGAAGAAAACGACTTCGAAGAAAATGAATAAGAATTATTAATTATTGCTTAAAACAAGCTTAAATGTTGCAAGACTTTTAATTGCAAATAATTTATTCTTGATATTTTGTTCTTCATTTATTTTAAATATTCTAATAATTCTTTGTATTTCTTGTAAATTTTTTCTTGAAGATATATCATATACATTTTCAATTGGATCTGCAACTACACCCATTATTGTATTTAATTCATGTTCTTTCATAAAATAGTTCCTCTAAGACTCTATATTTTTATAAAGTAATTTGTTCTAAAAAAATTGCTTTTTTTAATAATGAATGTTAAGAAATATATACTTAATATATACCAAGGTTTAAAAATTATTGTTTTTACTTGAAATAGAGGATAAATAGATTATAGAATTTAGTATATAATTAAACACATACATTTATGATATAAGGAGAAAATATGTTACCTATTATCACTGAGGAACACTCATCACTGGCATTTGCAGAAATATTTCAAGATGTTCACGGCTGGCGAAAAAAAATGATTCACTATATTAAAGACGAAAACCCTGAAATAAATAGTGCAATAATTGAAGCAGCAAACAATACAGATCTAGACCCCAAAGCAGTAGCACTAGGTGCTTATATGACATATATTCTTATCGAAATGGCTGCAAAAGATGATGAAGGAATAAACTACGATATAGATGAATAATTAATTATAGATTTTGATTTTAAAATTTTGTATAGGCTCTCCATTCAATAATTTTTTTTGATTGGAGAGCGTATTTTTTATAGAAAAAATCCATCCTGTTTTAGGATTAACAAATAAATAAAAAGCAGCTTTACTTTCCAATAATCTCTGTTGTGAATCAATTAATAACTCACCTTTATCTGATAGTTCAAAAATAGTAAAAGACAAAGGTGTAGTTAAATTACTGTCTAAATACCCGTCAAAAGGAGTATTTTTAAGACGTGTTGTATCTCTAAAAACGGCTTGATCTTTATATGTAGTACACCATTGATATAGTTTTGTAATAATATTATCTATTTTGTCGTTTTGATTCATTTACAAGATCCACAAACTGTTCAACCAGTTTCTCATTCCATTTTTTACCTGCACCAAGTTTTATAATTTCAATTGCTTCGTCCTTAGAATGAGCAACTCGATATGGACGAGCTTGAGTAATTGCAAAATAGGAATCTACGAGCAATATAATTTGAGAAGAAATAGGAATACTAGAACCACTTAGCTGGTTAGGATACCCTGTACCATCCCAGTTTTCATGATGTGCCTCAATTATTGGTATTATATCAGCAATATTTGTTATTGGCTGAAGAATCTTTCTAGCTGCAATCAAAGGATGTTCTTTGATTTTTTGTTTTTCTTCTTCTGTTAATGGTTCTTTTTTATTTAAAATTTCATCAGGAATCATTAACTTGCCAACATCATACAACATTACAGCTATTTTTAATTTATCTATATCCTCTTTAGCAAGTTCCATTTTTCTTGCAAGCTCAATAGCCATAGAAACTTTTGCTTTTGTTATTCCCCTTTTATAATGGCTATTGTATGTTTGTGCAAGAGTATCAGCAACAGAGAACAAAGTAGATTTTGTTTCGCCTGTATCAATTGATTTGAGCTTTGAAGTAATTTCTTTTGCAATTTTATTAGGTATAGGTATTTTTTGTTTAGTAAGAATATCCATGAACGCACCAAATGCTACTTCATGCCATTCTGTTTCATCATCTACTGTCTTAGCGAGAGTAACTCTATTTCTTCCGTTAATTTTAGACTTATACATAGCTTGGTCAGCCATATCAAGAAGTTCATCAAGTTTTATAGAGTGTTCAGGGAAAGTTGCAACTCCAATACTTGCTGTAACATGTCCAATTGTGTCAAGCTCTTGTGCTTCTATCGCAGCACGAATTCTTTCCGCAGCAATCATAGCGCCCGATGAATCTACACCTGGTAATAGTACAGAAAACTCCTCACCACCCAATCTTGCAGGAATATCAATAGAACGAGCATTTTTCTTCAATATATCAGCTATTGTCCTAATAGCCAAATCCCCAAAAAAGTGTCCATATGTATCGTTAATTTTCTTTAAATAATCTAAGTCCAAACTAATTAATGAAAATGGCTGGTGCAACCGCTGTGCACGTTCTGCTTCTTTTTGAATAGCTTGATTAAAATAACGTCTATTATACAACTCAGTCAAAGAGTCAGTAACTGCTTCTTTCTTCAAATTCTCAAAAAGATTTGCAATTGTTATAGCCATCTCAACTTGATTTGCAAAGAGAGTCAAAAAATTTAACTCTTTGTCATCTGCAGCCTCTCTCGAAGAAAAAACCATCATAACACCAAATGGTATATTAGCTGGACAAAGTGGTATACATATTACATTTTTGCTTACACCTAATTTATTTATTTGATTGATATAATCTTCATTAAAATCATATAGAAGATTGTTAATAACATTTAAGTAATCAGAAGATTGAATAATTGTTTTTTCTTCAATAGCTCTTGTTATCAACATATTAGAGTCATATTTAAGATGATATTCATGTATATCTATATTTTTTTCTGCAAGATATTGTTTAATTTTGACTAAAATAGGACTTTCTGAAAAAGCTTTAACTTTATAGTATTTCCCCTTTTCATCATTGCAAACCTGTAAAATTGTACTGTTTATATAACCCATTTCACCATGTAAAGAATTAACCAATTTTTGCAAAACGGTAGATAATGGTTCAGAAGAATTCATCAATTCCCAAACGTGCTTCAATGTAAGAAAAGCCTTATTAGCCTGATCCAATTCTTGTGTACGTTGGACAATCTCTTTTTCAAGAGCAAGGTTTCTTTCATATACTTCAATAAATTCTTTTTTATTGTTAGAAATACTATATTCAATTTCATTAACTTTTTGAGTATAATCTCTAATTTTTTTAAAAAAGTCCATATTCACCAGATAAATTCAAGTCTATAATAATGAGTTATTATACTACGTTTTAATTACAAATGTAAGATATCACACAGTAAATTTATTAATTCTTGAGGCTTTACAAGCCTGCAACAAAGATTCTTGTCTTTTTTCAATCGGCATTGACGCTTAAGACAAGGCCTACAATCTAATTCCGGAGCTAATACAAAACATCTATCCCCAAAAGGAGCACTCCTTTTTTCGGCAGTAGCACTAAATAAGGTAATGACAAAAGGTTTTTCTACAGCCCAAGCAATATGAGCACTCCCAGAATCAGGAGAAATAACAACATCAGCACGCCTAAAGACTTCTGCTAATTCTTCTAAATTGGTTTTACCTGCTAATATAGTAAAAAAAGACTCATCAAAATCTGCGCCTTTAATAATTCTTGATATTAAAGGTAAATCTGTTGCTGTACCTGTAAATAGAACATTAACTTTACCGTATAAAAATTTTAATACTTCACTCCAATAAGATTCATTCCAATGTTTATTTACCCAAGTAGTTGCAGGAGAAAAAACAACAGTTTTTTTCGAGATATCGAGATTTTTGAGCAAATCGCTTATTTTATTTTTTATACTGTCATCTGCATCTCTTAACACCATTTTTACTTCAGATATATCTGCACCTATATGTTTTGCAAATTCAAGATTTCTGTTTACAACATGATAATTAGAGTCAAAAAGTTGATGTGATTCTGGATAAATTTCATTGGCAAAAATCCAAGAAAATTCTCTACCACCTGTAAGTGTAATCTTTCTTTTAATATTTAAAAAAGGCAGTATAAAAGCACTTTTTAAAAGCTGCTGAGTATCAATTACAACATCATAATGTTCAGAATTTATTGAATCAATTATATTTTTAAAATCTTTTATATTCTTTAAAGAGAAAATACCTCTACTTTTCCACTCTTTTTTAGGCAAAACATAACAATTATCAATTAATGGATTATTTTTAATAAATAATTGAGCTTTGTCTTCAACTACCCATCCAATTTTACAATCGGGATAAGATTTTTTTATGGCATACGCAACAGGTAAAGTATGGATAGTATCACCTAATGCGCTTAAACGTAATATCAGAACTTTTTTTATATCTTGTTTCTCCATAAAAAAATTATACCATCTGACAATAAAAAGTGCAGAACCATACGAAAGATTTACTTTTTTTCATATTTTTTACTTTTTTTGGTGGAGTCATGAAATTTGTAAATTTATTATTATAAAAAAGTTGAAAATCGTCGTTTCTTTAAAATAACTAATTAAAGAAATTAAATCAAAAGAATTTCAAAGGAAATTATATGGGTAGTAATAAAAAAGTCCTCAAACTCCGTCAAGAAATATTGAAAGCAAATACACAACTAAAACAGCTACAAGATAGCGGACAGATGGAATACAGTGATGATGCAAATAAAAAATACAACAAAATACTAATACAAAAAGCTATCAACAAAAAAAAGCTTAATGAATCTAAGCACTCATTTTTACATAATTTCTTCAAAAAATTTTCACATAAAGGTGAAAGACTTATTTGTGATTATTTTAAATCATAATTATTTTGTAAAATTTAAAAGCTTAAAAGATTTTTTCTTTTGTTCAGCTTTTTTATCAGGTAGTTCATAACAATTAAGGCATCTTGCTTCATATGTCTCATCGCCGCCAATCATTATCAGAGGAGATGATTTATCTGCAGGGAATCCATTAATAAGTCTTTGTGTACGAGTGGCATGATCAGATCCGCACTTCATACAAACAGCAGTAAGTTTATCAACTTTATCAGCGAGACAAAGCAATTCAGGCATTGAGCCGAAAGGTTCTCCTTTAAAATCCAAATCCAAACCTGAAGCAATAACCCTTTTGCCATGTTCAACTAATTTTTTAACAACAGAAACAATTTCCTCATCAAAAAACTGTATTTCATCAATAGCAATAACTTCATCATCTGAACTAATTGCAGCAAGAATATCATGAGCAGACTTTACAGTAACAGCATCAAGCCAAAGACCATTTCTAGATTCAATATAATCACCTTTAGTTCTAGTATCAATAGCTGGGGAAATAACCCTAACCTTTTTCTGTGCAATAATACATCTTTTTACTCGTCTTAAAAGCTCTTCAGTTTTTCCACAGCTCATAGGTCCTGTGATTATCTCAAAACTGTATCCTGCCATACAAATCCCTTTTCCCAATGAATTATATCAAATAACTTACATTTACATGTAATCAATATTTTTCATGACATTCTTCCTCTTATTATATGATAAATTATTCAAAGATAAATTAAAAAATAAAAAAGTTTAAAATTTTTAACTTAATAGCCTCTAATAAAACGACATGATAAAATGTTTCTATGTCAAAAATATTATTGGTTTCAGACAATGAAACACAAAAAGATTTAATATCAAAAGCATTAACTAAATCACCAAATGCACTAATATGTTCTTTGGATGAGACAGCAATTATTAACTATGTCGAAAAAAGACAAGTTGCGATGGTAATCATTGATGAAGAAGTAGAATCTCTTGATGCAATAATTCTGGTCAAAAAACTTCACTCAACAGCAATTAAAGAAAATATAGCTATAGCCGCAATAGTAAAAAATGATACAGAAAATACTGATTTACTAAAACTGGCAAATGTATATGTAACAAAGCCAATAAATGAAAAAATTCTAACCTCGTGTATTACAGGAAGCTTAAAATTAAAAAAAGCAATTGATACACTTTCTTTAAATAACAGTGAGCTTGCAAAAAGTCTTTATCAGCTTGACGTTCTTTATAACACATCAACACAGCTTGCAGGCTCTTTAGACAAACAAAAACTTATAGACATTATGATTGATGGGCTTGAAAAAAGTCTCAGCTTTTCTTTATCATATGTTCTGGTTTTTAATGATGAACACAACATAGAATTAATAATAAATTCACTTTATGGAATATCACCAAGACTTGAACATTCATTGAAACTCAGAGCAATATTAAGCTATAAAGCACTATTTGACAAAAAAAGGATTCCATACGATATAAATGTCAATGAAATTAAAGTCATAAAAAACATCAAACATCCGATTGAAGAATATGATTTAAATATACTCAAGTTTGATAATTTATTTGCACCAATTAATATTGGAGAAAAATTCTTTGGTCTCATTGAAGTATTTAGAGAAAACGACTTTACGCAAGAAGATACAACTTGTTTTCAAACACTTGCCAGACAGGTTTCTTTACCTTTAGAAAATGCCGCATTATATGAAGAAATTAAAAACACAAACACCAAGCTAGAAAAGTTGGAAAGATTAAAATCAGAGTTTATCTCAATTGTTTCACATGAACTTAGAACACCACTCACAGCAATTAAAAATTCACTTGAAATTTGTCTTAGCGGCAAAGCAGGTGAAGTAAATGCCATTACTGATAAATTTTTAAATATGGCAAAAAGAAATGTAACAAGACTATCTGGCATTATAAATGATTTGCTCGACCTTTCAAAAGTTGAAGCGGGTAAAATGGATTTTAAATTTGAAAAAACAAATATAAATATCCCTGTTGAATTTATTAAAAATACTTTTGAAAACGTTGCTAAAGAAAAAAATATAGAACTTATTCTGGAAAAAGAAAATGACATATCTCTTGCTTATATTGATACACAAAGAATCGAACAGGTTATGTCTAATCTTGTATCCAATGCTATAAAATTTACTAATGAAAATGGAAAAATCAAAATCAAAACAGAGAATATTAGAGAAAATGATTTGGACAAATCAATACTTCTTGGTGCACAAAATCCTGTTTTTTATGAAAACTATATCAAAGTTTCTGTAAGTGATAGCGGTATAGGGATTGCACCTGAAGATCTCAAGAAAGTTTTTGATCAATTTCAACAAATAGAAAATTCATTGAACAGAAAAAATGGGGGCACAGGACTAGGACTTCCAATTGCCAAGCAATTAATTGAAGCTCACAAAGGATTTATTTGGGTCGAAAGTGAACTTGACAGAGGCACAACATTTTCTTTCGCAATTCCAGTAATGAGCGAAAAAGAAAAATTTATAACAGATTTAGAAAAAGAAACACTAAAAGCAAAAACCTGTTCTCAAAGTTTGCTTCTCGTATTAATAGAAGAAAAAAAAGAAGAACAAAATTCTTTTATCGATGCAATAAAACAAGAAAAAATATCAATAATAAGAAAAACCTCAAATACCAAAGAAGTATATTATCTAGAAGAAAACAAAAATTATCTTGCTATAATGCTACCGGAAGCTGATAAATTTGCTCAAAGTTTTATAGAAAAGAAAATTGAAAGTATATTACATAATGAATCAGAAGAAACACAGTCTGAAAAATATGCTATATTGTATTCAACAGTACTATTTCCTGACAATGCACAAGATGCAACAGAATTGATGGAAAAAGCAAAAGATTTATTAAAAAACAAGGTGGAGGCATTATTATAAATGAGTAATACAAAAAAAATTCTTATTGTAGATGATGAACAGGATATAGTAGAGACCTTAAAATTTATGTTAGAAGCTCAAGGCTATGAATGTTTCTGTGCATATGATGGTGAAACAGGCCTCAATATGGCAAAAGAAATTCTTCCTGATTTAATGATCCTTGATGTTATGATGCCCAAAATTAACGGCTACAAAATAAGCCGTCTTTTAAAATATGATAATAAATACAAAAATATACCAATAATAATGGTAACAGCACGTTCGCAAGAAGATGATAAACTCATCGGTCAAGAAACCGGCGCTAATGAATATATAACAAAACCTTTTGAACTTGATGAAGTTATTAATAAAGTAAAAGAATATCTGGAAGACTAATAATGGAGTTTGTTAGAAACAAAACACTAGAAAAATTAAAATATGACCTCGTAAGAGACAACATTATCAAATACGAGGACTTAGAAACTGCTGAACAAGTAGCAGCAGCACAAAATGTAAATCTTGGACAAGTTCTTATTTCATCAGGAATAATTAGTGAGGACCGACTTCTCAAATTTTTGGAAAGTAAACTCCATATACCGTATGTTAATCTAGATGACTATTCTCTTGATAAAAAATGTCTAAGCTATATAAACTTTAACAATGCTCAAAAATACAAAGTTATACCTCTATTTGAAATTGAAGGAATCTTAACTGTTGCAATGTCTGATCCATTGGATTTATTTGCAATAGACAAAATAGTAGAGGATGCAAAATGTGAAATAGAACCTGTTATTTCATCTGAAAATGCTGTTATAAAAAAGATTGAAGAATATTATCAAAGTAGTAGTTCTGTTGGACAGATTTTTATTGATGAAAACAAACCCAAATATGATTGGCGTGAAGTTTTGAACAATGAAAACCTCTCATCTGGGCTATCTGATGAACACATACATAAACTTATACGAGCTATTTTAAAACAAGCAATATCTGACGGCATCCATGAACTTTTCTTTGAACATATTCCAAACGGATTAAGCGTAACATTTAGAAAAGACTCTCAAAATGTTTCAACAGGTGAAATACCTTCTATTCTTGTATCAGCATTTATTGCAAAACTTAAAACACTTTCAAATCTAGATCCAACTGTATCAGAATTGCCGCAGCTAGGCAAACTGAGTTTTAAAGTTGATGAAATGGCTCTTATTGCAAGCATCTCTGCCTTTCCGACAATCCATGGAGAAAGAATTTCTATAAAAATATATAAACCTCCAAAATCTTTACAAGAAACAGGAATGGATACAAAAAAAATAAATACAATTAGAAATTCAATGGAAAACCCTGGGATTATACTTGTCTGTGGCTCAGGCTTAAGTGGTAAAACACATCTTATTTATTCAATATTGTCCGATATAGCAACAAAAGACAAAAATGTTATGACAATTGAATCTATAACAAAATATAATCTTGAAAATGTCAATCAATGCGAATTGAATGAGCACATAGGATTCAATCTAGATAAAGCTATGAGATTTATAGAGTTCCAATCACCTGATATTTTATATTTTGAAGGTATAAATACAAAAGAAGGCTTAGATTACTTCACGTCTTTGGTATTCAAAAATAAAATTCTTATTACAGAATTTTTAGCAGAAAATATTGCGGATTTAATGAAAAAACTTTCTATAACAGACTTTTCTATGTTTAAATCAATGTTAACCTGCTTAATATTTATTCACAGTAAAGATAGTATTGAAGTCTTTGATAAAAAAGCTCTCGAAAAATATTTTAGTTAAAATTTTGTAAAATTATATTAACAATTCCTGTAATTCGGTAAATTCTGATGAAAAAAAAATGTTTATAAGTATATAGGAAACCGAAGGTAAAAAAGGAATATTTAATTTTGGCAGTTGAAAAGGTAACAATTCAGCAGGCTGCAGGTGACTTATTAAAAGACAAAGGAACAGAAAGCACAGCTGATACATATAGTTTTAATGGTTCAAATATAAATCCGTTTGAAGCATCAATTTCAAAATTGCAAAAAAATGGAATTATTAAGCAACCTGTTCAAAAGAAGAATAAAAGCAAACTATTGTTTGGCAACAATATAATTCAAGAACCTGAAGCAAAAAAGGAAAAGATAAATTTTGAAGTACCTAAAGCAGAAAACAAATATAATCTAAATACGCTTTATAATTACTTTAAAAACGTTAAATATGGAATTGAACAGTTTGACGCAGCTTCTGCACCTTATGTAAAACAAGCTTTAGGCCATCTACCAGATAAAGATAGTTTATATGCAGCAGTAGACTCTAATAAAAGGATTGCGGCAATATTACTCGAAGCTAATTTATTATAAATTAAAAAAAAGCAAATAGGACATGGATTAGGAATGAAAGAAATAGCAAAAGACGTATTACACTACGAGAATTTAAAAACTATTAAATATACTCACTTAGCAACAACTATTGCGTATGCAAGAGCAATAGGAGAAGAATTAGGATACAATGAAAATCAACTTACAGTAATGCAAGTCGGTGCAGCATTACATGATGTAGGAAAATCATTGATTCCACCTGCTATTTTAAACAAAAAAGGCAGATTAACAGACGAAGAAAGAAAAATTGTGAACCTTCATTCAGTATTGGGCTATGAACTATTAAAATCATTAGGCTATGGTGTAAACGTTGCAGAAATCGCAAGAGACCACCATAATCCGATGTCAAAAAATCCTATGGCACAAATCGTAAGAGCCGCTGATATCTACTCTGCAATGAGAGAAGAACGTTCTTACAAAAAAGCCAAATCTCATGAAGAAGCAATGGAAGTTTTAAAATCAGCTAGAGTACCTCAACAGATTTTGAACGCACTTGATAAAAGATACGGAAAAAAGACATTCACGAAACCTATTCAAAGCTTTTCAATTCGTACTGCAGTTGCTTAAGCTCTGTTGAAAGAGTTTCATAGTTATTCATAGCCTCCTTAAGGTGATATTTATATTGTTCAATATCTCCAGTCTGTTTATATACATGAGCAATTGTATAATTAACCTCACCATTATAAGGATTGTTCATAATAGCAGTTTTTAGTATTTCAAGTGCTTGAGAAAAATCATTTTCTTTTGCATAAATTTTTGAAAGAACAATATATGCATTATCATCCTTTGGATTCAATTCTAGTGTTTTTCTAAGACAATCTTTGGCATTTTCTAAATAGCCTTGTTCAAAATATATTGAACCAAGATTAAAATAAGCCCAACTGTAATCAGGAGAAAGTTCCAAAACTTTTTCATAATGTTCAATACAATCTTTTCTTTCTCCAATTTTGTCTAACTCATAAGCAAGATAGAAATGTGCAAGATGGTCGTTAGGATTTAATTTCAATGCAACATTAAGACATTTTATCGCCAAATCATGCTCATTTAACTTTGAATACAAATAGCCTAAATTAAAGTAACTGTTCTCATCATCATTTTCAAGCTGTAAAACTCTTTTAAAAAACGGTATAGCTTTATCAAATTCACCCTTTTGTAAATAAGCATAACCAAGATTATACAAAAAGTCAGGTTCATCAGGATTTATATTCAAAGCATTTTGATAAGAAACAATAGCTTTATCAAACTGCTTTAGGTTTTCTAATACAATTCCAGCATTATAATGCAAACGAGAATCTTCAGGAAATCTTTTTAGTAAATAATATAGCTGTTTTAAAGCCTCTTCATTATATCCATTTTCCATAAACTCAATAGCAAGCTCTCTTCTTGTTTTAAAATCAGTCGGGTCGCTTTCTAAACGGTTATTAAGTTCATTAATTTTTTCAAGATTGTCCATAAATATTAATCTCATTTTCTTTTAAATATCAAATTAAATATATAATTTCATAACAAAATATTTTGAAAAAGCCAAATTATCTAAAGATTTTTATCTTTAAATGTACAATAATTAATATAATATTGTATATTTCAATATTATACAAAAAATTCAAAATTGCTAAAATGCATAATTTTTATAACAAAAAAGGACTCTCATTAGAGAGTCCTAAAATGGTGCCCTGAGCCAGACTTGAACTGGCACTGGGGGTGAGCCCAATCGGATTTTAAGTCCGACGCGTCTACCGATTCCGCCACCAGGGCATACTATATTCAATTTTCATAAATGTAGAAAGAATATAAGTTCTAACCACCATTGCTAAAATGGTATTTAGCTTTCACTATAAGTATATTCCGGTAAAAAGCCTAATTTGTCAAGCAGTTATTTAAATTAACAATATTAAAAAAAAATTTTTATAAAAAATGAACATTTTTTTTCATGATTCGTTATAGTATATGTAAGGACAAAAAATATGAAAGAAAAAAAGTGTAACGGTTATGAAAGTATGTTTACCTTCTTGAGTGAAAAAGATTTTCTTAAGCATCTTGAAACTTGCGAAGAATGCAAAAAAGAACATGAAAGAATGCAAAAAATCTCAAATTTGATTCAAGAGGCTAAACCATACATAAAACAAAAAAGGAAAAACTCACAGATATTAAAAGCGGCATGTGCTATTTTTATAATCTGTTTCACAACAATAAGTATACCAATTTACACACTTGGAACCAATGTCTACAATCAAGTTGTTGCCAGCATTGATGCCAATTCAATGACAGTAGAAGAAATGGGACTACCTGTTGATGAATATGGATTCCTTTATATTAATTAGGAAGTTATGGATCTAAAAGAAATAATCAAAACACACGGTACAACCGTGAGAAATATCATAAAACGAATTACAAATGAACAAAATGAGGATCTTGAACAAGAGGTCTACTGTAAAGTATGGAAAAATTCTGAAAAATATGAAGAAAAAGGCAATTTCTCTGCGTGGATAAAAACAATCAGCGCTAATATATCAAAAGATTATCTAAAATCATCACAAAAAAAACTAAATGACAACTCAACAAATGATGAAAATGTTCTTGAATTCGTAAAAAGTAATAAATCCACTCCGGAAGAAAACCTTTTAAAAAAAGAAAGACAAAAAATAATTGCAGATGCAATATACAAGCTTAAGCCAAAATTCAAAGAAGTAATTTTACTTTATGAAATAGAAAACAAATCATACGAAGAAATTTCTCAAAAAATCAAATGTCCTATAGGCACAGTTAAATCAAGATTATACAATGCAAAAAAAGAACTTGCACTAATACTTGAAGACTTAATGTAGAAAGGATAAAAAATGAAAAAATCTCTTATTATAGCTGCAATAGCATCACTTATGCTTACTTCAACAATAGCATATGCTGACACACAAACAAATACAGCTCCTCAAAAGCAGCCTTGTAAATGTCAAAAACACAATCCACCACAAATGAAACGTCAAAGTCTTGATGACAGACTAAAATTAACAGAAGAACAAAAACAAAAAGCACATGAAATCCGTATGGAAGGTCATAAAAAAATAAAACCTGTCATTGAAAAAATTAAAGCTAAAAATGAAGAAATAAAAACAGTCGTACAATCTAACCTAAAACAAGCTGAAAAAGATAAAAAAATTGTTGCATTGAAAAAAGATATACGTGAACTAAAACAAGAAGCAAGAAAAATAAGAAACGAAAACACAAAACAGTTTGAAGCTATACTTACACCAGAACAAAAAGCAGAATTTGAAAAAATCAAACAAGAAGCAAAAGCAAAACATCAAGAAATGAAAAAACACAAAAAAATGCACAAACCTGGTTACGGACCACAAGGATGCCCAAAAGCACAACCCCAAACAAAATAAATAATATTTATTAAGGCTCTGAAAATCAGAGCCTTTTTTGTACATAATTTATAAAAGCTTAGACTCCAATAAACTAATTTTAAATTATTAAATATATTTAAAAGCTCAATATTTTATATTGACTAAATAATTAATAAAAAATTAAAATAAATTAGAAGAAACTAGTGGAGAGAAATATGAAAAAAATTATTTTATCTTTGATTGCATTCGTAATGACATTTTCTATGTGTTTTGCAGATGAATTGAGACTTGATAAAGAAGCAAAATACCAAAAACAAGTCATGCAAATAGGTTTTCGTATTTTGAATGCAAATCAAATAGAAAAAAGAATGACCTTCTATTACGATAACAATAAAAATGTAAATGCTGTTACATATATGACATCAAAATCTATTCATGTTTACAAAGGTATTTTACCTTTCATGGACTCTGAAGATGAAATTGCAGCAATCATCTCACATGAAATAGCACACGGAATAGAAGCACATAGAGGATTGTGGCGCAGAATTATTATGTCAAGTTGCACCAAATCATTTGAGTTTCAAGCAGATCAAAAAGCTGTTGATTTAATGGTAAATGCAGGCTACAATCCTGTCGCATTAATTATAATTTTGAATAAAATATCTCCTGAACAAAACTGGTTCGAACGTTCAAGCTCACATCCTGAAGGTTCTAGAAGAATGCTAGCATTGTACGATTATATTTATGGAAAATATCCGGAATATCTTATAGATAATGCATACAAAAATAATTTGTACTATCAAAATTTTCTTTTAACAACAAAGTCTGAAAGAAAAAAAATAAGAGAAAAATATACTCCTGTTAAACCAGTAAATAACAAGAAAACAAAATAAAAATACTACAGGAGAAAAAAATGAAAAAATTATCACTTATTCTTGCACTACTACTATCATCTACAACAATACAGCAATCTATTGCCGTGCCTGTATATACTGACGAAATCCCGCAAGAATATATAAACAAAGTAAAATCTCAAAAACAAACATCAACTTATGAAAATAGGATGATGAGCAATATTTCTGATTTTGATAAGGAATCATTAATAGAAGTAAAAGTCTACTCTCCAGAAAATATTCGATTCAAATTAAAAGCCAGACAAGTGAGCCCATTTGCCTATGTTACAGAAGCAACAAACATAAAAATCGGGGATAAATTTACATTTCTAGTAGCAGAAGATGTTTATAAAAATAATAAACTTTATATCAAAAAAGGTGCACCGGCAACAGGCTATGTAAAAAAAGTAAATATACCCTCCGGCAATAATGGACCTGCTCCGGAATTCAATATTTCAGAATTCACAACAAAAGACATAAACAACAATACAGTAAGACTCAAAGGAGCAGTAATAAACGAATATACGGGTTTTATTCAGATTGTTTCACATGCAATCAATAAAAACAAAATTTACAAATTATATTGCGAATAACAACTTTACAAACGTGATTTAATTTTTTACATGATGTAAAATCTTGTTATGAAAAGGATTATATCATTTTTAATACTGGCCGCATTTCTGTTTACGAACACAGGAATATCTTTTGCTACAACGGCAGATACAACTCAACAAACAAATATACAACAAGAACCACAAAGCGAAGAAACCTTTAAAGGTCGTGCAGAAATAACCGACAAACTTGAAAAAGAAAATCAAAAATTATTTACTGGAGAAATTGACCAGCTTGAACCCAAAGATGTTATAAAAATGACTGTATCTCAGGTTTTAAGCTCAGGTTTTACTGAAGAAGGCGATGAATTTTTTGCTGAAATTTCTACAGAAGTTGAAGGAGAAAAAGGCGTAATCCTACCAGCCGGAACAATTGCCCATGGTTCAGTAAAAGAAATTGCAGGCTCAAAAAGACTAGGTAGAGACGGCTGGATTGAAGTCAGTTTTGATTACCTCATAACACCTGATGGCAGGGAAATTCCAATAGAAGGTCAAATGAGTACAAAACTGAATCCCGTTGTCGGTACAGGCAAAATGGTAGCAAAAAGTGCAGGATATACTGCAGTAGGTGGTGCAGTCGGAGGCTTTCTTGCATTAAACATGTTTGGACTTCCTGCCGCTGTGGCCAGTCAAGGTTATACATTAGCAGGCGGTGCAGCTATTGGAGGTGCAGTCGGTCTTGGTATGGCACTTTATAAAAAAGGCAAAGATGTCCTCATATCCCCTGGGGATGAAATTCGTGTAAAAATAACTAAAGGTATAGATTTACCTGTATTTAAAAATGAAGCATTAAAGCAAGAAGAATTTACTTGTGACGGTCTTAATGTAAAAATTACAAATATAGATTTTGAAAAAGATCCATTTGGTGAACCTAATACTATTACAATTGCAATAGTTATAACAAATCTTACAGACAAATATTTTACAGGCTTTGATATTTCATTGCAAAATGACTTGAATGCAACATTCTATCCTTCAGTTTTTGGTGATACGACTATTCTCTTTTCAAAAATTAAACCCGGTGACAGAGTTGCAGGAAGAATCTCTTTTTCTGTTGACAATATTAAAAGAAAACACTGGTTGATCTTCTATGATAGAGCGCAAAGAAAACAAATAGCAAAATTGTCTTTAGACAATGCATATAGAGAAATTCAAGCCCAAAAAGGTAAAAAAATAAAAAAAGGTATCAGACAAAGAACTTATAAAATTAAGGACTAATAATCTAATTATTTACGCCAAATCCAAACATAGCAAAATCATATTTTACCGGATCATTTGCATCAAACTTTTTTAAATTATTTGTCAGTTCTATAACTGCATTATAGTCGTTTTGAGAACGTGACAATAAGCCAATAGAACGTGATATTTTTGCAACATGAACATCAAGAGGAATCAAAAGCTCAGATTTTGGCATAAAAGACCATATTCCCAAATCAACTTTGCCCTCTCTTACCATCCATCTTAAAAACATATTTAAACGTTTACAAGCACTATTCTTTGCAGGATTTGGCAATAAATGATAGAAACCTTTAGTCACAGGCAAAGTAACTCTGGAATAAAAATAGTCAACAACAGTAATAAGCATTTTTTTAACATCATGACAACTATCCCACCCATGCTTAAAGAGTGATTCCAATGATTCTCCTGTAGAATACAATGATTTTAATATTAAAACTATTTGAACAATATCAACACCTACAGAAAAACGGTAACTGAAATCATCCAATGTTCTGTCATTTTCATCAAAATTTAAAATAAAATTTAATGGCCGATAATTCATTTTTTCAAATAGAATCATCAATTTTGTAATAAAAACCTCTCTTTTACCATATGCAAAAATAGAAGCCAAAAAACCTGCAATTTCAATATCAGATTTATTTTTAAATTTATGAATAAACTGTATAGGATCATCAGCAAGAAAATCTTCTGATTCATACTTATCAACTAGTTCATCCAAATATGCTTTTGTATTCATCTTATGCCTTTAAAATAATTATCTAAAAGACTGTTGCATTCTTCTTCCATTATACCGCCTTTAAAATTTAATTTCGAATTACAAAGCGTCTCTAGACCTTTTACAGAAGAAAATGCGCCACAAACATTATCATAACTACCAAAATAAAGATTTTTAATTCTAGCTTGCATAATAGCCCAAGCACACATTGGACAAGGTTCCAAGGTAACATACATATCACAATCTGTTAATCGCCAATTTGATAACTTTTTAGAAGCTTCTCTAATAGCAAGTATTTCCGCGTGTGCAGTTACATCGTTTCTAAATTCTTTCTCATTATGACAAAGTGAAATAATTTTTCCGTCCATAACAATGACTGCTCCAACGGGTATGTCAGAGCCTGAAATTGCGGCTATTTCTAAGGCTTTTTGCATAAAATCCGTATTCATAACAATTTTAATATATTACAAAATATTACAAAAAATCATTTTTTTTTTGAGATTTTGTAATATTTCGCAACAAAACACTTGAATTTTGATATACTAAGTGATATATTATTTATATATACGATAGTGATATAAATTTTCCATCAGTCTTGTTTATCAATCCCTGTTAATACAGATAGAGTCATCTATGCTGTGCAATTTTTATGCAAAAAATCTGTCTAAATTAAGGATATTAATAAATTAGGAGTAAGTGTATGTCTAAAAATTTCGTCAAAATGCAATCTACAACGCCGAACACAAAAGACTTGATGCCTCAACAATATGATGATGCATTAAATCGCTACATCAGAAAGATTTCAAAAATAGAAGTTTTGTCAGCAGAAGAAGAAAAAGAAATTGCAATGATTGCACACCAAGGAACCCCTCAAGAATCTCTAAAAGCAAAACAAAGACTCGTACAATCAAATTTAAAATTAGTTGTAAATATTGCAAGAAAAACTATTCAAGTATCACATTTGCCAATGATAGATTTAATACAAGAAGGTAATCTTGGACTCATGGTTGCAGTAGAAAAATTTGATTACAAATTGGGATACAGATTTTCTACTTATGCAGCTTGGTGGATAAAACAAGCAATGTTCAAAGCCATATCAGAACAATCTCATTGTGTAAAAGTTCCGGTTTATATACAAGAAACTCTTTCCAAATTTTCAAAAGTAAAAACATCATTAGAACAGAAATACAACACACAAGTAAAAAATGAAGATGTAGCAAAAGAGATGAATATATCTGCAGAAAAAATTGACGCATACCTAAACGCATACACAAAATCGGTATCACTCGACGCTTCTTTTGAATTGAATTCTGGAAGCGAAGTGACTCTATCAGATATACTTGAAGACCCAACAGCATCAGCCTACGCAAATGCGGAATACGAAAACCTAAAAAAAGATATAGAATATGTAGTTGCAACCCTAAAAGACAGAGAACAAGCCGTTGTCAGAATGCGTTTTGGACTTGGTGAATGGGGGCGAAAAACACTTGAAGAAATAGGAAAAATGTATGGAGTGACAAAAGAATGTATAAGACAAACAGAAAACAGAGCACTTAAAAAATTACGAGAACTAAACTCAAACACAAATCTACTCACAGCATACGTTCAATAACAACGCACTCAGCACCTCAACAGGTGCTGTTTTTCTATAAAAATTTATGGACAAATACTTTCCCAATCAATGCCATCGTCATCATCTTCACCAGGTTCAGGTATTTTTTCACCATCTTCGAGCATTATTTGAAGCATAAGTTTCAATTGATTTTTATAGTTAGCAAGCGCAATCTCTCTAGTTTTTGCACAATATGCAAAGCTTGGAAACTCTTTTATTTCAATATAATGATATGGATTGCCATTGAAGTCCAAATCAGTGCCTTCAATCAAAGTCCAATCTAAATTCAAATAATAATCTATATCTTTATCCATCTAACGAATTCTCACTCAAAGGTTGTGAAATCATAATACCTTCGCCGCCTAAGACTTCTGCTTTTTTGCCATTTATATACAAATAAATAGGTTTATTAGGAGCATTTGCCAATGCCGTTTTAATTAATTGTTTCATTCTGCTGTAAAGGCTGTCAGCCCCTCCACCGGTTTGAATATTGGAACTAACATCTATAATAATTTTGTTATTACTTTCAACAACGCCGAGGATTTTTACATTTTTAGGAATTTCAGAATAAACACCCAATTTTTTTTCATATGGTGTAGGACCAATTGTAAGTTGATTAAGAGCATATGACAATTTTGACTGACCTTGAGGAAGTTCTCTTTTTACCTTTTTAAAAATACCTGAATCATTTTTATCCATGCCTAAAAAATATACTGTCACATAAGTTTTGGGTGTTTTATTTTCTTCTGCTTTTTTAGAAGATTGAACATTTTCCGCTTTTTTAACAGGTTCAACAACTTGTTCTTCTACAACCAATTTTTTTTCAACTTTTGCATGTGGCACATCAAAAAAATTAACTTTAACATAGAAAAACGCTAATGCAGCAAGTGCGAGTATAACCAGTTTTGACCAAAATCCCATATAAATTCCTTTAATTAAATAAATCTTTTAATTATTATAATAGTTTTTTGGAACAATAACCAGCCCTTTTACAACAATCTTGTCTGACAGTACATTTAAATTTTGAATTTTAATTATACTCTTAGAATTATTTAAAATATTAGTCTTAAAAGTAAGTGGATTTAACCTGTTTATTATAGGTAACAATGCATTCAAATTGGCATTTGCAATAGCAGGCGTAGTCTGTACATCAGAAAATAAAATCTGTCCATCTTCAACAGACATACTCATAGATGAAGAAATTCTTTTGGGCTGTCCCATTGTTAATGGAGAGACTATATTCATCGAAAATACAAGTCTACTATCTTTTATTTCAGCTTTAGGATTAAAAATTCTAAAAACAGATACTCCTCCAAAACTTACATTTAAAGAGTTCATTAGCTTCATATATTCTGGTGTGTTAACAATTTTTTGTAAATCATTTGAAGTTACATCTGCACTAAACCCTAACAAAAAGTTTTCGTTAGTATAAACCTGACCATTTTTATATATAAAATGATTATACCCGCATAATGATTCTGCTTTGACATTTGAAATATAAAAACCATCAATATATGCAGATTCAGCATGAGCTGTTATTTTTTCAAATTTACCCTCCATCATAGACTTTGCACCAAATGGAGTAATCTTAACATCAAAATCAGCAGTCAAAGCTTTGTCCATTTGTTTTTTTACTTGAGCTTCAATTGTTTTTGACAATAAAAAGTTCATGCCAGTTACTTTACTCAACGTAGAAGCAATAGGTCCAGAAACCTTCGGAACAGTAGGACACATTGAAACATCACATTCATTTGTACTAAAAGCTAATACCGGTCTTAAATTTAAAACAAAAGCAAAAATTATTATAAATATTTTTAAATGTTTCATGATACAAATACCTTTTTAGTAACTAATCTGGCTTCCTGCAAGTTATCAAATTGTGCAATTGCAACCAATTCACCTTTAAAAACAAGGCTCACAAATTCTTCATTTTCAAAATTAGAAGCATATAAAGATTGACCATGTCTAATTTTTTGAAACTCTATTTCTGAAAGCTCATGACAATTAAATGATAAAACATCAATAGGATTAATCAAATTTTTTTCTATATCAGAAAAATCAGAAAGCAAATCTAAAGAAACAGAATCAGATATAACAAAACATCCTGATTTAGTTCTTTCTAAACCAGACATTACAGCACCAACTCCCAGATGAAGTCCTAAATCTTGAACAATAGAACGAATATAAGTCCCTTTCGAACATTCAATATCAACAGACGCAGACTGATTATCATAATCAAAATCAATCAATTCTATTTTTGAAACAAATACTGTTCTTTTGGGAATATCATCTGGTATAACACCATTACGTGCCAACTCATATAATCTTTTTCCTTTATAATGAACAGCCGAGTACGCAGGAGGTATTTGTTCTATTTTTCCTTCAAAAATTTTTAATGCACACTCAATATCTTCTTTCATTATTTTCTTTTGGGAGTATTCTTTAACAGTACCTTCTGTATCGTATGTATCGGAAACCTTACCAAAAATAATTTTTGTACGATATGCTTTATTTTCTTGCAAAAATTCAATTAACCTTGATGCTTTACCAATTGCAACAGGCAAAACACCTGATGCCATAGGATCAAGAGTTCCTGTATGACCAATTTGTTTTATTTTAGAAATTTTTCTCAAAACAGCAATGACATCATGAGAGGTCATTCCAATAGGTTTGTTAACATTCAAAAAACCAAATAACATATTAAACCAGTACCTAAATTTCACCTTTAGATACTTTATCAATTAGATCCATCACCCTTGTCCCTCTTTCAAGAGAATCATCTGGAATAAATCTAAGTTCAGGTGTAAGTCTCAATCTTATTCTTTTTCCAACTTCATATCTTATTTTTGAAACATTATCTTCAAGGGCATCAATAGTTTTTTGTTTTGCAGCTTCATTTGTTGAAAAAACAGAAAAGTAAACTTTTGCAAAAGAATTGTCATGAGCAAGTTCAATATCTGTAATAGAAACAACACCTTCAATACGAGGATCTCTGATATCTTTTTGAATAATATCAGCAATCTCTTTCATCAAAGTTTTTCTGACACGTTCATTTCTTAAAGACATGACTTTCCCCTTTATCTAAATTATACCAATGCCTGTCTTTCAATTTCTTCTGTAGTAGATACTTCAATTATATCGCCTTCTTGAATATCATTGAATTTTGCAAAAGAAATACCGCATTCAAAACCGGTAGCAACTTCTTTTACGTCATCTTTAAATCGTTTAAGTTGATCAATTGTACCTGTGTATACATTAACACCATCTCTAAGAATTTTTGCAGTTTTCCCTCTTACAATCTTTCCTTCTAGAACATAACAACCAGCAATTTTACCTGTTTTACCAACAGTAAATATTTGTCTAACTTCAGCTTTACCAAGAGAAACTTCTTTAATTTCAGGTTGTAACAAATTAAGCATTGTTTGCTCTAAATCTTCGAGAATTTGATATATAATATCATATTTCTTAATTGTAACATTTTCTCTTGCTGCAGCCAATTCAGCATTATTATCTTCTCTAACAGTAAATCCAAGAATAATAGCATTACTTGCTGCAGCCAACATAACATCTGCTTCTGATATATCACCTACACCCACATGAATAAGTTTAAGAACAATTTCTTTTGACTTAAATTGACCAATTGCTTGAGAAAGTGCTTCTGCAGAACCGTTAGTATTAGCTTTAACAATCAAATTCAAATGTTGAACACCATCTTCACCTTCTCCAACAATTTCATTTCTGATGTGGTTAGGCAACATTGCTTCAAGTCTTGAAGTTCTTTCTTTTTCCTTACGTTCAGCAACAATAGCTCTCATTGTTTTTTCATTTTCAACAACTTCAAATTTGTCACCAGCTTGAGGAACTTCTGTTAACCCAAGTATTTCAACAGGAGTAGATGGAGCAGCTTTTTTTACTCTTTCACCAGAATCAGAAAGCAATGCTCTAACTTTACCACACACATTACCAACAACAACACAATTACCTGTTTTTAATGTACCATTTTGAACAAGCAATGTAGCAACAGGACCTTTACCTTTATCCAAATTAGCTTCAATTACAACGCCTGAAGCAGGAGCATCAGGATTTGCCTTTAAGTCTAAAACTTCTGCCAATAATAAAATATACTCTAAAAGCTCATCTATACCCGTACCTTGTAAAGCACTAACTTTAACGCAAACAGTATCTCCACCCCATTCTTCAGGGACCAAACCATGCTCTGTAAGTTGCTGCAAAATTTTATCAGGATTAGCATCAGGCTTATCACACTTATTTACAGCAACAATAATAGGGACATTTGCTGCTTTTGCATGGTTTATTGCTTCTATTGTCTGTGGCATAATTCCATCATCTGCAGCGACAACCAAAATAGCTATATCTGTTGCTTGAGCACCTCTTGCACGCATTTCAGTAAAAGCTTCATGACCAGGAGTGTCTATAAATACAATTTTTTTATTATTCAAATATACTGTATAAGCCCCAATGGATTGAGTAATACCACCAACTTCAGTAGAAACAATTTTGTGTTTTGAGGCTCTAATAGAATCTAACAAAGTAGTTTTACCATGGTCAACGTGTCCCATTATACTAATTACCGGTGCACGTCTTTTAAGAAGTTTTGGATCAATAGCTGCAAGTTCTTTTGCTTCTTCCTCTTTTTGAAGTTCTTCTTCAATATATGCTTCAAGGTCCTCTGCTTGAACTTCTATTTCAAAATTTTCACAAACTTTTTTCGCAGTTGCAACATCTATAACCTGATTTACAGTTGCAAGAATACCTTGCATCATCAAAAATTTTACTATTTCTGCAGAAGCTTTATTAATTTTTTCAGATAATTCACCAACAGTTAACGGTTGATTAATAACAACGCTTTTAACCTCTTCCACAGCTTCTTCAACATGTGTTCTTTTTTTATGTTTTTGAGCATTAGCTTTTTCTAAACTAATTCTTTCTTGTTCTTCTTCTCTTGAATTATAAGACTTTTCCTTCTTTTTAGAACTTTTTTTCTTTGATTGTCCCTTACCTTCATATATTTCTTGAGGAATTATGTGTCTTTGAATAGGTTTTTTTTCTGCTCTATGAAATTCTTTTTTTGTTTCATCCGTTTTAGAAGTTTTTTCATTAACATCTGAAGAAGTTTTTGGTTTATGTGATGAAACTTTTTCGTTACCAACATTTGTTTTTTCGTGATTTTTTTCTTGTTTATTGATAATCACTTTACCTAAAGAAGGCTTTTTAGCTGTAATGTTTGGTTCAATTTTACCAAGTCTTAATCTTTCAGTTGGCTCAACTTTGCCGAGTTTAACCTTATCTGCAGGTTTTAACGCTGGTAGTTCTTCTTTTTTTTCTCCAACATTAGAAACTTCTTCTACTTTTGGCTTTGCTTTTTTTACGATGAAAGCTTTTGGCTTTTTAACCTGATCTGACTTAGGTGCAGACAAAAGTTCTTTAAGCTTTTTGGCTTGTGATTCAGAGATAGCACTTGAATGCGATTTAACCTTCACACCAAGCTTTTCGTCCAACTTTTCTATAACATCTTTATTGGATAAGTTAAGTTCTTTTGCCAAGTCATATACTCTGATTGTATCTGTCATTCTCTGTATGCATCTCCAAATTCTTCTATATTATATTTTTAACACAATCTAATTCTCAAGTACAGTCTTGATTTTTTCTTTTAAAGTCTCATCAGGTTTGATTTTTAGAATTTTATATATTTTTTCTTTTTTGAAAAGTGCATTAATACAGCTTATATCCTTGCAGACATAGACAGAACGTCCTACAAAATCAGAAGTTGGGTTGACTTTATATTCTTTAGTTTTTTTATTAATAGTAATTTTTATAAAGTCTGCACGAGACTTTTTTAAATTACACGAAACACATTTTCTAATAATTTTAGATTCACCCATTTACCTAACAGCCTATTAAAAGCGTTTTGCCAATATCTTTTCTATATCTAATGCCTTCAAAACAAATATTTTCAACTGCATCATACATTTTTTCTGTAGCCTTGTTAAGAGTAGATGCCATTGCAGTAACTACAAGCGTTCTTCCTCCAGCCGTTACAAAGTTTCCATCATTATCTTTTAAAGTATTAAAATGAGCGACATCAGCATATTCCTCAGCATCTTCAATACCTTTTATAACACTACCGAATGAAGTATCAGATGGATAATTACCTGAACTTAAGACAACAGAAGTTGCAAAAGCAGGCAACAATTTAATTTCATTATATTCATCAACAAGTGTACCAACAATCGCAGCTCTCATCATTTTTGTAATTTCTTCATCAATAAGTTCTAAAACACATTGAGCGTCTGGTTCTTTAAAAAATGGATTAAATTCTATGACATTTAAAGAACCTTTTCTGTCAAGAATAATATCAATCCCCAAAATACCTACATACTGATTACCGTTTTTAGCAAGTTCATCTAGAGCAGGATATACAATTTCTTTAAAAATTTTTGATTCCAAAGTTCTGTCTATCATATAAAATGGAGAATATGCCCCCAAACCTGATGTAATAGTACCTCCATTACCTTCCAAAACATATTTATATGGAACGACAGATGCTATCGGCATTGCATTATAACCATCTGTAATCACATAATATGAAAATTCTTGGCCTTGGACAAAATCTTCAACAATAACTTTTTTATTCTGTTGGTCAAAAAGATCACTTATTATCCTTTTTGCAATAGCGAAAGTATCGCATACAAAAACATTTTCACCATGTTGATGCCCGTCTGTTTTAACAATAATAGGATATTTTGATTTTCTGGCAAAATCAATGGCCATATTTTCTCTGTCAAAAATACCAAATCTTGGTGTAGGTATTTTTGTCTTATACATAAACTTTTTACTTACTGATTTGCTTGCAGTAATTCTTGCAGCTTCAGCTGATGGTGCAAAAACCATTAACCCAGCCTCATTAAATTTTTCTGCTATATCATTTGCAATAGATTTTTCCGAACAAGCAATTGTCAAATCTATATTGTTAGCCTTTGCAAAATCTACCAATTCATCTATATCATTAGCTTTTATATCTATACAGTTTGCAAATTCCTGAATTGCGTCATTGCCTGGTGCAACAAATACAAGCTCCGTATCTTCATACTGTGAAACTAATTTTGCAATTGTATATTCTTTAGCGCCTGAACCAACAATTAATATCTTCATAATCACCTTTTTTATCAAATACTTGTAATATTATACTACATTAAAAGAAATTTTCTTACACGTTAAAAAGCTCTTGTATTTTTACAAGAGCTTTAAGATTTGTTGGTTAGTTATATATGATTAATTTGAAGATTGAATAATTAACAAAGTGAACCAAGTATACCCGCAACACATCCAACACCTGCACCGATTAAAGCACCTACCGGACCACCGATTGCACCGATTGCTGCACCAGTTGCTGTAGTAGCAGTAACACCACCAATTTTACCTATAACTTTTTTGCTTTTTACAGATTTTGGAGTTTCAGTACCTTCCATTTTAGCGATAATATCTTCTGATGAATATGTTTGAGCATTGCCAAATGATATTGTTTTCCAGAAAGCGTTAGCTAAAGAACTGTCACAATTTTCTTGAATCATTGCTTTCAAATCTTGACCGGTAACAGCTTGGAATTGTTCTCTTGCACAATTTCTTAAAGTCTTTTCAAGTGCTACTGGATCATCCTTGAACTCTTCCTGAAGTCTTACATATAATGGTGAACGTTTTAACATATCAACTATTGCCTCAAATTGTTTTACTATTTGATCTGTTTCACCTTCAATTATCACGGTCTGCAATGAATTGCATGCTTCTCGGATAGAACCAGTTAGTCCGTCTGTAGCACTTGCATAATTCTTAGCAGATTTGCCTTCTGTATACATATTTTCTCTTGCAAGGTTTCTTAATTCAAGGTCATATGCCAAACGATCTTTATAATCCATATTCATGTATTTTAAATATTGTTGGTTTAACATAAGATAAGGATTCATACCCATACCATAGTAGCCGCCATACATACCACTAGGAAAACCATATCCCATATTGACATCCAAAGGTAAATTATAAACAGGTGGGATATTTAAACCAAAATCTCTTGCATATTCTGCATTTAAGCTAGCCAAACCAGCTCCGACAGGATTTGCCGTAACTTGAAATTGGTTTGGATAACCCATGTATCCGCTAATTCCGTTCATAACTAACCTCCAAATTTTTCCTATTTCTAGGATAACCTTTAAATCTAACCTTACAGTTATATAAAAACTTTTTTTTCTTTAAAATTGCTCAATTAAAAAAATTTGCTTAACATTTGTTAACAAAATAAAAAATTCTACAAGATACAACCACACAAATCAATAACAATTTTTGATAATAATAAGTTTTTATATATATAGAAAGAACTATAAATTTGAGTTAAAATAATATTATGAACAAGGTAATTGATATTACAAAAACCACAGAAAAAACAAAACAAGAAGATAAGATTGAAAACAAAAAAAACGTTGAAAAAACAACAAATCCTATCTTCAAAAAATTAATGCTATTTACAAATACAAAACTTTCAAAAAAGTTTAATATCAATGACCTTTTGAGGTAGTTTTTACAAGCAGTTTTTCATGTATTATTTAAAAAATACTATATTTTTAAGCTTAACCAAAAATCAAAAAGCATCTCTTTTTAGTTATATAAAAAGCTTTGTAAAAAAGCATGCAACAAAGTCCTGCAATGAAATTCTAGAATTATTTATTGAAAACGAAAATTATTATCAAGAAGTAAATAATCCTCATTTTGAATGGATTATGAATTATTTTAATGACGATAAATTTATTAAAGAATTAAAAATACTTATCAATGAAAATAAAAAGTTAATAGAAATCAAAGAAAAGCAAAAGCCTTTTATAGAAAAACAAAAAGAAATAGCAAAAAAACAAAGAAAAAAAGCATCGGAAGCAAAAATGTCAAAGCAACCACCAACAAAAAAACAGCTTTACTATTATGACAAATTATGTAAACAATATAAAATTGAAAAAGAAGATTTAAAAGAAAAATCAAGACTAGACCTAAAAAATATAATAGGAAGAATTTTGGATGAACAACAAATCTATTCAAAAGAAAGATTTAATAACGTTATACCTGAATAATGAGTTTTCATATGAAGAAGCCGTATCAGAAATAGATTTTGCAATAGAAATATTATCAGGTATATCAACAAAAGATATGATTTTAGGGATTATGCCTGATCAAAAAACAATTGAACATCTTAAAAAGATTGTACAAACAAGAGTAACAACTCACCAACCAATAGCACAATTATTAGAAAAAACATTCTTTATGGGACAGAAATTTGATGTTAACTCAAATACACTTATTCCTCGTCCAGAAACAGAGCTTTTAGTAAGAACAGCTGTTGATATAATCAAAAAAAATAATTACAAACAAATTTTAGATATAGGCACAGGTAGCGGATGTATTGCTTGTATGATAGCAAAGTTGACAGATGCGCAGGTTTTGGGAGTAGACATATCAAATGATGCGTTAAAAATTTCATTAAACAACGCAATGCACCATGATCTGATGAACAGAGCATTATTTAGAAAATCAGATATTTTTTCAAAAATTAGACCGGAAGAAAAATTTGACCTGATAGCATCAAATCCACCATACATACCAATCAAAGAAAGACCTAACTTACAAATAGAAGTAGGACAATACGAACCGCCTACGGCACTTTTTACCGCAGATGAAAGAGGTATGGAATTCTACGAAAAAATTGCTAAAGATGCAAACAAATATTTAAACAGCAATGGTCATCTTATTTTTGAAATAGGGATAAATCAAGCATGTTTTGTTAAACAAATTATGGAATCAAACTGTTTTGTTGATATCAAAGTTCTAAAAGATGTAACGGGCATAGAGCGAGTAATATACGGGCATATTTAACTAATATATAAAATTTTAAAAAGCACTTGCATTAAAATACTATAGTATGTATAATAATTTTATTAGGAATTATTCTTAATAATAAAGAATAATTTCAGCGTAATTATGGTAAAGATGAAAGAGGTTAATTATGGCTAAATTCGTATGCTCAGTATGCGGTTATGTACATGAAGGTGATTCAGCACCGGAAAAATGTCCAGTTTGTGGTGTTGGTCCGGATAAATTTTCGAAAATGGATGAAACAACTCAAGGTTGGGCAGATGAACACAAAATCGGTGTTGGTGCAGATGTTGATGCAGAAGTAAAACAAGGCTTAAAAGACCATTTTATTGGTGAATGCACAGAAGTAGGAATGTATCTTGCAATGAGCAGACAAGCTGATAGAGAAGGCTATCCTGAAGTCGCTGAAGCTTATAAAAGAATTGCGTTTGAAGAAGCAGAGCACGCTGCAAAATTTGCAGAATTACTTGGTGAAGTTGTTACTAACTCAACAAAGAAAAATCTTGAAATGCGTGTTGAAGCTGAATCAGGTGCTTGTGCAGCTAAAAAAGCTATTGCAACAAGAGCAAAAGCACTCAACTATGACGCTATTCATGATACAGTACATGAAATGTGTAAAGATGAAGCACGTCACGGACAAGCTTTTGCTGGTTTGCTAAAAAGATACTTCAACTAGTATAAGACCAGATAGAAAACTCCTTTTGTTAAAACAAAAGGAGTTTTTTTATTTATTAACTGATTCTTCCCTTTTTGTTAAAATATCTTCGAATTGTGCAAGAACATCCATACCTACTATCTGTTCCAATGCAGAACGTTTTGAAAGATAATCAGAACGAAGTTTACTTTGTTTATTCAATGCTTCTCTATAAAATGCATCTATCATAATAACTTGTTCTTCTGTCATATTCTGAGAATTCATAAAAGCTTTACGTCTTTTAGCAACAATATCATCAGATTTTATTAAGGCTTGTCTGGCTGACATATAATCAAAATAATAATTAAGAATTTTTCGTTGAAGTTCTTCAATTTTTCTTATAAGAACCACCATGTCAGCATCATTTACTTTTGAAAATTTATAGTTCAAATCTTTATCATCAACAGACATTGAGCCTAATACACTGCTACCCATAATAGAAGAAATAGCTGCAACAGGATTACCTATACCAATACCAGCAAGACTTCCAACCGTAGATATTGGCTGAATAATCTTTTTGACTATACTTTCATTTGGTTTATCTTCATCAGGATTAGATAATTTATAAACAATAAATTTAACAGTTTCACTATTTTGTGCAGCACCAATCCACAAAAGTTTGACATCCTCAATCACATCATCAGATGACAAATAAGAATCATCACTAATTTCTTTTGCTATTTTTTTTAAACTTAAATCAGCATATGTCAAATCTTTTACAGCTTCGCTTTCTTTATCTAGAACTGTTTCTTTAGAATTTAGCTTTTTATCAGAATTAGAAACTTTATATGCATTTTCGGGAGTAGCTCCAACGCCAAGACGATTTGCCAACGGTAACGGATTTGTTATTTCATCAAGCGTAATTGCCGAAGCAGTTAATGAAAAGAAAATCTGAGAAAAAAGGAATAGAACAAAAATTTTATTTTTCATTTTTTGCCCCTCCATTTTTATTCACAGCCTTATCTTGTTTTGAAAGTTTTTGCGAAAATAACTCATTTTTAAATGCGTATTGATATAAATTAAGGTTTTGAACTGTCTTTTTGCCCGCAAGACGTTCCAAATCCATTTGGTATTTTTTAGCTTCATTCATTAATTGAAATTCTTCAAACATCAAATCATCATACATTGCACCAGAAACAATTATTTCCATCTGATTATCAGTTTTTAAAGCTCTTGCGTAATTTTTGTTGTACAAAACCAGTCTTTGTCTTGTGTCTTTAATTTGGCTCAAGACCATTTTATAGTTGTAATAAGAATTAATTATCTGATCCTGCAAAGACTCAATCATGCCGGCCAATTCAATAAGCTCTGTATCAGTAAGAGGAACTTCTTTAGGATTATTTGCTTTCGCAATATAGTTGTTTGCAAGCCTTCCTGTAGCATATGAAGCTGACTGAACCATATAATTTGCACCAAACATTGCAGGTATAAAGGATGCACCATTAACCAATGCCGAAACAGATTTAGCAAGAATAGAAGAATGATATCTTTGTTGCTCCGGCGGTATAGAAAGCTTTTTCATCGCGAATTTAATTATACTATTATTTTCAACAGTAGCTTTCCAAAGCATATCAATATCTTCGAGGTCTTTTTGTTGCTGCAGTTTTACAATACCCTTTAAAGCATCATCCTCTGAGATTGTCAGTTCTTTTGTATCTTTTTCAACCTTAGGAGTATATTTTACTTTTTGAACTTGTGCATTTTTCAATCCAATTTCCTCTGCAAAAGCACAATTAAAAAAGCTTATAAGTATAATAAATAAGAATAACTTTTTCATACTAACATCCTTACTTAAATTTATAACACACAAATCATAGTGAGAAAAATTTAAAATAAATATTGTAAAATAAATTTGTAAAATAATTAAAATGGTGAAAATATGGAACAAATATTAAATGATATTGCGCAAGAATATTCGAAGTTTGAGTTTGTGAAAGCTTTAGTATTATCAGGTTCAAGAACATCTGACCAAAATGACAACCTATCTGATTACGATATATATATTTACTCAGACAAAGAAATATCAACAACATTCAGAAAAGAATTGGCTAAAAAATATTCTGATAACTTTGAAATTGACAACAGATACTTTGAAACTGGTGATGAATGGGTGTTGAGAGATAATAAAACATACTTTGATTTTATGTTTAGGAATACAGATTGGATCGAAAATAGTATAAAAAATATCTATGAAGAATATCATGCTTCAAATGGTTATAGCACTTGTTTTTTACATAATGTGTCAAAATCTAAAATTATTTATGAAAAAGACAAATGGTTCACTAACCTTAAAAATAAAATAAAAAAAGAATACCCTAAAGAACTAAAAAGTAATATTATCAAAAGGAATATAATGCTTTTATGTGATAAGAAATCAGCTTCTTACCTAGAACAAATTCATAATGCAATAAAAAGAGATGATATCATAGCAATAAATCACCGATTAGCAGCATTTTTTGCAAGCTATTTTGATATCATATTTGCAATAAACGAAATCTATCATCCGGGAGAAAAAAGATTAATAAAATATGCAAAACAATATTGCAAAATACTCCCGTTAAATTTTGAAGAAAACATCAAAAACTTATTTAATAAAAATAAAAACGAAAAGATTGAAATATTAAACAAAATAACAGAAAATTTGAAAGAAATAATTCCTATAGAGTATAGAAAAAAGGAGGATTAAATATTCTATTTTCCCGGTTATATTACATAAATAAAAAAACGTAAGGGGGAATTTTATGGAAGAAAACAAAGAATCTAAGGATTATAACTGTTCTTGTCACAAAACAGAACATTGGATTAAATTTACTTTAATATTATTAGTATTGTTTATTGCATGTTATTTAGCGGTATATTACGTACTTGACCAAATGAGACATGCATACTATATGCCGACTATGCCTGTAGAAAATATTGATAGAATTATGAAAGAGCAGGATAAACTTTTTAATGAGATGAGTACTTTACCTATGCATAATTCTGCAATGTTTGTCATAAAAAGTCCTATTGAAACATACAAAGATGAATCAACTAATTCCTATAAAATGATAATCAATCTTAAACCTTTTAATAACAATCCTAAAAATGTAGAAGTAAAAATCAAAGGTAACAAAGTAGAAGTAAATGCAGCCGCAGAAAAGACAAATAAATATTCTGATAAAATTTATACATTCAATCAAAGTTTTGTCTTACCTGAAATGATAGATGAAGAAAAAGTTACAAAAGAAAAAATAAAACACAAATATGTTATAACAATGCCAATTGAAAATGATGACTAACAAAAAAGGCTTTTAATTATAAATTAAAAGCCTTTTTTATTATTAATCCAATATCAAATTAATAACACTAAAGAGATTTTTCAACTCTCCTGTTTTGACAACTTCTTCTATTTTATCCAGAACTAAATTTAAGTCCTTTTTAGAAACAGCTTTTATTTGTTGCGGTAATTTGATATCAGAAGTTGTTTTTGCATTGACAAGATAATCATTTTTAATAAGAAAAGCTTTATAAACATTTAAAATATTCAACCACTCATCAGGGAGTTTGCATTCTTTGTTCAAATAATATTTACAATCTTTTTTCAATTTATCAAAATAACTCATTGCATAATTTACTTCAAACAAAATTTGTTCCTGATTAACTTTTTGTCCAAGATAATCATTTCCTATAATATCTTTTGGTTCATTTTGAAAACTTTCTGAAATATATGTAGCCCAAAGTAAACAACCCAAATAAAACGACACAGTGTGTTCTAAAAGCTTTAAAAGCTGAGGATATATCATTTGGAATTTAAATTTTCTTTGGTGCGGTGATTTTATAGAAAAAAGAACTCCATATGCAGCATCTATATTTTGAGAAAAAGAAACAGTGTATTTACTATAACCCGGATCAAATAAAACGCCTTTAGAAAAATCCATAAAATCTCCCATTCAAATAGCATATTCTATTAAATTATCATACGAATTATAACCTCAATTTTAATAAAAATAAAGTTTTAATAACATAATCTAAAATTTATTTGAAGAAAGACCGTGTTTTATTTATATTAAATATATCACTTGAAGAGAGGTAAAAATGGCATTAAATGTTTATTTAGGGATTGACGTAGGTTCTGTTACGACAAAACTTGCATTAGTCGATGAAACAGGGAAATATATTGACAGTTATATGCTCAGAACATCCGGTAAACCGGTTATTGCTGTACAAACAGGGATGAAAGAGTTATTAAAAAAAGCTTTGTGCGAATACAATGTACAAGGTGTCGGAACAACAGGCAGCGGTCGTAATCTCGCAGGAGCTCTTGTTGGTGCAGATGTAGTAAAAAATGAAATCACAGCCCACGCTGTTGCAGCAAGTACTTATGTTCCAGGAGTTCAGACTATACTTGAAATTGGTGGACAAGACAGCAAAATTATTATACTTAGAGACGGCATAGTTACTGACTTTGCTATGAATACAGTATGTGCCGCTGGTACAGGAAGTTTTCTTGATCAACAAGCAAACAGACTAAATGTACCAATAGAAAAATTTGGTGAAACTGCTTTAAAATCAACCAATCCTGCAAGAATCGCAGGAAGATGCGGTGTATTTGCAGAAAGTGACCTCATCCACAAACAACAACTTGGCTACCCAGTAGAAGATCTTTTATATGGATTGTGTCAAGCACTGGTAAGAAACTATCTAAGCAACTTAGCTTTAGGAAAAGAACTTTTACCAACAGTAACATTCCAAGGCGGTGTTGCAACAAACTCAGGTATGGTAAAAGCATTTGAAGAAGCACTTGGCACAAAAGTCGTTGTACCGGAAAATCACCAAACAATGGGCGCAATAGGCGCAGCGCTTTTGGCAATGGAAAACCACCAATATACTGAAAACCCAACAAAATTTAAAGGATGGGAAGTCGGTGACATGCACTTTAACTCTATAACAAATCAGTGCAACGGCTGTACAAACAATTGTGAGGTTATAACAATTGTCGAAGGCGAAATGCCTGTAGAACACCCCAAAGATATCAAAGATATCAAAGGAAACATTATCGCAAGATGGGGTGGAACTTGCGGAAGATGGGATATATCTTGATAACAAAAAAGAGTTTTGGAGTGTTCAAAACTCTTTTTTTTAAGTAATTTACAAACTTCATTGTAAAAAAATATTTACAAAATAACAAAATAAAATTATCAGAAGATTTCACTAAACATTATGAAAATAATACCGACAAAGCTCATATACGGTTATTCAACAGGGGGATTAGTTTCACAAAGAAACAACAATACTCAAAATAGAGTATTGTTTACTAATTGTATATCTCCACCTGACACTATTAATATTTCATTTAAAAAAAGCAGCGAAAAACCATTATATATAAGTGATTTAAGAGAGATTCCTGATTTACATTGCGGCTGCTGTGGGAAAACAATGATAAAAAACTCTAAAGTAAATCATTTTATGGAACAAAAAATATATTATCCTGCTGCAATATCATTAAAAAGAATAAAACAAGAACACTATTTTAATGAATCAAAAGCATCTCCCGCAGAAAAAGAAGCATATGCTTTTTTAAAAACATATGCAAGCATATATCCCAAACTCACAATTTCTGAAATTTTAAGCAAAAGAAATGTCAAAATGAGAAGACAACAGCTAAAACCAGAAGTTAGCGAAGCATGTGAGGATATAAGGGAACTTACAAAACTTATTGCCCACAATTCAAAATATATGGTAAATGAAATCAGCAAACTTAACCCTGATTTTCATAAAGTTGAGAAAAAAGTTTTTAAAGAATTACAATGGTTATCAAAAAAATATCCAAATCTAACTTTTAATGACATACTAAATATCCCTCAAATTTATAATTATCACCTCAGAAACCTTGAATCAAAACAAATTGCTGTATTAAACGAAGTTTCAAAAGTAGCAAATTATCTAGATGAACCGACAAAAGAAAAAGTACTAAAAGCGACAAAAATAGCAAAGAAAATATTTAAAGAAGAAAGCCGTGAAATATTTCACAAAAGAAGCCGTGTAATATCAGAATATCACAACATTCTAGCTGAAGAGTCAGACAGAATAGAGATTCAAGAGCTATTTGAAATACTAGATTATTTACCAAATTCTTCTACTGATGTTGATGCATTTATGATTAAAGGTGCACAAAAAAGTTCAAATTCTATAGTAGAAATACTAATAGGCAGACAAAGAAATACTTTTGAACACGTAAAACCTCATAGAAGAGAAAATGATAATGGTCCAAACAGTATATATAACTATATTGGCCTTTGCGGTAAATGTAATGCAGAACGCCAGAGGGAAGAATATGATAAATTCATCAAAAAACATCCGGAAATGCCAGAAAATGAACAACTACAAATAAACCAGATTATTTATTATATAAATCAAGGTATTTTAACAGGATATGACGATTATCTGCCCAAAATTGCCAAAGCTCTCGATATAGAATCAAAAGGAAATATAAAAATAAATATAGATAAACTAGACTTAAAAAAAGCAAAAGAAAACAGAAAAATTCGCCAAGATATATATGTAGAAAATAAAAAAGCTAAAAAGCAAAAACATGAAAATATTACCATATAAAACTGATAGTAAATACAACTACAATCACGCAATCAAAAATAGTTATATAACAAATTTTTCAATGTATAACTTTAAAGATACTATTTCTTTTAGTTCTGCAAAAGTTAATAAAGATGATGCTTTTATGCTTAGAAATATAAAACATTTACCTTGCGCTTGTTGCGGTAAAGATATGATAAATGAGAAAGACTATGTATCATTAAAATCAAAAGATTTTCAAGGACCGGCTAGTCAAGTTTTAAAGAAACTAAGACCTTATTACAAAAATATGAGACAAACAGAAAAAACTGTTTACAATATTCTAAAAAGAACTTCACCCAAATACCCTGATGCCGATTTAAATACACTTATAAACAAAAGACTTTATTACCATATAGCAAGGTTAGAAGCAAAGCAGTTACAAATAATAAATAAAGCAATATCATCAGTAAACCTAAATATCAAAGATCAAAAAGCTTTAGAAAAAACAATGCAAGAAGTCCACAAGATACTTTTTGTTGAACCAAAAGATAAACCACAAAAAAGGAATCGTATACTAGAAGAATTTTATATATTAAGATACCAAGCAGACGAAAAAAACAAAATAGACAAAATATTAAAAACAATTGAAAAATTACCAAACTCACAAAATGATGTTGACTCTTTTATAGTTAAGTATGCTGAACGTGGCAACAGAGAAATAGGCCAAAGACTATTATCACCATCTCTGCCGACTCTTGATCATATAAAACCTGCATCCAAAAGTGGGAAAGATGATTTTTCAAACTTAATAGTCTTATGTTCAAAATGCAACAATGAAAGAGACTCTATACCATATCAAAAATGGTTCTTAATCAAGCCGGAAATGAAGAAAAATATTCAGAAATATATGGATAAAGTTATTATGGAGATAAAAAACAAACACCTTCCGGACTTTGAATTTTATCCAGCAAGTATAAAACGTACTTTAGAAAAAGAAACAAAAGGCAAATACACAATAAAAATAGACTAAAAACTATGCCCGCATTATCGAGTTTATTGTCTCACCACTATACAAAGCTGTCTCATCAACAACAAAATGTGGTGTATAATCTTTTAATACGAGCATTTTATTTATTTCCGTACTCAAACCTGCAAATGACAAAGCAATTTGCGATGGCTTTTTAGAGTTTCTTTCAACAATAAAACCTATAACTGTATCTAAAATTTCAAGCAACATTGCTCGATTTATATGTGCAAATTCATAATCCTCGAATACTTCCATAAGAAAAGGATATGCATCTTTAGCATTGTATGCATTAATTTGTTTGATTTTTACTCTAATATCATCATCTGACAACCTTGCAAACATAATACGAAGGTAATAAGAGGAATATCTGTATATATTTTTTATAATAAGTTCTTTTTTTTGAAATTTTGAAGCATTTCTATAAAAATCTATAAAATTAATAAAAAGATTTTCTTTTTTAGGAATTACACCATTGTTTTGAATAGTTAAATAATCAACAAAAAATTTTTCTAATAAATTTTCGTTAACTCTTTCACCGGCATCTAAAAAAGAATTTTCTAACTCCAACCAATATTTAACATAAACATCAATAAGACCGGACTTAACAAGCTCGGATAAAACAAATTTCCTTATTTTCGATACGATACTCATCTATCTTTTCCATGCTTATTACCTAATTAAATTTTAAAGCAGCAATGACAAAAAGACAAAACTATTAAGTTATGTGAATTACACTTCAAATAATTTATGGAGCCTATACTGAATATCATCATCATCCAAATCATGAGAAATAGCATTCAAATCCATTGCTTTTTGAAAATATTTTGCAGCCTTCATATTTTCATCCAACATTGCATAAGCCCTAGCTAAATTAAAATAAGCAAGAGTATAATCTTCATTGCACTCAATAGCTTTTGAGAAAAATTCTATAGATTCTTGAATGTTCCCTATATCATCAAGATAAATTACTCCTAAATTATTATGGGCTATAGCATACTCCGGATTTAAAGCAATTGCTTTATGATAAGCAACAATAGCTTCTTCTGTATAATCTTTCTCCCATAAAGCCATACCGCATTTGCAATATGCCTTTGCATTTTCAGGATTTATTTTTATCGCATCACAATAGGCCTTTATTGCACTATCAAACTCATCAATAGAGAAATAAGTATCTCCGATTGCAATCTGACTTTCTTCCGATTCTGGATTTAAAACAGCAGCCGTTTGATAAAGAACAATAGCAGCTTCATAGTTTTGTTTAATTTCTAAATAAACAGATCCTAAAGCTTGACAAACTATTGAAGTCCAATAAGGATCTGGATTTATATTAATAGCCTTTTGATAATGTTCAATAGCTTCATCATACTGTTCTAACTGAACAAGAGCAAAAGCTAAACTATTATGATAAAAAGGATTTTCTTCATCTTTTTCTAAAGCCATGTTAAAAGCATTTACTGCTGGTAAACTGTCATTCTTTTGAAGATACAAATGACCTAATTCATAATAAACCTTATCATTATCCGGTTCAATTTCCAAAATTCTTGTATAACAATCAATGGCTTCATCATGTTTTTCAGGAAAATATGTTTGAATCAAAGTAGCCATTTTAATCAAGGCACTTCTGTCGTAAGGACTAGATTCAAGAACCTTTTTATAAGCATCAAGAGCAATTTCAGGGGCACGTTCTTTAACACAAATATCCCCAATTTTGTTATAAAAATACTCATCACGTCCTGTACTTTCCGCTGCTGCATCATATGTAGCAACAGCAAGAGTACTGTTTTTAACCTTTTCTAACAGCCCACCATAAGACTTATAAATAAAGACTAATGCATCATCTGTAATATTTTTGTACATCATTTTAATTGAGGCAAAATCCCATAATACAGTAAGACATCCAGAACATGCATAATAAACCATACGAATAAAATCCACTAAAGACGGCTTAACCTTATTAATTTTCTCATAAAGTAAAGCAGCTAAAATGAGACGAGGTCGTGCTGATTTTATAGGATTTAAATTAATAGCACTTTTAAATTCTTTTTCTGCTTCTTCAAAATCACGAGCTAATTGAAGGAAATACCCTGTGTATATATGAGCATTTGTATTTGAAGGATCAATATTAATCGCTACTTTACATTGTTCTATAGCTGAATCCAATGAGATTTGTCCATTTTCAAACATTAAACTAGCAAGCCTGTAATATGTTTCTGGTATTTTAGGATTTTGTTTAATTGCTTGAATATAATAATTTACAGCATGCTCAAGATCATTACTGTTAGACCTTAAAAGATATTTTTCATGATAAATCCTTGCTTTTTCAAGAGTTTTATAAACAGCAGATTTTTCATCTTCTGTCCTAGCACCGTTCAAATCATTTTGTATATTAGAATTTTTCGTATTATTCATTTTAGGTTGCTCTAGCATGCCTACCTCAGTCTCATGTCTATATATTTATCGGCAGAAACTTTAAAAATTAAAATATTTTGAAAAGAAATCATCTTTTTATACCAATTTTTTAAATATTTGCTTAAAAATTTTGACAATGTTATTATATCTAGGCTCATCAGATTTTTACAAAACAAAAAATAACTATGACCAAAACAAAAACAAAATCAGCTGAAAAAGAAAATACAAAAACAAACAAGGCTAAATCCAAAAAAGAAAAAGCACTTGTAATAGTGGAATCTCCTGCAAAATCAAAAACTATAAAAAAAATACTTGGTGATTCATATCAAATAGAAGCAAGCTACGGACACATAAGAGATTTTCCTCCTAAAGTCTTGGGCTTTGATGTGTCAAACAATTTTGAACCATCATTTGTAGTAATGCCTGAAAAGAAAGTTGTAGTAAAAAAGCTCAATGAACTGGCAAAAAAATCTGATAAAATATATCTGGCATCCGACCCTGATAGAGAAGGAGAAGCTATAGCCTGGCACGTAAGACAAGTACTGGAAGTACCTGATGACAAAGTCTATCGTATAGAATTTAATGAAATAACCCCAAAAGCCGTTCAACACGCTGTAGAAAATTCCCGCAACATAGATATGGATCGAGTAAAAGCACAACAAACACGCCAAATTCTTGACAGACTTGTAGGCTACAAAATCAGTCCTGTTCTTTGGGAAAAAATGAGGAATTACAGACTTTCAGCAGGTCGTGTTCAAAGCGTTGCATTAAAAATGATTTGCGAAAGAGAAGACGAGATTGACGCATTTATCCCTGTTGAATACTGGACAATAAGTGCAAATCTTCTAAAAGATAAACTGCCATTCACTGCAGAACTGACTAAGTATAAAGACAAAAAAATTGAAATAAAAAACAAAGAAGAAGCTGACAAAATAGTTGAAGAACTACTCAAAAAAGTGCTTAAATACGAAGTCTCTAAAGTAACATACAGAGATACTCAAAGAAAACCATCAGCTCCATTCATAACATCTACCTTGCAAAGAGAAGCAAGTTCAAAACTTGGCTATGGCGTATCCAAAACTATGCAAATTGCACAAAAGCTTTACGAAGGTATAGACATTGGTGCAGATGGACCTGTCGGTTTAATTACATATATGAGAACAGACTCAACAAGAATTTCCGATGATGCACAAGCTGCAGCCAAAGATTTTGTGACAACAAATTACGGTGAAAATTATTACCCGCAAAATCCTAATATTTATACAAAAAGCGGCAAAAATATCCAAGATGCTCACGAAGCTATCAGACCCTCTTATGTAGAAAGAACTCCTGATAGCATAAAACAATATTTAACATCTGAGCAATACAAACTTTATAAGCTCATATGGTCAAGATTCATTGCCTCACAGATGGAAAATGCAAAAGTTAAAAATACATCTGTTGATATAACAGCAGGTGATTATTTATTTAAAACAGGAACAAGTAAAGTTGTATTTGACGGTTTCTTAAAAATTTACAATGACGCAGAAGACGAATTGGAAAGTCAAAGCAAAATTCCTGATTTAGAACAAGGTGATGATGTAAAACTTGAAAAAGTTGATCCAAAACAACATTTTACACAACCACCACCAAGATATACGGAAGCATCGCTTGTTAAAGCTTTGGAAGAACATGGTATAGGTCGTCCATCTACTTATGCTCCAATCATTTCTAAAATTCAACAAAAAGGATATGTAGAAAAACAAGAAAAAGCACTTGCCCCTACAATACTTGGCAGAACATTATGCAGAGAACTTGTTAAATATTTTACTGATATTATGAACTACGAGTTCACCGCAAATATGGAAACAAAACTTGACGACATAGCAGAAAAAAAAGCAATATGGACAGATGTTTTAAAAGATTTTTATACACCATTCTGCGGCACTGTAGATTCTGCAAAGAAAAATATGCCAAAAGTTCTAATTGAATCTGATGTTACATGTCCGAACTGCGGTAAAAAAATGATAGTCAGAACAAGCCGCTTTGGTACTCAATTCTTAGGCTGCTCCGGATACCCTGAATGTAAAACGATGTTACCGCTGAACAAAGACGGTACAGCAGTCCAAATAGACGAAAAAAGTGAAGAAAAATGTGGAAAATGCGGTTCTGATATGATTGTAAAAGTAGGTCCATACGGCAAATATTTACAATGTACAAATACAGAATGCAACAATAGAAAAAGACTTGTTATCACAACAGGTGTAACTTGTCCAAAGTGCGGAAAAGGCGAAGTAATTCAAAGAAAGTCAAAGTACGGCAAGATATTTTACGGCTGTAATAAATATCCTGATTGTGATTTTGTATCTTGGAATGAACCGGTTGCAGAAAAATGTCCAGAATGCGGAGAATATATGGTTAAAAAAATCACAAAAAAAGAATCAAAGATTGTATGTTCTAACCCAAAATGTTCTTATTCCAAACCTTTAGACTCAGAAAATGGAGAAGAAAATGTATAAGTTTGCAGTCATAGGTCATCCTCTTTCTCAATCATTATCAGCAGTAATGCATAATGCAATGCTGAAAGACCTTGGATTGGAAGGCAATTATGAAACTTTGGATACAGAAAGTGAAGATCTTGTAGATAGAGTAAAATACTTAAAATCAAGAGATTATGCTGGTTTTAATATAACAATTCCTCATAAAGTTGCAATTACATTATTTTTAGATGAATTTGATAAATCTGCGGATATTGCAGGATGTGCTAATACAGTTAAAATAATGTCTGACAAAACATTGTACGGCTACAATACTGATATTTATGGTTTTAAAGCGGCGATTCCTCAAGATATACAAAAACAACTGCAAGGCAAAAATGTTTCAATCCTTGGCACTGGTGGTGCATCAAGAGCAGCCGCCATTGCACTTTGCGAATGTGGAGTAAAGAAAATAGATTTTTATGCAAGAAACATAATAAACGCAAGTAATATGGTTAACTTCTTGAGAAATAAATTTGTTAATACAGCTTTCGATTTAAAACAAATGCAAAGTCTTAGAGATCTTTCAGATTCAATTATGCTTGTAAATTCAACTCCTATCGGAATGAGAGGGAAAGCAATGGGGACAAGCCCCATAGATGAACAAGTTTTAAAAACACTTCCCCAAGACGCTGTAGTTTATGACATTGTATACAATCCATTAAAGACAGAATTGCTAAAATTAGCTCAAAACAATGGTTATAAAGCCATTACTGGCTTGGATATGTTTGTACACCAAGGAGCAAAAGCCTTTGAAATTTGGACAGGCAAAAAAGCAAAACCTGAGGTAATGAAAATAGCTGTACTTGAAGCTTTGGCTGAATAAAATATTAAACTATTGCGAGTTGCTTATTATATGCTTCTGTAATAAAAGAAGGAAGACGTCTAAACATTTTGTTAGTAGTAGTATCAACAGCAACACAAGTTACTGTACCTACAATATTTATAACACCTGTATCTTTATTTTTTAATGTTTGTTTAAAGACTATAGCACTTGGTCTTAACTCTTCAACTTCTGTCTCCAGAATAAGATTTTCATCAAGTTTTGCAGAAAGTCTGTATTTTATATTCAATTCAATAACAGGAAGTATACAGCCATCTTCTTGCATTTTTTTTAAATCAAGTCCAAGCACTTTATCTGTATATTCAATTCTGCCTGCTTCAAGCCATCTTAAATATGCGCCATGCCAAACAACACCGTATGCATCTGTATCTGCATAATATACTCTTATTTCATCAATATGTTTCATAAAACTCCTTACACTATGAATCAAATAAGCCTTGAATCTTATCTGTAATTTCTTGAGGATCAAGTTCATTAGTTACATTATTCAAATCCATAGCAATTTGATAAAGCTTTGCAGCTTCTACTTTATCACCTTTAATAGCAATTGAACGACCAAGATTATAATGAGCCAACGCATAATTAGGATTGTAATGTATTGCTTTTTCAAAAAGCTCTATTGCTTGTTGAACTCTGCCTAAATCATCAAGATATATTACACCTAAATTGTTATAAGCTATATCATAGGTTGAATCATATTTGATAGAAAGCTCATATTCTTTTATTGCTTCATCAATATCACCTTTGCCCCAGTGCAAAAAGCCTAAGTTACAATGAATTTTGGCATTAGTTGGATCTAATTCCAAGGCTCTTCTATAAACAGTAAGAGCATTATTATATTCTTGTTTATCATAAAATGCACTGCCTAAATTAATAAAAATATCAATATCAGTAGGTGTCAAAAGATAAGCAGACTGATAAGCACTAATAGCTGCATCTGTATTTTTTTCTGACTCTTGAAAAACATACCCTAAAGTCTGAGCAATTACACTTGTCCATTCTGGACGAGGATTCAAAGTAATTGCATTTTGATAATAAGAGATAGCTTCTTTAGGTTCGCCTTTCAGATATAAAATATTAGCAAGATTGCTATAATATTCAGCGACATTAGGCTGTATTTCAATCAACCTGTGGTAAGAATCAACAGCACTATCTAAATCACCAAGCTCTTCATACACAGAACATAAAGAACGATATGCTGTGATATTCAGACTATCTAGCATAATTGCCATTTTATATTCCAAAATAGCATCCTCATATCGGCCAATTGCTCTATAAATATCACCCAATAAACAATATAAAATAATAAAACCCGGAGCTTTCTCCAATGCATCTCGATAGAGTTCAATAGCTTCATCTATACCGTTTCTTGCAACCATTACCCAACCTTTTGAAAGCATAGGCAAAAATTGAAAATACGATATAACTTTAAGAACTGCTTTAATTGCCTGATAATCAAACGGCAAACACAATATAGACAACAAAAATTCTCTTTGTCTTTTTAAAGATGTTTTAAAGTTTCTTACTGACATAACTCGATATAAGTTATATCTAAGAAAATGTGCTCTTGCACTTCGAAAAGGTTTTAATTTTATAGATTTTTTTGCATACTCCAAAGCATCAGAAAAATGAGCTTTTTTAGTATGACAACAAGCAAGCATATAATATGCATCAGAACATTTATTATTTTTTTCAACAGCAAGATTAAAATAATTTATTGCACGGTCTATTTCATTTTTATAATAAAAAGCCATACCGATTTTGTAATAAATTTCGTAAGAATTAATATAAGACTCAAGAGCTCTTTGATATTCTGTAATAGCCTCATCAAGATACTGTCTTGCTTGATGAATATCCAAATGCCACTCAATATACAAATCACCAAGACGAACATGCAGCTTTGCATTTGTTGGATCTTTGGCAAGCTCTATTTGACAATTTTCTATTGCCTTTTGAAGATTGGTATTAACCTTCATTTTATTATTTTGCTGTTGTCTATGCTGTCTTAATTTAAACATTTTATTCTTAATTACTCTATATATTTATATTAAAATACATATCAATTTTTTGCAAAGTGATTAAGCAGATTAGTATTTTTTATTTTGTTCACGTTCTAAATCAATACATTTTTTAATTATTTTATCACGGTCTACTTCTTTAATCTGCATAAATTCTAAAACATACTCATTTGGTTTGTAAAAATTTTTCTTCAAAATCATACCTTGTAGTTTAATCAATGGCTCATAATTTGCATAACGCAATTGAGCAGTCAAATTCATAGAATCAGGCAATGTCTTATCATAAATAAATCTTACACCGCCACCACCTATATCAAGGGTATTAACCTTTATATTGCCTTCTTCTAATTGAAGATACAAGTCAGTAATATAAGGCATTCTTAAATATTTACGACGTTGTATAACTTGATTTTCTTCATTAAATTCAATAACCATTCTTCCATCAAAAGGAGCATCAAAAACAACAGAATTAACAACAATAATTCCTGAAAAAGTATAAACAAAAGCCTTTATTTCAGAACCTTCTGTCAAATAAGGCAGCAAATCCGAACGCGCTTCAGGAAAAGAAATAGTTAACCTGTCATAGTCAGGCTCAATTATGTAACAATCTACACGATTTCTCGCGCCTAAAGATACGCCAGTATCAACTTCTATTTGTACTTTTAGCCCTCTTTTAACAGGGTTTGGAGCCATTTTCACACCTCTTTACTAATCAAAATTCAAATATTCTTTTGGTGCCAATACCGTAAGAACAAAGGGTTCTTTTATGCAGAGATTAGCAACCCTCATAATATCTTCTGTTTTTACATTCATAATTTTTTCAATAAGTTTTTCTTCAAAATCAGCACCTAGTCCCTTATCTTCATAAAAAGCCATTAGACTTGATTGCTGCAAGTTTGTTTCAGTAAAAAATTGTCTTTTTCCAATAAGATTATTTTTTGCATTTTCCAATTCCTGTTCAGTAACAGGTATATTTTTTATTTTATCCAATTCTATTTTAAAACCTTCAAGCGATGTTTTTATATTTTTAGGCTCAGTCGCGATATAAACATTAAACAAAGCAGCTTTATTATAAGTTTCATAGCTGCTTCTAACAACATAGGCCAAACCTTTTTTGTCTCTTAATTCAAGAAATAATCTTGAAGACAATCCGCTTGATCCCAACATTGTGTTCATGACCATAATCGCAGGATAATCCTTATCAAAAATTGTCGGCACATGCCAACCTTGTATAATTTGTGCCTGAGAAGCATCATCTTTTTGTATTTTTACAATTTCTGTTTTTTCTAAAATTGGTGATTCTATTTCACATTTTTTTGCCGACGCATTTTTTATATCAGCAAAATAATTATTTAAAAGTTCTTCAACTGTTTTTTCCTCAAAATCTCCAACAAAACTAATCACTTTTGAAGAATCGTCTAATATATTATTATATGCATTTATTACATCATCTTTTGTAACATAATTAATATCTTCAAGAATTTTAGTGTATGTATGACCATACAAATGGTTTTTAAAAATATTTTTATAAAAGCCATCCATTGCCTTTGACTTTGGATCATCCATTTCTGCAGGGATTTCGCCTTTTAGTTTTATAACCTCTTTATTAAAATCATCAAATGTAGAATTCTTAATGATATCAGAAAGTATTTCTATACCTTTTTCCAAATCTTCATTCAAACACTGCAATTTAAAACGAATAAAATCATATTTCATTTCACTATAGCAATCAATTGCATTTTCATCCAACTCATCAGCAAGTTGTTTTGCACTTCTGTTTTTTGTACCCTGCAAAAAAAGTCTGTTCAATACAGAATACAAACCTGCTCTATTTTCAGGTTTTTCAATTTTAAAATAAAAACATAATGCACATCTTGGTGTATTTTTATTTTGCTTGATTACCAAAGGAATATTATTATTTAAGATTATTTTTTTCATTTTGAATCCTTTATTATTGTTCAGAATAATTCATTTGTTCTATTCAGGTAAAAGAACTGTAGTAACAGCATTGTTAAAATTCAAATATTTGCGTGCAACGTTGTTTACATCTTGAAGAGCATAAGAATTCAAGTCTTCTAAATATTTTTCAACAAGATCTAAATCATCACATACTGTCATATAATAGCCGATATTTTCTGCAATATCAGAAACAGTTTCTGCACTTTCTGCAAATCTAACCTTAAGTTTCTTTTTTGCCTTATAAAACTCTTGTTCTGTAATGCCGTCTTTTAAAAGATTGTTAAATTCTTTTTTAATTAAAGATATAGCCTCATCTTTTTTCTCAGCTTTAAAATTAGCTTGAATAAAGAAATTTCCTCCATCTTTAAAATTATAGAAATCAGTAGTAACAACATTAAAAACAGGATTCTCAACTGTTTCTATAAGATTTTGATACAAACGAGAACTTTGACCTTCTCCCATTATTATATTGATGATTTCAAGACCGATATTATCTTTTAAATCACGAGCTACAGGACCAAGCCAACCTGTAATAGCAAATCCTGTATTAATTTTACCGTTAAGCTCATAGTATTTTTCTTCTTGAGTGGATAAATCCAATTCATGTTTAGGATTTTGAAAATTTTCTCTACCTTTAAAATCAAACTCATTTATAACTTTTTCAAGAATTTTTTCATGATTAAAATCACCAACAATAATTGTTGTAATATTATTAGGTGTATAATGAGTTCTATAATAATTTAAAATCGTTTCTCGAGAAATAGAAGCAATAGTTTCAGGAAAACCAATTACATCTCTTCTATATGGATGATTAGTATACATATTTTTGTTTGTATTATTATAAATTTTAGTCCAAGGTTGGTCTTGACGCATTCTTATTTCTTCAATAACAACATGGCGTTCTCTTTTTTGAGAAACATTGTCATCACCCAATTTAAAAGCAGGTCCAATTTCATCTTCAGGAATAACAGGATCAAGCATCATATCAGCATGGAGCTCTATTGCTTCTTTAAAGTATGCACCATCAGGACCTTGAGGCAGAGTGACATAATAAAAAGTATAATCCTTCCAAGTTGCAGCATTTACAATAGCGCCTTTTGACTCTAATGTTTTGTCAAAATATCCTGCTTTATGTTTGTGAGTACCTTTGAACATAAGATGTTCCAAAAAGTGAGATATACCGTTATTTTCATCATTTTCATTAATAGATCCGGTTTTTACCCAGCTTGAAATATTAACAAGCCCGCCCTCTTTATGGGCTAAAACAATCTTGTGTCCGCAAGCTCTTTCATATATCTCAACGGGTCTGGTTAAATAGGGATACTCTATCTCTTTTTTTACAATATTTTGTTCCACCTGACTACCTCTAAATTTTCTTTACTGAACAATTGTATCAGATAATATTACGTTTTACACATATATAAAGTTGATATTTTAGCAAATAACAATTAAAAAATATTATTTTATATTCCAAAAATCAGGATGTAACATAGCCAAAAATGGAACCAACTCCAACCTGCCTACCAGCATATTTAATATACAAATAATTTTTGATACAGGGTGAAGAACATCAAACGACCCCATAGGCCCGATTACATTAAAAGCAGGACCAATATTTCCCAATGTAGTTATACTTCCTGTAACACCGACAACCGAACTATTTTCAATTATTGCAATAATAAAAGCAGATAATGCAAAAATAAAGAAATAGAAAAATATAAATGCAACAATTTGCCTTATTACTTCTTGAGGAATAGTAACTTTGTTAAATTTAATCGGATAAACAGCATTTGGATGCAAAATTTTAGCAACTTCTCTTCTTAAATATTTAAATAAGAATATAATTCTAACCACTTTCAAGCCACCACCAGCAGAACCGGCACAAGCCCCACAGAAAAATAGCACAAATAAAAACATTTTTGCGCTTAATTGCCACTGATTAAAATCTACGGATGCAAAACCAGCTGTAATTATTATACTTATAACCTGAAATGCTGCTGTAGTTATTGCCTCAAAAAAATTATGAACTCCTTGATTATACAAAAGTAAAGCTATACAAATAGAAAATATCAAGATTATTAAAGAATAAGTTTTGAACTCTTCATCTTTAAATAAAAAAGAAGGTTTTTTACACAAATAAACCTTATACATTAAGGCAAAGTTTACACCGGCTATAAACATAAAAAATATCATTATCCAACAAATTAAATTTGAATGATACCCCATTATACTTTGAGGATGTGGAGAAAAGCCACCACCTGATAAAGTTGAAAAAGAATTACAAAAAGCATCAAACAAAGGCATGCCTGCTAATTTTAGCAAAATAATTTCTAAAATAGTAACAATTAAATAAATAGTCCAAACAGCACTAGCAGTATGTCTAATTCTAGGGGTTATTTTCTCTTCTGTAGGCCCAGGAGCTTCAGCAAAGAACATTTGACGACCGGCAACTGCAAACTGAGGGAGTACAGCGATAAAAAGAACTATTATCCCCATACCTCCGAGCCATTGACTCATAGAACGCCAAAAAAACATGGCTTTAGGATAATCAAAAGAAGTCAAAATTGTAGCGCCTGTTGTGGTAATACCCGAAACTGATTCAAATAAAGAATTTATTGGAGATAGACCAAAATAAAGATATGGAATAGCTCCTATTAGACAAAAAACCAACCATGAAACAGCAACAACACAAAGAGCTTCTGATTTTTTTATATCATTTAAACTTTCAAATTCTGATGATTTTTTTCTACATAGAAAACTAATTGTAAGTGCACAAACAGCAGCTACTACAAAAGGAATAATTGAATTCCAATCACGGTAATAAACAGCAACTGCAACTGGTGCAAATATCACTAGCGATATACATCTCATAACAAGTTCTAATGCTGTAAATATATAAACAGGTCTCATTGCATTTCCTTAATTGTTTTACCTAAAAAAATCAATAATTTTCTGTGAATCATCTTCTGTTGTAAAAATCAAAATTTTGTCATTTGGTTTTAAAATTGTAATACCTTTTGGAACAATAACACTATGACCTCTTTGAATTGTAGAAATAATAGCTTTTACTGGCAATTTTAAATTCATTATAGCTGTTTCTTCAAAATTTGAAGGAATAACTGACTCAATAATTCTACCTTGACCTCTTTCTACTGTTGCCAATATTTCTACATCAGTTTCTATGAGGTTATTTCTAATTTCATTAATAGCTGCCTCTTTTGGTGATATAGCAACATCTATACCAACCTTTTCAAAAAGGCTTATATTAGTATTTTTTGAAACTCTTGTAATCACCTTTTTGGCACCAATTTGTTTTGTTAAAAGAGAACACAAAAGATTTTTTTCATCATTGTTAGTAACACTAATTACTACATCACTTTCACCAATATCTTCCTGTTCCAATAGTTCCATATTAGAACCATCACCATAAAGGACTAATGTGTCTTTCAATTCTTCTGTTAAGTCTTCACAACGTTTATAATCTTTCTCAATAATTTTTGTCTTAATATTTACTTTCTCTAAATTTTGAGCAAGCATCAATCCAACACTACCACCACCAATAATAGCAGCAGTTTTTACTTTAGATTTGCTTTGGAATATCTCTCTTGCAAGGATATCCAAAGAGGTAGATGACCCCATAAAAATAGCTTTGTCGTTTAAAAGAAATTCTGTTTCACCATCAGGAATAAATAATTTTTCATCTCTTGTTATTGCAACAACAAGAGTTTCATCTGGGAAACGGCAATCTTTAAGTTTTTTACCCAAGATTAAGGAATCTTCTTTAATTCTATATTCCAATAATCTTGAACGACCTTGAGCAAAATTTTCAACATCAACAGCTTCAGGAACAGTAATTATTCTAAAAATTTCTTGTGTAAGAAGTTCTTCTGGCCAAATAACAAAATCTATCATTTCATACTGAGTATTTTTGACAAGCTTCAAAGATTCTATATACTCAGGTTTGCTGACAAAACAAACTGTTTTCGCTCTGCTTAATCTACTTACAGTAAGACAAGAAACAATATTTGCTTCATCAAAAGATGTACTCGCAATAAAAATATCAGCATCTTCTATATTTGCAGATTTTAAAGTGTTGATGTTAGAACCGTTACCTGCAATAAAACTAATATCAAGACGATTAAGTGCTTCTGTCTTGTTTTCCTCTTTATCGATTATTGTTATATCATGATCTTCAAAAAATTCTGTTGCAATGAGAAGACCCATCTCACTAGCGCCAAAAACAACTATTTTCATAAGTAAATTTCCTGTATTTTTGTTTCATTATAATACATAAATTTAATTGGCAAAATATATTTTTGTTTTACAATATTATTTAGGGAAATACAGGGGAGAGAACAAATTGGATTTTACTACATTAACAATAGATTTTTTAAAACAATTAAGTAATATATTTGGTAGCTATGGCCTTGGGATTATAGCATTGACTGTGATTATCAGACTTGCTATGTGGCCATTAAACGTATCTCAACAACGTTCTATGAAAACAATGCAAATGCTGCAACCCAAAATGAAAGCTATCCAAGACAGATACAAAAATAATCCTCAAGTAATGCAGCAAAAAATGATGGAGTTCTACAAAGAACATAAATTTAACCCGATGGCAGGATGCTTACCTTTGTTAATTCAAATGCCTATATTCATATTGTTGTATTCATCATTGATGAGTCCTCAGTTTATATCTATGGCTGGACAATCAAAATTTTTATTCATTAACAGACTTGATGCAACTCTGAAAGGCAATGCAGGAATTTCTAATGATGGCAAGTTCTCTGTAGATACAAGAGATACATTTTCATTAAATAAAAATATTAAGGTTTACATTGGTGACAAAGAACTTGAAGGTGCAAAACTATCAAACCCCAGAAGCGCATTAAAAGTTCAAGGAGATATTACTCCTGGCGAACCTGTTGATTTAAAAATCAGCTTAGATGATTTTGATTTAAAATTCAGCCAATTAGATAAAATAACTAAAGTTGAAGCAACAGTAACTGATAACAGTACTAGAGAAATTGAAAAAGTTACATTTAACAGACAAGGAGATATACTTGCTGCAAGTGTACCAACAGTAGCTGCAAAAACTTCGTTTAATTATGATGTGTTGTTACTTGTTGTAATATTTGGTGCAACAATGTTCCTTACACAAAAAATAATGATGTCTACTAACAAAATGACACAAGTAGATCCTGCTCAAGAAGCAATGCAAAAATCACTCGGAACAATGATGCCTATAATGCTTACAGCTACCTTCTTGTTCATTCCTATTCCAGCAGGTGTTTTGCTTTATCTTATTTCAAGCAATGTCATTCAAGTAGGTCAAACAATTATTATCAACAAACAACTTGATAATGAACAAGACAAAAAAAATCTTGCAAAAGGAACAACTGATGATTTAGCGGTAAATACAAAAAAAATTGAAGCTAAAGAAATTAAAAATGTAGAAAAAGATAAGTAAATATTAGAAAAAACTATTATGAACGAAAGAGCACAAAAAGTACTTGAAACTCTTTTAAAAGGTAATGAAGACTTTATTAATGGAGTTATAAACGATTCAGATAGAGATTTACAATCCATGCAAAGCCTAAAAGACCATCAAGCACCAATAGCTTGTATTGTTACTTGTTCTGATTCAAGAGTTGTTCCGGAATTGTTTTTCAACAAAGGTTTTGGAGAACTTTTTGTCGTAAGATGTGCAGGCGCAGTAATAGGTGAAAATATTCTTGAAAGTGTAGAATATGCTGTTGAACATCTTAAAGTACCTCTTGTTATGGTCTTGAGTCATGATGATTGCGGAGTAATGAAAGCAGCAAAATCAATGTACCCCAAAGAACCTGATCACCTAGAACTTCTTATACGTTCGGTTTATGAAATAATAGATAGCGAAACAGAATGTTATAATGAATTAGCAAGAAATTACACTCTAACAAAGAAAAGAAAACTGCTCAAACGTTCAAAAATACTTAGACAAGCCTACCATGACGGAAAATTTGAAATTGTTAGAGGATATTTGAGTTTCGATACAGGTAAAGTAACTGTGTTGGATAATAATTTATAAATCAATCAGCTATTTTATTCTATCAGCATACAATCGCCATAACTGTAAAATTTATATTTTTCTTTGATAGCTTCATCATAAGCTTTAAATATAAAATCCTTACCTGCTAATGCGCTAACAAGCATCAATAAAGTTGACTTTGGCAAATGGAAGTTTGTAATCAATCTATCAATTACTTTAAACTCAAATCCAGGATAGATAAACAAAGTCGAATCATCTATAGACTCAATAATCTCATCATACTTTTGCATGCAGGTTTCAAGTGTTCTAACTGTTGTTGTACCGACAGCTGTAATTCTTTTACCTTGTTTTTTTGCATTCGTTATAATTTCTGCAGTTTTTTTAGAAATTTCATATTCCTCAGAATCCATTTTATGATCTAATATATTTTCTACTTTCACAGGTCTGAATGTACCCAAACCGACATTAAGTGTAACATAACAAACCTGCACACCTTTTGCTTTAAGTTTTTCAAGTATTTCCTGTGTAAAATGCAAACCAGCAGTAGGCGCAGCTACAGAACCTTCCTTTTGAGCATAGACAGTTTGATATCTTTCATAGTCCAATGATTTTAATTGTTCATCAGTCATTTGTCTTTCAATATATGGAGGTAGAGGTATGTTACCAACTTTGTCCAATATCTCATAGAAATCACCATCATAGTTCAACTCAACAAGCCACTTACCTTCATTTTGCCTTGTTAAAACTTTTACATACATATCAGGAGAAATTTCAATTATCGTTTCTTCTTTAACTCTTTTTGAAGGATTAATCAAAACTTCCCAAGTTTTTCCTGAAATTTGTTTCAACAAAAACACTTCTATATGAGCACCTGTGTCTTTTCTTCCAAAAAGTCTTGCAGGAATAACTTTTGTATTATTCAATACAAGAACATCATTTTCATCAAAATAATCTAATATATCGTAAAAATGCTTGTTTTCAATAGTTTGATTATTTTTATCCAACACCATCATTCGACAATTTTCGCGTTTTTCTGACGGAACTTGAGCAATAAGTTCTTTTGGTAATTCATAATCAAAATCGCGTATTGAAATAACTTTCGACTGTGTTTCGGTACTCATATAATTACGCTTTCTTATCTTTAAAAAAGACCCATTTTGATAACACTTTCAGCTAATCTTACAGTGTTTAGTGCTGCACCGATTCTTATGTTATCAGCTACACACCACAGGTCAATTGCATTATTAAATGCAATATTTTTTCTGATTCTTCCAACATATACAGGGTTTTTGCCTGCAGCATCAAGAGGTGTAGGATATACATAATTTTCAATATCATCCATAACTTCAACACCCCAGGCATTTTCTAAAATTTCTCTGACCTTTTCAGGTGTAATCTCCTTTTCAAACTCAATAGTTACAGCCTCTGAGTGGCCATGAAAAACAGGAACCCTAACAGCTGTACAAGATATCGGAGTGGACGGATCTAAATGAAGAATTTTTTTTGTTTCATTAGTAACTTTCATTTCTTCTTTTGTATACCCGTTTTCACAGAATACATCTATCTGAGGGATAACATTGTATGCAATAGGTTTTTTAAACTTAACATTTTCAAAATCTTTACCTTCATTTTCGGCCATAGTATTTTCTTTAAGTTCGTTAATAGCAGCCAACCCAGCACCGGAAACCGCTTGATATGTGCTGACAATCATTCTTTTAATTTTTGCATAATCATCTAAAGGTTTTAAAACGAGCATCAACTGAGAAGTTGAGCAGTTTGGGTTTGCAACTATACCATGATGATTTTTTAAATCTTCATCGTTTACTCCTGCAATAACCAAAGGCACATCTTTTTCCATACGAAAAGCACTTGAGTTGTCTATATAAACACAACCTCTTTTTACAGCTTCAGGAGCCAATGCCAAAGACGTAGAACCACCAGCAGAAGCCAAAACAATATTTACACCTTCAAATGCTTCAGGAGTTGCTTCTATAATAGTATGTTCTTCACCTTTAAATGTAATCTTTTTGCCAGCACTTTTTGCACTAGCTAAAAATTTTATTTCATTATAAGGAACATTGTTTTCAACCAATATTTTTAAAATTTCTCTACCAACTACTCCTGTTGCACCTAAAACTGCAATATTCGGCTTTCTCATCTTCCCTCACTATTCATTAATTGTTTAAAATGTTACATTACAATTATAGTATAAAAATCAAATCAATGAAATTAATAAATTAAGAAGGAGACTCAGGTCTCCAAGATATATCTTTTTTATTAACTCTAGCAGGTATACCGGCTATAAGTATATTATTCTCATTAAACTTTTTATTAACCAAAGAATTTGAAGCAACAACAGTATAATCAGAAAGTTTTACTCCTTTATTCACTGTCACATTATTTGCTAGCCAAACATTATTACCGATAATAATATCTTCACCTTTATTTAGAATTTCTTGCGATATATTATCAATCAAAGAATGTGCATCTGATGTACGAATATTTAAGTTTGAACCAAAATAACAATTATTACCAATTTTTACCGAAAGATTATTTTCTCCTGATAAAACAATATTACCTCCGGAAAATAAAGAATTTTTTCCTACTGTAACTCTTGAATTTTTTGCATTCAATACAAGCTTAAGACCTCTAATATTATTGTAAGTTTTATTTATTTCAAAATGACAATTATCTGTACAATAAATAAACGAATTAATAAATTTATTTAAACAGTTTTTGTGGATGCAGATAGTATTATTATTCCCAATAAAAATTATTTTTAACCCTTGTATTTGCTTTCTATAAATTTTTTTATTACCAAAATCATCGGTAACATAAATTACATTATTGTATTTTTTATTCTTATTAAATAAATATTTAAACTTTGTTAGAAAAGTAGCAATAAATTTATTATAAAAAAGCCTAAAATAATTAACAGGAATTAAAGTCTCAACCTTTATAGAATTATTATGATTTTGTGCGTAAAGTTTTAAAGCACTAAAAACCAAATAACTTTTTTCTAATGTGCACAAAATAACATCAGGATTAGCTTTTATCATATTAATTGGAGAATATGAATTAAAGCCAAAATCATTAATACAATTATCTTGTTCATCATATTTTAAATCCGAAACACCAATAATATTAATTCCTTCAAAATAACCTTTATTCAATAATGTACAAAATAATTTCCCAGTGCCATATAACAAAACTCTTTTACCAGAATACTTCTTTTTAAAAGATAATAAATAATTTTTTATATTATATTTTAAAATAATATTTTCAAAATAATCACACATAATTAATAATCTATAATTTAATATTTATACTGTCAATAAAAAAGAGACATTTTGTTTAAAACAAAATGTCTCTTTAAATTATGTGAACATAATTTTATTTAATAAGCTCGCCTATTGATTTGAACACAGCCATTCTCTTAGCAGCATCTTCTTCAGCTTTTACGTAAAGAGATTCAGCAGCTTCAGGATTTGTTTTTTGAAGCTGTTTGTATCTTCCTTCGCTTCTGATAAATTCTTGGTAGCTGCCTTTAGGATCTTTAGCATCCCAAGTAAATGGTTGTTCGTTAGCAGGATTATATCTGTATAGTGGGAAGTATCCTGCTTCAACTGCACGTTTTTGTTCAGTTTGTGTTTTACTCATATCGATACCGTGAGCGATACAAGGAGCATAAGCAAAGATGATAGAAGGTCCATCATATGCTTCAGCTTCTTGAAATGCTTTAAGAGTTTGACCTCTATCTGCACCCAATG